>CAWEOX010000008.1:0-17032 GCA_963810845.1 uncultured beta proteobacterium | reverse complement strand
CCAATGCAATCGCGCAGTAGCCAGGGTCGACCGCCGTCAGCACCGCGCCGAGGGTCTTCATCGCGCCCTGGCGGGCGAAGCTCGCGCGCACGCGCGCCGCGTACCCGGGGTCGGCCGGCGTGAAGGCGGCGGTGCGGGGCGTGGCGGTGGTCATCGTCGGGAGGGCGGGAGACGCGCGCAGGATCAGGAAGCGTCGCGGCGGAATCCGGAGGAGTGACTCTAAATGACGTTTACGTAAACGTCAATCCGCCCGCCGCCCGCGCGCCCTCAGCCGGTGCGCGACGGCGCTTTGCCGGCCGGGCCGGTCGACGCGGCGTTGCCCTTGAGGCGACGGCGGCAATCGCGCTCGAGGCTCGCGATTTCCACCAGCACGGCGTCGATGTCCTCGCGCTGCTGGAGCAGCATCGCGCGACGGTCGGCCAGCATGACCAGGAATTTTTCGAGTTGCGGGCGCTCGTTGCGCGTCGTCGCGTACAGGTCGAAGAGCTCGCGGATCTCCGACAGCGCGAGACCCAGTCGCTTGCCGCGCAGGATGAGCTTGATCCGGACCCGCTCGCGCTCGCTGTAGATGCGGGCACGGCCCTTGCGCACCGGCGCCAGCAGTCCCTCGTCCTCATAGAAGCGGATGGCACGCGTCGTCAGCGCGAACTCGCGGGCGAGATCCGAAATGGTAAAGGTCTCGGCGGCCGCCGGACGAGCCGCGTCCGCCGGCGAAGAGTTCGGCGGCGCGAGGCTTGGGCGCGGTGACGGAACGAACGGTTGCGGCGGGCATCGATAGACCGGACGATCGGGCGGCAAGGGGCGACTCACGATACCATAACGGCTTGACAGTTCCCGCCATTTGGCCGACGATGTTGCACTGCACAATCCGCGCCCTTCCAAGGGTGGCCGCACCCCGCGGCGGCGGAAACCGGCTGTTCGGCATCGACGCGCGGGCGCGGTGCCGCTCCCCGCGACCACAACCTCGGCCCTGCCCCTGCGCCCTGCCATGACCGCGCCTCTTCCCGCCCTCCTCGATTATCCGTTCGCCGGGCCGCCCGGACCGGGTGAAACCATCGAGGTCGCGCCGGGGCTCGCCTGGCTGCGGATGCCGCTGCCGTTCGCGCTCGACCACATCAACCTGTGGCTGCACGCCGAGCCGGGCGGCTACGCGCTCGTCGACTGCGGCTACGGCGACGCTGCCACGCGCGCGCTGTGGGAACGGCATTTCGCGACGACGCTCGACGGCCGGCCGATCCTGCGCATCATCGCCACGCATTGCCATCCCGATCATGTCGGCAACGCGGCCTGGCTCGCGGCGCGCTTCGGCGCACCGGTGGCGATGACCCACGCCGAATTCCTGACCGCCCATGCGTTCGCCGGCCAGCACAGCGGCTACACGCTCGACGCCACCGTCGAGCTCTTTCGCCGCCACGGCATGCCGGCGGAAAATTGCGCCGAGTTGCACGATCGCGGCAATCAGTACCGGCGCGGCGTACCGGAGCTGCCGACATCGTTCGCGCGGCTGCTCGCCGGCGACCGCGTCGTCGTCGGCGCCACCCCTTGGCGCGTGATCGAAGGCCACGGCCACTCGCCGGAGCATGCCTCGCTCTACGCGGGCGAGCGCGGAATCCTGATCTCCGGCGACATGCTGTTGCCGCGGATCAGCACCAACGTGAGCGTCACGCCGGCCGAGCCCGACGGCGACCCGCTCGCCCGCTTCCTCGATTCCCTTGCCGCGTTCGACGCGCTGCCCGCCGACACGCTGGTGCTGCCGTCGCACGGGCTGCCGTTCCGGGGGATCGCGTTGCGGACGACGCAGCTGCGCGCGCATCACGCGGCGCGCCTCGACGATCTGGTCGCCGCCGTCACCACCGGCCCCACGGCCGGCGTGTCCGCGCACGACCTGGTCCCGGTCCTGTTCCGCCGCCCGCTCGACGTGCAGCAGCGCTTTTTCGCGATGGGCGAGGCGATCGCCCATCTCAATCACCTCTGGCATTCCGGCCGGCTCCAGCGCCGGATCGCCGGCGGCGGCACCATTTCGTTCACGCTTCGCAGCGCCTGAAGCGGGATAATCCGTCCACCCCAACGCACGAGAAGAGTCACGTCCATGTCCACACCCGCCACCCCGACCACGACCGCCTGTCCCGCCGTGCCCAATTTCGATCCGGCCGCACTGTCGGAATCGCTCGCCTCCGCCGCCGAAAAAAGCGCCAAGCTGCTCGGCGATTTCCTCGCCCGCCAGGCCGATTCCGGCAAGTCGATGCTGGCCGACGAACTGGGCATCGCCAAGGCGTTTCACGAAATGACCGCCAAGATGATGTCGAATCCGTGGGGCCTCGCCGAGTCGCAGATGACGCTGTGGTGGGACTACATGAGCCTGTGGCAGACCTCGACGCTCAAGCTCCTGGGCGCGCCGATGGCGGCCATCGCCGAGCCGGCCAAGGGCGACAAGCGGTTCAAGCACGAGGACTGGGAGGATCACGCGCTGTTCGATTATTTCAAGCAGTCGTACCTCATCGCCTCGCGCTGGCTGCAGAAGGCCGTCGCCGACGTCGACGGGCTCACCCCGGAAGCGCAGAAGAAGGTCGCCTTCTTCACCCGCCAGTACATCGATGCATTGGCGCCGTCCAATTTCGCGCTCACCAACCCGGAAGTCTTCCGCGAGACGATCGCGACCGGCGGCCAGAACCTGGTGAAGGGGCTGCACAACCTGCTGGACGACATCGAGCGCGGCAAGGGTCAGCTCAGGATTTCGATGACCGATCCGAAGGCGTTCGAGCTCGGCGTCAACATCGCGACGACGCCGGGCAAGGTCGTGTTCGAGAACGAGCTGATGCAGCTGATCCAGTACGACCCGGCGACGCCCAAGGTGGCGAAGCGCCCGGTGCTCGTCATCCCGCCGTGGATCAACAAGTTCTACATCCTCGATCTGCGCGAGAAGAATTCGTTCGTCAAGTGGATGGTCGACCAGGGGCTCACGGTGTTCGTGATCTCGTGGGTGAACCCGGACGCGCGCCACGCCGCCAAGACCTTCGAGGATTACATGCTGGACGGCCCGCTCGCGGCGCTCGACGCGATCGAGAAGGCGACCGGCGAGAAGGAAGTGAACACCATCGGCTACTGCCTCGGCGGGACGCTGCTCGCCGCGCTGCTTGCCTACATGACGACGAAGAAGGACAAGCGCATCGTCAGCAGCACGTTCATGACCGCGCTCGTCGATTTCTCGAATCCGGGCGAGCTCGGCGTGTTCATCGACGAGGGGCAGCTCGACAGCCTCGACAAGAAGATGATCGAGCGCGGCTTCCTCGAAGGCGCGGAGATGGCCGAGACGTTCAACATGCTGCGCGGCAACGACCTCATCTGGTCGTTCGTCATCAACAACTACCTGATGGGCCGCGACCCGTTCCCGTTCGACCTTCTGCACTGGAACACCGATTCGACGCGCATGCCGGCGAAGATGCACAGCTACTATCTGCGCAACATGTACCTCAACAACCAGCTGCGCGAACCGGGCGGGCTCACGCTGGCCGGCGTTCCGATCGATCTGTCGAAGGTGAGCGGGCCCACCTACTTCGTCTCGGCGATGGAGGACCACATCGCGCCGTGGAAGACGACCTACGAGGGTCCGCGCCTGCTGCGCGGCAAGGGACGCTTCACGCTGTCGGGCTCCGGCCATATCGCCGGCATGATCAACCCGCCGGCGGCGAACAAGTACGGATACTGGACCAACGAGGCGCTCCCCGATTCGCCGGAAGCGTGGCTCGCCAGTGCGCAGCAGCACGACGGCTCGTGGTGGACCGATTGGCGCGCCTGGCTCTCCGACTACACGGGGCCGCAGGTTGCGGCGCGCGTTCCCGGCAAAGGCAAGCTCAAGGTGATCGAGCCCGCCCCGGGCAGTTACGTGAAGATGCGCCTCGACGAGCCTGGCGAGTGAACCGGCGCCGCCGGGTCGTTGTCGAAAAAAGCTGTCCTTTCGCCAAAGGAGCTCACGCATGAACCGCACATTTTCGCAATTCGCCGCCACCGTCGCCGCGTTCGTGCTGATGGGTGTCGCCACGGTCGTGCCGGCGCAGACAAAGTCGTGCTCGACGTGCGGCGCGGTCGAGTCGATCCGCTACGTCGAGGAAGCCGGCAAGACCTCCGGCGTGGGCATGGTTGCCGGTGGCCTCGTCGGCGGTGTGCTTGGCCACCAGATCGGCAGCGGCCGCGGCAACACCGTCGCCACCATCGCCGGCGCGGCGGGCGGTGCGTATGCGGGCAACGCGATCGAAAAGAACAAGAAGAAGACGGGGCATTACGAAGTCACGGTCAGGCTCGACAGCGGCAAATTCCAGACGGTGTCGTCCGGCAGTGCGCCGACGGTGAAGGAAGGCGAGCGCGTGAAAATCGTCGACGGCAACCGGCTCGCGCTGATCACCAAGTAGCGCGCGGGACGCCCGCGCCCCGCCCGCCGCGGGCGCAACGCACGGCGGCTCGCGCCGGTCGCGCCTGCTACCGGTTCAGCGGACCCCCGGACGGACCCGAGGACGCTGCGGGTGTCGCCTGCGCACCGCCTTGCGGCGCATCGCGCGGGCCACCCGGCCCGTTCGCCGGATGCCCGGGAGCTGACGGCGGCGCGACACCCTGCTGCGGCACACCTTGTGGGATCGCTTGCGGATTGGCGTGCGGACCCGGTGCCGGCGCCATCAACACCGCCGGTGGCGCTGGTGCGCGCAGCGAGGGCGGCATCGCCGGGGCGACACTTTCCGCACGCGGTGGCGGCGCCGATCGCGCCAGCGGAAGAGCGGTGCCATTGCCGGCACCGTACGCCGCCGGGGGCGCCATCGTCGTCGGCACGGGAACCCCTGTCGCGCGCTGCGGGCCGGGCCTCGCTTCCACCCGCGCCGGCGGCGCTTCGACGATGCGGCCGCCATTTCCGGGCGTGGGCGGGGCGGCCGCGCTTGCAGGCGGCGGTGCGAATGCGGGCGCTGGGTGTGACATCCCGGCGACGGAACCCGATCGCACCGTGCCGGCATCCGGATTGCCCTGCGGTACGCTGTCGAGAATGGCCTGCGGCGTGCCGGCAGGCGCCGGCGTCGCGACCCGCGGCGGAAGCACCGGGTAAGGCGTCGCGCGGGCGCGAGCGGCGTCGGCGGTCGCCGCGGGCGCACCGGCGCGCCGCGCGGGCCGGCACGGCTGCACCCGGGTCCGTGGCCGCGTTGGCGATGGGCGCCGGGCTGCGCCGCGGAGTCGCTGCGCCGGACCGCGCGCCGGCGTTGCCGGTCGGCGACCTGCCCGATGAATACAAGGTCGAGGCGGGCGGCGGGGCGCCGGCAACCGGCTTGACCGCGGGAAGGCGCGCCAGGTCGGGTGAGCGCGCGGGCGGCGCGTCCAGCACCGGCGCACTCGCCGCCAGCTGGGTCGGCACAGGGACCCGGTTGGCGGCAACCGGACGCGCGCCCATGAGCCCCGCCGCAGTGACGGCCGTGATCGCGCCCGGAACGGCCGCGTTCGCATAATGCGCCGGAGGAAGGCGCGGCCGTTCCCGCACGTTGACCCCGTACGGCTGATTGAGTCGAGTCCAGCACCGGCTCGAACAATGGCGCCAGGGGGGCAGATACGGATCACGCCAGCCGAGCGGCAGCCAGCCGTAAACGGGCGAGCCGCGACGCGTGGAGAGGCCCCACCCGGGTCCGCCGTGCCACACGACCAACGCCGGTGCCCAGGACGGCCGCGCGACGTGACTTCCCGGGCACCAGCCCCAACGCCCGCCGATCCGTGCCCAACGGCCGTAGTGAAAAGGCGCGTAGCCCCACGGCGCGAAGTCGACCCACGTGTAGCCCCAGCCGCCGACATCCGCCCAGTAGCCGTCGCTGTAGGGCGCCCAGTCCGGCGCGACCGAATTCGGGAACCAGACGGCGCCATAATCGGGATACTGCTGCCAGCTCCCATACGGGTCGAGATCGGCGTAGCCGACCGTCTGCGGAGACACATACGCGGCGGACACGCTCTGCTCGTAGTAGCGGTCGCGGTTCGCGCTCCACGCATCGAAGCCATCCTGGCCGAGGCCGTTGCGGAGGTCGGCCGTCACCGGGTCCTGTCCCGTGACGGTCACGGTTTGTCCCGGTAGCGCCTGCGCGGCGCCGTTGGCGAGCGCGACCTGCGCCTCGCCCTCACGGACCGTGACGAGGGTCGCCTGCCGGTCGGGCGTCACGTCGACGCCGTAAAGGCCGATCCGGGTCAACTGCACCTGCGTATTGGGCGCGTCGATGCGCACGGCGTCGCCCGGGTCGAGCACGCGCACGCGGACGATCACTCTGCCCTGCGCGATGAACAAGGCGAGCTGGCGGTCGTCGAGCCGGGATACATGCAGCGTCGTGTCGCCGGTGAGGCGGAACTGCCCGCCCCCGTAATCCACCTCGGCGCGGCCGTCGGCCGATACCCAGAGGTTGTCGCCCGAGGTGACGGAATAGTTGCGGCCGATCTCCGCCCACTCCGCGGCGCGGTCCTGCGGCGACAGGTAGAGATGGCCGGCGACGTCGGCGACGCGGCCGACGCGGCCCGGAAGGTCGTCGTCCGCGAACGCGGCGGCCGGCATGCCGGCCGCCAGCAGCAGAATCCCCACGGTCCGCCCGACGTTCGCCACGAGGCTGACCCAATGGGCGCGCATCCGGCGTTGCATCTTGGCGAGGCGGTACGACATCATCGGGGGTCCTTCAATAACCGAGAACGCGCGGAGCGTCGCCCGCGTTGACCCTTGGCCGGAAACACCCGCGCCGCGACGCCGGCGCGCGGGTCCCCTCGCGCGGTTTGACGTAGAATGCGCGCCGTACGTTCTCGGCGTTTTTCGCGGCCCCGAAGGGAACCCATTCAACGAAGGAGTCTTCGCATGCGCGTCCTCAAACGCACCCTGCTCGCCACCGCCGTCACCCTCGCGCTCGCCGCATCCGGCGCGGCCTCGGCGCAGTTCTCGAACGGATATTTCTTCGGCGACAGCCTCACCGATACCGGTTGGTTCAAACCCGTGCTGCCGGCCGGCACCGGGCTGTTCACAACCAATCCGGGGCCGGTCTGGGCGACGAATTTCGCGCAGCACTTCGGGTTCACGGCGACCCCCGCCAATCAAGGGGGCACCAACTACGCGCAGGGAGGCGCGAATGTAACGGCCACGCCGGGGTACCCGGCAACCTTTCCTACCGATGCGGCAGTGCCAGTGACGGGCCAGGTGACCCAGTTCCTGGCCAAGGGCCCCGTCGACCCGAACGCGATCTACACCGTATGGGCCGGCAGCAACGACGTCAATGCCGAGCTCGACAAGGTCCTCACGGGACAGGAGTCCCAGACGCAGGCGGTGGCGAACATGGCCAAGGTCGCGCAGGATCTCGTCGCGCAGGTCGCCCGCCTCAACGCCGCCGGCGCGCGGTACATCCTCTTCGTCGATGTTCCCAATGTCGGCAAGACGCCCGATGCCATCGATTCGGGACAAGCGGCCGCGATCACCGCGTTCGTGCAGAACTTCAATTCGACCGTCGCCGCCGGTCTCAACAGTCTCGGCATTCAGACCATCCGGCTCAACACGTTCAGTCTGCTGAACGAGATCACCGCGAGTCCCGCCACGTACGGGTTCACCAACGTGACGCAGCGGGCGTGCGGGGCGACCGTATCGCTCCTCTGCACGCCGGCGAATCTGGTGGCGCCGGACGCGGCGCAGACCTATGCGTTCGCCGACGGCCATCATCCGTCGACAGCGCTGACCGCGATCTTCGCTCAGTACGCGGAATCCGTGATCGAGGCCCCGCAGCAGATGGCCGTCCTCGCCGAAGCCCCGCTCGCCGTCGAGCAGGCGAACTGGCGCGCGCTCGACGGCCGGATGGTGTCCGCCATCAACGCGCCGCGCAGCCCGGGGAAGCTCGAAGCCTGGGCCGCGTACGACTACAGCGCGCCGGATTATTCGAGCAACTCCTTCAACGGCAACGGCGACGTCAACACCATCGCCGTCGGCGGCGACATGAAGGTGTCCGACCGCCTGCTCGCCGGCATCATGTTCAACTACAGCGAGAACAAGTCGGACTACAGCGGCATGAGCTTCAAGCTCCGCGAACCGATGTTCACCGTCTACACGGGCTATGGCGACGGGCCGTGGTACCTCGGCGCCACGCTGGGCGGTGGCAGCCTCGACTTCGACACGACGCGGAACATCACGCTGGGCGCCGCGACGCGCACCGAAACCGGCACGACCACCGGCTGGCAGTTCGTCGGGCGCCTGGTCGGCGGGTACTGGTTCAAGGCCGGCAACTGGATCCACGGGCCGACCGTCAAGCTCACCTATCAGGAAATCCGCGTCCGCCAGTTCTCGGAAAATGGCGCGGACTCGACGACGATGACCTTCGACCAGCAGGAGCGGACGTCGTTCGTGACCAGCGCCGGCTGGCAGGTGGCAGGCCAGCTGGGCGCGGTGCGTCCGTTCGCGCGCGCGAGCTGGGAGTACGAGGGCCACGCCGATGCGCGTGACGTGACCGCAAACGTCTACGGGATGGGCGGCTCGTTCAGCATCCCGGCTTACAAGCCCGACAACAGCTGGGCCCTGTTCAACGTCGGCGTCGCGTCCGATTTCGGCAAGGTGACGGGCTACATCACCGGCTCGGCCACTGCCGGCAAGGGCGATGGCGACTACTACGCGGTAACGGTAGGCGTACGCGTGCCGCTCTGATCGCGGGCCGGGACGCGCTCGCCGGTTACCGATGAAGGTGACGAAGCTGCCCGCGGGCGGCTTCGCCGCACGGGCGCGCCCGTGCGGCGCGATGCGCGATGCCGACCCGATGGGCGAGCCTTCACCGGGTCAGGGAACCGCGTGCCTTGCGTGGCGCCCGGGCAAAGGCGGCGTCGTAGACAGGCCGCGGCAAGAGCCTTAGCGCGAGCGCAGTCAACGCCATCGGCCACGGCAGGATGTAGAAGCGCTTGCGGCGCTCGATCGCCCTGGCGATCAGCCGCGCCGCCTTGTCCGCACCGAGCAGGAACGGCATCCGGTAGCGATTGCTCGCGGTCATCGGCGTGGCGATGTACCCCGGGCAGATGGTCACCACCGCGACCCCGCGGCCAACTTGCTCCACACGCAGGCTTTCGAGGTACGTCATGGTCGCGGCCTTCGAGGCCGAATAGGCGCCGGCCCCCGGCAGGCCGCGAACGCCCGCGACGCTGGCGATGCCGACGAGGGTTCCCTGCCGCGCGTCGCGCATCGCGGCGAGGAAGGGATGGAACGTGTGCACGAGGCCGAGGACATTGGTGTCGAACACCGTGCGAAACGCGGGCAGATCCTCCGCGATCTCCGTGAGCGTGCCGCAGGACACGCCCGCGTTGGCGATCACGACGTCGGGCATGCCGAAGCGGGCGATGAAATCCGCCGCGGCGCGCTGCAGCGCTCCGGCATCGCGCACGTCGCCCGCGTAGATCGCCGTCGCGCCGGCCGGGAGCCCCGACGCGAGCGCGTCGAGCTCGGCCTGCCGGCGCGCGAAGAGTCCGAGCACCGCCCCCTCCGCCGCGTAATGGCGGGCCAGCGCCGCGCCAAGGCCCGAGCTCGCCCCAGTCAGGAATACCGCGCGGGGACGGGGCACGCGATGGCGATGGATTGCGTTACCCTACGTCGATCACCGGCGCGGTCAGGATTTCGGGCGCTCGGCGCGCGCCTTGGCGACCAGCGCGTTGATCGCCGGTGGGAGCGCCTCGTGCGAGCCCACCTTGTCGGTCGCGGTCACGAACTTGCCGTCGACGATGATCGTCGGCACCGACTGGATGCTGTACTGCTGCGCATCCGCCTTCGCGCGATTCATCTTGCCGGCGATCGCGAACGAGTTGTACATGTCCTCGACCTTCTTGCGGTCTAGCCCTTTTTTCTCGGCCCAGTCGAAGAACGTCTTCTCGGACGAGAGATTGGTGCCGCTCTTGTGGATCGCGATGAAGACTTCGGGCGAGAGCTTCTGCTCCACACCGAGGGCGTCGAGCGTGTAGTAGATCTTCGCGAGCACGACCCAGCGGTCCTGGAACATCACCGGCACGCGGACGAACGCGACATCGGCTGGAATCGTCTTCATCCAGCCCTGCATGATGGGCTCGAGATCGGCGCAGTGCGGGCAGCCGTAGGAAAAGAACTCGATCACTTCGATCTTCGCGCCGGTCTGGACCGGCAGCGGGTTCTTGATGCGCGCGTACTGCTTGCCCTCCTGCAGTTCCTGGGCGGAGACGCCGCCGCAGAGCGTTGCGACGAGAAAAACGGCCAGGAACGGCAGCAGCCGGCGGACCAGGGTTTGCATCGATTGCATTGTCGGAATCTCCATGCTTGCTGGCGCGGGTGCGCCGGTGTGATTAACGCCTTGTGGGCCGCCGGCGCCGACGCGAGTTCCGCGCGCCGCCCGCGACCCGCGGGTTGCTACCTGATGACCGTGGCGTCAAAGCCGCGCTTCGCGAGGTCGTTCTTGACGCGCACGGCCTCGTCGACATTGTCATAGGGACCGAGCCGGACCCGAAAGCGCACGCTCTTGTCCGGCAGCGTTGCCGGCTGCAGCGTCGCCTCGATGCCCGAGAGCGCGAGCTGCGCCTTCATGTTCTCGGCATCGCCTTCCGTGGAAAACGAGCCCGCCTGCAGCCACAGCCGCTCGGTCGATTTCGGCGCGCGCGGCGCGGGTTCGGCCGTCTTGTCGGACGTCGCCGCTGGGTGGTCCTCGATCCTGGCGACGGCCCTGTCCGGGACCGCTGCTCGTTCGGCGGCCGCCCGGTCCGCGGCCGGCCGCTCCGGGGCCTTCGCCTGGACCTTCGGCTCTTCGACGCCGGGCAGGATCTTGTAGAAATCGAAGCGCGGCTTGTCGGCCCCGGCGGGCTCTGCCCTGGTGCTCTTGCTCGCCTCCTTGCCTGGCTCCCGGGCGTTGCCCGTCACCGCCGGCTGATACGGGTTGCCCGCCCGCATCAGGTAGAACGCGACCGCCGCGGCAAGTCCCAGGCCCAGCGCGATGCCGACGAAGAGGCCGACCAGCGTGCCGCCCACGCCCGATCTGCGCGACCCGCGCGCGCGGTCGCGGGGTGACGGACGGGAAGCCGAGGAGGCGGCGCGCGTCATGGCGACGTCGGGCGCTGCGGTTGAAGAGCCATCGTCGTGAAGTGCGCAGCGCTCACATTTTCTCCGGAGCATCGATACCCAGCACCGCGAGCCCGTTGCGTATGGCCTGGCCCGCGGCGGCGGCAAGGACGAGCCGCGCACGGCGGTGCGCCGGGTCGTCGATCAGGAAGCGTTCGGCATTATAGTAACTATGGAAATCGGCGGCCAATTCCTTGAGATAGAACGTCACCGCATGCGGCGCGAGATCGCGCGCCGCGATCGCGAGCTCCTCCGGCAATTCGGCGAGCCGGCGCAGCAGCGCTTCCTCGTAGGGGCTCGCGAGCAGCGCGAGATCGGCATCGGCGAGCGTTTCGAGCGCCTCCGCGACCGGGATGCCGGCCTGGCGCATCACGCTGCAGACGCGCGCGTGCGCATACTGGACGTAATAGACCGGATTTTCCTCGGTCTGCGCGCGCGCAAGATCGATGTCGAACGTGAACTCGCTGTCCGCCTTGCGCGACACGAGGAAGAAGCGCACGGCGTCGCGCCCGACCTCGTCGATCAGGTCGCGCAGCGTCACGTAGCTGCCGGCGCGCTTGCTGATCTTCACCTCTTCGCCGCCCTTCATCACCGTGACCATCTTGTGCAGGACGTAATCCGGGTATCCGGGCGGGATGCCGAGCCCGACCGCCTGCAGGCCGGCGCGAACGCGCACCATCGTGCCGTGATGGTCGGAGCCCTGGATGTTGATCGCCTTGCCGAAGCCGCGCTCCCACTTGGTGACGTGATAGGCGACGTCCGGCACGAAGTACGTGTAGCCGCCGTCGGACTTGCGCATCACGCGGTCCTTGTCGTCGCCGTAGTCGGTGGTCTTCAGCCACAGCGCGCCTTCCTGCGTGTAGGTCTTGCCGGACTCGATCAACCGTTCGACGGTCGCGTCGACGCGCCCGCTGGTGTAGAGCGAGCTCTCGAGGTAATAGTGGTCGAACGCGACACCGAACGCCTTGAGGTCGCGGTCCTGCTCCTGGCGCAATTCGGCGACCGCGAAGCGGCGGATCGCTTCGATGTCGCCGAGATCATGGCCGACTTCGTCGAGATAGCGCTGGGCGATCTCGCGGATGTACTCGCCGCGATACCCGTCTTCGGGAAAGGTCGTGTGCTCGCCGAGGAGCTCCTGCGCCCGCGCGCGCACCGAGATCGCGAGGTTCTGGATCTGCGCGCCCGCGTCGTTGTAGTAGAACTCGCGCGTGACCGCAGCGCCCTGCCATTGCAGCAGATTGCCGATCGCGTCGCCGAGCGCGGCCTGCCGGCCGTGGCCGACATGCAAGGGGCCGGTCGGATTCGCGGAAACGAACTCGACCAACACCTGCTCGCCACGCCGCGCGTCGCCGCGGCCGAAACGCTCGCGCTCGGCGGCGATCCTCGCGACGACGGCCTGCCGCGCCGCGGGGGAGACGAAGATGTTGATGAAACCGGCGCCGGCGATTTCGGTCTTGGCGACCCACGGCGATGGCGGCAGCGCCGCAAGCACGGCCTGCGCAAGCTCGCGCGGATTGCGCCTCGCCGCCTTCGCGAGCTGCAGCGCCGCGTTCGAAGCAAAATCGCCGTGCTGCCGCTGCTTGGGGCGTTCGAGCGTCACGGGAACCCCGGCGCGCGCCGGCGCGACCGCCTCGAGGCCGCCGGCAATCCAGCTTTCGAGTTCGGCTTTGACGTCGACCACGCGGACTCGCAGGTTGCGCCCGCGTGACGCGGGCAAAAAACAAGTGATTATAGCCGCTCGCGACTCGCGGCCGCGCCTTTGCGCGCCGGCGCGCCTCGTCAACTGAAGCCGGCAGGGTCGACGTCGAGCGCCCAGCGCACGCGTCGGCCAGGCAGCCGCTCGATCGCTTCACGCCAGGCCGGCAGGAAGCGCTGCAGAGGGCCACGCGCGGCGCTCTGCGCGAGCACCTGGCCGCGTTCCATGCCCGCGCGCCGCGCGAGCCCGGCGGGCACCGGCGGATAGACGTCCACCGCGCAATGCAATGTGTGCGCGATCGCATCCGCCGCGCCGCGCGCCGCCTCGAGGAACGCGTCGACGTCGCCCCGGTCCCGCGCTTCGGCGCCGAGCAGCGCGAGATGGCCGAACGGCGGCAGACCGGTCAGGCGCCGCTCCGCGAGCAGCGTCGCGGCAAGGCTCTCGTAGTCGTGGTCGGCGAGCGCGCGATAGAGCGGATGCGTCGGAAAATCCGTCTGCACGATGACCTCGCCGGGAAGAAGGGCGCGGCCGGCACGGCCCGCCACCTGGAACAGCAGCGCGGCCTGCCTCTCCGTTGCCCGAAAATCGGCGCTGTAGAGGGCGTTGTCGGCGCCCAGCACGCCGACCAGCGTAAGCCGCGGGAAATCATGGCCCTTGGCGAGCATCTGGGTGCCGACGAGGATGTCGACCTCGCCCGCGTGGACGCTCTCGCGCATCGCGACGAACGCGCCCTTGCGTTGCGTGCTGTCGCGGTCGATGCGGACGATGCGCGCGGCCGGAAAGCGCGTGGCGAGCGTCTCCTCGAGCCGCTGCGTGCCGTGGCCGCGCGGCATGAGATCGACGTTGCCGCACTCCGGGCACGCCTGCGGCAGGCGCTCGGCGTGCGCGCAATGGTGACAGCGCAATTCACGGTCGTTGCGATGGACGACGAGCCGCGCGCTGCAGCGTGGACAGCCTGCCTGCCAGCCGCACGCCGCGCACAGCAACGACGGCGAAAAGCCGCGGCGATTGATGAAGATCAGCGACTGCTCGCCGCGCGCGAGGCGGATCTCGATGGCGGCGACAAGCGGCGCCCCGAGGCCCTCGACCTCGCCGGCGCCGCGATTCGGCTCGAACCGCAGCGCCGGCGGGCGCGCCGGTTCGACCGCGCGTCGTGGCAGCTTCAGCCGCGCGTAACGCCCGCGCTGCGCCTGAAAGAGCGTCTCGAGCGAGGGCGTCGCGCTGCCCAGCACGATCGGCACCGTGCGTTGCCGCGCGCGCCAGATCGCGATATCGCGGCCGTGGTAGCGAACGCCGTCCTGCTGCTTGAACGACCCGTCCTGCTCTTCGTCGACGACGATGAGCGCGAGCCGCGGCAACGGCGTGAACACCGCCAGGCGCGTGCCGAGGACGAGATCGGCGTCGCCGGCTGCCGCCGCGGCCCAGGCGCGCCGGCGTTCGCCGCCCGCGAGGCGACTATGCAGCAGCACCGTGCGACGGCCGGGCAGCGCCGCGGCGATCCGCTGCGCGAGCTGCGGCGTAAGGTTGATTTCCGGGACGAGCAGCAGCGCCTGCCCACCGGCCGCGATCGCTGCCGCGGCCGCGGCGAGGTAGACCTCGGTCTTGCCGCTGCCGGTGACGCCCTGCAGCAGCAGCGGCGCGAACGTCCCGAGCGCCGCGACGATGGCACTCGCCGCGGCCTGCTGATCGGCATTGAGGGCCGGCAGCGGCACGGCGGACGCCGCCTGCACCGGCGCCGGAATCACCCAGCCCTGCGCGAGCCAGGCGCGAAGCAGCGCGCGCTGGCGCGCGGTGAGCGCATCGGCGCCAAGCGGCAGGGGCTCCGCCGCCTGCAGCCGCTGCAGCAGCGCCCGCGCCACGGGCGCGCGCGCGACCCGCGTCGCCAACGCATCGCGTCCTTCCGGCGAGAGGGTGACGGCGACTCCCGCCGGCACCGCCCGCGACCCCGTGGCCGAGAGCGGCGGCAGCATTTGCGCCAACACGAGGCCGACCGGCTCCTGGTAATAGCGGGACGCGAAATCCGCCATCGCCAGCACGTCGGACGGCAATGGTGGCAGCGTGGCGATGACTTCACGGACCGGTTGCAGCTTGTCAGAGGCAACTTCCGTCGACGCGCCGATCGCGACGACGACGCCGGCCAGCGCGCGTCGCCCGAGCTGCACGCGGACGATCTGCCCGCAACCGACCTCGAGTCCTGCCGGCACCCAGTAGTCGAACAACGAATGCACCGCGACCGGAAGGGCGATGCGCGCGATCGTCATCGCGGAACGCGCGGCCGACAGCCGCCGCGTTTCATATCCGCCGGATCTTACGACTTCACCAATCATACGAGCAATCTTATGCAAGTCATTGCTTTTTAACGATCACATCCGAACCCGCGTTGCTTGTGGATAACTTTGTGCGTAAATGCCCGGAAGCGGGATGTTGCGGAAATGCCCGTTCGCGGCCAAGCGTCGGACGGCTTTCGATACACAAAAAATTTCGCTTTGTGTTCAATGGCTTGCGCGCCCCTTCCTAGAGGACCCAACGGCCTAGTCCGCGCGAACCCGGACTTGACAAACGGATGTGCATAAGTCACCCGGGGGCCACCCGGATTTCCCGATTTGTCAAGGCCCTGCGGAGCCAATCTGGATGCGGGTTTCTGCCCTATTTCCGAGGGAGACCGCGGGAAGATCAAGGCGTGGCGCGGATCGCGGCCGATTCACGGTGGACGGTGGCGACGAGCGCGCCGACATTCTCGGGCGCGGTCCCCGGAACGATGCCGTGGCCCAGGTTGAAGATGTGGCCCGGCGCGGCCCCGGCGGCACGGACAATCGCGGTGGCTTCGCGCGCCACCGTGTCGGGGTCGGTGAGCAGCACGGTCGGATCGAGATTGCCCTGCAAGGCGACGCGTGTGCCGACGGCGGCGCGCGCTCGGGCGATGTCCACGGTCCAGTCGAGGCCCACGGCCGATGCCCCGGAGGCGGCGAGTTCGTCGAGCCATTGTCCGCCGCCTTTGGTGAAGACGATGGTCGGCACGGGCTGACCGTCGACGCCCGGCCTCAGCGCCGCCAGGATCGTGCGCATCGGCGCGAGCGAGAACCTCCGGTAGGCCGCCGCGGAAAGCAATCCGCCCCAGGTGTCGAAGATCATCACCGCATCCGCGCCGCGCGCGATCTGTTCGTTGAGATAGACGCTGACCGCTTGGGCATTGACATCGACGAGACGTTGCAGGAGATCGGGCCGGGCGTACGCCATCGTGCGCACGGCGGCGAAGTCGGAACCGCCGCGGCCTTCGATCATGTAGCAGGCCAGCGTGAACGGACTGCCGGCGAAACCGAGCAGCGGCACGCTGCCCGCGAGCGCTCGCTTGATCTCCGCCACGGCGTCGAAGACGTAGGCGAGCTTCGCCATGTCGGGGACCGCGAGTGCCGCGATCGCGGCCTCGTCGGCGGTCGTGCGCTCGAAGCGCGGGCCTTCGCCCTCCGCGAAATGGAGCCCGAGGCCCATGGCGTCCGGCACCGTCAGGATGTCCGAGAACAGAATCGCCGCGTCGAGCGGAAATCGCGCGAGCGGCTGCAGCGTCACTTCGGTCGCCAGCGCCGGCGACTTGGCGAGTGCCATGAAGCTGCCCGCGCGGGCCCGGGTGGCGTTGTATTCGGGCAGGTAACGCCCGGCCTGGCGCATCAGCCAGACCGGCGTGTACGGCGTGGGCTCTCGTCGCAACGCGCGCAGCAGCGTGTCGTTTTTCGGGGTGGCCATGGAAGGGGAGTCGGCGCGCGCCGCGAAGCGGGCGGACGCGGGCGGAGAGTGAATGAAAGGTTCAGCGCGCCGGCGTCAGCGCGCGGCCGGTCATGCGCCGGAGAATCGCCAGCGGTGAATGGTTGCGGTCGTAGAGCGCCGCGAGCGGCAGATGGATCGTCTGCTCGAGCATGTACTGGCCCGAGACGGCGGCATGCATGACCTGGTCGGAGAAACACACCCACGTCGTGCCCGGCGCGAAGCGCACGAGCTGCTGCGGGCACTGCTTCTGATAATCGAGGTCCGCCTTCGCCTCGTCGTGCAGCCCCAGCATCAGGTGGTCGTACTCGCTGCGCACGCCCTTGGTGACGCGCAGCGCGGCCAGCGCGATCGCGGCGCCGGGAACCTGGCGCTTCACGCGCGGCAGCAGCGTCTGCGCCATCGCCTCGAACGGCTCGCCGACGCGCCATACGCGGTCCGCGTTCGGATTGATGTTCGAGAACACACGCAGGATGCGCTCGCCCTCGTTC
>CAWEOX010000007.1:0-21108 GCA_963810845.1 uncultured beta proteobacterium | reverse complement strand
GCTTCACCAGCGCACCGAACGACTGTTCGATCTCGAAGAGCTGCTGGCGATAGAGGTCGTAATTGATCGCCTTGGCCTTCTTTTCCGAATATTGGGTCCGGAGTTTGGTCTCGACCTGCTGCGCCGCATCGAGCGCGTCGTACTGATCCTTCCAGTCGAGAGCGGCCCCGGCGACAATGATCACCACGAGAATGAACGCCAGCGCCAGGACTTTCGGCAGAAGCGGCCAGCTTCCGACGTCGCGCAGGTTGAGGTGGCGGAGGTCGTCGAACGTCATCCGGAGACTCCTTCAGCTGCGGCCGTCGTGGCCGCGGCGGCCTTTTTCGCCGGCGGGGGCGGCGCTTCGGGCGGGGCCGCGCGCTTGACCAGCAGGTTGAGCGTGAACTCGTTGGCCCGTCCTCCCGGCAGCTGCACGGCCTTGATTTCGACCAGCGCTGGTCTTTCGAGCCAAGGTGAGCTCTCGATATTGCGCATCAGCGTCGAGACGCGCGCGTTCGACTGGGCGTAGCCGATCAGCGTCACCCGATTGTCGGTCTGCTTAACGGCGCGGAGGTAAATCCCGTCGGGCATCTGCCGCACGATCTGGTCGATGAGGTGCACCGCTTCCGTGCGGTTGGTCTGCAGCGTCTCGACGATTTGCTTTCGCGCGAGCAGCGCCTGCGTCTGCTCTCGCAGCCGGTCGATTTCCTTGATCTGCTCGTCCAGCTTGGCGATTTCCGTCTTGAGGAGCTGATTGCGGCTGTTCTGGTTGTCGATCCGGTTTGCCAGGATCACGTGCACCAGCGCGACCACGGCGAGGCCGAGGATTGCGAGGCTGATCGAAAGAGAAATGAACTGCTTCTTGCGCGCCTGGCGCTTCTGCTCGCGGTGCGGCAGCAGGTTGAGGCGGATCATTCGAAGCTCCGCAGCGCGAGTCCGCAGGCGACCAGCAGCAGCGGGGCATCCTGGACGAGCTGGCGGGGCCGGATCTGGTCGGAGGCTGCCATGTTGACGAACGGGTTCGCGACCGCCGTGGCCACGCCGGCGCGCTTGGCGATCAGCTCGTCGAGACCGGGCAGGAGCGAGCAGCCGCCAGCGAGGATGATCTGGTCGACCTGGGTGTACGATGTCGACGTGAAGAAGAACTGCAGCGCCCGGGTGACCTCGAGCGCGAGCGTTTCCATGAACGGTTGCAGCACGTCGGTGTCGTAGTTGTCCGGGAGTCCCTGATTGCGTTTGGCCGCCTCGGCTTCTTCGGGCGAGAGGTTGAAGGCCCGCTGAATGTCGTGGGTCAATTGGTTGCCCCCAGAAGCCTGGTCGCGTGCGAACAGGAACTGGTTGTTCCGCAACACGTAGAGATGAGTCGCATGCGCGCCGATGTCTACCAGCGCGATATTCTGGTCGCGCCCGTTGGCAAGCAACGTTGGGGCGATGACCTCGAACGCCGCCTGCGTCGCGTACGATTCGACGTCCATCACCAGCGGCTTCAGCCCGGCCGTCTCGGCGGCCGCCACCCGGTCCTCGACCTTTTCCTTGCGCGAGGCGGCGATGATGACCTCGACCTCGTCCGCACTGTTGGGCGCGGGACCGATGATCTGGAAATCGAGGTTGACTTCATCGAGAGCGAACGGAATGTACTGATTCGCTTCGGCCTCGACCGCGAGCTCCAGATCCTCGTCCTTCTGAGCAGCAGGGACGATGATCTTCTTGGTGATGACCATGGCCGCCGGCAGCGCGAGCGCCACGTTCCGGTTGCGGCTGCCGAGCCGTTTCCAGGCGCGTTTGAGCCCATCGCTCACCTGGTCCAGGTTGACGATGTTGCCATCGGTCACGGCGTCCCTGGGCAGGGGCTCGATGGCGTAGCGTTCGAGGCGGTACGCGCCTTTTCCGGCCTCGGCAAGCTCGACCAGCTTTATCGACGTCGAGCTGATGTCGACGCCGATCAGCGCCGGGGGCCTCGTCTGGAACGCGCCAAGGGCAGAACTGAATTTTTCGGCAAGCATGGCTACCTTACGGGCAATGCTGACAATTTACATTAAAGGTTGGCAGCAAGTATGAAACTTGTCAAATTGTTTGCCTGGAGGCGTTTGGTTTGTTGTAAGCCCGCCTATAATTCGGGGGCTTGGCCCGTCAGACTGGCAACTTATATTCCCCCATGCTAAAGCGGTGGCTCCTCTACGTCGGCTCCGTTTTGCTCGGCCTGGGCCTTGTCGGGGCGTTGCTGGGCGCGTTCGTGCTGGCGCTCCTCTACCCGGCGCTGCCGTCTCTGGAAACCCTGACCGATTACCAGCCC
The DNA here is from genome assembly GCA_963810845.1 of uncultured beta proteobacterium. Classification (GTDB taxonomy): domain Bacteria; phylum Pseudomonadota; class Gammaproteobacteria; order Burkholderiales; family Casimicrobiaceae; genus CAIWHR01. The sequence continues at coordinate 18,836 of CAWEOX010000007.1, read as the reverse complement.
AAGATCCCGCTGCGGATTGTCTCCGCGGAAGGCGAGTTGCTGGGCGAATTCGGCGAGGAGCGGCGGGCGATCGTGACCATCGCCGAGGTCCCGGATGTCATGAAAAGGGCTATTTTAGCCGCTGAGGACGAACGGTTCTACCAGCATGGCGGTGTCGATTATTTGAGCGTCCTCCGCGCCGCCGCCAGCAACCTCGCCGGCGGCACCCAGCAGGGGGCCGGCACCATAACCATGCAGGTGGCGCGGAATTTCTTCCTTACCAGGGAGAAAACGGTCACCCGGAAGCTGCGCGAAGTGCTCCTGGCCTGGAAGATCGAGGCCAACCTGTCCAAGGACGAAATCCTTCAACTTTACGTCAACCAGATCTTCCTCGGCCAGCGCGCCTACGGTTTCGCCGCGGCGTCGCAAATCTATTTCGGCAAGCCGCTGAAGGACATCTCGGTCCCGGAGGCGGCGATGCTCGCCGGGCTGCCCAAGGCGCCGTCGGCGTTCAACCCGATCAGCAATCCCAAGCGGGCCAAGACGCGCCAGCTGTATGTGCTGCGGCGGATGCACGACCTCCGCTTCATCAGTGACGCCGAATTCCGGGACGCGCAAGGGGCGCCGCTGGCCGTGCGGCAGGGGCTGCGCGAGGCGATCTCGACCCATGCCGAGTACGTCGCCGAGATGGCGCGGCAGGTCATTTTCGACACCTACGGCGAGGAGGCTTACACCAAGGGCCTGACGGTCTACACGACCATCCGCAAGGCCGACCAGGAGGCGGCGTACGCGGCGGTCCGGAAGGGCGTCATGGATTACGACCGGCGGCACGGCTACCGCGGCCCGGAAGCTTATGTCACGCTTCCGGACGACGCCGCGGAGCAGGAGAGCGTCCTCGAGCGCGTCTTCCAGGATGCCTCCGATTACGACAATCTGCTCACCGCCGTCGTGCTCGAGGCTTCCGCGACCGACGTCAAGGCGGTGCTGGCGGACGGCGATACCGCGCACATCACCGGCGACGGCCTCAAATTTGCCCTCAGGGCGCTGGGCGACAAGGCGGCCGCCGGGACGCGCATCCGGCGTGGCGCGGTGATCCGCGTCGCCCGGGAGGACAAGGGGCACTGGGCAATCGTCGAATTGCCGCAGGTCGAGTCGGCCTTCATCTCGATGCTGCCGGGCGATGGCGCGATCCTGTCGCTCGTCGGCGGGTTCGATTTCGACCGCAGCAAGTTCAACCACGTCACGCAGGCGCAGCGGCAGCCGGGTTCGAGTTTCAAGCCGTTCATCTATTCCGCGGCGCTGGAAAAAGGCTTTACCCCCGCGACCATCGTCAACGATGCGCCGTTCTACGTTCCCGCCGACAGCGCCGGCGGTGAGGCGTGGGAGCCCAAGAATTACGACGGCAAGTTCGACGGGCCGCTGCGCGTCCGGGCCGCGCTCGCAAAGTCGAAGAACCTCGTCACCGTACGCGTGATGCAGGCGATCGGCGCGCGCTACGCCCAGGATTACATCGCCCGCTTCGGCTTCGACCCCAAGCTTCACCCTCCGTACTTGTCGACGGCCTTGGGCGCCGGATCGGTCACGCCGCTGCAAATGGTGGCGGCCTACAGCGTGTTCGCCAACGGCGGCTACCGGATCGCCCCTTACGTCATCGCCAAGGTCGTCGACGCCCGCGGCAACGTGATCTCCGAAGCCAAGCCCGTCATCGCCGGCGAGAACGCCGAGCGCGCGATCGACGCCCGCAATGCCTGGCTCATGACGTCGCTGCTGCGGGACGTGATCGCGTACGGCACCGCGACCCGGGCGCAATCGCTGGGGCGCAAGGACCTCGCCGGCAAGACCGGGACGACCAACGAGATGGTGGACGCGTGGTTTTGCGGCTACAACGCGGCGATGGTCGGTGTCGGCTGGATCGGCTTCGACCAGCCGAAGACCATGGGCAACAACGAGACCGGCGCCGCGGCGGCGCTGCCGATCTGGATTTCGTACATGGGGAAGGTCCTGAAAGGAACGCCGGAAGCCCTCTTGCCCATGCCGGAGGGCATCATCGCCGCGAAGGTCAATGCCGAGTCGGGTTTGCGCGATGAGGGCAGCAGCCTGACCGATTACTTCTACGCCGAGTTCCCGCCCCGCGCCCGCGAAGAAAGCCTGGTCCCGGTCGGCCAGCCCGCGCGAGATATCCGCGACCAGCTATTCTGATGACACGGGACCGGTTCGACGAGAGCCGCGGCGGCCGGGGTCGCCATCCCGGCGCGCCCGCCGCGCGCAACGGCGGCCGGGCCGACGAACGGCGTGTCCTGCGCGATCGCGCCCGCATCGCGCAGACCGCGGCCCGGCTGATCGCCGAGCACGGCATCACCGATTGGTCGCTCGCGAAACGCAAAGCGGCACGCCATCTGATGCTCCCCGACGCGACGCCGCTGCCGTCCAACGACGACATCGAGCGGGCGCTGTCCGATCACCACGCTCTGTTCGGCGGCCCCGCCCACGCGGCGTGCCTGCGGCGCCAGCGCACGGAGGCCCTCGCGTGGATGCAACGGCTCGCGCGCTGGGATCCGCTGCTGGTGGGCGGGGTGGCCGCCGGGTGGGCGACCGAGCACAGCGACGTGCGGCTCGAGCTCGTCGCCGACGATCCGAAAGCCGTCGAAATGGAGCTCGCGAGTGCCGGCGTCGTCTACGCCGCTTCGCCGCCGGCTGACAACGCCGACCGGCAGCAAGGGCTCACCCAATTGCGCATCGTGACCCGTGATGCCGCGATCCGCCTTTCCATCCTCACCCCCGCGCAACGACGCAATCGCCCGCGCAAGGATGACGAGCCGCGGCTATCCGCCACTGCGGTCGCCGCATTGCTGGACGGCGCGTAGTCAGCGCCGTTGCGCGAGCCAGGCGGCGGCGGTCAGGGCGAAATAGGTGAGGATCGCGTCCGCGCCCGCGCGCTTGAATGCGGTCAGCGTTTCGAGCACGCACGGCTCTTCCTCGATCCAGCCGTTCGCGGTCGCTGCCTTCAGCATCGCGTACTCGCCGGACACCTGGTAGACCGCCGTCGGCACGCCGAAGGTGTCCTTGACCCGGCGCACGATGTCGAGGTAGGGCAAGCCCGGCTTGATCATGACCATGTCGGCGCCCTCCTGGAGATCGAGATACACCTCCCACAGCGCCTCGTCGGTGTTCGCGGGGTCCATCTGGTAGGTGTATTTGTTCCCGCCGCCCAGGTTCCCGCCCGACCCGACCGCATCGCGGAACGGGCCGTAGAATGCGGACGCGTACTTGGCCGCATAGCTCATGATCCGGGTGCGGTTCAAGCCGGCGCCGTCGAGCGCCGTGCGCAGCGCGCCGATGCGGCCATCCATCATGTCCGATGGCGCCACCATGTCGACGCCGGCCTCCGCGTGGCACAGCGCCTGTTTCACGAGCGCGGTGACGGTGATGTCGTTGGCGACGTATCCCGTGTCGTCGAGGAGGCCGTCCTGGCCGTGGCTCGTATAGGGGTCGAGCGCGACGTCGGTGATCACGCCGAGCTCGGGAAGCCGCTCCTTGATCGCGCGCACCGTCCGTGGGACGAGCCCTTCGGCATGCCAGGCGGCGGCAGCGTCCAGCGTCTTCAATTCCGGCGGAATCACCGGGAACAGCGCGATGGCGGGAACGCCGAGCTCGAGGCAGCGCTCGGCATCGCGCAACAGGAGATCGACGCTCTTGCGGGCGATGCCCGGCAGCGACGGCACGGGTTCCTCGCGGTTCTTGCCGTCGAGCACGAACACCGGGTAGATCAGGTCGTCGGCGGACAAGCGGTGTTCCCGCATCAGGCGCCGCGAAAAATCGTCGCGGCGCATCCGGCGCATCCGCCGGTCGGGGAATCGTCCTGCGAATCGGAAGGGCATCAGCGGTCTCCGCGTTCAAGGGTTGGCGGCGCGGACGCCGTTAATCGTAGCCGTTCGCGCGCACGACGGGCAACTCCCCTGCGCCTTGGCGGCGTAGCCTCGGCGCGCCGAGCAATTACCCTTAAATTTTGACGGTTATTGTCTCTGAAAAAATGTTTATAATCATGTACTTACATTATGAAGGCGGGCGGAACTCCGGCCAGAAGTAACGGTCATAGTTACGGACGCATTGCCGTCCCCCGCTTTCCTCCCTGAGCGGGTGCCCTCGCAGCGAATCCTTCCTGCGTCGGGCGTTTGGGGCCCCGGATCACTCCCCTTGATCACGGGGCCCATTCTTTGCCTCCGCGAACGGAGATCCTGCAGCCACGTAGGCTTCGAGGCCGAGCCAGTGGGCGATCGCCGCTTCCGCCTCGGCGACGCCGATGCGGCGCGTCGCCGAAAACGGCACCACGGCGACGTTGGCGACATGCCCCGGAAAGTCCGCGGCAATCGCCGCCACGATGTCCGATCGTGCCTGGCGCTGCGCCGAGTTCGCGAGCTTGTCCATCTTGGTCGCAAGGATCAGCACCGGGCGCCCGCTCGTCAGGTAGCCCGCGAGCAGCCGCCGGTCGAGGTCGGCGAGTCCATGCCGGGCATCGACGACCAGGACCAACCCGACCAGCGACTGACGCGTCGCGAGATACCGGGCGAGGAATTCCTGCCAGTGCCGCTTGAGCTCCTGCGGCACGGCCGCGTAACCGTATCCGGGCAAGTCGGCCAGCAACGCACCGGAGCGCAATTGAAAGAAATTGATCTGCTGCGTGCGGCCCGGCGTCTTGCTGGTGAACGCAAGCCGCGAGCGATTGGCGAGCGTGTTGATCGCGCTCGACTTGCCGGCGTTGGAACGGCCGGCGAACGCAATTTCCGGCGGGCCCGGCGGCGGCAGCTGGGCGTCATTGGCGGCAGTGAGCACAAACTCCGCCAGCTGCAAAGGATGCTTCATGATGTCAGGCCGTCAGCGCTTCCGGCAGGAGCGCGCATATCGCCGGATGGAGGGATTCCGTTACAATGGAGAGGTTTTGCATGCTCGCTCGGCGCGGCACGGACGCGATCCGCCGCAATGCCGGGCGTGCCGCGCCGCCGTCCTGGAGGAGTTCCCCGATGAAACGCTCGTTGCTGCTGGCCGCGGTCGTATTGACCGTCTGGCCCGCCGCCGTCGCCTTGGCCCAGAACCCGCCGGCCAAGCCCGATCTTGCCAAGGCCCAGGGAATCGTCAAAGACGTGTGCTCGGCCTGTCACGGTCCGGACGGGAACAGCGCCACGCCCGTGAATCCCAGCCTCGCAGGAATGCCGGCCCAGTATATCACCCTGCAACTCATGCACTTCAAGGCCGGCATCCGCGTCAATCCGGTGATGCAGGGGATGTCGGCGACGCTCTCGCCCGACGACATGCGGCTGCTCGGACTCCTCTTCTCCGCCCAGAAGCCGAAGGGGCTGGCCGCGAAAGACGCGTCGCTGCTGAAGGCGGGGCGGGAACTCTATCGCGGCGGCGATGCGGGCGCCGGCATCCCCGCGTGCGCGGCCTGCCATTCGCCGGACGGTTCCGGCGTGCCGAAGAACTATCCGCGGCTCGCGGGTCAATATGCCGAGTACACGTACGCGCAGCTCAAGGCCTTCAAGGCCGGCGAGCGCGGCGCCGACCCGGACGGCAAGGACGTCAACGGCCGGATCATGGCCACGATCGCCGGCAAGATGACCGACGCCCAGATGAAGGCCGTCGCGGAATACACGTCCGGTCTGCGCTGATCGCGGGTCGCCGCACGATCGCGGCACATGTAGCCCGTCGCGGCCAGGATCGCTCACCCCGCCCGCGCGGCGGGCCCCGCGACGCAGGCGGCGAGCGAGTCGCGCCAATCCGGAAGCGCGAAGCCGAACGTCTCCTCGAACCGGGCGGTGGCCAGCACGCCGTAAGCCGGGCGGCGCGCCGGCAGCGGATAGTCCGCCGTCGCGATCGGCACGACGCGCGGCCGCGGCGCCGGCGCGAGGGCGACAATGGCGCACGCGAAGTCGTACCAGCTTGCCGCGCCCGTCGACGACAGGTGGTAGAGACCCGGCCGCTCGGCCAGCGTGGGCAGGCCGGAGGCCACGATCCGGGCGGTCCCCTGCGCGAGCGCGCCGGTCCAGTTGGGGACGCCGATCTGGTCCGCGACAATGCGCAGCTCATCGCGCTCGGCGGCGAGGCGCCGAATCGTGACCAGAAAATTCTTGCCGGAGACGCCGTAGACCCAGCTCGTTCGCAACACCAGCGCATGGCCGCCGGTTGCCGCGATCGCCCGTTCGCCCTCGAGCTTGCTCGCCCCGTACACGTTGAGTGGATTCGCGCGCGCGTCCTCCGGGTACGGGGTGCTCCGCGCGCCGTCGAACACGTAATCCGTCGAGTAGTGGATCAGCACCGCACCGAGGCGCTTCGCCTCCTCGGCCAGAATGCCGGGCGCCCGCGCGTTGACGGCGTACGCGGTCGCCGCTTCCTTCTCGGCCAGATCGACCGCCGTGTACGCCGCCGCGTTGACGATCAAGGCGGGGCGCACCCCGCGCACCGCGGCGACGATCGCATCCGGATCAGCGAGGTCGAGCATCGCGCTCTCGGTCGCGACGACGTCGCCCTGCGCACGCAAGGCCGGCGCGAGCTCGGCCCCGAGCTGGCCGCCGGCGCCGGTCAACAGAATCGAAGGGCGCTTGCTCATCGTCGGTCGCCCGCGGCCGCCGCCGCTACGGGTAGAGCTCGGCCTGCGCGAGCGGCGTGCCCGCGGCGTCCTTGGCCGCGAGGATCGGCGCTTCCGCGAGCGGCCAGGCGATCCCGAGCGCAGGGTCGTTCCACAGCAGCGTTCGCTCGTGCTGTGGATACCAGTAGTCGGTCGTCTTGTAGAGAAAGTCCACGCTCTCCGACAGCGCGAGGAAGCCGTGGGCGAAGCCCGGCGGCACCCACAGCATTTTCCGGTCGTCCGCCGACAGCGTTATCCCGATCGCGCGGCCGAAGGTCGGCGCGCTGCGGCGCAGGTCGACCACGACATCGAACACTTCGCCGATGACCGCGCGCACGAGCTTGCCTTGCGCATTCTCGATCTGATAGTGGAGGCCGCGCAGCACCCCCCGGCGCGATCGCGAATGATTGTCCTGCACGAAGGTGGCGTCGATCCCCGCCGCCGCGAGCGCGCGCGCGTTCCAGCTTTCGAAAAAGAAGCCCCGGTCGTCGCTCCACACGCGGGGCTCGATCACGAGCACTCCCGGCAACGCGGTCGGCGTGATCTTCATGGCGCGACCGGCTCACGCGCAAGGGCGAGCAGGTACTGGCCGTAGCCGTTCTTTTGCATCGCGCGGCCCAGCCCTTCGACCTGCGCCGCATCGATATAGCCGAGCCGGAACGCGATCTCCTCCGGGCAGGCAATCTTCAATCCCTGCCGGCGCTCGATCGTCGCGATGTATTGCGCGGCCTCCAGCAGCGATTCGTGGGTGCCCGTGTCGAGCCACGCCATGCCGCGCCCCAGCACCTCGCAGGCCAGGTCGCCCCAGTCGAGGTACTGGCGGTTGACGTCGGTAATCTCGAGCTCGCCGCGCGGCGACGGCCGCAGCCCGGCGGCGACGTCGAGCACGCGGTTGTCGTAAAAGTAAAGCCCGGTCACGGCGAAGCGCGATTTCGGCTTCGGCGGCTTCTCTTCGAGGCTCACCACCCGGCCCGCGGCGTCGAACTCGGCGACCCCGTACCGCTCGGGATCGGCGACCTGATAGGCGAAGACCGTCGCGCCTTCCCTCTGCGCGCCGGCGCGGTCGAGCTGCGACTTGAGGTTGTGCCCGTAGAAGATGTTGTCGCCGAGCACCAGCGCACAGGCGTCGCGGCCGATGAAATCGCGGCCGATGAGGAACGCCTGGGCGAGCCCGCCCGGCGCCGGCTGCACCGCGTACGACAGGCAGAGTCCCCAGCGACTGCCGTCGCCCAGGAGCTGCGCGAAGCGCGGCGTGTCCTCCGGCGTGGAGATGAGCAGGATGTCGCGAATGCCGGCGAGCATCAGCGTCGACAGCGGGTAGTAGATCATCGGCTTGTCGTACACGGGCAGGAGCTGCTTCGAGACGACCTGCGTGACCGGGTAGAGCCGGGTGCCGGAGCCGCCGGCGAGGATGATGCCTTTGCGTTTCATGTTCGCGGCCACCGTGGTCACGCCGGCGCGTGGCCGGCGGGTTCGTAATTGAGCGAGATCCACGTCTGGTATTCCTTGCTCGTCACCGCGTCCACCCACGCGCGATGATCGAGGTACCAGCGGACGCTGCGCGTGAGGCCGGTCGCGAACGTCTCCCGCGGCGCCCACGAGAGCTCGCGGCGGATCTTGGACGCGTCGATCGCGTAGCGCCGGTCGTGGCCGGGGCGGTCCTTGACGAACGCGATCTGGCGCGCGAAATCGCGGCCCGGCACCAAATCGGCGAGCACGCGGCAGAGCGTGTGCACGACCTCGATATTCGTGATCTCCGCATTGCCGCCGATGTTGTAGGTCTCGCCGGGGCGGCCGCGATCGAGCACCGCGCGCAACGCCCTGCAGTGATCGCCGACGTAGAGCCAGTCGCGGACGTTCTGGCCGTCGCCGTAGACGGGGAGCGGCTTGCCGGCGAGCGCATTCACGATCATCAGCGGAATCAGCTTCTCGGGAAACTGCAGCGGGCCGTAATTGTTGGAACAGTTGGACGTGAGCGTCGGCAGTGCATACGTGTGGTGATACGCGCGCATCAGATGATCGGACGCGGCCTTCGACGCCGAGTACGGGCTGTTCGGCGCATACGGCGTCGCCTCGCTGAACGCGGGATCGCCGGGCCCGAGCGAGCCATACACTTCGTCGGTGGAGACGTGCAGAAAGCGGAATGCGCCGCGCTCGGCGTCGGACAGCGTGAGCCAATGCGTCTTGACGACGTCGAGCAGATTGAAGGTGCCGACGACGTTGGTCGTGATGAACGCCGCCGGACCGTGGATCGAGCGGTCGACGTGACTCTCGGCGGCGAAGTTGACGACCGCCCGCGGACGGTATTGCCGCAGCAGCCGTTCGACGAGCGCCCGGTCGCCGATGTCGCCGCGGACGAAGACATGCCGGGGGTCGTCGCGCAGCGACGCGAGATTGCCGAGATTGCCGGCGTACGTGAGGAGGTCGAGGTTGACGACCGGCTCCTCGCGCTCGGCGAACCAGTCGAGCACGAAATTGGCGCCGATGAACCCGGCCCCGCCGGTTACGAGGATCATGGTGGTTTCGGAGTGGGAGTGGTTGACGCCTGGCCGGTGCGGCATGCGTCGCCGACGCGCACGCTCGCGCCGCCGGCGGCGACGATCACACAGTGGATTCCCGCGATCGGGCCGCTCGAATCGGCGCGGGCACGACGCAGGATTCTACCATTCGCCACCCGCCTCCTCGCAACCTCCGCGCCGCGCGCCGATTGGCGCGTCGCTAGGAGCCTGTCGGACTTACTTTCGCGCACGCGTTGCAGGGCCAAAAACCGCGTCCGCAAGGCGCGAGGTGCGGCCGATATCGCGATATCGGCAAGCCGAGCAACGCGGCGGACGCGGTTCTTGGCAGCAACCCGAAGGGACGGGCGCGCTTTGGGTTTGGTTCCGCGTTGCTCGGCCTTACCATAGTCCCGCTATGGTCGCGTCCTCGCGCCTTGAACCAAACCCAAATCGCCCCCGTCGCGTGCGTGAAAGTAAGTCCGACAGGCTCCTAGGCCGCCGGCAGCTCGTGATAAGTGCGATACCACGCCACGAAGCGGGCGAGCCCGTCGGCGAGTTGCGTGTGCGGCACGAACCCGGTCGCCGCCGCGATGCGGTCGATCGCCGCGTAGGTGGCGGGAACATCGCCGGCCTGCATCGGCGCATAGTGCTTGATGGCGGCGCGGCCGAGGAGGCCTTCGAGCGTGGAGATGAACGTTTCGAGCTCGACCGCCGTGTGATTGCCGAGGTTGTAGATCGCGTGCGGCGGTCCCTCCGTGCCGGCCGGCGGGCGCGCAACGACGCGGAGCACGCCGTCGACGACGTCGTCGATGTAGGTAAAATCGCGGCGCATCTTCCCGTGGTTGAAGACGGTGATCGGCTGCCCGGCGAGGATCGCCTTGGTGAACAGCATCGGCGACATGTCCGGCCGGCCCCACGGACCGTACACGGTGAAGAAGCGCAGCCCCGTCGCCGGCAAGTCGTACAGATGGCTGTAGCTGTAGGCCATCAGCTCGTTCGCCTTCTTGGTCGCGGCGTAGAGGCTGACCGGATGATCGACGTTCTGGTCCTCGGAGAAAGGCAGGACGTGGTTGGCGCCGTAGACGCTGGAGCTCGACGCAAAGACGAGGTGCCCGACGCGCGCGCGGCGGCAGCCCTCGAGCACGTGTCCGAACGCCGTCAGGTTGTTGGTGACATAAGCTTCGGGATTGATGAGCGAATAGCGAACCCCCGGCTGCGCGGCGAGGTGGACGACACCGCGGAAGCCGCCGGCGTCGAACAAGGGCGCCACCGCGCCGGCAGCAGCCAGGTCGAGACGCTCGAACCGGAATCCCGGCAGCCGCTCGAGGCGCGCGACCCGCGCCTTCTTCAGCGCGACGTCGTAATAGGGATCGAAATTGTCGATGCCGGTGACGAGCGCGCCGGCCGCGCAGAGGCGTTCCGCCACGTGCATCCCGATAAACCCGGCGGCGCCGGTCACCAGCACGCGCGTGCCCGGCAGCGGCAGGAGATTCATCGCGCGCGCTCCACGCCACCGCGATCGCCAAGGGCGCGCAATTTGGCGTATTTCATGAAGCTGTTGAAGCACCCGATCGCGATGTGGACGAGGCCGGGGATCCCGTCCCGGAATCCCTGCTTGCCGATGTAGAACCGGACGAAGCGCACCAGCGGCGATAGCACGAGCCGGGCCGTGCCCGCTCGCTCGCCGCGCGCGTGCATCGCCTCGGCTTGCAGCGTCGTGTAGCGGTTCTGCTTGGTCATGTACACATCGAGCGATTCGGCGGAAGCGTGCAGGAGATCGCCGGCCAGGCGCGCGACCGGGCCATCGGCGGCCACGTTCTCATGGACGGGGTCGTCGGTCCAGCGGGCGCGGCGGCGGTCGAACAGGCGAATGTTCCAGTCGGGATAGCCTTCGCCGTGGGCAAGCCAGCGGCCGAGAAAGCGGTTGCGGCGCGCCATCGCGTACGCCGCGGGGGCGCCGGGGTCGCCGCAGGTCGCGAGCGCGGCGCGAATCGCGGCGGCGAGCTCCGGCGTCAGGCGCTCGTCGGCGTCGAGGCACAGCACCCAGTCGTGCCGCGCCTCGCCCACCGCGAAGTTCTTCTGCGCGCCGAATCCCGGCCAGGCGTGCTCGATGACCCGCGCGCCCGAGCGGCGCGCGATTTCTACGGTATCATCGCGGCTGCCGGAATCGACGATGACGATCTCCCCCGCAAACGGCACCGACGCAAGGCAGTCGGCGAGCTGTTCGCCAGCATCGCGGGTGATGACACAGAGGCTAAACGGGAGCGGCCCGGACATGCGCCGAATGGACGCGGAGCCGGCGGCGCCGCGCGCGAGTGAGTTCCGGGCATTCTACGTGGTTTCGTTGCGCGCATCGACCGACGGGTCACCGGGGACGAGCCGATGAGCGCGGTGCTCGTCGTCCGCCCCTCGTCGCTCGGAGACATCGTCCACGCGCTGGCAATCGTCGCCGACATTCGCCGCCATCGCCCCGAACTCGCGATCGACTGGGTGGCCGAGGAGCCGTTCGCGCCGCTGGTCGCGCTCGATCCGGCGGTGCGACGGGTCATCCCGATCGCGTTCCGGCGCTGGCGCCACCGCCTCCTCGCCGCCGCGACCTGGCGCGAGCTCGCCGCCTTTCGCCGCGAGGTGCGCGCGACGCGCTATACCGCGATTCTCGATCTGCAGGAACAGGTCAAGGGCGCGCTGATCGCACGCACGGCGCGGGGCGTGCGCCACGGCCCGGATCGCGCCAGCATCCGCGAGCCGATTGCCACGCTGCTCCACGATGCGCACCACAGCATCGATCCGGCGCAGCACCTCATCGACCGCTGCCGCCAGCTCGCCGCCGCCACGCTCGGTTACGCAGTCGAGGGTCCCGCGCGCTTCGGGATACTGCCGCCCCCCGCGACCGGCGACGTCGCCGCCGGCCGGCCGTATGTCGTGTTCGTCCACGCGACCAGCCGCGGCGACAAGCTGTGGCCCGAGGCCGACTGGCGCAGCCTGATCGCCGCCTTCGGACAAGCCGGCTACGCGGTAGTGCTGCCGTGGGGCGGCGCCGACGAGCGCGCGCGCAGCGAACGGCTTGCCGCGGATGCGCCGGCGGCCATCGTGCCGGCCCACCGGCCGTTGCCCGCGATGGCGGGGCTTCTCGCCCGCGCCGAGCTGGTCGTCGGGGTCGACACGGGACTCGTGCATCTGGCGGCGGCGCTCGGCACGCCGACCGTTGCCCTCTTCACCACCACCGATCCGGCACTGGCCGGTGTCGCGCGCGCGAGCACGAGGGCCCGCGATCTGGGCGGCGACGGAGTTGTGCCCACGCTCGCCGACGTACGTGCGGCGACCGGGGCACTGCTCCAACGCGCGCCACACTGCTGATCCCCACCGATGCGCGCGCTCTACACGCTGGCATGGTACCTGGCGCTGCCGCTCCTGCCGCTGCGGCTGTGGTGGCGCGGTCGCAAGGAACCGGGGTATCGCGAGCACATCGGCGAGCGCTTCGGATGGTATCGCCGCGCGCCCGCGCCGCCGTCGGTGCTGTGGGTCCACGCGGTATCGCTGGGCGAGACGCGCGCGGCGGTGCCGCTCGTCGACCGCCTGAAGCGCGCCTACCCCGACGCGACGATCCTGCTCACGCACATGACGGCGACGGGCCGCGCCGCCGGCCACGCCCTCTTCGGCGACCGTGTCGTCCAGGCCTGGCTTCCGTACGACGTCCCTTTCGCGGTGCGCGCGTTCCTGCGCCGTTTTCGCCCGCGCGCGGGAATGCTGGTCGAGACCGAGCTGTGGCCCAACCTGGTCGCGCACGCGGCCGCGGCGGGCGTGCCGCTTTACCTCGTCAATGCGCGGCTCTCGGAGCGCTCCGCGGCGGGATACGCACGCATCGGCCGCCTCGCGCGTCCGATGTTCGCCCAGCTGGCCGGCGTCGCCGCGCAGACCGCCGCGCACGCCGCGCGCTTCGCCGACCTCGGAGCGACCGCGCCGGTGGTGACCGGCAACCTCAAGTTCGACCTGCCGGTCCCCGACGCGGCGCTCCACCTCGGCCGCGAATTGCGGTTGCGGTTCGGCGTGGCGCGGCCGGTGTGGGTCGCCGGCTCGACCCGCGACGGCGAGGAAGCACTGATCGTCGATGCGCTCGCCGTCCGCGATCTGCCCGCGGGCACGCTGACCGTGTTCGTGCCGCGGCATCCGCAGCGCTTCGAGGCCGTAGCCTCGCTCCTGCGCGAACGCAGCATCCCCTTCGTCCGGCGCAGCGCCAACGCGCCCGTCCCCGCCGACGTGCGGGTGGTGCTCGGCGACTCGATGGGTGAAATGCTGGGGTACTTCGCCGCCGCGGACGTGGTCTTCGTCGGCGGCAGCCTCCTGCCGCTGGGCGGGCAGAACCTGATCGAACCGATCGCGGTCGGGCGGCCGACGCTCGTGGGCCCGCACATGTTCAATTTCGCGGAGGCGACCGCCAATGCCCTTGCGGCCGGCGCCGCGCTGCGTGTCGACGACGCCGCCGCGCTGATCGGGCAGGTGGCAGCGCTGCTCGCGGATCCGGCACGGCGTGCCGCGATGGCCGACGCGGCGCTGGCCTTCCACGCCGCGCATCGCGGTGCCGGCGAGCGGCTATGGCAGTGGCTTGCGCCGCAGCTCGCAGCCGGCGGCGTCAGCCGCGCAGATCGCGGTTGAGCTTTTCGACGTCGTCGTCGGCGAGCGTTCCGACGGCTTGCTTCAGCTTCAACGCGTTGACGACGAAGATGTAATACGACTGGGCGAGGTTGAAGCGGGTCTGGTAGACCTGCTGCTGTTGATTGAGCACGTCGAGGTTGGTGCGCACGCCGACTTCGAGCCCGAGCTTGGTCGAATCGTAGGAAACCTGCGCCGATTTCACCGCCTGGTTGAGCGCTTTCACCTGGGCGACACCGTTGGTGACGCCGGCGTAGGACGTCTGCGCGAGCAATTGCGCGCCGCGCCGCGCCGCCTCGAGGTTTTGCCGGGCGGCGTCCTGGTTGGCGATCGCCTGGGTCACGCGCGAATTGATAAGGCCGCCCTGATAGATCGGCACGTTGAGCTGCACGCCGATCACGCCGAGGCGCGTGTCGCTCGCGAAATTGCCGGCGATGTTGGTCGTCGCGCCGCCCCCCGCGTACGTCTGGTTGAAGCTTGCGACGAGGTCGACCGTCGGGTAGTGGCCGGCGCGCTGGCGGTCGACTTCGAGCGCCGCGATGTCGAAGTTCGCCTGCGCGATGCGGACCTGGTAGTTCTCGTTGAGCGCCTTCTCCACCCACGGCTCGAGCGCGTTGGGGAGCGGCAGCTCCGGCGCGTAGTTACGTTCGACGCGGCTCAGATTCTTGGGCGTCCGGCCGATGATCGCCCGCAACGCGGCGAGCTTGTTTTCGAGATCGTTGCGCACCGATATCTGCTGCGCCGCGATCTGGTCATACTTGGCCTGCGCATCGTTGGTGTCGGTGATGGTCGCGGTGCCGACTTCGAAGTTGCGCTGCGCCTGCGCGAGGTTCTCGCTGACCGCCGCTTGCTGGCTTTCGGTGAGCTCGATCGTGAACTGCGCCAGCAGCACGTCGAAATACGCCTGCACGACGCGCACGATGAGGTCCTGCTGCGCCGAAGCGAGGACGTAATCGCTCTGGCTCACCTGCCGCTTCGCCTGATCGAGCGAAATCCAGTTCTGCGCCCGGTAGAGCGGTTGGCTTGCCGAAACCGTGTAGCCGGCGCTGCCGAACCGCTGGTGGAACCTGGTCTGCGGATCGGTGCGCAGATTTTCGTTGAAATCCTGTTCGTTCCCGGTGCCGAGCAGGCTCACGGCGGGCAGGAGGCCGGCGCGTGCCTGCGGCACCGCCTGCTGGGTCGCCGCCCAGTTCGCGCGCGCCGCGGCGAGCGTCGGGTCGCTCGTGAGGGCGTCGGCATAAATCTGGACGAGATCCTCGCCGGTAGCCGATCCGGAGAGGCCGGCGAGAGCGAGTGCGAGGGGCAAGGCGAAGGCCAGAAATCGTCGTTTCATCGTGGTGGTCCGGAAGAAGGCGTCCTCGGCCGGGCCGGCCGTGCGGCGGCGGCGGGTCGCCGGATCAAAACAGGAACCGGGCAGGCTGCGCCGCGTTTCTGAGGGGCTTGATCACCGTTTCGAACAGTACCGTCGTGGTCACGGCATCGGGCGCGACGGAGCGCAACAGCCGCGCGCTCATCGCGGGCGGGTCGCCGACGACGACGAACAGGCGCCCGCCGGGCTTGAGTTGGGCGACGAGCCGGTCCGGCAGCACCGGCGTCGAGCCGGTGAGCACGATAATGTCGTAGGACTCGGTGCCATAGCCCTGCGCGCCGTCGCCCACCGCGAGCTCGATTCCGCCGATGCCGGCCCGCGCGAGCCGCGCCCGCGCTTCCGCCGCGAGCCGCGGGTTGATCTCGACGCTCGTCACCAGTGCCTTCTGGCTCGCGAGCAGCGCCGTGAAGTAGCCACTGCCGGTGCCGACTTCCAGCACCGTCTCGCCGGCCGCGAGATCGATCTCCTGGAGCACGCGCGCTTCCATCTTCGGCATCCACATCTTCTCGCCGTCCCCCAGCGGTATTTCGAGGTCGGCGAAGGCGAGCATCCGATACGCGGGCGGCACGAATTCCTCGCGCTTGACCGAGAACAGCAGATCGAGGATGCCCTGGTCCAGCACATCCCACGTCCGGATCTGCTGCTCGACCATGTTGAAGCGCGCCTGTTCGATATCCATTGCCAGTGCCGGAATTTGCGTCGTGGGAAGCCGCCATTATCGCACGTCAATTCCGGCTAATCGGCCCGCGCCGGCGTCGTCGAGGCGGGGCCGGCGACCACCGCCGCGGCCCTGGCCATGCGCCTTGCCTTGCGCCGCTCGTGCCACGCATCGAGGTAGGTGTAGAGCACCGGCACCACGACCAGCGTGAGCAGCGTCGACGTGATGACGCCGCCGATGATCGCCCGCCCCATCGGCGCCTGGGTCTCCCCGCCCTCGCCGAAGCCCAGCGCCAGCGGCAGCATCCCGCCGATCATCGCCGCGGTGGTCATCAGGATCGGACGCAGCCGCACCTGCCCCGACTGCAGGAGTGCCTCGACGAGGCCCGCCCCGCCGCGGCGCGCGCGATTGGCGAAATCGACGAGCAGGATCGCGTTCTTGGTCACGAGCCCCATCAGCATGATGAAGCCGATGATCGAGAACAGGTTGAGCGTGGTGCCGGTCAAGAGCAGCGCGAGAAAGACGCCGATCAGCGAGAACGGCAGCGACGCCATGATCGCGAGCGGCTGGGTGAAGCTCGCGAACTGCGACGCGAGGATGAGATAGATGAAGATCACGGCAAGGCCGAGCGCGGCCAGCGCCGCCTGGAAGGATTCCTGCATGTCCTTCGCCTGGCCGCCGACGTCGAAGCGATAGCCCGGGGGCAGCGTCGTCGCCTTCATGATCCGGTCTACGTCGGCGTTGACGTCGCCGGACGGGCGCCCCTCGGCGTTGGCGTACAGCGCCACCCGCCGCTGGAGCTCCTGCCGCTTGATGATCTGCGGGCTCGTCGTTTCCACGATCTCGGCGACCTGGCGCAGCGGCACCATCCGCAGCTCGCCGTCGGGCCCGCGCTTCGCCGACGTGAGGTACAGGTTGCCGAGATCCGACACCAGTCGCCGCCGGTCCTTCGCGAGCTGGACGTTGACTTCGTAGTTCTGACCGTCCGGGCCGAGCCAGTAGCTCACCGTGTCGCCGGCGAGCAAGGGCCGCACCGTCGCGCCGACCTGCTGCACCGTGATGCCGAGATCGGCGGCCGCCTCGTGGTTGAGACGGATCGACAGCGCCGGCTGCGCCGCCTTTTCGGAGATCTCGAGATCGGCGATGCCCGGCACGGTGGCGACCTTGGCCGCGAATTCGTTGAGCAGCCGGGTCATCGTTTCCGGATCCGGGCCGAGGAGATTGACCCACACCGGCCGGTCGAAGCCGAACGCCGGCTCGATGCCGGGAATCGGTTTCAATGCCGCCCGGATCGCGCGCTCGATCTCTTTCTGCGATTTCGCGCGATCCTTGCGTTCCACGAGCTTCAGGTTGATCCGCGCGTAGTTGCGGCCGTCCTCGGTGCCGACGGTCGTCATCATCAGCGCGATCCCGGGAATCGCCTGCAGCGTCGCCTCGACCTGCTTCACCTTGCCATCCGTGTATTCGAGGCTCGATCCGACCGGCGTGTTGAGCCGCAGCGAGAGGAAGCTTTCGTCGGCTTCGGGAACGAACTCGGTCCCGATCAGCGGCACGAGCAGGAAGCTGCCGAAAAACGAGACCAGCGCGATGGCCAGCACCTTGACGCGGTGGCGCAGCGCCCAGACCAGCACCTGTCCGTACAGCACGTGCACCCATTTGATGCCGCGCTCGACGCGGTCCATGACGTGATCCTTGCCGAGTCCGAGATGGCGGACGATGTTCTCGCGCACCACGATCGAGTCGTCGATCAGGAGCCCGATGCACAGCGACAAGGCCATCAGCGTCAGGAAATTGAGGGTGAAGCAGAACGCGAAGATCGCGATGAACGTCGCGATCACCGCGATCGGCAGCGTGAGTCCGGTGATGACGGTGCTGCGCTGTGCGGATGGCCGTTTGCGGCAGCGTCGGCGCAGGTGTATCCGCCGCCAGCGCGATCCGGCCGGTCGCGAACATGCCGCCGCGCAGGCTGCGATCCGCATTCGGGATGCCGACATACACGAGAATCGCGCGCGTGCCGGCCTTGGTGGCCGGGTTGACCCGCTCGATGCGCCCCGAAAACCGCCGTTCGCCGAAACCGTCGACCGCGAGATCGACCGGCATCCCGATCGCGAGCTCCGGCACGTCGACGGCCGGCACCACCGCCTGCAGTTCCATGTCCTTCAGGTCGACGGTCACGAGCGGCGAATCGAACGCCACCTTCTCCCCGGGCTGAACGTGGCGCTTGGCGACGATCCCCGCGAGCGGCGACGTCACGCTCGCATCGCGCAACGCGTTCTGCGCGAGCTGAACCTGCGCCTCGGCCGACTTGAGGCTGCCGCGCGAGACACTCAAGCTGGACTCGGAGTTGTCATAGGCGTTCTGCGAAATGAAGTTCTGCTTGAGGAGCGCCTGATTCGAGCTCCGCGTCTTTTCGGCCATCGCCAGTTGCGCCCTGGCCGATTCGAGCGCGCCGATCCGTTCGATGAGCCGCGACTCGAGGTCGGCGGTGTCGATGCGAACCAGAACCTGTCCCGCACGCACGGTTTCGCCCTCGCGCACCGCAATGTGCCGGACGTCACCCGAAACCTTGGCTTTGACCGTCGCCTAGTTGACGGGCTGCAAGGCGCCGGAGACCGGCAGCCAGCGTGCGATCGGCTTCACCGCGACGTGCGTCAGGTCCTCCGGCGCGAATTCGAGCACGACGGGCACCTTCTGCGCCGCACCGTCGGCATTCTTCTTGGCGAGGCGCAGGGCGACGCTGCCGCCAAGCGCCCCGGCGACGGCCAGTACCACGAGGGCGCCGATCACGCGGCGCCGCGTCAGTTTCGCGATCATTCGTTCTCCCACCGGAACGCGCCCAGCGCCGCGCCAGGCGGCGCGAGCTCGGCCCGGCACTGGGCCGGCATCCGGTGCAGGCAAGGCGCCGGGCGATTCGTCAATGCCCATTCGATGCGGCCACTGCACCTTCCGGATTCAAAAAGTCGCCTAGCTTAGGCCGCGGGCCGCGACGGAACAAGCGGGCTGCGACGGAGTGCAGCCGCGGACGACAGGCGGCCGCCCGCCGGCGCCGCCGCTCACACCGTG
>CAWEOX010000006.1:0-106085 GCA_963810845.1 uncultured beta proteobacterium | reverse complement strand
GTCATCGGGCGGATACATGGCGTGGCAGACAAAGAGGTCGGGGCGACCGTTGCCTTGCGTATCTACGGGCTTGACCCTCCCCACCCCGCGCAACGCGTTCGGGGTGGGCAACGTTGGCCGGTCGAACTTCGGGATTGGCCACCCACGCTCCCGATCCGTGAACCGTCTGCCCGGGAAATTGCACGAACGTAACTGGTGCCGGTATCTGAGCGAGTGCCGCCTGCGGCACCATGAATCCAGCGGCGAACGCAGCCACGGCGATTCGCCACCACGCGATGCGTACGAGCCTCGCGAAGCCATGCATCGAATTGCGGAATCGCGCTGGTGTTTTCACTCGAACAAGTCCGAACTCAACGCTTCCGGCGCGGTCTCGGCACGAGCGAAGCTGGCGGGCACCGCAAGAGTGGTCGCCGTTGCCAGGAGAAGAAGTCCGCGTTGCCAAACCTACGACCCGATGTTCAGTGCATTCTGCCATCTCGGTCCCCGACATTCGCGTGCGGGATTGTATCGTGGCAGCGCCGGCGTCTACGACCAAGCCCCCTTGCCGGAGTGCTGGCAGGAGTTGCAGCCGACCCGCGCGGGGAACGTGCCAGACCATGCCGGGCATCGGCCATAGGGCGCAAAGGTTTCCGGTGGTTCCACGGCCCATTGTGATGGCGCGTGCGCGCCACGCCGCCACGTCGTATTGGCGTCGACTGTGGGGGGGCCAAGCGCCGGGGACGCCGTCTCGGGCGCGAACTCCGGCGCGCACCCCGGCGCGTAGCCCGGCGTTGAGCGCAGCGAAACCCGGGTGGACCTCCACCCAGGCACACCCTGCCCGGATGCCGCTTTCCCATGTCCCGCGCAGGCCCTCACCCGAAGGGGAGTAGCGCTCCAACTTCGGCTCGTGCAAAATCCCCGACGCTGCCGACACCCCGTGCCGGCGCCCCAGGAGCCCTGCAACCCCACCGACGGAGAACCGGATGAAGCGCACCGTGCTTGGTTTTCTTGCCAGTGTCCTGCTGCTTGTCCCCACCGCGGCCTTCGCCACCTTCCACACCTTCAAGATCCAGCGGATCTACTCGAATGCCGCCGGGACGCTGCAGTACATCGTGCTGCAGGAGAGCCAGAATGCGAACGGCGAGCATCTGTTCGGCGGCCGCACGCTCAGGTCCGGCCAGTTCGGCCAGTACAGGTATTTCGATTTCCCGAACAACCTGCCGAGCATCGACACGAGACAGGAAGTTCGTCCTGATCGGGACCCAGGGCCTCATCACGCTCGGGCTCATCACGCCCGACTACGTGATTCCGGACGGTTTCATTCCCCTCACCCACGGCGAAATCGACTTCGCCAACGTGGACGTCGTGGCCTACACGGAGCTGCCCACCAACGGCTTCGACGCGCTTAACCGCGACGGCAGTTCGACCCAGAACGGGCCATCAACTTTGCCGGCGCGTCGGTCGAGGTTCCGGATTCGGCGGTCGTCCCGAGCCCCCGCCGCCTCCGCCACCACCGCCGCCGCCGCCACCACCGCCGCCGCCCCACCGCCGCCGCCACCCGCCGCCACCCCCACCACCGCCGCCGCCTGCGGCTGCGCTTTCGGGCAGCTACCAGGGGCTGTTCTGGCGCACCGGCGAGACCGAGTCCGGCTGGGGCATCAACTTCGCCCATCAGGGCGACACCGTCTTCGCCACGTGGTTCACCTACGGCCTCGACGGCAAGGCGCAATGGTTCGCCGCGGTGCTGCACGCGAGCACGCCGGGCGTCTTTACCGGCAACGTCCAGACCGTCACCGGCCCCGCGTTCGACTCGCCGACGTGGGACGCGACGACGGTGGCGCGGAGCGTGGTGGGCACCTTGACCGTCACGTTCTCGGACGCCGACAACGGCGTGATCGACTACACCGTTCTCGGCAGTACGCAGTCCAAGCCGATCACGCGGCAGAAGTTCGCGACGCCCGTTCCCGTCTGCGTCTACAGCGCGCAGCCCGACCTCGCGCAGACCACCAACCTGCAGGACCTCTGGTGGGCGGTGAATCCGGAGTCGGGCTGGGGGGTCAATTTCACGCATCAGGGCAACGTCATCGTCCTCACCTGGTTCACCTACGACGCCGACGGCAAGGGGCTCTGGATGATCGCGGTGCTGACCCTGCAGCCGTCGGGCGCGTACGAAGGGCCGCTCAGGACCGTGACCGGTCCGCCTTTCAATGCCGTCCCGTTCGACCCGAATCAGGTCGTGCGCACGACGGTGGGCACGGCGACCGTCACGGTCACCGACGGCAACCAGGCGACGTTCACCTACACGGTCGGCGACGTCACCCAGTCGAAGCCGATCACGCGGCAGCTGTTCGCTCCACCCGCCGCGACCACCTGCCAGTAGCCCCGCCGTGACCGCACGCGCATCGCCGCGCCTCCCTCGCCGTTCGCGATGAAGCGCCGGCAATTCCTGGGGACCACGCTGGCCGGCGTGGGCGGACTGATCGTGAGCTGCGGCGGCGGGGATGACGACTTCACCGACGCGGCGCCACCTTCGGCTGCGGCGCTGACCGAAGGGCAGCCGCTGCGTTCGCTGGCCCACCTGCGCAACGAAAGCGCGGTGCCCGGGCAGTTCTCGGCGACGCTGTCGGCCGCGCCGGGGCCGGTGCAGCTCCGGCCCGGATCGACGACCCCGATGCTGCTGTACAACGGGCTCGCTCCCGGCCCGCTGATCGAGGTCCACGAAGGGCAGCGCGTCGCGGTGACGCTCGACAATGGACTCGCGCACGAGACGACGATCCATTGGCACGGGCTGCCGGTCCCGCCCGATCAGGACGGCAACCCGATGGATCCGGTCGCGGCCGGCACCCGCCGCGTCTACGAGTACGAGCTGCCCGCCGGCACCGCCGGCACGTACTGGTATCACCCGCATCCGCACGACGCGACGGCCGAGCAGGTCGCGAGCGGGCTCGCGGGGCCCCTGATCGTGCGTGCCGCCGACGACCCGCTCGCGCACATCCCGGAGGTGACGCTGTTCATCACCGGCGTGCGGCTGGACGGCGCCGCGCAGATATCGCCCAACAACGCGATCGACTGGTCGGTCGGCCGCCAGAATGAGCTGCTGCTGATCAACGGCGGCCGCCTTCCGGTGCATGCGGTTCGCCCCGGCACCACCGAGCGCTGGCGGATCCTCAATGCCACGTCGGCGCGCCATCTCCGCCTGGCATTGGAAGGACACACGCTGACCCTCGTCGGGACCGACGGCGGGCTGCTGGGCGCGCCCGTTGCGGGATTGAAGGAGATCCTGCTGGCGCCGGCGCAGCGCGTCGAGATCCTGGTCACCGCCGCCGCCGCCCCCAATGCGCGCTACCGGCTGCGCGCGCTGCGTTACGAAGCCGATTATCTTGGCCTGGGCACCTATGTCGATGAGGACCTCATGACCGTCGCGACGACGGCCGAGGCCCCCGCGACCGCCGCCCGCATTCCGGCGTCGTTGCGGCCGATTGCCGACCTCGGCGTCGCCACGGTGCGCCAGCGCATCGAGTTGAGCGAGATCACCGGACTGTGCCGCCGCAACGGCGCGACGTCGGCGTTCGTGATCAACGGACGGATCTTCGATCCCGAGCGCGTCGACCTCGCCACGGTCGTCGGGCGCGTCGAGTTATGGGAAATCGTCAACGAGACGGCGATGGTCCACCCCTTCCACGTCCACGGGACGCAGTTTCAACTGGTGTCGCGGCAGGTCGGCACCGTGGTGACGCCGGCCCCGTACCCGGCGTGGCTCGACACGGTCCTGGTGCCCGCGGCGCACACGGCAACCATCAAGATCCGGCAGGAGCTCCCGGGGAAGCGGATGTTCCACTGCCATATTCTCGAGCACGAGGACAACTGCATGATGGCGGTGCTCGAAGTGCATCCTGCCGACAACGCCGCCGGCGGCTGAAAGGCGAAGGTGAACGTGGGGTCGCCGCCGGGCGGGCGACCCGGCCGATTCAACGGACACCTGGGGGGGCCCGAGACTTTTTCGGTGGCGTTGGCTGAAGTGTTAACCTGCCCCCATCGCATGCTGCCATGAACGACGAGCCACTCCCCGCACCCGAGCAGGCGCCGCCCAGGACGCGGATACTCGACATCGGCGCCGGCGACCCGGAGGCGCCGGCCAACGCGATTCCCAACATCATCGCGGACCTGGTCGAGACCGAGACCTGGCGCAACGCGGCCGCCGTGCTCACCGGCGCCCTGCTGATCGGCCTCGGCTACTGGGCCTACAACGGCATCCGCGACGCGATCGCCGAGACCCGGGTGACGAGCCTCGAAGCGCTGCTCGGGACGGTGGTGACCGGCCTCGACGTGTGGGTCGGCGAGCACCGCACCGAGGCGGTTCGCCTCGCGAAGGACCCGGTGGTCGTCGAGCGCGCCAAGCGGCTTGCGACGGAGGCGCGGGACGCCAGCCTCCGCGGCCGGGCGGTGCACCACCGAGGCGGAGGACCTGGGGCGGATACTGCAGGCCTCGCTGGTGACGCAGGGGGTGGTCGCCTTCCGGATCGTCGATCGCGCGGGACTCGTGCTCGCCTCGAAGGATCGCGGCGCGCTGCGGCCAGCGCCTGCGCTCGGCGGCGTTCCGGCAGCGGCTCGACCTCGCGATCGACGGTGCGCCGCAGTTCGTGCGCCCCTTCCCCGATCCCGAGCTTTCGGTGAAGGGGGCGTCGGAGGAACGCCGTCCCGTCGCATGGTTCCTGGCGCCGATCCGCAACGGCGACGGTCCGGCGACCGCCGCCCTGGCAATGGGCGTCGAAGCCGACCGCGTGCTGGCGACGATCTTCTCCGCCGCGCGGCCCGGCAACACGGCCGAGGCGTACGCATTCTCCGACGACGGCCTGATGCTCACGCAATCGCGCTTCGCCGAGGAACTGGCGAGCGCCGGGGTGCTCCCGGATTCGGCGGCGGGAAGCTCGGCGTTCCTGGTCCCGGTGCGCGACCCGGGCGGCAATCTGACCTCCGGGCACGAGCCGACGCTGGAGCCGGCGGCGCGCCCGCTGACGCAGGCCGCGGCGCTGGCGGTCGCGGCCAGGCGCAAGGCGGTCGAGTCCGACCGCCGCGGCGTCATCGCGACGCCCTACCGCAGCTACCGCGGCACCGACGTGATCGGGGTCTGGCGCTGGTTGCCCGCGTACGACCTCGGCGTCATCGCCGAAATCGCGACCACCGAGGCCTTCGCGCCGCTGCGCTATTTCTGGATCAGCTTCGCGGTGATCGGCGGCTTCGTCGTGCTGTCGCTCGGCGCCGCGCTGATGTCCGCGCTGTCGCTGTCGCGCCTGCAGCGGCAGTTCGGCCGGTTGCAGCGCCTGGGCGCCTACACGCTGGAGCGGCAGATCAGCGAAGGCGGCATGGCGACGATCTACCTCGCGCGCCACGCGCTGCTCAAGCGGCCGACGGCGATCAAGATCCTCAAGAAGCACGTCGCCACCGACGAGTTCATCCACCGCTTCGAGCGCGAGGTGCAGATCGCGAGCCAGCTGCTGCACCCGAACACCGTGCGCATCTACGACTTCGGCCGCACCCGCGAGGGCCAGCCCTATTACGTGATGGAATACCTCGACGGCGTGACCCTCGCCGAGCTCGTCGCGCACTCCGGGCCGGTGCCGCCCGGCCGCGTGATCCACATCCTGCGCCAGGTCGGCGCGGCGCTGCGCGAAGCGCACCAGCACGGCATGATCCATCGCGACGTGAAGCCCGAGAACGTGATGCTCTGCCGCCGCGGCGAGGACGACGTCGTGAAGCTGCTCGATTTCGGCCTCGTCAAGAATCTCGAGAGCGCGCAGACCCGCGACATCACCAAGCAGCTGAAGATCCTCGGCACGCCGCGCTACATGGCGCCGGAGCGCATCCTCAATCCGCCGGACGTCGATGCGCGCTCGGACATCTACGCGCTCGGCGCGGTGGGCTATTACCTGCTCACCGGCAAGCCGATCTTCGAGGGCGACAACAATCTCGACATCTCCAACCAGGTGCTGCACGCGACGGCGCCGCGCGTGTCCGCCAGCGGCGTTGCCGGCATCCCCGACGGCCTCGACGAGCTCATCGCCGCGTGCCTCGAAAAGGACCGCGCGCGCCGACCGCAGGCGATCGATGCGGTGATCGAGGCGCTCGACCGCCTGACCAGCCGCCTGGCGTGGACGAACGCCGACGCGGAGGCGTGGTGGGCGAGCTATCGCCTGAGCCGCGGGGCCGAGCCGCGGGTGGCCGCGGCCCGGTCCGGTTGACGCGCGCGCCGCGGGGTCGGTGCGCCGATGGAGCGGTGCCCGGCAAGCCGCTCGGCGGGTTCCGCCGAAATGTTACCCTCACCGCATTTCGCCGCATCGATCCGCTTCCTCCGCACCCCATGACCGATTCCACCGACTGGTCCTGCCCCGCGCACCTGCAGCCGCAGGCGGACGAGGTCGCCTTCGATCTCCCGGCGGCGCTCGACGCCGTCGTGATGCTGAAGGCGCAGATTCCCGACGATGCGTTCACCGCGTCGATCCTCGGCACCGAGCGCATCGGCAGCGGCACGGTGATCCGCGACGACGGGCTGATCGTCACCATCGGCTACCTGATCACCGAGGCCGAATCGCTCTGGATCACCACCAACGACGGCACCGTGGTCGCCGGACATCCGCTCGCCTACGACTTCGCCTCCGGCCTCGGGCTGGTGCTGCCGCTCGGCCCGCTGCCGGTGTCCGCCGCTCGCGCGCGGCACCGCCGCGACGCTCGACGCCGGCGACGACGTCATCGTCGTCGGCAGCGGCGGCCGGCGGCACGCGCTGACCACGCAGGTGTTCGCGAAGCGCAGCTTCGCCGGCTACTGGGAATACGTGCTCGACGAGGCGCTGTTCACGACGCCGCGCGCATCCGGCGTGGAGCGGCGCCGCGCTCGTCGACGACGGCGGCCGCCTCGTGGGCGTCGGCTCGCTGTTCGTGCAGGAGGAATTCGACGGCGAGGCGGTCAAGGGCAACATGTTCGTGCCGATCGACCTGCTCGCGCCGATCCTCGACGCGATGGTGACGTCGGGCCGCCCGCCCGGTCCCGGCCGCGCGTGGCTCGGCATGTACACGGTCGACCACGACGGCGGCCTCGTCGTCAGCGCGCTCGCCGATCGCGGGCCGGCGGAGCAGGCCGGCGTGCAGCCCGGCGACATCGTGGTCGAGGTCGCCGGCGAGCGCGTCACCGAGCTCGCGGAACTCTTCCGCCGCGTCTGGCGGCAGGGCCCGCCCGGCACCGACGTGCCGCTGACGCTCCTGCGCGGCGGCGCGCGGGTGCAGGTCGCGGTGCGCGCCGGCGATCGCAACGACTTCCTGCGCAAGCCGCGGCTGCAATAGCGGCGGAGCCGAGAGGGGCGCTGCGCGGATGGACCTGCGGTCTACCAGCGGCAACCGCCGTTGCCCACCGTGCTCGCGACCAGCGGCGGGATCGCGAGCAGGCCGAGCTCGGCGTAGGCATTGCGGCAGTCCGGCTTGGCCGCTTTGGCGATGGCTTCCGCCAGGGTCTGCTTGCGCTTCACTGTGTCGGGCGGCGTCGGCACCACGAGCAGCAACCCGCGCGAGCCGGGAGACTCGCTGGCGATCTCGCGCGCGCGCCGCCGCGTCGCCTCGAGGTCGATGCGCGGGACGGCGGCCGGATCGGCGGCATCGCGGCGCGGCTTGAAGGCCTCTTCCTCGGCGTCCGGAATCCCGCCGCTCGCCGGTGCGGCGATACCCGCAGGTGAGGGCCCACTTCGCAGCGGCGCCTCGCGGGCGGGACCGCGTTCGATGGACGCCGCCGGAGGCGCCGCACGGGGTGCGCGCGGCGCAGTGTCGGCCGTTTCGCCCCTGGGTGCCGCTGCCGCGGCGGGCGGCGCCGGCGGTCGTTCGATTCTCGGCGGCGCGAATGGCTCCGCGGGCGCCGGCACGCGCTGCCTCGCGCGGGCCGGCCTCGATCGGCGCCAGCAGCTCCGGCCGGCTGGTCGCCGGCGCGATGCGCTCGATCGGCGCGGGTGGCGGGAGCTCGATGGGCGGCAGCACGTCGGGCCGGCTCCTCGCCGGCGCGATGCGCTCGATCGGCGCGGGCGGCGGGAGCTCGATCGGCGGCAACAGCTCGGGCCGGCTCCTCGCCGGCGCGATGCGCTCGATCGGCGCGGGAGGCCGGGAGCTCGATCGGCGGCAGCAGCTCCGGCCTGCTCTTCGCCGGCGCGATGCGCTCGATCGGCGCGGGCGGCGGCAGCTCGATCGGCGGCAGCAGCTCCGGTTTGCTCGTCGCCGGCGCGATGCGCTCGATCGGCGCGGGCGGCGGCAACTCGATCGGCGGCAGCAGGTCCGATCGGCTCTTCGCCGGGGCGACCCGCTCGATGGGCGCCGGCAAGGGCAGCTCGCGCGGCGCGATGTCGGGTTGCGGAATCGCCGCAGCCGGGAGATCGGGCGGGACCGGAACGACGGGGGCACGCGTTCGCGGTCGACCGGCGGCGCCGCAGCCGGTGGCGTCAACGGCTTGTCGACCTCCTCCTGCGCGTCGCGATTGAGGCGCGGCAGCGCCTCGAACGCCGCGGGTGCCGCGGACGGCGCTGCCTGCGGCTCTGACGCCAGCGCCGGCGCCTCGGGCGGCGCGACCGAGGGCGCGGGGCGAGGCTCGGCCGGCGCTGCGGCCGCCGGGACGGCGCGGCGCCGGCGCCGGCGGCGCGGCGTCCCGCGGAGACGGCGCAGCAGCGCCGAGCCTGCCGACCGCGCATCGGTCGCCGGGCGCCAGCGTGAATCCGGACGCCGCGTTCCGGCGACAGCCGCCGCAGCGTGACGTCGAGGGAACCGGTCGCGCCGTCGCCGCGCCGGTCGCCGCCGACGCTGCGGCTGCCGAAGACGAGCACCACGAGGACGTGCAGCAGCAGCGACAGCACCACGAACTGCAGCAGCGCCTGCTCCTCCGGCGCGGGGCGGATCGCGGTGCGGGCGCGGGGCGGGCGGGGCGGGCTCACGGGGGGCACGAGGCGTTCGACGCGGCCATTATGCGACGCTTTTCGCGCGGGCAGCGGCGCGGCGGCACTTGCGGTAAGCTTCGGCGGTCCCGCGGCGCGACGCCGGCGGGACCTCGACAACGAGCGATCAGGAGGCTTCCATGAAACTGCCACGCGCAGCACTCGCCGCAGGCCTTGTCGTCTTCTCGATCGCCATGACGGCGAGCGCCCAGGACAACAAGCTGCGGCTGCTCACCTGGGCCGACTACGTCCCGGCCGACGTGATCGCCGACTTCAAGAAGGAAACCGGCATCGACGTCGAGGTCACGCTGTCGAACAACGAGGAGATGATCTCCAAGCTGCGCGCCACCGGCGGCGCCGGCTTCGATCTCGCGCAGCCGTCGCAGGACCGCATCGCCGGGCCGCAGCAGGAATTCGGCATCTACAAGCCGATGGACCTCGGCAAGATCAAGGCGCGAGCTCTTCATTCCGCGCGATGCTCGACGCGACGAAGAAGAACACGACGCTCGACGGCAAGGTCTACGGGCTCCCGCACATCTGGGGCACCGACGGGCTGGTCGTCAACACCAAGCTCGCGCAGATCATGGATTACGCGGACCTGTGCAAGCCGGAATTCAAGGGCAAGACCAGCGTGCGCCTGAAGCGGCCGACGCTGCTCGCGCTTCGCCTTCGCCAGCGGCAAGGACCCGTTCGCGCTGTACAAGGACCCGAAGGCGTACGCCGCGCTGATGGACGACATGGGCAAGAAGCTCATCGCGTGCAAGGCCAACCTCAAGTTCTTCTGGGACAACAAGGACCAGCTGCTGAACGGCGATGCGCACCAAGGAGATCGTCGGCGCGATGATGTGGGACACCGGCGGCTGGAAGCTGAACGACGAGAATCCGGACATCCGCTACCTCGCGCCGCGCTCCGGCGCGCTGGGCTGGATCGACACCTTCGCGCTGCCGGCGAAGGGCAGGAACGACGCCGCGGCGTATGCCTGGATCAACTTCAACATGCGGCCGGAGATCGCCGCGCGGGTGGCGAAGTCGGCGGGCAACTTCACCGCGTCGAAGGGCGCCGAGCAGCTGATGGACGCCAAGCTCAAGGCGCAGTTCGCGCAGAGCTTTCCCGGAAGCCCAGCTGAAGAACATCAAGTGGTATCCCGGCGGTGCCGCCCGGCATCGAGGACATCGAAGGCAAGGTGCTCGACCGCGTGAAGGCGGCCAACTGACATCCGCGCTGAACCCGGCGCGCGGCCGGGCCGGCAACGACGACGGCGTGCGCGAGCGCGCCGTCGCTCATTTCTCGCGCCTGCGCGGCTCGAGCCGCGTCCGGACGGACCTGCATGCAGCAGGATCTCGAAGTCGATCGCGTCACCAAGCGCTACGGCGACCACCTGGCCGTCGACGCGCTGTCCTTCGCGGTGGCGCACGGCAGCTTCTTCTCGATCCTCGGGCCGTCCGGCTGCGGCAAGACCACGCTGCTGCGGCTGATCGCCGGATTCCTCGCGCCCGACGAGGGCGACGTGCGCATCGGCGGGCGCTCGATGCGCGGCGTCGCGCCGAACCGCCGGCCCGCCAACATGGTGTTCCAGCACCTCGCGCTGTTTCCGATGATGAGCGTCGGCGAGAACGTCGGCTACGGCCTCGCGCGCCGCGGCGTCGCGCCGCGCCGAGGTCGCGCGACCGCGTCGCGAAGATGCTGGCGCGGGTCGGCCTGCCGGACGCCGCCGGCAAGCGCATCGATCAGCTCTCCGGCGGCCAGAAGCAGCGGGTGGCGATCGCCCGCTGCCTCGTGCTCGAGCCCACGCTGCTGCTGCTCGACGAGCCGCTCGGCGCGCTCGACCTGAAGCTGCGCGAGCACATGAAGATCGAGCTGAAGCAGCTGCAGGCGGAGTTCGGCACGACGTTCGTCTACATCACGCACGACCAGTCCGAGGCGCTGGTGCTCTCCGACCGCGTCGCGGTGATGAACGCCGGCCGCTTCGAGCAGGTCGGCACGCCGCAGGAGCTCTACTACCGGCCGCGGACGCCGTTCGTCGCCGGCTTCGTCGGCGCCAACAACCGCCTGGCGGGGCGCGCGGCGCGCGTCGACGGCGCGCGTCGTCGAGATCGCGGCTCGCCGGCGGCCTCGCCGTGCGGGCCGCGGCGAGCGGCGCGATCGCCGCCGGCGACGCGGTCGAAGCCTACGTGCGGCCGGAAGCGATCGCGCTCGCGCGCGCCGCCGACGAGCTGCCGCCGGCGGCGCAGCGCCTGTCCGGCCGCGTCGAGAGCCTGCTGTTCGACGGCGCGAACTCGGCGGTGCTGGTGCGCGAGGAGAAGACGCGGGTCGGAGATCCGGATCGCGCTGCCGCAGACGGGGCGCTTTGCCGATCTTGCCGTCGGCGAGACGATCGCGTTCGGGTTCGAGCGCGCAGCTGGCGTTTGTTTTCGTGCGGGCGACCATGGCGGCTGACGCTCGCCGGTTCGCTCGCTCAACCCGGCACGGCGCCGACCGCCGCGCCGGCGCGCGGCTCGCGCTGATCCTGCTGCTCGCGCCGGCGGCTGGTCTGGCTCGTCGGCCTCATCGTGCTGCCGCATCGTCGATCTCGCGCTGCTGTCGCTGCGCGCGCGCGTCGCGCCGCGCGTCTACGAGTGGAGCTTCAGGCAGTACCTGACGTTCATCGACGAGCCGCTGTACTGGCACACGTTCGTGCGCACCGCGGCGATGTCGATCCTCGCCACCGCCTGCACGCTGGCGATCGCGTTTCCGGTCGCGTGGTACATCGCCAAGATCGCGCGCGGCCGCGACGCAGTCGGTGCTGTTCGTGCTGTGCCTCATTCCGTTCTGGGTGAGCGAGACGGTGCGCACGCTGGGCTGGATGATCCTGCTGCGCGAATCGGGCGTGCTGCCGCGCGTGCTCGCCGATCTCGGCCTCGCCGCGGCGCCGCCGGAGCTGCTCTACCACGACGCGACGATCCTCGTCGGCCTCGTCTACACGTCGATGCTGTTCATGGTGGTGCCGCTCGTCAACGCGCTGGAGAGCCTCGACGACGCGCTGATCGAGGCGGCGTACGACCTCGGCGGCAGCGGCTGGTCGATCCTGCGCGAGATCGTGATCCCGCACGCGGCGCCGGGCATCGCCGCCGGGTCGATCGTCGTGTTCATGCTGACGCTCGGCAACTACCTGACGCCGACGCTGCTCGGCGGCAAGAACTCGCTGTGGTTCACCGAGCAGATCTACACGCAGTTCATCACCCGCTTCAACTGGGAGCAGGGCGCGGCGTTCGGCTTCCTGCTGCTGGTGCTGTCGACGGCGATCGTGTGGCTGGCGCTGCGCGCTGACCGGGCAGCGCTTCGGCGACGTGATGCGGCGCGCATGATTCCCTCGCTGCCCCGCTCGCGCCGCGACGCGCTTCGGCGATGGCCGGCTACGTCGCGGCGTTCTTCGTGTTCCTGTTCGTGCCGCTCGTCGTCGTCGCCGTGTTCGCGTTCAACGACGCGAACTATCCGGCGCCGCCGTGGCGCGGCTTCACGCTCGACTGGTTCGTCGGCGCGCGGCGGCGGCGCGCGCACCGGCCTCTTCGCCGACGCGCCGCTGCTGCGCGAGCATCGGCACCAGCGTGGTCGTCGCCGCGTGGGTGACGCGTGCTGTCGGTGCTGGTCGGCACCGCCAACGCGTTCCTGCTCGAGCGCGCGCGGTTCCGCGGCAAGTCCGCGCTGTCGCTGCTGATGCTGGCGCCGCTGGTGATTCCCGGCGTGATCCTCGGCATCTCGATCCTCGCGTTCGCCAGCCGCCTCGCGCAGTTCGCCGACGACCTGTGGGGGCTCGAGCTCGACTTCCTGCGCCCGGGCCTGCCGCTCGTCGTCGCCGGCCAGTTCTCGTACATCGTCTCGATCGCGACGCTGACCATCGCCGCGCGGCTGAAGCGCTTCGACGCGACGCTCGAAGAGGCCGCGTACAACCTCGGCGCCTCGCGCGCCGCGGTGCTGCGGACGGTCACGCTGCCCTACCTCAAGCCGGCGCTGATCGGCGCCGCCGCGATCTCGTTCCTGATGTCGTTCGAGAATTTCAACACGACGCTGATGCTGGTCGGCTCCGATCCGCCGCTGACGGTCATGATGTACGGCCGGATGCGCGAGGGCGCGAGCCCGGTGCTGAACGCCGTCAGCCTGTTCCTGATGGTGGCCTCGGCGCTGCTCGCGCTGACGCTGCTGCGGCGGCCGGGGTCGCGCGCAGGACCGCTGAGCGCGCGCAACGTATCGTCTGCAGCGATCGGCGTGACACCGATCCAAGGAGAAGCAGCGGGTGCACCGCCGACCGCCAGCCGATTCCTCGCCGCCGATCGGAGCCGTCGAGCTGCGGATGGATGCCTGGTGGCGCGCCGCCAACTACCTGTCGGTCGGGCAGATCTATCTCTCGACAATCCGCTGCTGCAGGAGCCGCTGCAGCTGGCGCACATCAAGCCGCGCCTGCTCGGCCACTGGGGCACGACGCCGGGGCTGAACTTCATCTATGTGCACATGAACCGGGTGATCAGGCAGCACGATCTCAACATGATCTTCGTCGCCGGCCCCGGCCACGGCGGCCCGGCGGTGGTGGCGAACACCTACCTCGAAGGCACCTACAGCGAGGTGTATCCCGACATCTCGCAGGACGAGGAGGGCATGCGCCGCCTGTTCCGGCAGTTCTCCTTCCCCGGCGGCATTCCCGAGCCATGCCGCGCCGGAAACGCCGGGCTCCATCCACGAGGGCGGCGAGCTGGGCTATGCGCTGTTCCATGCCTATGGCGCGGTGTTCGACAACCCGGATCTGATCGCGTGCTGCGTGGTCGGCGACGGCGAGGCGGAAACCGGGCCGCTCGCCACGTCCTGGCATTCCAACAAGTTTCTCAATCCGCGCACGCGACGGCGCGGTGCTGCCGATCCTGCATCTGAACGGCTACAAGATCGCCAACCCGACCATCCTCGCCCGCATCAGCCACGACGAGCTGGAAGAGCCTGTTCGTCGGCTACGGCTACCAGCCGTATTTCGTCGAAGGCGACGAGCCCGAAGCCATGCACCAGCTGATGGCGGCGACCGTCGACGACGGTCATCGGCGAGATCCGCGAAATCCAGCGCGAGGCGCGCGAAGGCGGCGACACGACGCCGCCCGCGCTGGCCGATGATCGTGCTGCGCTCGCCCAAGGGCTGGACCGGGCCGAAAGAAGTGGACGGCAAGAAAACCGAAGGCTCCTGGCGCTCGCACCAGGTGCCGTTCGGCGACATGGACAAGCCGGAGCACGTGCGACTGCTGGAGAGCTGGATGCAGTCCTACCGGCCGGAAGAACTGTTCGACGCCAACGGCAGGCTGCATGCCCGAACTGGCGGCGCTCGCGCCCGCCGGCGAGCGCGGCGCATGGGCGCCAATCCGCACGCCAACGGCGGCGCGCTGCTGCGCGACCTGCGCCTGCCCGATTTTCGCGACTACGCCGTGGCCGTCGCCGCGCCGGGCGGCGTGATGGCCGAGGCCACGCGGGTGATGGGCATCTTCCTGCGCGACGTGATGCAGAAGAACACCGACAACTTCCGCGTCTTCGGCCCGGACGAAACCGCCTCCAATCGCCTGGGCGCGCTGTTCGAAGTGACCAACCGCACCTGGATGGCCGAACGCTATCGACCGACGACGACCATCTCGCGCCCGATGGCCGGGTCATGGAAATCCTTTCCGAACACGCCTGCCAGGGCTGGCTCGAAGGCTATCTGCTGACCGGCCGGCACGGGTTGTTCTCCTGCTACGAGGCCTTCATCCACATCGTCGATTCGATGTTCAACCAGCACGCCAAGTGGCTCAAGGTGTGCCGCGAGATTCCCTGGCGCCGGCCGATCGCCTCGCTCAACATCCTGCTCACCTCGCACGTCTGGCGCCAGGACCACAACGGCTTCTCGCACCAGGATCCCGGCTTCATCGACCATGTGGTGAACAAGAAGGCCGACATCATCCGCGTCTATCTGCCGCCGGATGCCAACACGCTGCTGTGCGTCACCGACCGCTGCCTGCAGGAGCCGCAACCTGGTCAATGTCATCGTCGCCGGCAAGCAGCCCGAGCCGCAGTGGCTCGACATGGACGCCGCGATCAAGCACGCCAGCGCCGGCATCGGCATCTGGGAATGGGCGTGCAACGATCAGGGCGGCGAGCCGGACGTCGTGCTGGCGGCCGCGGGCGACGTGCCCACGCTGGAAATGCTGGCGGCCATCGACATCCTGCGCCAGCTGCGCGCCCGATCTGAAAATCCGCTTCATCAACGTCGTCGACCTGATGACCCTGCAGCCGCAGGAGGAGCATCCGCACGGCCTGTCCGGCAGGGAATTCGACTCGCTGTTCACCACCGACAAGCCGATCATCTTCGCCTACCACGGCTACCCGTGGCTGATTCACCGCCTGACCTACCGCCGCACCAACCACGGCAATCTGCATGTGCGCGGCTACAAGGAGGAAGGCACCACCACCACGCCGTTCGACATGACGGTGCTCAACACCCTCGACCGCTTCCATCTGGTCATGGACGTCGCGAACCGGGTGCCGCGGCTGCAGGCGCAGGCGGCCCACATCAAGCAGCGCATGCGCGACAAGCTGAACGAGCACACGCAATATATCCATCGCCACGGCGAGGACATGCCGGAGATCCGCGACTGGAAATGGCCGGCCTGACGCCCGCCGGTCGCCCGCGGAGGATTGTTGTCGCGTCCGCCGACGGGTATTCTTGTCGACCCTGCCG
The DNA here is from genome assembly GCA_963810845.1 of uncultured beta proteobacterium. Taxonomy (GTDB): domain Bacteria; phylum Pseudomonadota; class Gammaproteobacteria; order Burkholderiales; family Casimicrobiaceae; genus CAIWHR01. The sequence goes on along the minus strand of CAWEOX010000006.1, from coordinate 90,427 downwards.
CCCAAACCGAAAGGAAACCCCATGAGCACCATCCACGTCCTGCCCCCCCTGCCGTACGCCGACAACGCGCTCGACCCGGTCATCACCGCCCACACGATGGGCTTCCACTACGGCAAGCACCACAAGACCTACGTCGACAACCTGAACAAGCTGGTCGTGGGCACCGAGTTCGCGGACCTGTCGCTGGAGCAGGTCATCGCCGGCAGCGCGGGCAAGGCCGACAAGGTCGGGATCTTCAACAACGCGGCGCAGATCTGGAACCACACGTTCTACTGGCACAGCATGAAGCCGAACGGCGGCGGCGAGCCGCCGGCCGCGCTGAAGCAGAAGATCGACGCGGCGTTCGGCAGCCTCGACGCCTGCAAGAAGGAGCTGGCGAACGCGGCGGTCGACGCAGTTCGGCAGCGGCTGGGCGTGGCTCGTGCCGGACGGCGGCGCGCTCAAGGTCGTCAAGACCGGCAACGCGGACCTGCCGATGACCAAGGGCATGAAGGCGCTGCTGTGCATCGACGTGTGGGAGCACGCCTACTACCTCGACTGGCAGAACCGGCGCGCCGACTACGTCAACGCCGTGCTCGACAAGGTGGTGAACTGGGGCTTCGCCGCCGACAATCTGGGGTAGCGCGGAGCCTCGTACCCGTTGCGTACCCAGGTTGCGTAGCCCGGGTTGAGCTGCGGCGAAACCCGGGTGTCGGCTGCAATGGCGCCGATTCGCCCCGGTTTCGCATCCGCGCTCAGCCCGGGGCCCCTGCGCCCAGGCTCACGGCGCGTCAATTCTCGGCGGTGAACGTCTGCGGGCTCCAGCCGCCGCCGAGCGCCTTGGCGAAGTCGACGATCGACAGCCGCGCGTCGCGCGCCGCCGCGATGCGCAGCGTCTCGGCGGCGAGCAGCGTGCGCTGCGCGTCGAGCACTTCGAGGTACGACGTGCGGCCGGCGTCGTAGCGCAGGTTGGCCACTTCGAGCGCCTGCTGCAGCTGCTCGCGGCGCCGCGATCTCGGCGGCGAGCACCTCGTTGGCGGAGCGGTTCGTCGCCAGCGCGTCGTGCACGTCGCGGAACGCCGTCTGCACGGTCTGCGCATACTGCGCGGTGACTTCGGTGCGCCGCGCGGTGGCCGCCTCGACGGCGGCCTCGATCGGCTTCAGCGCCAGCAGCGGCTGCACGAGGCCCAGGCCGAAGCGCCAGATCGCCGCCGGCGACCGTGAACAGGTTGGCGAGCGTCGCCGATTCGGTCCCGAACAGCCCGGTCAGCGTGAGGTTGGGAAAGTAATCGGCGCGCGCCTGCTGGATGCGCAGGTCGGACGACGCGAGCAGCGCCTCGGCGCGGCGGATGTCGGGGCGCCGCTCGAGCAGTCCCGACGGCAACCCCGACGGCAGCTGCGGCACCGCCGTCGCCGCCTCGATCGAGGCGCCGCGCGCGATCTGCGGCGTGAACACCTCGCGCGGCGAGCGGCCCGTCAGCGTCGCCAGCGCCGATTCGGTGACGGCGATCGCCTGCCGCACGCGCGCGATGTCGGCGACGACGGCCGAGAGCTCGGCCTCGGCCTGGCGCAGGTCGTATTCGCCGATCAGGCCGGCCTCGAAGCGGTCGCGCTGCAGCTCCACCGTCTCGGCGCGCGACTTCAGCGTGTCCTCGAGCACGACGGCGAGCGCGTCGGCGGCGCGCAGCCGGAAGTACGCGCGTGGCGACGTCGGCGGCGACCGTGATGCGCACCGTCTCGCGGTAGTAGCGCGCGGCGAGCAGGTCGTTGGTGGCGGCCAGCGCGCCGCTGCGGTACTTGCCCCACAGGTCGACCTCGTAGGACAGCTGCGAGGCCGAGCGAGAAGTCGTTGCTGACGCCGCGCGGAGCCCGCCGGCGAATTCGCGTCGATCGATTGCCGGTCGACCTGCGATTCGCGCGTGCGCGACTGCGCCGCCGCGCAGGTAGATGTTCGGGATACAGGTTCGACTGACGCGAGCAGCAGCACTGCGCGCGCGCGGCCTCGATGCGCGCGAGCGCCGCCGCGAGGTCGAGGTTGTTGGCGAGCGCCTCGTCGACGAGCGCGGTGAGCACCGGATCGCCGAACGCCGTCCACCAGTGCTCGAGCAGCGCGTTGTCGTCGGCGGTCGCCGTCGGCCGGCGGCAGATCGAGCTCCGGCGGCGCGGGCTGCGTCGACCGCGCAGCCGGCGAGCACGCGCGGCGAGGAGCGAGCGACCAGAGCGTCTTACGCATGATCGTCTCCACGTCGGGACGATCGGCGGATGGCCGGGGGTCTGCACGGACGTGCAGGTGCTGCCGTGCGCGCGTGCTCGATCTCCTCGTGCAGCTCGTCCTGGCTGCGCGTCTCGGTGAGCCGGCGCTCGAAGATCAGCCTGAAGAACAACGGCACGAAGAAGATCGCGAGGAACGTCGCGGCGAGCATGCCGCCCATGACGCCGGTGCCGACCGAGTGCCGCGCGCCGGCGCCGGCGCCGGTGGAGATCGCCAGCGGCAGCACGCCGAGGATGAAGGCGAGCGAGGTCATCAGGATCGGCCGGAAGCGCAGCCGCGCCGCCTCGATCGCCGCGGCCGACGCGCGACATGCCTTCCTGCGTGCTTGCAGCACCGCGAACTCGACGATCAGGATCGCGTTCTTCGCGGCGAGGCCGAGCAGCGTGACCAGGCCGATCTGGAAGTAGACGTCGTTGGTCATGCCGCGCAGCCACACCGCGGCCAGCGCGCCGAAGGTGCCGAACGGCAGCGCCAGCAGCACCGACAGCGGCAGCGACCAGCTCTCGTACTGCGCGGCGAGGATCAGGAACACCATGATCACCGCCAGCCCCAGCGCGAAGCCCGACGTGCCGCTCGAGCGCTTCTCCTGGAACGAAGCGCCGCCCCAGTCGTAGCTGAAGTCCGGCGGCAGCACTTCCTTCGCGATCTGCTCGACGCGCGCGATCGCCTGGCCCGAGCTGCACGCCCGGCGCGGCCTGGCCGAAGATCTTCACCGCCGGCAGGTTGTTGAAGCGGTCGAGCGAGTCGGGCCCGGACGAGTAGCGCACCGTGGCGAGCGACGAGAGCGGCATCATCTCGCCCTTGGCCGAGCGCACGTAGACGCCGCCGATGTCGTCGGGACGCTTGCGGATACGCCGGCTCGGCCGACATCAGCACCTGCCAGGTGCGGCCGTACTTGTTGAAGTCGTTGACGTAGTAGGTGCCGAGCGTGCCGGCGAGCGCGTTGTAGACGTCGTCGATCGGCACGCCGAGCGTCTTCGCCTTCTCGCGGTCGACGTCGACGTAGAGCTGCGGCACGTTGGCGCGCCACAGCGTCTGCGCGCCGCCCAGCTCCGGGTCGCTGTTCGCGCGCGCCGAGGAACTGCCTGCGTCACCTCGGACAGCCGCTTCGAGCCGCCGTCGCCGCGGTTCTGGATGTAGAACTCGAAGCCGCCGGCGGTGCCCAGGCCGAAGATCGGCGGCGGATTGAAGGCGAGCACCAGCGCTTCCTTGATGCCGGCGGTCTTCCCGAACAGCTCGCCGACCAGCTGCGCCGCGGTCACCTTGCGCTCGTCCCAGGGCTTCTGCGTGACGAAGATGCGTCGCGGCGTTGTTGCGGAAGCCGCCGCCGATGAAATCGAAGCCGGTGAACGCGACGATGTCCTGGTTGGCCGGGTTGGAGCGGATCGCCTCCTCGACCTGCTTCACCACCTTGTCGGTGCGCTCGAGCGTCGCGCCGTCGGGCAGGATCACCGCGGCGATGTAGAAGCCCTGGTCCTCGTCGGGCACCAGGCTGCCCGGCGTGATCCGCCACAGCGTCGACGGTGATCGCGACCATGCCGACGAACAGCAGCGACGGCGACGAGCGCCGCGCCGGAGCATCCAGGCCACGCCGTCGGCATAGCGGCCGGTCACGCGCGCGAACCCGCGGTTGAACCAGCGGAAGAAGCGGCCCGGCGGCTGGTGGCCGCGCTTCAGCATCAGCACGCACAGCGCCGGCGTGAGCGTCAGCGCGACCACGCCGGAGATCACCACCGCGATCGAGATGGTCACCGCGAACTGGCGGTAGAGCTCGCCGGTCAGGCCGCCGAGGAAGGCGATCGGCACGAACACCGCGCACAGCGTCAGCACGATGGCGATGATCGGGCCGGTCACCTCGCGCATCGCCTTGATCGCCGCGTCGCGCGGCGACAGCTGCTCCTCGCGCATGATGCGCTCGACGTTCTCCAGCACGACGATCGCGTCGTCGACGACGATGCCGATCGCCAGCACCATGCCGAACAGCGTCAGCGTGTTGATCGAGTAGCCGAGCAGGTAGAGCCCGGCGAAGGTGCCGATCAGCGACACCGGCACCGCGGCGAACGGGATCAGCGTCGCGCGCCAGTTCTGCAGGAACAGGAACACGACCAGGAACACCAGCACCATCGCCTCGGCCAGCGTCTTCACCACCTCGCGGATCGACACCTCGACGAAGCGCGTGGTGTCGTAGGGAATGGCGTAGGCGAGGCCCTCCGGGAAGCGCGTCGCCAGCTCGGCCATGCGCGGCTCTCGACCGTCTTGGCGACCGCGAGCGCGTTGGCGCCGGGCTGCAGGAAGATGCCGACCAGCGTCGCCGGCTTGCCGTTGAAGCGGCCGATGAACTCGTAGTCCTTCGAGCCCAGCTCGACGCGCGCGACGTCGGCCAGCCGCACCGTCGAGCCGTCGGGATTCGGCGCGCACGATGATGTGCTCGAACTCCTTGGCGTCGGCGAGGCGGCCGCTGCGTGGTGATCGTGTAGACCAGGTCCTGCTTGCCGCCGATCGGCGACTGGCCGACCTTGCCGGCGGCGAACTGCGCGTTCTGCTCGTTGATCGCCGCGGCCACGTCGGCCGGCGTGAGCTTCAGCTGCGCGAGGCGGTCGGGCTTGCAGCCAGATGCGCATCGCGTAGTCCTTGGCGCCGAAGATCTGCACGTTGGTCGTGCCGGGCAGGCGCTTCAGCTCGTCGAGCACGTTGAGCGTGACGTAGTTCGACGTGAACAGGTCGTCGTAGCGGCCGTCCGGCGAGTAGAACGCGAGCACCTGCAGGAACGACGAGCTGCCGCGCTCGACCGTGACGCCCTGGCGCCGCACTTCCTGCGGCAGCCGCGGCTCGACCTGCTTGACGCGGTTGTTGACGTTGATCGCCGCCTGGTCGACGTTGGTGCCGATCTCGAACGTCACCTGGATCTGCGACGACGCCGGCGGAGGTCGAGTTCGAGCTCATGTAGATCATGTCCTCGACGCCGTTGATCGCGTTCTCGAGCGGCGCGGCGACGGTCTGCTCGAGCACGCTCGGCCGAGGCGCCCGGGTAGACCGCGCTGCACGGTGACCACCGGCGGCGCGATCTCCGGATACTGCGCGATCGGCAGCGTGCGCATCGCGGCGAGGCCGGCGATGCACGAGGAACATCGAGATGACCGCCGCGAAGATCGGCCGGTCGATGAAGAAGCGCGAGAACATGAGTGCGCGCGCTCAGTTCTTCGGCGCCGGCGCCGCCGGCGCGGCGTCCTTGGGCGGCGGGCCGCCCTTGTCCGGCGGCGCGCCGGGCGCGCCGCCGGCCGGCGCCGCGCCGCCGAGCGCGATCGCGCCGCCGGGCTGCAGCTTGGCGATGCCGTCGACGATCACCGTGTCGCCGGCCTTCAGGCCCGACTCGACGATCCACAGTTGCCGCCGTCGGCCTCGACCCACTCGCCGAGCGTCACCGGCCGCACGACGGCGACGTCCTTGCCGTCCTTGTCCTTGCCGGCGACGTAGACGAACTTGCCCTGCGGGCCGTCGAGCACCGCGACCTGCGGCACGGCGATCGCGTTGCTGCGCACCGCGCCGTTCAGCATCACGCGCACGAACTGGCCCGGGCTTCAGCGCGCCGTCGGCGTTGGCGATCTCGGCGCGCATCTCGTAGGTGCCGGTGCTGGGATTGACGCGCGTGTCGGTGAAATTGATGCGGCCGCGGCGCGGGAACGTGGAGCCGTCGGACAGCTTGACCGTCACGTCGTAGGCGTTGTCCTTCGGCAGCACGAGCCGGCCCGTCGGCGACCGCGCGGTTGAGCAGCAGCTGCTCGTTCTCGGAGACGTTGAACGGCACCCAGATCGGGTCGACCTGCGACACCGTGGTGAGCAGCGTGTCGTTGGCGGTGACGAGGCTGCCTTCGGACTTGTTGGCGCGGCTCGGCGAGCCCGGAGATCGGCGCGTCGACGCGCGTGTAGCCGAGGTTGAGGTTCACCTCGGCGAGCTTCGCCTCGGCGGCCTTCAGCGACGCGCGCGCGAGCTCGGCGTTGGACACCGCGTCGTCGGCCTCCTTCTGGCCGACCGCCCGGCGCTCGGCGAGCGGCTTCAGGCGCGCGACCTCGCGCTCGGCCTGCGCCAGCTGCGCGCGCGCGCGCGCGACCTCGGCCTCGGCGGCCGCGGCCTGCGCCTGCAGCGGCTTCGGGTCGATGGTGAACAGCGTCTGGCCCGCCTTCACCGCGCGCGCCTTCGTGGAACAGCCGCTTCTCGAGGATGCCGGTGACGCGCGCGCGCACCTCGACTTCCTTCGAGCCGGCGGTCTGGCCGACGTACTCGTAGGTGACCGGCAGCGTGCGCGGCTGCACGACGAGCGTCGTGACCTGCGGCCGGCGGGAAGCCGTGCGGAGCCGCCGGCGGGCGCCTTGCCGCAGGCGGCGAGCAGCAGCGCGGCGGCGACGGCGCAAGCCAGGCGCGATGCGGCGCGCGGCGGCAACGGCCAGGGGCATGGTGAGCTCCAGGGGCGACGCGGTAGCGCCTCGTGGGACGCGGCCGCGGCTGGCTTGACAATGGCGGCGACATTACATACATTCCTGAATGTTTGCAACCATGCCGGCGGTAGGGATCTCGTCGACGACGCAGCGATCGTGGTGAGACGCACCAGAATGGAGGCCGCCGCCACGCGCGAGGCGCTGCTCGACGCGGCGCAGCCGTGTCTTCCGCGAGCGCGGGCGTGGCCCGCACCTCGCTGGCCGAGATCGCCGCCGCCGCCGGCGTCACGCGCGGCGCCGTCTACTGGCACTTCCGCGACAAGGCCGACGTCTTCACGGCGATGTGCGAGCGCGTGCAGCTGCCGATGGAGGCCACGCTGGCGCGGGCGGGCGAGCCCGCCACGACGATCCGCTCGCCGCGCTGCGCGACGTCGCCCTCAACGCGCTGGCGCAGCTCGCGACCGACCCGCGGCGCGCAGGCGGTGTTCGACGTCGATCTTCCACAAGTGCGAATTCGCCGCCGAGTTCGCCGCCGTCGCCGCGCGCCAGCAGACCACCGACAGCGCCTGCCAGCTCAACGTCGAGCGGCTGCTGCAAGCAGGCGGTGGCGAAGCGGCCAGCTGCCGCGCGACACCGACACGCGGCTCGCCGCGCGGAGCATGAACGCGTTCATGGTCGGCGTGATGCACCAGTGGGTGCAGCAGCCCGGCGCGTACGACCTCGAGCGCGCCGCGCCGCAGATGATCGACCTGTTCCTCGCCGGGCTTGCGCGCGCAGCCGCCGCGGCTGCGTCGCAGGCGCCCCGGCGCGCCGCGCGCGCGTTCGGGCACAATTCGCAAATCCCAGCCACAACCCGTGAGAGCGACATGAGCAAGATTCAGAAGGTCGGCGTCATCGGCGCCGGAACCATGGGCAACGGCATCGCGCAGGCCTGCGCGGTGTCCGGCATCGACGTCGTCATGGTCGACGTCGCGGACGCCGCGGTGAAGCGCGGCGTCGCGACGATCACCGGCAGCCTCGACCGCCTGCTCAAGAAGGACAAGATCGCCGCCGCCGACCGCGACGCGGCGCTCGCGCGCATCGACGGCACGACCGACTACGACGCGCTGAAGAGCGTCGACCTGGTGATCGAGGCGGCCACCGAGAACCAGGAGCTGAAGTACAAGATCCTGCGCCAGGTGGACGGGCTCGCCAAGCCGTCGGCGATCATCGCGTCGAACACCTCGTCGATCTCGATCACCCAGCTCGCGGCGGTGACGTCGCGGCCGGAGGCCTTCATCGGCATGCACTTCTTCAACCCGGTGCCGATGATGGCGCTGGTCGAGCTGATCCGCGGGCCTGCAGACCGCGGACGCCACGGTCGCGGCGGCGGAAGCGTTCGCCGAAGCGCCTCGGCAAGACGCCGATCGTCGTGCAAGAACAGCCCCGGATTCGTCGTCAACCGCATCCTGTGCCCGATGCTGAACGAGGCGATCTTCGCGCTGCAGGAAGGGCTCGCCATCGGCCGAGGACATCGACAACGGGATGAAGCTCGGCTGCAACCACCCGATCGGGCCGCTGGCGCTCGCCGACATGATCGGGCTCGACGTGCTGCTCGCGGTGATGAACGTCTTCTACGGCGACTTCAACGACCCGAAGTACCGCCCCGCGCCGCTGCTGAAGGAGATGGTCGCGGCCGGCTATCTCGGGCGCAAGACCGGGCGCGGGTTCTACACCTACGCCTGAGCGCCGCGACGTAGCCCGGGTTGAGCCGCAGGCGAAACCCGGGGGGTCGTAGCAATGGCCGACGATCGCCCCGGGTTTCGCCTGCGGCTCAACCCGGGCTACGCGTCATCCGGGCGCCGCCTCATCGGGTCGCCGGGTCGTGACGCGCAGGCGGCCGCTCGGCGTGTGCTGCCGGTTCTGCGCGAGCGACGCTGCCGCGGCAACATCCTCGACGACGCGCCGCGCGTGCTCGAGCACGGCGGTGCCGAAATCGGTGACGCTGAGCTTGCGGGTGGTGCGCAGCAGCAGCCGTTCGCCTAGCTGGGCCTCCAGCGCGGCCACCCGCCGCGACACGCGTCGACTTCGGCAGACCGAGGCGCTCGGCGGCGCGCGAGAAACTGCGCTCCTCCGCAACCTGCGCGAACAGCGCCAGATCGTTGGGCTCGAGGTTCATCGAGCGCGCCCGCGTCGGCCCGGAGCCGATGGCGAGGCGTTGGGGCCGGGGCGGAGGGGGCGGGTCTGGTCATGAATTGATTGTTGCCCTTCAGGAACAGTGTTAACCAAATTGACGGCTTCCGAGCCGTTGAAGCAACAATTATAGTCGCTCCATCACCCGTCACCACCCGAAGGAGCACTCGTATGAACATCCTGCAGATCAATTCCAGCGCGCGCCGTTCCGCATCGCACTCGACGCGCCTCGCCGCGCGCATTGTCTCTCGCCTGCGCGACGCCGACCCCGAGGCCACGCTGACGGTGCGCGACTTCGGCGCGCGCCGCACCCGGTCCTCGACGAAGCGGTGCTCGGCGCGCTGTTCACACCGGCCGACGAGCGCACGCCCGAACAGGCGGCGCGGGTCGCGCTCGACGACGCGCTGATCGCCGAGATCCAGGCGGCCGACGTCGTCGTCCTGGGCGTGCCGATGTACAACTTCGGCGTGCCCGCCGCGTTGAAGAACTGGATCGACGCGATCTCGCGCGCCGGCGTGACGCTTCCGCTACACCGCGAAGGGGCCCGAGGGACTCCTCCAGGGCAAGCGGGTCCACGTCGCGCTCACGCGCGGCGGGAAGTACCGGAATACCCCGGCGGACGCGCAGGTGCCGTCTCTGCAGACCGTCCTGTCAGTTCCTCGGCATGACCGACCTGCATTTCGTGTACGCCGAAGGGCTGGCGATAGGGACCCGCTGCCGAGGAGACAGCATTCGCCTCCGCGTACGAGCAGATCGAGGACGCGGTGGCGGCGTAGTTGCAGCGATCCGCCGCGCGCTTACCCGGCGTGGCCGGGCTCGTGGGCGCGCGTGGTGAGGTAGACGGTGCCGGTGAAGCTCGAGACCAGCGTGCTGGTCGGCCGCGGGCCACGTCGACGCGGTAGACCGCGATCTTGCGCGTGCGCGACACCTCGACCGCCGTCGCGGTCAGCGTGTCGCCGGCCTGCGCCGCGACGTGATAGGTGATGTGCGCGTCGATGCCGGCGGCGATCATGCCCGTGCGAGTTCGACGCGAGGCCGAACGCGGTGTCGGCCAGCGAGAAGATCGCGCCGCCGTGGCAGGTGCCGTTGAAGTTGAGGTGCGCGGCGGCGACCGTCATCGCCACGGCGGCGCGGCCCGGGCCCGGCATCGACGCAGCGGATGCCGAGCCCGGCGACGAAGGGATCGCGCGCGGCGAGCCGCCGCACGCGCTCGGCGGCGTGGGTCTTGTGCTCCATCAGTCGAAGCCCAGGAAGCGCGCGAACGTCGGCGGCCGGCGCCCGCTCGGTGACGAGGCGGTTCTCGGGCGCGTCGGGATCGGCGTAGCCCAGCGACATCCCGCACACCAGCATCTCGTTCGTCCGGCAGCGCCAGCTCGCGCGCGATGACGCGGTGGAACTTGAGGAACGCCGCCTGCGGGCAGGTGTCGAGCCCGCGGGCGCGCGCCGCGACCATCACGTTCTGCAGGAACATCCCGTAGTCGAGCCAGCTGCCGCGCTCGAGGCCGCGGTCGATGGTGAAGAACAGGCCGACCGGCGCGTCGAAGAACAGGTAGTTGCGGCCGTGCTGGCGGTGCATGCCGGCCTTGTCGCCGCGCTCGATGCCGACCAGCCCGTAGAGGCTCCCAGCCGATCGCGCGCCGCCGGCCGAGGTAGGGCTCGTGCCACTGCATCGGGATAGTAGGGGTATTCCTCGGTGTGCTCGCCCTGCTCGTGGTCGTGCGCGTGCAGCACCGCCGCCGACAGCGCGCGCCTTGCGCTCGCCGGCGACGACGTGCACGTGCCACGGCTGCGTGTTGGTGCCGCTCGGCGCGCGGCTCGCGACGGCGAGGATCTCCTCGACCGTCGCGCGCGGCACCGGCGTGGGCAGGAACGCGCGCACCGAGCGCCGCGTCGTGATCGCGCGGTCGACGGCGGCGATCTCGTCGGCCGTCGGCGCGCGGCGCGGGCGCGAACCGGCGCCCGCGCCCGGCGGCGGCGACGTGCGCGAGCGCGGCGTCGACGAGCGCGGCGATGCCCTCGTTGCGCGTGGCGACGGTCTTGCAGCACCGGCACCGGCGCCGCGCTGCGGTCGGCGCAGCCGCAGCATGTCGGCAGAGCTCGCGCGCGGTCGGCGTCGGCGCGCCGGCAGGTCGCCCTTGCTGACGACGAAGAGGTCGGCGATCTCCAGGATGCCGGCCTTGATCGCCTGCACGTCGTCGCCGAGTCCGGGCGGGCAGACGACGATCCGCGTGTCGGCGAGGCCGGCGATCTCGACGTCCGACTGCCCGGCGCCGACGGTCTCGACGATCACGGTGTCGAAGCCGGCGGCGTCGAGCACGTCGACGATCGCGCGCGGTCGTGCGCGACAGGCCGCCCTGGTGGCCGCGCGAGGACAGCGAGCGGATGAACACGCGCTCGTGCGCGCCGTGCTCGCCCATGCGCACGCGGTCGCCGAGCACCGCGCCGCCGGTGACCGGGCTCGACGGGTCGACGGCGACGACGGCGATGCGCTGGCCGCGCGCGAGCGAGCTCGCCGAGCAGCGCGTTGATCAGCGTCGACTTGCCCGCGCCCGGCGCGCCGGTGATGCCGATCGACGTGCGCGCGGCCGAGGTGCGGCGCGATCGCCGCGCGCGAGGGCCGCGGCGCCGGGCTCGTCGTTCTCGATCGCGCTGATCGCGCGCGCGATGGCGCGCCGGTCGCCGGCGTCGAGCGGCGAGAGCTCGCGCGGCAGCGCGGCGTTCATCTCGAGCGCGTGCCCGATCAGACGATCGCCTGCACGTGGCCGAAGCCCATCTCGCGGCGCAGCGTGCCGCAGATCTCGCCGTGCGTGCAGCCGGCTTCGGCGGCCTCGACGACCGCGGCGAAGACGTTCGCCGTCGGATCGTTCGCGGCGCGGGCGAGCGCGTCGAGCGCGCGTCGCGACCGCCTGCCTGCGAGCGCGCCGCCTTGAACGCGGCGAACGACGCGAGATGCGCGCGCATGCTTCGCGCGGGTCGGGCGCTGCGAGCGCCGGCCGCGCGCTGCGGTCCTCCTCGACCTGGTAGCGCGTTGACGCCGACGACCGTCTGCGCGCCGGACTCGACGCTGCTCCTGGAAGCGCCGCGCCGACTCGCCGATCTTCTGCTGGACGAGGCCCGCCTCGACCGCCGCGTACATGCCGCCGGCGTCCTCGACGAGCCGCATCGACGCGCAGGATCTCGGCCTCCATCTGGTCGGTGAGCGTCTCGACGTAGTAGCTGCCGCCGAGCGGGTCGATGACGTCGGTGAGGTGCGCCTCCTCGCGCAGGATGTTCTGCGTGGCGACGGCGATGCGCGCGCCGAACTCGGTCGGGCAGGACAGCGCCTCGTCGTAGGCGTCGGTGTGCAGCGACTGCAGCCCGCCGAGGATGCCGGCCATCGCCTGCACGGTGACGCGCGCGATGTTGTTGAGCGGCTGCTGCGCGCGTGAGGTCGACGCCGGAGGTCTGGCGCGTGGAACTTGAAGCGCCAGCTGCGCGGGTCCTTCGCGCCGTAGCGCTCGCGCGTGATGCGCGCCCAGATGCGGCGGCCGGCGCGGAACCTGCGCGACCTCCTCGAAGAACGACATCGAGATGTCGAAGAAGAACGTGAAGCGCGGCAGGAACTGCGTCGGGGTCCATGCCGCGCGCGACGCAGTCGTCGGCGTTCTGGATCGCGGTGGCGAGCGTGAAGGCCATCGCCTCGGCCGGCGTCGCGCCGGCCTGCTGCATGTGCTGGCCGACCACCGACATCGGGTTCCAGCGCGGCACGTGCCGGTTGCAGAAGTCGATGTGGTCGCCGAGGATCGCGCCGCGCGCCGGGCAGCGCGATGCGGAAGAACATGTGGTTGGCGACGTAGTGGCGAGAGGTAGTCGCTCTGGTTCGACGTGCCGGTGATCGCGTCCCAGGCGACGCCGCGGCGCTTCGCCGTCGCGAGCAGGAAGGCGAGCAGCGTGAACGGCGACGGGTCGTTCATCGCGCAGGAGGTGCGGCGCGATGTCGACGCCGGCGAGGCAGGTGTCCATGTGGTCGACGGTGTTGACGACCACGCCGCAGGTGCCGAGCAGCTCGGCGTGCGACCTCGTCCATGTCGTAGCCGCGGAACACCGAGTTGCAGGGGATCAGCGACACGGCGGTGCGCGCCCTGCGCGAGGATGTCGAGCAGGCGCGCGTTGTAGTCGGCCGGCGTGCCGAGGCCGATCAGCTGGCGCTGCGTCCAGGTGCGGCCGCGATGCATCGTCGGCGTAGATGCCGCGCGTGTACGGCGGCTGGCCCGGGATAGCCGAGCGTCGTCGTCGTAGCGCTCGCCGCTCCAGTCGCGCGGCGTGTACAGCGGCTTGATCGCGATGCCGGAGCGGTTGCGCACCGGCCGTGTCGGCGCCGATCTGCGCGGCGTACTCCTGCCTGCCAGCGGTCCTCGCCGGCGGCGGGCTGCAGCGACGGTGCTGTCGAGCGGCTTGTTCATCGGGGCTCGTTCATGCCGGGCCTCCTACGCGGCTCGGCGACGCGGCGGGCGCGGACGCGTCGCGCGGCGTGATCTCGCGGATGTACGCGGCGATCTCCTCGAGCGGCGCGCCGGGGTGGAACACGCGCGCCACGCCGGCCGCGAGCAGCATGTCCTCGTCCTCGTCGGGCACGATGCCGCCGACGATGACGGCGACGTCGGCCAGCCCGGCCGCGCGCAGCGCCGCCATCAGCTTGGGCACGATCAGGTGGTCGGTCGCGAGCGACGAGATGCCGATCACGTCGACGTCCTCCTCGGTCGCGAGCTTCACCACCGCGGCGATCGCCTGCCACGGCGGCGTGTAGATCACCTCCATGCCGGCGTCGCGCAGATGCGCGGCGACGACGCGGCTGCCGCGGTCGTGGCCGTCGAGGCCGATCTTGGTGACGAGCACCTTGGGGCGGATCTCCACGGCTCACTCCTTGGTGACGGGGCTTGCGCAGCAGGCCGACGAAACGCCGCGCGATCGCGCGCGGGATCGTCGCGGCCCGGGCGGTACCAGTTCTGCGACCAGTTGAGCGCGCCGAGCAGCATCAGGCGCAGGCTGCGCCGGTCGACGCCGCGGCGCAGCGGGCAGCGTCGTCGACGAGCTCGACGAACAGCCGCTCGTAGTCGTCGCGCAGCTCGACCAGCGGGCGGCGACCGACGGCGCGTCGTGCGGCCGCACGCGGATCACGACCTGCGCGTAGTCGCTCTCCTCGAGCAGCGCCTCGAGGTGCGCGACGCACGCGGCCTCGAGGCGCGCCCACGGGTCGGTCTTGCCGGCGATCGCCGCGCTCACCCGCGCCGAGATCCGGCGCACGCCCTCGGCGTAGACGGCGGCGAGCAGGTCCTCCTTGGCGGCGAAATGGTAGTAGAGCGAGCCCGGGCAGCATGTCGACCGCGCGCGACGATGTCGCGGATCGAGGTGCCGTGGAAGCCCTGCGCGCCGAACAGGCCGCGCGGCGGCGTCGAGCAGCAGCGGGCAGGCGGTTGTCGGCGCGGGGGGCGCGCAGCGGGCGGGACATGGGCGACGAACTCAAGACAAACAAGTGTTTGTTTTTACCACGACCAGCCGTGTCGTCGGTCAAGGTGCAGCCGCCCTGGCCGGCCGGCTCATACCCGCCGAAATTGCGCAGCCGCGGCAGGTCGAGCACCACGATGCCGCCGTAGGCGACCTGCAGGACGCCCGGCCTGCTCCAGCGCCTTCAGCGCCGGCGTTCACGCGCTGGCGCGAGAGGTCCGAGAGGTAGCCGATCTCCTCCTGCGAAATCTGCAGCTCGCAGCCCGGTCCCCGGATAGAGGTACGGGTTGAACATCGCGGCGAGGCAGCGCGCGACGCGCGCCTCGACCGACGAGCAGGCGGTCGTACTCGACCTGCCCGATGAACTGGCCGAGGCGCTCGTTCAACTGCAGCAGCAGGAAGCGGTTGAACGGCGATGCTGCTCGTCGAGCAGCGCGTTGAACGTCGCGCGCGGCATCAGCGCGACGCGGCTCGCGCGCAGCGCGATGACGTCGTAGCGGCGCGGCTCGTCCTTGAGCAGCGAGCCCTCGCCGAACCAGGCGCCCGCCGGCAGGCCGGTGAACGTCGTGAGCTTGCCGCTCGGCGACAGGCTGGCCATCTTGACCAGCCCCTCGACGATGCCGATCCAGTGCTCGACCGGCTCGCCCTTGCGGCAGACGTACTGGCCGGCGGCGAACCGGCGCTCGCACGATGCGTCGCCTCGACCCGCCGCAGCTGCTCGGGCGTGAGCGAGCGCGCCCAGAGGCTCTGGCGCAGCATCGTCGGCGAGGGAGGTCATCGCAAGATTGGTCGAAGATTGTCGGCCGGACGACAGCTTTGCCCGGGCAGCGGCAATTATGCTCGAACGGCCCGCGACGCCGACCGCGGCCGACCCGGGCGGAATCCGGCGCGCGACGGCGGCGCGGCCGGCCCGGGGCATCGCCGTATCGACATTGCCGGGCGATACTATAGAATCAGCCGCACCGCCGATGCGCGCCGCTGCGGCGGCCGGCCGGAGCGCGAACAAGGCCGCCGCTCGAGGCGCCAACGCAAGGAGGAGCGAAGCCGTGTCAGCAGCGTCCGCACCACCGGGACTCGATACGTTTCCGCGCCTGCTGCTGCACCACGCGCAGGTGCGCGGCGGCCATCCGGCCACCCGCGAGAAGGATCTCGGCATCTGGCAGACCTGGACCTGGGCGCAGGTCGCCGAGGAGGTGCGCGCGCTCGCCTGCGGGCTGACCGCGCTCGGCTTCAAGCGCGGGATGAACCTCGCGATCATCGGCGACAACCGCCCGCGGCTCTACTGGGCGATGGCCGCGGCGCAGTCGCTGGGCGGCGTGCCGGTGCCGCTGTACCAGGACGCGGTCGCCGAGGAGATGGTCTACGTCCTCAACGACGCCGAGATCCACTTCGCGATCGTCGAGGACCAGGAGCAGGTCGACAAGCTGCTCGAGATCAGGGCGCGCTGCCCGACGCTCGAGCACATCGTCTTCGACGACCCGCGCGGCCTGCGCCACTACACGCAGACGTTCCTGCACGGCTACGACGGCGTCCAGGGCCTCGGCCGCGCGTACCACGACGCGCACCCGGACTTCTTCGCCGACGCGGTGGCCGCGAACCGGACCGACGACGTCGCCATCATGGCTCTACACCTCCGGCACGACCGGCAAGCCGAAGGGCGTGTGCCTCACCCACCACGCGCTGATCAGCGCCGCGCGCGGCGGCGTCGAGTTCGACCGGCTGACCGCCGACGAGGACGTGCTGTCCTACCTGCCGATGGCCTGGATCGGCGATCACCTGTTCTCCTACTGCGAGGCGCTGGTCGCCGGCTTCACCATCAACTGCCCGGAGTCGAGCGAGACGGTGATGACCGACCTGCGCGAGATCGGCCCGACGTTCTACTTCGCGCCGCCGCGGGTGTTCGAGAACCTGCTGACGCAGGTGACGATCCGGATGGAGGACGCGAGCGCGATCAAGCGCTGGGCTGTTCCACTACTTCATGGGCGTCGCGCGCCGCTGCGGCGCCGAGATCCTCGACGGCAAGCCGGGCGTCGCCGGCGACGGACCGCCTGCTCTACTGGCTCGGCAACGTGCTGATCTACGGCCCGCTGCGCAACGTGCTCGGCATGAGCCGCATCCGCGTGGCCTACACCGCCGGCGCGGCGATCGGGCCCGACCTGTTCCGCTTCTACCGCTCGATCGGCATCAACCTGAAGCAGCTCTACGGCGTCGACCGAGACCTGCGCCTACGTCTGCCTGCAGCCCGACGGCGACATCAAGCTCGATTCGGTCGGCAAGCCCGCGCCCGGCGTCGAGGTGAAGATCGCCGACAACGGCGAGGTGCTGGTGCGCAGCGCCGCGATGCTGAAGGAGTACCACAAGCGGCCCGACGCCACCGCCGAGTCGATCGACGAGCGAGGGCTATTTCCACACCGGCGACGCCGGCATCTTCGACGCCGACGGCCACCTCAAGATCATCGACCGCGCCAAGGACGTCGGCAAGCTCGCCAACGGCGCGCTGTTCGCGCCGAACTACGTCGAGAACAAGCTCAAGTTCTTCTCCGTACATCAAGGAAGCGGTGGCGTTCGGCGACGGCCGCGACATGGTCTGCGCGTTCATCAACATCGACATGTCGGCGGTGGGCAACTGGGCCGAGCGGCGCGGCATCGCCGTATTCCGGCTACACCGACCTCGCCGGCCACGCCGAGGTCTACGCGCTGGTGCAGGAATGCGTGGAGAAGGTCAACGCCGAGCTCGCGCACGACCCGATGCTGTGCCACTCGCAGGTGCGCCGCTTCCTGGTCCTGCACAAGGAGCTCGATCCGGACGACGACGAGCTCACGCGCACGCGCAAGGTGCGCCGCGGCTTCATCGCCGAGAAGTACGCGGTGCTGATCGAGGCGCTGTACGCGCGGCCGCAAGACGCCAGTACATCGAGACGCAGGTCAAGTTCGAGGACGGCCGCACCGGCAAGATCAGCGCCGACCTCGTGATCCGCGAGGCCGCGGTGTTCGAGCCCGCTGGCCGACGGCGGCCTGACGCCGCGCCGTCTCCGCACGGCGATCTCCCGGCGAACCCTTCCACGGCGCAGCGAGCATGGCGGAGAAGACGCTGCAGGACCGGATCATCCTGCACGAGGACATCGGCGCGATGGAGGCCGATTTCACCGGCATGACGCTCGCGACCGAGGCCGAGGTCGACGCGTTCTACGACGAGGCCGACCGCCGCCTCGCGGCCACCGGCAAGCGCTGGTACTTCCTCGTCAACTACACCGACTGCGTGATCGAGCCGCAGGTGTGGGACCGCTTCGCCGCGCGCGGCAAGAACACCAACATCAGCTACGGGCTCGGCACGGTGCGGGTGGGCACCAGCGCGAGCGCGCGCGAGACGATCCAGCGAGCGCGCGCAGCGCGACTTCTTCCGCGCCAACATCTACGACTCGCGCGACCAGGCGATGCTCGCGCTGGGCGAGATGCGCAAGCGGCACGAGCTGCTCGGCGGGCGAGGCCGCCGCCGGCGCCGACGGCCGCGGCGATCCTCACGCGTCGAGGACATCAACCTCTCGTTCGGCGGCGTCAAGGCGATCACCGGCGTCGGCTTCGAGGTCAACCGCGGCGAGATCTCGTCGATCATCGGGCCGAACGGCGCCGGCAAGAGCTCGATGCTCAACGTCATCAGCGGCTTCTACCGGCCGTCGCGCGGCACGCATCTTTTTCGAGGGCAAGGACCGCACGCACCTGCACGCCGCACGACGTGGCGCGGCTGGGCTTCGCGCGCACGTTCCAGAACATCGCGCTCTTCAAGGGCATGAGCACGCTCGACAACATCATGACCGGGCGCTCGCTCAAGATGAAGGGCAACTTCCTGACCGACGCGCTGTACTGGGGCTTCGCGCAGAAGGAGGAGACCGCGCACCGCGAGCAGGTCGAGAAGATCATCGACTTCCTCGAGATCCAGGCGATCCGCAAGACGCCGGTGGGCAAGCTGCCCTACGGGCTGCAGAAGCGCGTGGAGCTCGCGCGCGCGCTGGCGATGGAGCCCAAGGTGCTGCTGCTCGACGAGCCGATGGCCGGGATGAACGTCGAGGAGAAGGAGGACATGGTCCGCTTCATCCTCGACGTCAACGACCAGTGGGGCACGACGATCATCCTGATCGAGCACGACATGGGCGTGGTGATGGACATCTCGCACTACGTCGTGGTGATGGACCACGGCGCGAAGATCGCCGAGGGCACGCCCGGCGAGGTCAAGGCGGACCCGGTCGTCATCCGCGCCTACCTCGGCGCCCACTGAATGAAGCCCCCGTACCCGTTGCGCGCCCGGGGGCGCAGGCCCTTCGGGCGGCTGCAGGCACTCAGGAGCCGCGCATGAACTGGCAGTTCTTCATCGAGGTGCTGGTCGGCGGCCTGCTCGCCGGGGTCATGTACTCGCTGGTGGCGCTGGGCTTCGTGCTGATCTACAAGGCCTCCGGCGTGTTCAACTTCGCGCAGGGCGCGATGGTGTTCTTCGCCGCGCTCACCTTCGTCTCGCTGGTCGAGCACGGCATGAATTTCTGGGTCGCGCTCGTGGTCACGCTGGCGGTGATGGTCGTGCTCGGGATCGCGATCGAGCGCCTGGTGCTGCGGCCGCTCGTCAACCAGCCGCAGATCACGCTGTTCATGGCGACGATCGGCCTCACCTTCGTGCTGGAGGGCCTGTCGCAGCTCGTCTGGGGCGCGCAGCCGCACGGCCTCGAGCTCGGCATTCCCGACGAGCCGATGAAGTGGCTGATCGGACGCGACGAGCATCAACGTCAGCCAGTTCGACCTGTTCGCCGCCGTCGTGGCCGGCCTGCTGGTCGCGCTGCTGGCGGTGTTCTTCCAGACGACGCGCATCGGCCGCGCGCTGCGCGCGGTCGCCGACGACCACCAGGCGGCGCTCGCGGTCGGCATCCCGCTGCGGCAGATCTGGGCGATCGTGTGGACGGTCGCCGGCTTCGTCGCGCTGGTCGCGGGCCTGATGTGGGGCGCGCGCAACGGCGTGCAGTTCGCGCTCACGTTCATCGCGCTGAAGGCGCTGCCGGTGCTGATCCTCGGCGGCTTCGAGTCGGTCGCCGGCGCGATCGTCGGCGGCCTCATCATCGGCGCGTCGGAGAAGCTCGCCGAGGTCTACCTCGGGCCGTTCGTCGGCGGCGGGATCGAGTCCTGGTTCCCCTACGTGCTGGCGCTCGCGCTTCCTGCTGGTGCGGCCGGAGGGGCTGTTCGGCGAAAAGCGGATCGAGCGGGTGTAGACGATGATCTATCGCGAAGCAGGGCAGTTCAAGACGACCTACGCGAAGGACCAGCAGGTCTTTCCGATCCGGCAGGACCGCATCGCGGTGGCCGTCGTGCTCGCCGTCGCCTTCGTGGTGGTGCCGCTCGTCGCCAACCAGTACTGGCTCTCGGCGATCCTGACGCCGTTCCTGATCCTCGCGCTCGCCACGCTGGGCCTCAACATCCTGACCGGCTACGCCGGGCAGCTTTCGCTCGGCACCGCGGCGTTCATGGCGGTGGGCGCGTTCATGGCCTACAACTTCGAGCTGCGGATGCCGTGGCTGCCGATCCTCGTGTCGTTCGTGCTGGCCGGGCTGTGCGCCGCCGCCGTCGGCATCGTGTTCGGCCTGCCGTCGCTGCGCATCAAGGGCTTCTACCTCGCCGTGGCGACGCTCGCCTGCCAGTTCTTCGTGCTGTGGGCGCTGCAGCGCATCGGCTGGTTCACCAACCACAGCGCCTCCGGCGTGATCACCGCGCAGAAGGTCGAGATCCTGGGCTACGTGTTCGACACGCCGGCGCGCAAGTACATGCTGACGCTGTGCATCGTCGCCGTGCTGGCGGTGCTCGCCAAGAACATGCTGCGCAGCGAGACCGGGCGCAAGTTCATGGCGGTGCGCGACATGGACATCGCCGCCGAAGTGATCGGCATCCGCATGATGCAGACCAAGCTGCTCGCCTTCGCGATCAGCTCGTTCTACTGCGGCGTCGCCGGCGCGCTCTACGCCTTCACCTACCTCGGCACCGTCGAGCCGGAGGCGTTCAACCTCGACCTGTCGTTCCGGATCCTGTTCATGGTCATCATCGGCGGCGTCGGCAGCATCCTGGGCTCGTTCATGGGCGCGGCGTTCATCGTCCTGCTGCCGATCTTCCTGAACACCATGGCGGGGCCGCTCGAGCATCTGCTCGGCTTCACGCTGCCGGCCGGGCTCATGTCCAACCTCGAGCTGATCGTGTTCGGGGCGCTGATCATCTTCTTCCTGATCGTCGAGCCGCACGGCCTCGCCCGGCTCTGGCAGATCGGCAAGGAGAAGCTTCGGCTGTGGCCGTTCCCGCATTGATGGTGCGATGCAGCATGCCGTCCGGGAAATCACAGGCGCATTCGGCGGTTTTGTTGACGCTCGTCATTGACACCGGCGCGCGTCTCGCGAATGCTTGACCGGCTGGGCCGTTCGTCGAGGCCCTGTACCTGGAAATGTCTTTCCTAGGAGGAACACCATGAAGCAAATCAAGTCGGCCCTGCTGGGCGTCGCGCTGCTGGGCATCGCGGCGACGGCCCAGGCGCAGAACGAGCAGTTCATCCCGTTGGCCGGGTACTGGGTCGGGCCGTACGCGGCCGGCGGATCCGGCATCTACGGCGGGATGATCGACTACATCAACATGATCAACGCCCGCGACGGCGGCATCAACGGCGTCAAGCTCACCTACGAGAAGTGCGAGACCGAGTACAACAACGCGCGCGGCGTCGAGTGCTACGAGCGGCTGAAGAACAAGGGCCCGACCGGCGCGTCCGTCTTCCACATGCTGTCGACCGGCATCACCTACTCGATCATCGAGAAGGCGACCGCCGACAAGATCCCGGTGATCTCGATCGGCTACGGCCGCACCGACGCGTCCGACGGCCGGGTGTTCCCGTACATCTTCCCGCTGGTCACCAACTACTGGTCGCAGAACACCGCCAAGATCAAGTTCATCGGGATGAAGGAAGGCGGGATGGACAAGCTCAAGGGCAAGAAGATCGTGAACATCTATCACGACTCGGCCTACGGCAAGGAAACCATCCCGGTGCTCGACGCGCAGGCCAAGATGTACGGCTTCACCGTCACGCACATCCCGGTGCCGCACCCCGGCAACGAGCAGGGCGCGCAGTGGCTGCAGATCCGCCAGATCAAGCCCGACTGGGTGATCCTGCGCGGCTGGGGCGTGATGAACCCGACGGCGCTCAAGGCCGCGGCCAAGGTCGGCTTCCCGCGCGACCACATGGTCGGCGTCTGGTGGTCCGGCGCCGAGGAGGACACGATCCCGGCGGGCGACGCGGCCAAGGGCTACATCGCGGCCGGGTTCAACGTCGCGGGCGCCAACTTCCCGGTGATCCAGGAGATCAAGAAATACGTCTACGCCAAGGGCAAGGGCGAGATGGACGACCAGTCGCGGATCGGCTCCATCTATTACAACCGCGGCGTCGTGCACGGCATCATCACCGTCGAGGCGATCCGCACCGCGCAGGGCAAGTACGGCAAGAAGCCGCTGACGCCCGAGCAGGTCCGCTGGGGCATCGAGAACCTCCAGATCACCGAGGCGCGGCTGAAGGAGCTCGGCGCCGCCGGCTTCATGCAGCCGCTCAAGGTGTCCTGTGCCGACCACGAAGGCGGCGGCGCGGTGAAGTTCCAGCAGTGGGACGGCAAGCAGTGGAAGGTGATCACCGACTGGATCCAGCCCGACAAGAAGCTGGTGCGCGACATGGTCGAGCAGTCCGCGGCCGCCTATGCCAAGGAAAAGAACATCACGCCGCGCGATTGCGCGAAGGAGGGCTGAGCGCCGCGCGCAGTACGGCGCTGCCCTCTCCCGCGTCCGGGAGAGGGTTCCGGGCAGAGGGCGGGACCGCAATGCCCGCTCGACCCTTCAGCCCTCTCACGCGCCCCATGCCATGATGTCCATCGCCGCCGCCCCGCAACCCCCGCCGCCCCGGCACCGGCCGTCGGCGTGTCGCTGTCGGTCAACAACATCGAAGTCATCTACGACCACGTCATCCTGGTGCTGAAGGGCGTCTCGCTGGAGGTCCCGGAGGGCAAGATCGTGACGCTGCTCGGCGCCAACGGCGCCGGCAAGACGACGACGCTGAAGGCGATCTCGAACCTGCTGCGCGCCGAGCGCGGCGACGTGACCAAGGGGACGATCGAGTTCATGGGCCAGCGCGTCGACCGGCGCACCCCCAATGAACTGGTGCGCATGGGCGTGTGCCAGGTGATGGAAGGGCGGCACTGCTTCCAGCACCTCACCGTCGAGGAAAACCTGCTGACCGGCGCCTTCACCCGCAGCGTGAGCCGCGCCGAGCTGAAGCGCGATCTCGAGCTCGTGTACACGTATTTTCCGCGGCTCGAGGTGCGGCGAACGAGCCAATCGGGATACACGTCCGGCGGCGAACAGCAGATGACGGCGATCGGCCGGGCGCTGATGGCGCATCCGAAGATGATCCTGCTGGACGAGCCGTCGATGGGCCTGGCACCCCAGCTCGTCGACGAGATCTTCGAGATCGTCCGCGACCTCAACGTCAAGGAGCGCGTTTCCTTTCTGCTCGCCGAGCAGAACACGATGGTCGCGCTGCGCTACGCGGACTACGGTTACATCCTCGAGAACGGACGCGTGGTCATGGATGGGAAAGCCAAGGAGCTCGCGCAGAACGAGGACGTGAAGGAGTTCTACCTCGGACTGTCCACCACCGGACGGAAGAGCTTCCGCGATGTGAAGCATTACCGCCGGCGCAAGCGGTGGCTTTCCTGAAGCGGAGCACGTAGCCTGGGTTGAGTGGATGCGAACCCGCGCGGGCGGGCGCCCCGCCCCAGCGCTTCCGGATGCGGCGACTCGCTCCTCCCTCCTCCGCCGCCCCGCCTCCCTCCGCCACCGCCCGACCACCCGACCATGCCCGAATACTTCGATACGCTGGAAACCCGTGATCCCGAATTGCGCGAGCGCGCTCTGTTGGCCGCCTTGCCGCGGCAGATCGCCCATGCGAAAGCGAACGCACCGGCGTTTGCGCGCGTGCTCGCGAGCGTCGAGCCGGCGGCGGTGGCGTCGCGCGCCGCGCTCGCGCAAATTCCCGTGACCCGAAAGTCGGAACTCGCTCGAGCTGCAGAAGGCGAGCCGGCCTTTCGGCGGCTTCGCCGCGGCCCGCTGGGGCGCGCGTGTCGCGGGGCCGGCGCGGGTGTTTGCCTCGCCCGGCCCGATCTACGAGCCGGAAGGACGCCGTCCGGATTACTGGCGGCTGGCGCGGCCGCTGTTCGCGGCCGGCTTCCGCCGGGGGGATCTCGTCCATAACTGTTTTGCCTACCACTTCACGCCGGCCGGATCGATGCTCGAAACCGGTGCGCACGCGCTGGGCTGCACGGTCTTCCCGGGCGGCACGGGTCAGACCGAGCAACAGGTGCAGGCGATGGCCGATTTGCAGCCTGACGGTTACGTGGGCACGCCGTCGTTCCTCAGAATCATTCTCGACAAGGCGGACGAGCTCGGCGTGCGCCTGCCTGGCCTGAAAAAGGCGCTGGTGTCGGGCGAGGCCTTCCTGCCGATCGTTCGCGACGCGCTCGAAGCGCGCGGCATCGCCGGGTATCAGGCCTATGCGACCGCGGACCTCGGGACCATCGCGTACGAGACCGAGGCGCGCGAAGGGCTCGTGCTCGACGAGGGCGTGCTGGTCGAACTGGTGCGCCCCGGCACCGGCGATCCGGTCGCGACCGGCGAGGTCGGCGAGGTCGTCGTCACGACGCTCTTCAACACCGATTACCCGTTGATCCGTTTCGGCACCGGCGACCTGTCCGCCTTTCTGCCCGGCGCGAGCCCGTGCGGGCGCACCAACGCGCGGATCAAGGGATGGATGGGCCGCGCCGACCAGACCACCAAGGTGAAGGGCCTGTTCGTCCACCCGTCGCAGGTCGCCGCCATCGTCCGGCGCCATCCGGAAATCATCAAGGCGCGGCTCGTGGTCGACAATCCGGACGGCAACGACCGGATGACGCTGCACGTCGAGGTTCCGGGCAACCAGTCCTCGCATGCCGAGAGCGTCGTCGCGTCGATCCGCGAAATCACCAAGCTGCGCGGCGAGGTCGCGTTTCGCGCGCCCGGCGAGCTGCCGAACGACGGCAAGGTGATCGACGACATCCGCAAGCTCGACTGACGACGAGCCCGGCAACATGGCCGACTCCCGCCCCTCGTCCGCCGCCGATCCGCTGGCACCGCTGCCGGAAGGCACGCTGCGCGCGATCGCCGGCGGCGGCGTGGTGCGCGCGTTTCCGCGCGGCAGCGTGCTGATCAACGAAGGCGATCAGGGCGATTCGCTGTTCATCATACTTTCGGGCAAGGTGAAGGTGTTCGCGAGCAACGCCGCCGGCAAGGAAGTCGTCATCGATTTCCACGGTCCCGGCGAGTACGTCGGCGAGATGTCGCTGGCCGGCGCGCCGCGCTCGGCGTCGGTCATCACCGTGGAGCCCACCTCCTGCGCGGTCGTCACCCGGGCGCACTTCCGCGAATTCATCCTGGCGCACCCGGATTTCGCGCTGCATCTCATCGAGAAGCTGATCCACCGCGCGCGGCTCGCCACGGAAAACGTGAAGAGCCTCGCGCTGTCGGACGTCTACGGCCGGCTGGTACGGCTGCTGCTGACCCTCGCGCATGACGTGGGCGGCAGGCTGATCGTGCCCGAGAAGCTCACGCAGCAGGAGATCGCCGATCGCATCGGCGCGTCCCGCGACATGGTGAGCCGGCTGATGAAGGACCTCGTTGGCGGCGGCTACCTCGCCGTGGCCGAGCGGACCATTACGATCCTGAAGAAGCCGCCGCCCGGGTGGTGAACCCGGCGCGTGAATTTTCCGCAATCGCGCCGCCGAATCCTCCGTCGGCCGCGTCGTCATTCGCTCGTAGAGTGTGTCCTGCAGGCAACGTGGAAAGCACACCCCTGCGAACGGCGTGGCGGGACGCGCATCGGCATGTCGCGGATCCGCCGCATGCGATCAACACGACTTGCGAGGATATCCATGAGCGAACTGTCCAAACGGCAACCGCCGTCCGTGCGCATCGGCGCCGGAATCAAGGTGGCGGCGCTGGTTTTCACCCTCGGCGCGATCGCGCTCGCCGCCGATCTCGCCTGGTTGGCGCCCGGACACGCGACGGCACAGCAGAGCACGCCCGCGACCGCGGCGGCGCCCGCCAGCGAACCTGGCGAATACCGGGGCTACCCGCCGCCCTCGACGCCGCCGGGGACTGAATCGGGCGAGCACATTCAGGCGTTCTGACGCGCGACCGGTCAGCGGTCGATCCCGCCCATGCAGACGTATTTCACCTCGACGAATTCGTCGATGCCGTAGCGGGAGCCTTCCCGGCCGAGGCCGGACTGCTTCACGCCGCCGAACGGCGCGACCTCGGTCGTGATGAATCCGGTGTTGACGCCGACCATCCCGTATTCGAGCGCTTCGGCCACGCGCCAGATGCGGCCGATGTCGCGCGAGTAGAAATACGACGCGAGTCCGAACTCGGTGCGGTTGGCGAGCTCGATCACCTCGGCATCGCTGCCGAAGCGGATCAGCGGCGCGACCGGGCCGAAGGTCTCTTCGCGAAAGATCTTCATCTCGGCATTGACCCCGGTCAGCACCGTGGGCTCGTAGAACGTGCCACCCAGTGCGTGCCGCCGGCCGCCGGTGACGACCCGCGCGCCGCGGCTCGTGGCGTCGGCGACGTGCTCCTCGACCTTCGCAAGCCCCGCGGCGTCGATCAGCGGACCCTGCGTGACGCCCGTCTCGATGCCCGGGCCGACCTTGAGCTCGCGGACCTTGGCAGCGAGTTTTTCGGCGAACGCGTCGTAGACCTTGTCCTGCACGAACAGCCGGTTCGCGCAGATGCACGTCTGCCCGGCGTTGCGATACTTGGACGCCATCGCGCCGTCGACGGCGGCATCGAGGTCGGCGTCGTCGAAGACGATGAACGGCGCGTTGCCGCCGAGCTCCAGCGACAGCTTCTTGATCGTCGGCGCCACCTGCTTCATCAGCAGGCGGCCGACTTCGGTCGAGCCGGTGAACGACAGCTTGCGCACCGTCGGATTGGCGCACATCTCGGCGCCGATCGTCGGCGGGTCGCCGGTGACGACGTTGAGGACGCCGGGCGGAAAGCCGGCGCGGACCGCGAGCTCGGCGAGCGCGAGCGCCGAGAACGGCGTGGCTTCCGCCGGCTTGATCACCACGGTGCAGCCCGCCGCGAGCGCCGGGGCGACCTTGCGCGTGATCATCGACGACGGGAAATTCCACGGCGTGATCGCCGCGCACACGCCCACCGGTTCCTTGATCACGACGATGCGGCGGTCGTTGCCGACGGTGGGAATCACGTCGCCGTAGATGCGCCGCGCTTCCTCGGCGAACCACTCGGTGTACGCGGCGCCGCTGCCGATCTCGCCGCGCGCCTCCGCGAGCGGCTTGCCCTGCTCGGTCGTGAGGATCAACGCGAGGTCGTCGCGATGCGCGAGCTGCAGCTCGTGCCACTTGCGCAGGATCGCGCCGCGTTCCTTCGCGGTCTTCGCCCGCCAGGCCGGCCACGCGGCGCTGGCGGCCTCGATCGCGCGCCGCGTTTCGGCGGCGCCCATCAGCGGCACGGTGCCGATCGGCTTGCCGGTCGCGGGATTGATCACCGGCATCGTGGCGCCGTCGTCGGCGGCGGTCCATTCGCCGTTGACGAGGCACCGCTCCCGGAACAGCGACGAATCGCCGAGGGCGGGAAGGGAACGGTCGAGCGAATCGGGGGGCATGACGATCTCCTGCGAACGATGCGCGCCCGCGGCGCGGACGAAGCCGATAATTATAGGCTTGTCGCCGGCACCGGGCAGGTCAGGCGTCCGGAGAAGCACCGGGACGGCGGGAGGGCGCCGGCCGCGTTCGATCGATGCCCGGCCGCGCGGTCACCAGCATGACGCCGACGAGCCCCAGCGCCGCGCCAGCGAGCTGGAGCGGATGCATCGGCTCGCCGAGCACCGCGACGCCGGGCGCGATAGTGAACACCGGGCGAGCGAGCCGATGGAAAGCCGAACACACCGAACACCGGGCCGATCCACGCCCGCGTGACGTCAATCCCACGCCACCAAACCGGCGTACGCCGTCGCGAGAATGACGCCGCCGAACGCGATCCGGTACCAGACGAACGGAATGAAGTCGTGGTGGCTCACGTACCGGATCAGCCAGCGCACGCACAGGAACGCCGAGACGAAGGCGGCGACGAAGCCGACGCCGAATGCCGGCAGGTCGTGGGCGACGAGCAGTTGCCGGTTCTTGAGCACTTCGTAGCCGGTCGCCGCGAACAGCGTCGGGATCGCGAGAAAGAACGAGAACTCCGTCGCCGCCGTGCGCGACAGCCCGAACAGCATCCCGCCGATGATCGTCGCGCCGGAGCGCGAGGTGCCGGGAATGAGCGCCAACGACTGCGCGAGGCCGACTTTCAGCGCATCGGGCCAGCGCATGTCGTCGACGCTGTCGATGCGGATGGCGTCCGGGCGCAGTCTCTGGCCGACGTTCGGCCCACAGGATCACGAACGCGCCGATGACGAACGCGCAGGCGACGGGGACGGGCGCGAACAGGTGCGCCTTGATCGCCTTGCCGAAGGCGAGGCCCAGAACCGCGGCCGGCAGGAACGCGACGACGAGATTCACGGCGAAGCGCTGCGCGCGCGCGTCGCTGAAGATCCCGCGCACGACCGAGAGCAGACGCACCCGGTATTCCCAGCAGACGGCGAGAATCGCGCCGGCCTGGATCACGATCTCGAACATCTTCGCCTGGTCGCCCGTATAGCCGAGCAGGGAGCCGGTGACGATCAGGTGGCCGGTGCTGGAGACCGGCAGAAACTCGGTCAGCCCCTCGACGATTCCGAGAATGAGCGCGGTGATGAGCGTGGGCTGGTCCAAGAGGGGGCGCCGGCAAAAAAGATGGCCGGGCGAATGTGCCGGCCGACGCCGCGATTGTAGCGCACGCCCCCACGCCGGGCCCGCTGCGGGCTCCCGGCGCGGTGAGGCGGAATGCCCCCGGGCTGCCCGTTACGCCGTCCGGTGCACGACGTGCAGATGCGCCTCGGCCGCGGGATAGCCGGCGGCGCCGAACGTCTCGCGAATCGTGCGATTGGTGTCGAAGTACACCTGCCAGTAGTGCGCCGTGTGGCAGTAGGGACGCACGGCGAGGACGGGTCCGCGCTCGTTGAACGTCAGGATCTCGACGTCGGGCGCGGGTTCGGGCACGACATTCGCAATCTTCGGCAGCGATTCCTTGAGGCGGAGAATCGCATCGGCCGGGTCGACGGTGTGGTCGAGCTGCGCCGTGAGCTCGACCCGGCGATACGGATTGTGGCTATAGTTCTTGATCGTCCCGCCCATCACCTTGGCGTTGCCGACCATCGTCTGCACGTTGTCGGGCGTGTCGATCGTGGTATTGAACAGCCCGATCATCCGGACCGTGCCTTCGACCTCACCGGCGACCACATAGTCGCCGACCTTGAACGGCCGCAGCACCAAGATGAACGCGCCGGCGGCGAAATTGGACAGGAGCCCGCCCCAGGCCGCACCCACCGCGATGCCGAGGCCGGCCACGAGCGCGGCGAACGACGTCGTTTCGACGCCGAAGTAGCCGAGAATCGCGACGACCAGGATGATGTTGAGCGCGACGGTAATGATCGACCCGATGTACCCGATGACCGTGGGCTCGACTTTCTGCCGCTCCATCGCCTTCATCACCAGCGACGACGCGAAGCCGATCAGCATGCGGCCGATGATGTAGGCGGCGATGGCGCCGACGACCTTCAGGGAAAAAGCGATCAGAATGGGTTTCGCGGTTTCGTATGCGCCGGGGATGTCCATCGGAGTCCTTGTCGACTGAGGGAAGAGAACGAGGCGAGGGCAGGCAGGCTGCCGCCTGCGCGGTACTCCATTATACGTTCGGCGGAGAGCGCGGGCGCGGTTCCGTGCTACCGCTACGGGCCGCGATGCCAAGCTCCGCGCACAGCTTCGCTACCGTGGTCTTGAGCACCGCGAGCTCGTCGCGCAGATGCGCGACATTGGCCTTGAGCGCGGCGATTTCACCGACGGTGACCGCATCGCCCGTGGCATCGGCCGCCGCGGGCGCGGTCTCCAGCGCCGGCGGGCCCGACAGCAGATGCGCCCAGCGCGTTTCGCGGGCCCCCGGCTGACGCGCCAGCAGGACCACGAGCGCACCCGCCGCGCGCTCGGCGAGCTCGTGCAGGAAACCCTCCACGGCCGAGATGTCGGCGAAGCGATGCAGGCGTTCGCTGTTGACCCGCAGCTCGGCGACCGTCTGCGGACCGCGCAGCATCAGCGTGGCCAGCAGCGCCACCGCCTGCGACGGCAGCGCGAGCACGCGCTCGACATTGTGGGCATACCGCATCACCCGCCCGCCGCTCGACTCGACGATGAGCGACAGCGCGCGCAGCCGGTCGATAGTCGCCTGCACCTCCGCGTCGGAAGCGTTGATGAGCGGGTCGCGGCTCGTCTTCTGGTTGCAGCCGGCGACGAGCGCGTTGAGCGTGAGCGGATAGGTGTCGGGGACCGTGTGCTGCTTTTCGACGAGCACGCCGAGGACGCGGGTTTCGAGGAGCGAAAGTGCGGGAAGAGTCATGGGGAGCGGAAGAGCGATGGGCGGTGGCGGGGCGAAAGTGTAGCGCGAATGGCCGCGCGGCCCGTAACGCAGCGCACGCGCCGGTGTGTTTTTTCCGACAGGCGGGCCCGCGGTCCTGCGCTATGGCGTCGTCCGCGCTTGACCGTGGCGGCAGCGAAGGCGTGTAATCTAAGTGTCTGCCCACCGCTCATGCCGCTTCGCGCCAGGCGGCGCGTCCGTCAGAACGTGGCAGATGTTCGGCAAGGAGTGAAAGCAATGATCAAACCCCTCGAATTCGAACGCATCTCGGTCGAAGAAGCCACCAAGGCGATCGAGAGGAACGTTCGACCGGCCAGCGTCAAGGAATGGGACGGCGACCGTCGGCCGGCGCCGGTCGAGCCGCTCGGCGAGGCCACCAGACGAGTGGCTCGCGACCTTGGCGGTCGATGTGCGTCCGTAGGCACTCGCGCGCCAGTTTCCGCGGATCGCGAACAAGCTGTGCGAACTGTGGAAGCGGCCCGCGCAGTGCGACGTCTACCTCAAGAAGCTGATCATCGACGATCGCGGCGCCCGCAAGGGCTTCCCGCCGGAGGTGGCCAAGGAATTGTCGGTCCTGGCGGAGCACTACGCGTCCGTCTATCCCTACCGTCATTCGATCTGGGACGACGTCCTGAGAAAGTGACGGCACGACCGCGCACGCCGCCGGGCGCGCCGAGCATAGGCGTCGCCGTGCGCCCGGGCGCCTCAGGCACGCGTCACTTCTTGCAGAGGTGCCTGACGACCAGCTCGGCGGAGCTCCCCTCGGGCTCCTTGCCGTACTCGATTTTCGGCGCCTTGCCGCGCGAAAACACCTGATTCTTCGCCTCGTCCTCGAACAGGACGACCTCGACGCCCGCGGAGGTCATGTTCCGGCAGTCGACCCGCATCGTCGCGCGCATGCTCTTGATCGCGCCGTTCGGCGTGTCGAGCGGATTCTTGATGTCGGCGCGGAACGTCACGGTGGTGATGCCACCGGCGGTCTTGAGATTGGCCTGGTCGATGAACGTCCGATTGCCGTTCACGCTCTCGCCGATCGGCTGCCAGTTCGGCGTTGCCGCGAGCGCGGGGACGGCCGCCGCATACAGACCCGCCAACAGCCAAGTGCGTTTGTTCATCGTCCGCTCCTGGTGGAAAAACGTGACGGCCGGACGCCGGCCGGCGCTTCGGGGCGCGCAAAGGTACGCCCGCGAGCCTCGATTTTGCGAATCCGTGGACGTTAGGGCTTTGTCCGAGGTCAAGAAGGCGGCGGGTAGCTCGACCGTAGCCCGGCGTTGAGCGGAGCGAAACCCGGGCAGTCGGTGGCCATTGCGGCAACCACCCGGGTTTCGCTTCGCTCAACGCCGGGCTACTATCGGAGGTGTTTCCCAACCACCCGCCTTCCATGACCCAGACCGAAGTCACGAACATGGCGCTTTTCTGCGACTTCGAGAACATCGCCCTCGGCGTGCGCGATGCCAAGTACGAGAAATTCGACATCGGCAAGGTGCTGGAGCGCCTGCTGCTGAAGGGCAGCATCGTGGTGAAAAAGGCCTACTGCGACTGGGACCGGTACAAGGCATTCAAGGCCCCGATGCACGAAGCCTCGTTCGAGCTGATCGAGATCCCGCACGTGCGGCAATCGGGCAAGAATTCGGCCGACATCCGGATGGTCGTCGACGCGCTCGACCTCTGCTACACGAAGGCGCACGTCGAGACGTTCGTCATCATTTCCGGCGATTCGGACTTCTCGCCGCTGGTGAGCAAGCTGCGCGAGAACAACAAGCAGGTGATCGGCGTCGGGGTCAAGAATTCGACCTCGGACCTGCTGATCGCCAACTGCGACGAGTTCATCTTCTACGACGACCTCGTGCGCGAGAAGAAGAGGCCGACGGAGCGAAAGGCGCCGGCGAAAGCCGCCGCCGGCGGGGTCAAGCCCCGCGTCAAGGTGGCCGCCCCTGACGATGGCGCGCCGCCGCCGAAGAAGAGCGACCACGAGCGCCGGCAGGAGGCGCTCGACCTCATCGTCGAGACGGTCGAGGCGCTGATCGCCGAGCGCGGCGACGAAGAGAAGATCTGGGGCTCGATGGTCAAGCAGGCACTGAAGCGCAGGAAGCCCGGGTTCAACGAATCGTTCTACGGCTTCCGCTCGTTCAACGGGATGCTCGAGGAAGCGCAGCGCGATGGCGCGCTCCTGCTCGAGCGCGACGAGAAATCGGGCGGCTACGTCGTGCGCCCGGCCATGCCCGAGGAATGACGTGGCGCGACCCGATGCCGAAACGCGGGTCAGGAATCCGGTGCCCCGGGGTAGTTTGTCGGGAGGACGCGTTCATGCGCGTGATGCGGCAATGGCTGGCGGGACTTTGCTGCGGCCTCGTCGTGTGCGCGGCGATGGCGTCGGAGGCCGTGCTGACGGTGACGGCGGGTGGGCGCACGGCGACCTATACCGTCGCCAGTCTGCTCGCGCATCCGGCCGCGGTGGCCGTTACGATTCCGAAGGACGTGGCGTACCAGCGCCGCATGACCTACCAGGCGGTGCCGATGGCGGTGCTCCTCAACGGCGTCGCGCCCGGCGCGTCGCTGCGGTTCGTGGCCGGTGACGGTTTTGCGGCCACGCTGCAAGCGGAGCTGCTCCTGGGCGCGGGTGACCGCGGGCCGCGCGCCTACCTCGCCCTCGAGCCGCCCGACGTGCCGTGGCCGCCGCTGAAGGCGGGCGATCCGGCGACCGCGGGACCGTTCTATCTGGTCTGGGAGCATCCGGAGCGGGCGATGATCGTCCCCGAGCAATGGCCCTATCACGTCGTGCGCATCGAGGAAACGCAGCCGCTCGCGCAGCGTTTCCCGGCGATCGTGCCGCCGCCAGGTCTTGCCGCCGATGCCTCGGTGAAACGCGGCTTCGCCGTGACCGCCAAGAATTGCCTCGTCTGCCACACGCTGAACCTCGGCGGCGACGCCAGCGTCGGTCCCGATCTCAACGTTCCCTTCAATCCGACCGAGTACCTGCGCCTCGATGCGCTGCGCCGGCTCATTCGCGATCCGCAGTCGCTGCGCCGGTGGCCGGCGGCGAAGATGCCGGGCTTCGACGTCTCGATCCTGAGCGATCGGGACTTGAATGACGTGCTGGCCTACCTGCGCTACATGGCGAGCCGGAAAGTGACGGCGCAGCCGCCGAAGTGACGCGGCCCGTCGCCGTGCCTAGAACCGTTCGTCCGCGCCCAGGTACCGCCACTTGCCGACGGGCAGCCTGCCCAACGGCACGCTGCCGGTGCGCACGCGCTTCAATCCCGTGACCTTGAGGCCGACCAGTTCGCACATGCGCCGGATCTGGCGCTTCTTGCCCTGGCGCAGCACGAAGCGCAGCTGATGCTCGTTCTGCCACGACACGCGCGCGGGCTTCAGGCGTTCGCCATCGAGCTCGAGACCGTGATTGAGCAGGCGGAGGCCCTCCGGCGCGAGCGTGCCTTCGACGCGCACCAGGTATTCCTTTTCCACTTCCGAATCGTGGCCGATCAACCGGCGCGCGACGCGCCCATCCTGGGTGAACACCAGGAGCCCCGTCGAATCGATGTCGAGTCGACCCGCCGGCGCAAGGCCGCGCAGGTGCGTGGCCTTCCATTGCTGCGGCGCGCGGTCCTCGGTCCAGCGATTCTCGGGGCGCAGGAGCACCGCCGCCGGCTGGTAACCGTCCTCGGCCTGGCCCGAGACGTAGCCCACGGGCTTGTGCAGCAATATCGTCACGCTCTCGCTCTGATGGCGGTGCGCCGCCGCGTCGATCTCGATGCGCGCGTCGGGCGGCACGCGCGTGCCGAGCGTCGAGGTCACCCGGCCGTCGACCTTCACCCAGCCATTCTCGATCCATTCGTCGGCTTCGCGGCGTGAGCAAAGGCCAAGCTCGCTCATCCGCTTCGACAGGCGCGGATTCTCGGGCAGGAGCGGCGTGGCGGATGCGCGCGGTGGTGGCGGCGTCGCACGGGTCGCCGTCCGCGGTTGCTCTGCGTCCTGCTCCACCTGTTGTTGGGCACGTTTCGCGTGGGGTCGCGCGGGCGATCGCGCAGCCGGCTTTGCAGCTGACTTCGCGACAGGCTCCACGACAGGCGATGGCGCGGGCGGTGCCGCGGCCGCCGGTTTCGCGGCCGCCGACCTGCGGTCGTGTTGCGCCCGTCGTGCTCGGGACGATGTCGGATGTGCCGGCTGCGCGGGCTTGGGCTTCGAGGGCAGTTTGATCGTGGGACGGGTCATCGGAGCGGGTGTTGGTGCGGCATTTCGCGACGGCAGCCAACCCGGGCAGCGACGCACGGCACCCGGGTAATGGATGGGCGGCGTCACGCCTTCGAGTAGATCTCCGCGCCCTTCTGCGACGAACTCGACCGCCTTCACCTCCATGCCCTTTTGCAGCGCCTCGTCATCCGACACGCCGAGCTTGGCCGCGTACTCGCGCACGTCCTGCGTGATCTTCATCGAGCAGAAATGCGGCCCGCACATCGAGCAGAAATGGGCGAGCTTGGCGCCGTGCTGCGGCAGCGTCTCGTCGTGGAATTCGCGCGCCTTGTCGGGATCGAGACCGAGGTTGAACTGATCTTCCCAGCGGAATTCGAAACGCGCCTTCGACAGCGCGTTGTCGCGGATCTGCGCGCCGGGGTGGCCCTTGGCGAGATCGGCCGCGTGCGCGGCGACCTTGTAGGCCATGATGCCGTCCTTGACGTCGGCCTTGTTCGGCAGCCCCAGGTGCTCCTTGGGCGTGACGTAGCACAGCATGGCGGTGCCGTACCAGCCGATCATCGCCGCGCCGATCGCCGACGTGATATGGTCGTAGCCGGGCGCGATGTCGGTGGTGAGCGGTCCCAGCGTGTAGAACGGCGCCTCGCCGCACAGGCGCAGCTGCTCGTCCATGTTGTACTTGATCATGTGCATCGGCACGTGGCCGGGGCCCTCGATCATCGTCTGGACGTCGTGCTGCCACGCGACCTGCGTCAGCTCGCCGAGCGTCGCGAGCTCGGCCATCTGCGCTTCGTCGTTGGCGTCGAAGCCGGAGCCGGGACGCAGCCCGTCGCCCAGCGAAAAGGCGACGTCGTACGCCTTCATGATTTCGCAGATGTCCTCGAAATGCGTGTAGAGGAACGATTCCTTGTGGTGGGCGAGGCACCACTTCGCCATGATCGAGCCGCCGCGCGAGACGATGCCGGTCATGCGCTTCGCGGTCATCGGGATGTAGCGCAGCAGCACGCCGGCGTGGATCGTGAAATAGTCGACACCCTGCTCGGCCTGCTCGATCAACGTATCGCGGAACATCTCCCACGTGAGCTCCTCGGCCCTGCCGTCGACCTTTTCCAGTGCCTGGTAGATCGGCACCGTGCCGATCGGCACCGGCGAGTTGCGGATGATCCACTCGCGGGTCTCGTGGATGTTCTTGCCGGTGGACAGGTCCATCACCGTGTCGGCGCCCCAGCGCGTCGCCCACGTCATCTTCTCCACTTCCTCGTGGATCGACGAGCTGACGGCGGAGTTGCCGATGTTGGCGTTGATCTTGACCAGGAAGTTGCGGCCGATGATCATCGGCTCGCTTTCCGGGTGGTTGATGTTGCTGGGGATGATCGCGCGGCCGCGGGCGACTTCGGCGCGGACGAACTCGGGCGTGATCACCTGCGGGATGGCGGCGCCGAAGCTCTGTCCCGGATGCTGGCGGGTGACGATCTCCGGCAGCACCTTCAGCATTTCCTCGCGCTGCAGGTTCTCGCGGATGGCGATGAACTCCATCTCGGGCGTGACGATGCCACGGCGCGCGTAATGCATTTGCGAGACGTTGGCGCCGACGCGCGCGCGCCGCGGCTTCCGCGCGAGGTCGAAGCGCATGCCGGCGAGCTCGGCGTCGGCGAGCCGCGCGCGGCCGTAGCCGGACGTCGGACCGGTCAGCTCGACGGTGTCGTCGCGCTCGGCGATCCAGGGCGCGCGCAGCGGCGGCAGCCCGCGGCGAATGTCGATCTGCGCCGCCGGGTCCGTGTACGGGCCCGACGTGTCGTAGACGACGAGCGCCGGATTCTTTTCGGCGCCGAAGGAGGCCGGCGTGTCGGCCTGCGCAATCTCGCGCATCGGCACGCGGACGTCGGGTCGCGACCCTTCCACGTATACCTTGCGCGAGTTGGGCAGCGGCGCGACGGCAGCCGCGTCGACGTGCGCCTCGCGGGCGTAGAACTGGTCGTTGGCATTCATGGGGACTCCTCGGCAGGCGAAGGCGCGGGGAGCGGAAGGACATTCACGCTTCCCTGCGCCGGCATTATCCGTACAGGTACCAAGGGTCTCATCTCACCCGGCCGGCGGTTCCGGCCAGGACCCCTAGCGTCGGCAGCAACGTTACGCCAAAGCGGGCGGGCGGGCAACCGCCTTCGCGTCACGGGCCGCCGGGGGCGGTGAATTGGCGCGGTCCCGCCGGGACGCGTTAAAATGCGCACCGCGCGGGTGTAGCTCAATGGTAGAGCAGAAGCTTCCCAAGCTTACGACGAGGGTTCGATTCCCTTCACCCGCTCCAGCCGGATTCGTCGACCCGGCACGATCCTATCCTGCCCGCGCCTCGCACCTTTCCCGGGGACTTCCATGAAGCCGATTCGCATCGCGTTGACCGTGCTCGGAATGCTGCTCAATCTCGGTATTGCTCCCGGCGCCCTCGCGCAGAATTGGCCGACGAAGCCGGTCAAGCTGATTGCGGTGTTTCCCGCGGGCGGGTCGGTCGATCAGGTGGCGCGCATCCTCGCGCAGCAGCTCACCGAGCAGACGGGTCAGCCGTTCATCGTCGACAACCGGGGTGGCGCTTCCGGGTCCATCGGCACCGCGGCGCTGGCCAAAGCCGAACCGGATGGCTATACCCTTGGCGTCGTCTTCGATACGCACGCGGTGAACCCGTCGCTGATTCCGGGTCTGCCCTTCGACACGCTGCGCGACTTCACGCCGCTGATGCTGGTGGGCACGGGCGCGATGGCGCTGGTGACCCCGGTCGGTCAGCCGTTCAAGTCGTTCCGCGACGTCGTGGCCGCCGCCAAGGCCAAGCCGGGAGGCGTGTCGTACGGCACGATCGGCGCCGGCAGCCTTGGTCACCTCACGATGACCCAGCTCGGAAATCAACTGGGGGTCGAGTTCATTCACATTCCCTACCGCGGCGGCGGCCCGCTGATGAACGATGCGATCGGCAACCAGATTCCGCTCGCGATCGGCTCGGTGTTTCTGGTGAGTCCGCACATTGCGTCCGGGCGGTTGCGCGCCATTGCCGTGACGTCGGCGAAGCCCGATCCGAAACTGCCGAACGTCGAGACCATCGCCAGCCAGGGCGTTCCCGGCTTCGAGGCTTACACGTGGTGGGGCGTCTTCGGCCCGGCCAACATGCCGGCCGCGCTCGCCAAACGCGTCTACGACGAACTCGCCAAGGCCGCCAAGTCGCCCGCCGTGACCGAGAAGCTCTCGGCACAGGGAATGGAGGTGCAGGCGGCGCCGCCCGCAGCGCTCGATGCTCTGGTGCGCAAGGAGATCCCGCGCTGGGCCAAGGTGATCAAGGACAACAATATCAAGTCGGGCGACTAGCCCCGCGGGGAGAGACGCTGCCGGAACACGGCGACGATCGCCCCGCGCAGCGCGATGTTGCCGGGGTTCTAGACCCGATCGGGTACGTGCACCAGGAACTCCGGCATGTCGGGAAGCCCGGCAATGAACGTCCCCTTGTTCTTGCCCTTGAGGGAGAACCGCCGCACGCGCTGCTTAAGCCGTTCGGCGACGTAGAGATCGCCGTCGGCGCCGATCGCGAACCCCGACGGCGCCTTGAGCTTGCCGTCGATGACCGTACGCGCCTTGAGCCTCCCACGCGGGGCTTTACGGGGGATCTCGTAGGCGAGGATGCTGCCGGTGCCGGCGGCGCCGATGTAGAGCGTGTTGCCGTGCAGGATCAGGTGTACGGGCTTCATCAGCTTCTTGCCCCGGATGCGCGCGACGAGCCGCCCCGACGCCACCTCGAAGATCTTGACCCCGTCCCCCGCTTCGTCCGCCACGTAGAGATGCTTGCGGTGCACGATGATCCCGCGCACCGAGTGCCGGGGCTTGCCGTGCTCGTCCAGCACGACCTTGAGGCCCTGCGGCGGCGGCACGTTTTGGGGTGCGTGCTCGCCGACCTCGGGCAGCCGGCCCTGGCTCGACGCCACCAACGTGCCGGGCAGGAAGTTGCCGTCGGGAAACTTCTTGCGGAGGTGCGCCGCCACGGGGGCCGGCTGGCGCGTTTCCGGCAGAATGGCGACGACCGTGTTGGTGTCCTGGCACGACACGTAGAGCCGGCCGTCGTCGCCAAGCTCGACGTCGAAAGGGTGGACCATGGCCGAGACGTCGGTCGTGGCCACGACGATGTCGGCGAAGTGAAAGGTGTCGCCCCGGCGGCGGTAGCGGGCGACGTGGCTGTCCTTGCGCCAGGCATTGGCGATGTAGAGATCGTCGCCCACGAGCGCGAAGCCGCGGGCGATGTACAACGGGTGCGCGTCGGGCGCCGGGTCGAGAAGCAACGGATGCTCCTTGCGCGGCGTGCCGTCGTCCTCGAAGACGCCGATGTTCTCGACGCCGGCCTTGCCTTCACCTCGATAGCTGATCCACCACACACCGACCCCGCTCTTTGCTCGCTTTGTTAGGCATGGAATCCGCGGCCTTTTTCGTTCACGATTCCCGGCCATGGCAGTCTACCTTAGCCAAAACATGCGCGCGAGCGTGGCCCGACTCCGGATGAGCGCCACCGGAGGCGCGACGGGGATCGCGCGGCGACCGTGCGGCACGCGCGTCATTCACGTTGGTGCACCCCCAAGCGCTTCCGATCGGCGAACGGCGCAAGCCGCGCACGGTGACAAGCTTGATCGACATCAAGGAAGCGGCCGATAAGGTGCATCGCGCGTACACCTTTAGGACAGGATCCGGGTAACATGCACGTGCGGGCCTCCACCGCGCACGGACATGCGGATCTGCGCCGTGACCCGCAACGCCCGCCGTTTGGCCGGTGCGAACCCGAAAATCCAGCCGGCTTGCGATGCGACTCACGAGCTTTACCGATTACTGCCTGCGGGTGCTCATCTTCGTGGCGGCGCACCCGCAAGGGAAAACCACGATCGCCGAGGTGGCGCGCAGCTACGCCATCTCGGAGCATCACCTGACCAAGGTCGTGCATTTTCTCGGCAAGGCCGGATTCCTCGCCAACGTGCGCGGCCGCGGCGGCGGCCTTTGCCTCGCGCGTCCGCCGCGACGGATCAGCGTCGCGGATGTCGTCCGCGAGGCCGAGGGCGCGGCGGTGCCCGCCGCCTGCTTCGACGAGGCCGCCGAAACGTGCGCGATCAGTCGCATCTGCCGCCTGCGCGGCGTCCTGGGCGAAGCGGTGCGCGCGTTCCACACGGTGCTCGAGCAATACACGCTCGAGGACCTCGTCGCCAATCGCCAGCGGTTGAAGCTCGTGCTGTTGCCGCCATCGCCACGCAGACCTGCCAAGGACACCGATGCAAGACATTGACAATCCCGGCGTGCGAACAAGAAGCGAGACGTCCCCGTTTGCGCTCTGGAACCTCGGCTTCCGGCCGTTCTACCTGCTCGCCAGCATCTTCGCCGCGCTGTCGATCCTGTTGTGGG
Organism: uncultured beta proteobacterium; assembly: GCA_963810845.1. GTDB lineage: Bacteria > Pseudomonadota > Gammaproteobacteria > Burkholderiales > Casimicrobiaceae > CAIWHR01. The sequence continues at coordinate 50,826 of CAWEOX010000006.1, read as the reverse complement.
TGTGCCAATACGAGGGTTTTCTTCCCGCCGCGTATCTGCGCAGTCCCGCGTGGCACGGCCATGAAATGCTGTTCGGGTACACGCTGGCCGTGGTCGCGGGCTTTCTCCTGACTGCGGTGCGCAACTGGACGGGCCGGCCGACGCCGACCGGCGCGGCACTGGCGGCGCTGGCCGTGCTCTGGATCGCGGGACGGCTACTGGTGCTGACGCCCTACGCGACCGCCGCGGCGGTGGTGAATGCCGCGTTTCCGGCGGCGGTCGCGGTCGGGATCGGCATTCCGCTGGTGCAAAGCCGGAATCGGCGCAACTATTTTTTCATCGCGCTGCTGCTCTTTCTCGCCCTCGCCACGCTGACTCTTCATCTGTCGTATCTCGGCGTGGTGGCCTGGCCGGAGCGCGTGAGCCTTCAGGTGGGCCTCGACGTCGTCCTGTTCATCATCGCCGTGATGGGCGGACGGGTCATCCCGATGTTCACCAATAACGGCATCCCCGGTACGGCGGCGACGCGCAACCCGCTGGTGGAGAAAGTGGCGTTGGGGAGCGTGCTCGCCCTGCTCGGCGCCGATCTGCTGCAGGCCCCGGCCGGCGTGATCGCGGCCGTGGCGCTGGTCGCGGCCATCGCTCACGCACGGCGGCTATATCTCTGGCAGCCGTGGCGGACGCTTTCAACGCCGCTCGTCTGGATCCTGCATGCCGCCTACGGCTGGATCGTCATCCACCTCGCTCTGCGCGCGCTCGCGGTCATGGATTGGGTGCCCGGACCCTTCGCCGTGCACGCGCTGACCATCGGCGCCATTGGCGGCATGACCATCGGCATGATGACCCGCACGGCGCGCGGCCATACCGGGCGAGCGCTGACCGTCGATCGTTACGAGGTCGCGTGCTTCGTGCTGGTTCAGATCGCGGCGCTGGTGCGCGTGTTCGGCGGGATGCTGATTCCCGGCGCCTATCTCGCGAGCGTCGTCGCGTCCGGTATCCTGTGGTCCGCGGCGTTCGCACTGTACGCCGTCCGCTATTGGCCCGTGCTCTCGCGCGAGCGGATCGACGGCAAGCCCGGCGGAGCCTGCACGCGAATGCCGACGATGAACATCGCCACCTTCGACGACCTCCTTCGCGCCGCGCGGCAACAGCCGGAACCGCAGCGGCTCCTGTTCGTGTTCGCGCGGGCCGAGCTGCCAGACGACAGCACGCCCGAGCAGCGCCTGCGCTTTGCCGCGGGCGAAGGGGGCACGCTCGCGCCGCTCATGTGCGTGGACAAGTCGCCCGACGAACTGGGGACGTTCGTCGACCTGGTCCTGGAATCGCGCCAACTCGGGCAGGCGTGGACCCTCGTCTTCGTCGCCGGTCTCGCCGGTCAGGCGGGGCGAGCGCCGACGAGCGCGGACGCCGAAGCACCGCTGCAGCGCATGGTCGAGTCGATCAAGGCGGGCTCGGTGGCCGCCTTCATCCCCTTCGACCGCAGTGGCAAGCCGGTAGTTTTCGGCTGAGCCGCCGCCGGCGGCGTCCGCGCCGCGGCTCCTAGGGCGCCGCCTTGGTAGCCTGCCAGCGATCCAGCTTGGCGCGCGCCGCGCTTTTTACCGGATCGGTATCTTCCGCGTGGCGACCGGTCTTGGCGGTCAGCTCGATCACGTAGCCGTTGGGGTCGCGAAAGTAGATCGAGTGGATGAAACCGTGGTCGATGACGCCGCGCGTTTCGATGCCCGCCGCTTTTCCCTTGGCAAACATCTCGTGCAGTGCGTGCTCGTCGACTTCGAGCGCGATGTGCAGGTCGTAGTCGTGCTGCGGCTTGAACGTGAACGGCGCGTCGGGCGCCTCGAAGAACGCCAGGAACGAGCCGTCGTCCATCCGGTAGAACGTGTGCAGGACGTCGGTCTTGCGCCCGGTCTTCGTCTCGCGGATCTCGAGCGTGCTGGCGAGCGGCAGCCCGAGAAAGTCCTCGTAGAAGCGGCGCGTTTCCTCGGAATCGCGGCAGCGGTATGCGTTGTGGTGCAGCCCCTTGATCATGTGCGCTCGACCTCCGCAGGTGATGGCCGCCGCGCGCCGCGGCGACACCGACGGCGCGCGCGCCGGCGGGTGGATGACGCCGCGTCAGACGGTCTCGAACGTCTTGTCCTTGAACGAGCCCGCCATCCCGTAGAACACTTCGTTGGCCTTCGCCCAGTTCGGCCGCGCCTTCATCGTGTTGAACCAGCGGGCGAGATTGGGATAGGCGCCGAGATTGCAGTTGATCGCTTCCATCAGCGACACCATGCCCGCGCCGAAATAGTCGGCGACCGTGATCTCGTCGCCGCACAGATACTTCTTGCCGGCGCCGAGCAGCCGCTCGTCGAGGACGTGCAGCCAGAACTTGGACTTCTCCTTGCCCCACTCGATCGTTCCCGCTTGGGCTTCGTCGCTGCGGCGGTGATGGTGCGGGAAGATCTGCGGATACACGAGCCCGTACCCGAAGTCGCGGTAGAAGCCGGTGTTGAGCCAGTCCATCATTTCGTTCACCCGCGCCCGTTTCTGAAGATCCTTCGGGTACGCCGGCGAATTGAACTTTTCGGCGAGATACTTGAGGATCGCCGAGCTTTCCGTCAGGCGGAAATCGCCATCCTCCAGCACGGGCACGAGGCGGCTGGGATTGATCGCCGCGTACTTCTCCTGCATGTGCTCGCCGGTCATGAGATCGACGACCTGGTAGTCGAGAGGAATGGCGTTGTCGGCGGCGAACAGCACGATCGGGCGGCTGGCGGTCGAGACCGGGTGGTAATAGAGCTTCATGCGCGTCTCCTCGTTGGGCGGTGGAACCCGGGCGGTGGTCCGGGCGCTGGCGACGCCCCGGGAGCCGTCCGGGGCGCCAAGTGTACTACCGTCCGCGGCGGACGTCGCAGCACCGGGAGGCCCTAGAATGGCACGCTGCGATGAGTCCGCACCGATCCCCATTGCACGTTCCGCTCCCGGCGATCCTTCTGGTCGTCGGTGCGGTCGCCTGCTTCGCGGTGTCCGATGCGATCATCAAATTCCTGACCCAGCGCTATCCGGTGCCGCTGCTCGTGTTTGCGCGCTGGGGGCTGCAGGCGATGGTCACCGTGATCTGGCTCGCGCCGAAGATGCGATGGGACCTCGTGCGCACGCCCCAGCCGAAGCTGCAACTCCTCCGCGGCACGGTGCTGGTCGGCTCGTCGCTATTTTTCGTCAGTGCGTTGCGCTGGCTGCCGCTGGCCGACGCGACGGCCATCAACTACACGACGCCGATACTGGTCGTCCTGCTGTCGGTGAGTCTCCTGAAGGAACGGATGACCCGTTCGCGCTGGGCGTTCGTGGCCGTCGGCTTCGCCGGAATGCTGCTGATCGCGCGACCCGGCGCATCGATACTCCACGGCGCCGCGCTGCTGGCTCTCGGCGCGGCCGGATGCTACGCGCTGTTCCAGCTGCTGACGCGAAAGCTGCGCGGCGAGGACCCGCGCGTGACGCTGTTCTATCCGGCGCTTTGCGGCACCGTGCTGATGACGCTGCTGCTGCCGTTTCTCGATTACCGGGTCGACATGCCGTGGGCCCATGTCGGGCTGGTGGCGACGTTCGGCGCCGTGGCCACGCTGGGCCATTTCATGTTCATTCTGGCCTTCCGGCACGCGCCGGCATCGGCGCTGGCGCCGTTCACGTATGCGCAGCTTGTGTGGGCGGTCGGCGCTCGGATGGCTCGTGTTCGGGCAGTTCCCGGACGCGTACTCGCTTGCCGGCATCGCGGTCATCGCCACCAGCGGGTTGCTGCTGACCTGGCACGAGCGGCGGCGGGCGCAGGCGCTTGTCGTCACCGAGGAGCCGACGGCCGTGGATTGATCGGCCCGACGCAGGCTACGGTTGGCGCAGCGCAGCGCAACGCAGCGCAACGGCATCGGCCAGCGCATCCAATGCCGAAGCCTCGCGGATCGCGCTAGTATCGGTCGGACGCCTGACCCATTCCGGTCCGGCGGGCCATTTTCGCGTCGCAAGAACAGGGAGGCCACGGCAATGAACGCAACGTCGGCGAAGCCGCGCATCGGCTTTATCGGGCTGGGCCTCATGGGACACGGCATCGCCCGGAACCTCGTCGGCAAGGGCTACCCGCTCTCGGTACGCGCGCACCGGAACCGGAAGCCGCTCGAGGACATCCTCGCGGCGGGCGCCACGGAAGTCGCGACCCATGCCGACCTCGCGCGCGCATCGGACATCGTGTTCCTGTGCGTGACCGGCACGCCGCAGGTGGAATCGGTCGTCTACGGTGCCGATGGGCTGCTGGGCGCCGCGCGCGCAGGCCTGATCGTCGTCGATACGTCGACGGCCGAGCCGGCCTCGACCGCCGCCATTCGCGCGGATTTCCGGGCGAAGCACGCGGAATTCGTCGATGCGCCACTCGCCCGCACGCCGAAGGAAGCGGAGGAGGGCCGGCTCAACATCATGGTCGGCGCCGACGATGACGTGTTCCTGCGCCTGAAGCCCGTGCTCGGCGCCTTTTGCGAAAACATCATCCACGCGGGGCCGCCCGGACATGGGCACACGTTGAAGCTCATCAACAACTTCCTGTCGATGTCGATCGCCACGTCCACCGCCGAAGCCGTGGCCACCGCGGCCAAGGCGGGCGTGTCGCTGCAAAGGCTGCACGAGGTGGTCTCCGCCGGCGCCGTGAACTCGGGCATATTCCAGATGATGGTCGGCAAGATGCTCGCCGACGGCGATCTCTCGGGCCTCAAGTTCACGCTGGTCAACGCGATGAAGGACCTCCGCTATTACACGCATCTCGCGGAATCGCTGCCCGCGTCCGCCCTCGTCGGCGAGGCCGTGCACCAGACGATGGTGCAGGCGAACCTGCTGGGATTCGGCGACCGGTACATCGCGTCGCTGATCGAAGCGCAGGAGAAGCTTTGCGGCGTGAAAATCGTGCCGCGTTGATTCGCCGTGGCCCGATTCGCCCGTAACCCGGGGCAATCGTCTTCCAGCGCATCTCCACCGGGGTTTCGCATCCGCTCAACCCGGGCTACGAGACGGGACAATGCAGGCGACGGGATTCGCGCCGTGCGATCATAGGCGGCATGACTGCGCACGATAACGTCGCGTTTCTCGAATTCGCCCATGCGGCGGCGCTGACTGCCGGCAAGGAGATCCTGCCGCATTTTCGCGTCGCGCTCGACATCGAGGACAAGGGCAGCCCGTCGGGCTACGACCCCGTGACCGTCGCCGACCACGCGGCGGAGACCGTGATCCGCGCCGAAATCGCCCGCGCCTACCCCGGCCATGGCATCCGCGGCGAGGAGCACGGCTGGGAGAAGGGCTCCTCCCGCTACACCTGGGTGATCGACCCGATCGACGGCACCAAGAGCTTCATCCTTGGCCAGTTGCATTGGGCGACGCTGATCGCGCTGCACGACGGCGAGCGCGTCGTCGCCGGCGTCGCGCACCAGCCGTATGTCGGGGAATCGTTTCTCGCGACCGCGGACGGAACGGCACAATGGCGTCGCGGCGGCGAACGGCGGACGCTGCGCACGCGCGCGTGCGGCAAGCTGCGCGATGCGGTCCTGGCCTGCACGCATCCGTCGATGTTCCGCACGCCGCCGGAACGCGCCGCGTTCGATCGCGTTGCCGATCGGGCGCGGCTGACGCGCTGGGGGGGCGATTGCTATGGCTATTGCCTGCTGGCGATGGGACTGATCGACATCGTGATCGAGGCCTCGCTGCAGGCCTACGACGTGCAGGCGCTGATGCCCATCATCGGCGCCGCGGGCGGGGCGATCACGTCGTGGACCGGCGGCGCGGCCGACGAAGGCGGGAGTATCGTCGCCTGCGGTGACCGCGCGCTGCACGCCGAGGTGCTGAAGCTGCTCGCGTAGCCCGGGTTGCGCGGCAGCGGAACCCGGGTCGTTGCGAACAAGTGCCCGGATGGCGTGCCGATGCGGATCGTCGGCATCTCCCCGGGTTTCGCTGACGGGCAACCCGGCTACCCGAAATGCGCCGATTGCGGGTGCAGCGTTTCGCGTTTGCTGCGTCGCTCGTGTACCATTTGAAGGCCACGATCTACGCGTTGATAAGTGCTTACTCCGCTCGGAATCTCACTGTTGCGCCAACTTGCCGATGGGAATTTTCTGTCCGGTGAAGAGCTCGCGGCCAAGGTCGGACTGACGCGCGCCCGCGTATCCCAGGTGCTGAAGGATGCCGAGTCCGCCGGCCTCGCGCTGGAGCGGATCCGGGGACGCGGCTACCGGCTGCTCGAGCCGCCCAATTTTCTCGCCCCCGATGCCGTCCGGGCGCGCCTCGCGGCGCTCGACGCGGAGCGCGGGGTCGCAACGACGGTAACGGTCGAGGTCGTCGACGAAATCGACTCGACGTCGTCCGAGTTGATGCGCCGGATGCAGCGGCGCGATATCCACGGCATGGCGCTCGCGGCGGAATGGCAGACGGCGGGGCGCGGCCGCCGCGGGCGCACGTGGACCGGCGTGTTCGGCGGCAGCCTCACGTTCTCGCTCGGTTGGCGGTTCGAGCAGGGCGCCGGATTCCTGGCGGGGCTTTCGCTGGCGGTCGGCGTCGCCGTGGCGCGCGCCCTCGAGGCCGAGGGCTTCGCCGGGGTGGCGCTCAAGTGGCCCAACGACCTCATCCACCGCCATCTCAAGTTCGGCGGCATCCTGATCGAATTGAACGGCGATGCGCTCGGTCCCTCGACCACCGTGATCGGCGTCGGACTCAATGTCCGCCTGCCCGCGGCCGCGCGCAAGGACATCGCGCAGCCGGTTACCGACCTCGCGACCGTCGCCGGCCGGAAGGCACCAGCGATCGATCGCAACCGGCTGTTCGCGCGCCTCCTCGGCGAGCTCGCCGAAGTGCTTGCCCGGTACGCGCGCGAAGGCTTCGCCCCGTTCGCGGCCGAATGGCAGCACCGCCACGCGTATCAGGGCAAAGTCGTGCGCCTGCTGCTGCCCGACGGCGCCACCGTCACCGGCAAGGTGGCGGGCGTGGACGCGAGCGGTGCGCTCGTGCTCGCCGACGGGCCGCGCCGCGCGCGCTTCCTTTCGGGCGAGATCACGCTGCGCCGGGCCTGATGAGCGCGCCGCCGCCCCAAGCGCGAATCGCCATGAGCCGCGTCCTCGTCCTCGACGTCGGCAACAGCCGCACGAAGTGGGGCCTGCACTCGGGACGCGGCTGGATTTCGTTCGGCGTGACCCCCAATACCGAGATCGGCACGCTCGGCCTGCGCGAGTGGCAGAATCTGCCGCGCCCGATCCGCGTCGTCGGCGTCAACGTGGCCGGCGAGCCGGCGCGCATGCGCATCGAGGCCCAGCTCGCGCGGTGGCGCGTCCCGCCGAAGTGGCTGACGGCGAGCGCCGCAGCCGCCGGCGTCGTCAACCGCTATGCGCAGCCCGGGCAGCTCGGTGCGGACCGGTGGGCCGCGCTCGTCGCCGCGCGCAAGCGGGCGCTGGCGATGGAGCCGCTCCCGCCACCGGTGGTCGTGGTCAACGCCGGAACGGCGGTCACCGTCGATGCCCTCGACGCCGACGGCGTATTCCGCGGCGGCGTGATCCTGCCGGGCCTGCGGCTGATGCTGCAGGCGCTCGCCGAACACACGGCCGGATTGAAGTTCGCGCCGGGCAAGTATCAGGACTTCCCCACCAACTCCAGCGACGCGCTGTATTCGGGTGCGGTGCAGGCGATTGCCGGCGCGATCGGCGAAATGCGCGCGCGGCTCGCGGGGGATGCCGGACCTGCCAAATGCCTGCTGGCCGGCGGCGCCGCGACGGAGATCGCGCCGCACCTGGGCGAAGGCGTCGAGGTCGTGGACAGCCTCGTGCTCGAAGGGGTGCTGGCGCTGGCGGACGCCGGTTGACGGAGCGAACCGGCCGGCCATGCGCACGCTGCTCATTCTCCTGCTGCTCGCGAACCTTGCGCTGTTCGCGTACGCGCAGCTCGACCGCGCCGGCGGCGGCGAGGCGGCCCGTCTGGCCGAGCAGGTGCAGCCGAACAAGATCCGGTTGCTGACGCCGCAGCAGGTCGCGGCCCTCGGCCCGGCGAAGGTGGCGGCGCTGGCCGACATCTGCCTCGAGTGGGGCCCGTTCAACGACAGCGAGAAAGCGCGGGCACTGGGCGAGCTCGAACCGTCGGGTCTCGGGCGGCTCTTGACGCAAAAGCGGGTCGAGACCAGCACCGCGTTCTGGGTGTTCCTGCCGCGTTCCGGCAACAAGGCCAACATCGACAAGCGCGTCGCGGATTTGCGGGCCGCCGGCGTCAAGGACATCGCGGTCGTCGACACCGGGGCCCAGCGCTACACGATTTCCCTCGGTGTCTTTCGCACGGAAGAGGCGGCCCGGGCCCTGGCGGCGGATCTCGCCCGGCAGGGGATCGCCGATGCGCAGGCCGGTCCGCGGCAGCAGACGATTGTGCAGACGCTGCTGGTGATCCGCGATCCCGAGGCGAGCGTCGTTGCGCACATCCGCGCGCTGCAGCCGATGTATTCGGGCACCGAAATCAGGATCAGCTCATGCGGCGGTTAAAGCGTCGGTCGCGGGAGCGATGAGCGCCGGACTGCGCGCGGCCACCGCGCCCGCCGACGTCGCGCTCGCCCGGGCGCTCTTCGTCGAGTATGCGGCGTGGCTCGACGTCGACCTTTGCTTCCAGGGATTCAACGAGGAGCTCGCGACGCTGCCCGGCGCCTACGCTCCGCCGGCCGGCCGATTGCTGGTGGCCGGCGAACCGAGCGCCGCGTTCGGTTGCATCGCCCTGCGACCGCTCGAAACGCGCGACGACGGCCAGTCGGGCCCCGTACCCGTCGTCGGCGAGGTGAAGCGCCTCTATGTCCAGCCGGCCTACCGCAAGCAGGGCTGGGGAGAGAAGCTCGCCGCGGCGCTGGTCGACGAGGCGCGGGTGATCGGCTACCGGCGTTTGAAGCTCGACACGCTGGAGTGGATGACCGCCGCGCGCGCGCTCTACGCGCGGCTGGGCTTTCGCGAATGCGCGCCGTACTATCCCAACCCGCTTCCCGGCGTCGTCTACATGGCGTGCACGCTGTGACGACGAGCGACCCCTTGTTTCTGAACCAGGCCGAGATCGCCGCCGTCGACGCGCGCATCGCGGCGATCGAAGCCGCCACCGGCGTCGAAGTGGTCGCGGCCGTGATCGGCAAGGCCGACGCCTACCCGGAGCTGCCGTGGACGGCGTTCGCGGTCGGCGCGTCGCTCGCCGCGTTCGCGACGGTCGTGGCCGATACGCTGCGGCCCGATTGGGCGATGGTGCCGGCGACGCTGCTCGCGGCAGTGACGATCCTCGGCGTTGGTGCCGTCTGCGCGTTGGCCGCGGTGTTCATCCCCGCGTTCGCGCGGCTGTTCCTGCGTGCGCCGCGGCGCGAGGTCGAGGTCCGGCAATACGCGCGTTCGCTGTTCCTCGAGCGCGAGCTGTTCCGCACGCGCGAGCGCACCGGCATCCTGATTCTGGTCAGTCTGTTCGAGCGCCGGATCGAGCTCCTGCCCGATACCGGATTCGCCGCTGCCGTCACGACGGCCGATTGGGATCAGGTGGTGCGAGCGAATGACAGCGTGCCTGTCCGACCAGCGTCCGGCCGCGGCCTTGCTGGAAGGCCTCTCCGGCGTCGAGCGACCTTCTCGCCCGCCGCGGCTATGCGGCGGGCGGACGCGACAGCAACGAGCTTCCCGACCAACCCATCGAATTGAAAGGCGCATGACGGGCGCCCTGCGCTGGCTGTTGCTCGCGCCGCTGCTCTTGGCCGGCGCATGGCAGGCGCCGGTGCGCGCCGCCGACGTTCCCTATCTCAGCGGGCGCGTCGTCGACAATGCCGAGATACTTTCGCCGGCGACGCGGGACAAGTTGACGGCAGCGCTCAAGGCCCACGAACAGGCGACCGGCAACCAGATCGCGGTGCTCACCGTGCCGAGCATCGCCGGCGAGAGCATCGAAGAGTACGCCGGCCGGGTCTTCGCGACGTGGCAGCTGGGGCAGAAGGGCAAGGACAACGGCGTGCTGGTGGTGATCGTCCCGCAGGACCGCAAGCTGCGCATCGAGGTCGGCTACGGGCTCGAAGGCACGCTGACCGACGTCGCCAGCAGCCGCATCATCCGCAACCTGATGACGCCGCAGTTCAAGGCCGGCAACTACGACCAGGGCACCGCGGACGGGGTGCTGGCCGTGATTGCCCAGCTCGAGGGCAAGCCGGGGGTCGCCGATGCGGCGCCGGCGGCGGCCGATACCGGGGCCGCCCGCTCGTCGTTCAAGTTCGACGCGCCCGACATGCCGTGGCCGATGCGCATCCTGCTTGGCGCGTTCATGTTCGGCATCATCGGCCTCTTCACGTTCATCGGCATCATGACGCCGGGCGTCGGCTGGTTCCTGTACGTGTTCCTGATCCCGTTCTGGGCGATGTTTCCGCTGATGATCATCGGCATGAATGCCACGTTCGCCGTCTTTGCGCCTCTACATCGTCGGCTATCCGATCGCCAAGCTGCTGCTGGCGCGGACCGCGTGGTACCGGAAGGCGGCGCAGGACCTGAAGACCAAGGGCCGCGCGAGCGTTGGCGGGTTCGTGATGACGAGCTCCGGCGGGGGGTCCGGGTCGTCGTCGTCCGGAAGCGGCGGCGGATTCTCCGGTGGCGGCGGGAGCTCGGGCGGCGGCGGTGCTTCGGGGAGCTGGTGAGGAGCGCCCGAGGCGCCCGCGCTAACCCCTGCAAGACCGGGTCAGGACTGCTCCCACGGCAGGCCTTCGGTGCGCCAGCCGGAGACGGCGTTGCGGTGATGGTTGTCGTCGAGCGGCCCTTCGAAGCCTTCGAGCACGTTGAAGACCTCGGAAAATCCCGCCTGCTCCAATGCCTGGCCGGCGCTGATCGAGCGCTGACCGCTGCGGCAGATGAGGAGCACCGGGCGATTCATGCTGGCGATCTTGCGCACCTGACCGACGAAATGCGGATTGATGTCCCAGTCGGGACCGTCGTTCCACGCGACGTGGTGCGCGCCGACCGGATGGCCGACAAACAGATATTCCATTTCGCTGCGGCAGTCGATGAACACCGCCTGCGGGTGCTCGTGCAGGAATTCGAAGGCTTCGCGGGGCTTCAAATGCTTCATTCGGGAAACTCTAGCACAGCGGTCCGAACGCGGATATGCCGATTGGTTCGTCCGATATAACCGCGCCGCGCGCGTGGCCGCCGACGGCAAACGCCGGGTCGGCGATTGACAATTATCGCGCCAAACCTTACCTTTCGTCCTCAGCGCCGATTTGAAACCTAGCTTGCGGGCGCTCAACAAATGCAGCTAAAGCGGCCTTCGACGGAGACCCGTTCGGCGGCAAGCTGAACGGGTTTTTTTGTTGGGCCGGCGCGCGCCGCGTCACTGCGCGAGTCGTCCCGGCAAGGCCGACGCCACCATCATGAACACGACCGTGACCACCGACAAATCCGCGCTGCTCGCGCAGTTGATGGACGAGCGCATCCTGATCCTCGACGGCGCGATGGGCACGATGATCCAGCGCTACCAGCTGGGGGAAGCCGATTATCGCGGCACGTGCCTCGCCGGCCACTCGCACGACGTCAAGGGCGACAACGACCTGCTGGTGCTGACCAAGCCGGACGTCATCCGCGCGATCCACGACGCCTACCTCGAAGCCGGCGCCGACATCATCGAGACCAACACCTTCAACGCGACGGCGATCGCCCAAGCCGATTACCGGCTCGAAGGCAGGGTGCGCGAGATCAACCTCGCCGCGGCCCGGATCGCGCGCGAATGCGCCGACGCATGGACCGCGCGCACGCCCGCCAAGCCGCGGTTCGTGGCCGGAGCGCTCGGTCCGACCAACCGTACGGCGTCGATCTCCCCCGACGTCAACGACCCCGGCGCGCGCAATACGTCGTACGACGCGCTGGTCGCGACCTACAGCGAAGCGATCGAGGCGCTGGCCGAGGGCGGCGTCGACCTGCTGCTGGTCGAGACGGTGTTCGACACGCTGAACGCCAAGGCGGCGCTCTACGCGATCGACGCGTGGTCCGAGCGTTCCGGGCGCCGGCTGCCGCTGATCATCTCCGGCACGATCACCGATGCATCGGGCCGCACGCTGTCCGGGCAGACGACCGAAGCGTTCTGGAACTCGGTCCGCCACGCGCGGCCGCTCGCGGTCGGATTGAATTGCGCGCTCGGCGCCGCGCTGATGCGCCCGTACATCGAGGAGCTGGCGCGGGTCGCGGACACCTATGTCTCGTGCTATCCGAACGCCGGCCTGCCGAACCCGATGGCCGAAACCGGATACGACGAGACCCCGGGCGAGACGTCGCGGCTGATCACGGATTTCGCCGAAAGCGGCTTCGTCAACATCGTCGGCGGCTGCTGCGGCACGACGCCCGCGCACATCCGCGCGATTGCCGACGCGGTGCAGAACCTGCCGCCGCGCAAAGTGCCGCGCGAAGACGAAGTGCCGGCCGCGGCCTGACGCCGAAGCCGATCACCCAATGTCCCGCCTCATGCGCCTCGCCGGCCTCGAGCCGCTCAACATCGCCGACGACGCGCTGTTCGTCAACGTCGGCGAACGCACCAACGTCACCGGCTCGCGCGCCTTCGCCAAGCTGATCCTCGCCGGCGATTACGCGCGCGCGGTCGACGTCGCCCGGCAGCAGGTGCAAAACGGCGCGCAGATCATCGACGTCAACATGGACGAGGCGATGCTCGACTCGAAGGCGGCGATGGTGAAGTTCCTGAACCTGATCGCCGCCGAACCCGACATCGCGCGCGTGCCGGTGATGATCGATTCGTCGAAGTGGGAAGTGATCGAGGCCGGCTTGAAGTGCGTGCAGGGAAAGCCGGTGGTGAACTCGATCTCGCTCAAGGAAGGCGAAGCCGAATTCCTGCGCCAGGCGAAGCTCGTGCGCCGGTACGGCGCCGCGGTGATCGTCATGGCCTTCGACGAGAAGGGCCAGGCCGACACCTACGAGCGCAAGGTCGGGATCTGCCAGCGCTGCTACGACCTCCTGACGCGGACGATCGACTTTCCGCCCGAAGACATCATCTTCGATCCCAACGTCTTCGCCATCGCGACCGGGATCGAGGAGCACAACAACTACGCGGTCGACTACATCAACGCGACGCGCTGGATCCGCGCGCACCTGCCGCACGCGAAAGTGTCGGGCGGCGTCTCCAACGTGAGCTTTTCGTTCCGCGGCAACGAGCCGGTGCGCGAGGCGATCCACACGGTCTTCCTGTACCACGCGATCCGCGCCGGCATGACGATGGGCATCGTCAACGCCGGCCAGCTCGGCGTCTACGACGAGATTCCGCCGGAACTGCGCGAGCGGGTCGAGGACGTCGTGCTGAACCGGCGACCGGACGCCACCGAGCGCCTCGTCGGCCTCGCCGAATCGTTCAAGTCGCAGGGCAAGCAGGTCACCGAGGACCTCACGTGGCGCGAGGGTACCGTCGAGGCGCGGCTCGCGCATGCGCTGGTGAAGGGCATCACGACGTACATCATCGAGGACACCGAGGAGGCGCGGCAGCAATACGCGCGGCCGATCCAGGTGATCGAAGGCCCGCTGATGGCAGGGATGAACGTCGTCGGCGACCTCTTCGGCGCGGGCAAGATGTTCCTGCCGCAGGTGGTGAAATCGGCGCGCGTGATGAAGCAGGCGGTCGGCCATCTCGTCCCCTACATCGAGGAGGAGAAGGCGCGCTCGGGCGACGCCGGCAAGCCGAAGGGCACGATCGTGATGGCGACCGTCAAGGGCGACGTCCACGACATCGGCAAGAACATCGTCGGCGTGGTGCTCCAGTGCAATAATTTCGAGGTCATCGATCTCGGCGTGATGGTGCCCGCGCAAAAGATCCTGGCCACGGCGACTGAACGCGGCGCCGACATCATCGGGCTCTCCGGCCTCATCACGCCCTCGCTCGAGGAAATGGCGCACGTCGCGCACGAGATGCAGCGCCTGGGAATGACGCAGCCGCTGCTGATCGGCGGGGCGACGACGTCGCGGGTGCACACGGCGGTCAAGATCGCGCCGAACTACGCGGGCGTCACCGTCTACGTTCCCGATGCGTCGCGGGCGGTGGGGGTCGCGAGCAACCTGCTGTCCGACGAGCTCAAGTCGGCGTATGTCGCCGAGGTCGCCGCCGATTACGACAAGGTGCGCGCGCAACACGCGGGCAAGAAGGGCCCCACGCTGATCGCACTCGCCGCCGCGCGCGCCAATGCGTTCGCGACCGACTGGGCGCACTACCGGCCGCCGGTGCCGACCTTCCTCGGCCGGCGCGAACTGCGCAATGTCGATCTCGGCCTGCTCGCCCGCTACATCGACTGGGGCCCGTTCTTCCAGGCGTGGGAGCTGTCGGGGCCGTACCCGGCGATTCTCGACGACGCGGTCGTCGGCGAGGCCGCGCGCAGCGTGCACGGCGAAGGGTTGGCGATGCTCGGCAAGATCATCGCCGGGCGCTGGCTCACCGCGAACGGGGCGGTGGCGCTGCTCCCGGCCAACTCGGTCGGTGACGACATCCTGCTCTACGCCGACGACACGCGCACGAAGGTGGCGCTGACCTGGCACAACCTGCGCCAGCAGAACGAGCGCCCGCCCGGTAAGTCCAACTACTGCCTCGCCGATTTCGTCGCGCCGAAAATGACCGGCGTCAACGATTATCTCGGCGCCTTCGCCGTCACGACGGGGCTAGGTATCGAGCGGAAGCTCGCGGAATTCGAAGCGAACAGGGACGACTACAGCGCGATCATGCTGAAGGCGCTGGCCGACCGTCTGGCCGAAGCGTTCGCCGAATGGCTGCATCTGCAGGTCCGTCGCGAGTGGTGGGGCTATGCCCGGGACGAGAAGCTCGAGACCGTGGAACTGATCCGCGAGGAATACCGCGGCATCCGGCCGGCCCCCGGTTATCCGGCGTGTCCCGACCACCGCGTGAAAGCGCCGCTGTTCGACCTGCTGCGCGCGACGGAGATCGGGATGACGCTCACCGAGAACCACGCGATGCTGCCCGCGGCGGCGGTGTCAGGGTTTTACTTCGCACATCCCGAGGCGACCTACTTCGCGGTCGGGAAGATCGGCGAGGACCAGGCGGCCGACATGGCGGCGCGCAGCGGCCAGTCAGCGGACGCAGCGAAGCGCGCGCTGGCGCCGTGCCTTCCGTGAACCCCGCGTGAGCAGCAGGCCAATGACGATGAAGCGATGGACGAGGCTGCTCCCGGCGCTGTACCTCGCGGCGGGCCTCGACGCCGCCGGGGCGGCATCGAAAACCGCGGACGAGGGCGTGGGTGCGCTCCTGTATTCGACGCATTGTGTCGGGTGCCATACGGCGCAGGTTCACTGGCGCGCCGGCAAGCGGGCCACCGACGTTGCGGCCCTACGGGCGGAAGTGCGTCGCTGGCAGGACAGGATCGGACTCGGTTGGAGCGACGACGAGATCGCGGCCGTTACGCAATACCTCAACACGCTGCATTACCACTTCCCGGATCCGGGTCGCGTGGCCTCGCGAACCCGGGGCCCGACTTGAGCGCTGGCTAGACCCGCGGGGCGGGTGCCGCCGGGTGTATCGTGCCGAGCGGCCCCGGGTTTCGCTCCGCTCAACGCCGGGCTACGTGCCTTCCGGCAATGCTTCGCGTCGTGCGGATCGGGGACGCGCCCTCTGGCGGCCGGCCAGATGCTGCATGACGATGGCCGTGACCGACGCGCCGACGGCCGCCATGGTGGTCGCGTCGCGCGACAGAACCACCATCACCTGTTGCAGGACATGGGGATTGCTCTGCTCGACGTAGCGGACGAGGTCGAATACCTGGCTCGACGTGACGCGCGCGGCGTCGTCCAGCGAAACGGACATCCGCGGCCAGCGCGCCTGCGCCGCGTACTTGGCGAAAACGCCGCCGCCCAGCACGGTCAACGCCATCGGGCCGACGGGCATCAGCAGGCGTCGCAGGACGCGGACGCGGTGGGCGAGACGGAGCCGGGGGAACGAGCTCGCCACGATGTCGGGCAGCGACGGCGCCTCGTCGAGCGCGAGCGTGCCGGTGGGAACCACGGGCAATTGTGTTGCGGGGGACAGGTGCCGGGACTTGCGGTGCTTCGAAAACTTCATCCGGATTCTCCTGGTGCACAAAACCGATGCGCCTCGAACGGCCTTTGGCGAATCGGGTCGCCTGGTGGCGACGCCTACGGTTGGATCGGACGCGGCCGGCAAGCTGTTCAGCCGTCGCGGATACTGTCCGACCTGTAGCATGCAACTAGAGTTCCATCGTCGCAAATAATCTATAGTTCTGACGATGTTCCTAATGTCTCCAGTTGCCTGGCCTTCATCACCGAATGTAGGACGTCGTCCCACATTCATGGCGCGGGCGCACCGAGCGCGCCGACGGAACTGGCGGACAGTGACGCGAGGCGGCGATGAAGCGTGAGCATTTCGGCCTGCGCGAGCGGCTGCGCGTGCGTTGGGCCGAGACCGACATGCAGGGCATCGTCTTCAACGGCCACTATCTCACCTACTTCGATGTCGCCATCACCGAATACTGGCGGGCCATCGGGATGCCCTACCCTGCGGCATTCGCCGGCACCGGCGTCGATCTGTTCGCGGTGAAGTCGACGGTCGAGTACCTCGCGCCGGCGCGCTACGACGACCTGATCGAGGTGGGATGCCGGGTCGCGCGGCTGGGCCGCTCGAGCATCGGCTTCGCGCTGTCGATCTGGCGCGACGGTGAGCCGATCACCAAGGGCGAAGTCGTCTACGCGTGCGCGGATCCGGTGGCGCGGCGGGCGGTTCCGATCCCCACAGCGCTCCGCAAAGCGATCGCGACGTTCGAGAAAATGTAGCGGCGTCGACTCCCCGATCGACGCGCGGGCGAGGACTTCAGCCAAAGCTGCCGATGAAGTCACCCTTGCCGATCGCGACGCCGTTGTGACGCAGGATCGCGTAAGCCGTCGTCGTGTGGAAATAGAAATTCGGCAGCGCGTATTGCAGCAGGTAATCCTGCCCGGAGAACTTCTTCGGCTCGCCGCGGATCGGCCGCGTGATTTCCCGGCCCTCGGAGCCGTCGATCTGCGCCGCCTTGAACGTCTGCAGGAAGGCGACGGTCCGTTCGAGGCGCGCGCCGAGTTCGGCGAACGTCTGCTCCCGGTCCTCGTACGACGGCGGCTCGTCGCCGGCCAGGCGCGCCGCGGTGCCGCGCGCGAAATCGGTCGCGATCTGCACCTGGCGGGCGAACGCCAGCATGTCGGGAAAAAGACGCGCGGTCAGGAACGCCGCTTCGTCGATCTTCCTTTCCTGCGCATGCGCCGCGGCCTTGTCGACGATGCCCTTGAGATTTCCCAGCATGCGGATGAAGACAGGCACCGAGGCCTGATACATCGAGATGGTCATGGCGCGCTCCTGGTTTCGGGAGCGCATTGTAGCAAGTGCGGGCGCGCCGCGACGGCCGCGATCGAGATCAAGGCTTGGGCGCGGCGTCGTTGCTCCACACGTCGGCGAGCGAGCGCAGCTTGGCCGCGGCGGGCAGCCGCTCGTCGGAGAGCGCCTCGAGAAAGTCGGACAGGCGCTTCGACTTGAGGATCGTGTAGAACGTCATCGCCGACACCGGGATCAGCACGACGACGAACCAGGCGAGCTTTTCCACGAACGGCGCGTCGGCCAGCGCGAGCAGGTTCATGCCGAGGAAGCCGGTGACCACGGTACCGATGAGCCCGAACGTGGTCACCACCGTCAGGCGCACGACGGTGTTCGCCTGGCGGCGCAGCGTGTCGCCTTCCAGATAGTCGCTCATGTCCTCGATTTCCTCCCGGACCTCGGGATACAGCCGATCCGTGCCGAGAAAGCCGGCGATCATCCGGTAGAGCTCCCTGGCGGTCGGCTGGTCCGAGACTTCATGAAACCAGTAGCGATGCGTGAAGCGCAGGAATATTTCCAGCAGCTGGCGGATGGTGCGCTTGAATCGCTTCACCGATTCGGCGTCGCGGATGTCGAGCGCATTGAGCGCGATCACCATGCGATCGGAGAGCATCAGCAGCGCGGCCTTGTGGAAGTGCGGGATCAGGAACAGCAGGAAATACTGGTGCCGGAACTGCCCGAGGAGCCCGGCTTCGCGATCGACGAAAAACGGCTCGTGCGCGTCGCCGACGATGACGAACGCGTGCCCGCAGGACATGAAGCGCGTGCCCGGGGGGCCGCTCTTCTGCTCGTTCCAGAACTGGTCGAAGCAGTAGCGGTGCTCGAAATCGTGAACGTGGCGCTCCGAATACGGCAGCGTATCCGAGGGACCGGGGCCGGTGACGAGCGCGAGGCGGATGAAATCGCCGCGCGTGAGCGCGCGGGCGTCGTCCATCGCGACATAGGCGAGCAGCGGCATGCGGCTGTACTCGACCTGGCGGTAGCGGATCAGGCCCCGCGCGCCGGACGCATCCGGAACCAGCGGCCGCAGCAGGAACTCCCAATGCGCGGCGAAGCGCGGCGCGCGATACTGGCCGACGAAGGCGAGATACTGGTCGCGCTGTTCGTAGTCGGAGGCGGCGAGCACGGTGCCGTCGGCGGCGAGCCATTCCGCGCGCAGGACGCAGTGACCGCCCGTCCCGTCCTCGTGCCAGTAGGTGGGATACGCCCGGCCGAGGCGATAGATCGTGTCCTGGACTGTCGCGAGATCGAGGTTGTCGGCGGCGATTTCGACGACCAGCACCATCACGTCGATGTCGTAGAAGAAGCACAGGTCGACGTGCGCGACGTCGAGGGTGACCGGCGCCGCGCGGCCCGGAAGCGCGACGCGCACGCGGGCCACGTCGCGGCGGCGGAAGACGCGGATCGGCGATTCGGTGGCGCCGGCGGCGCCGCGTCCCTTCGCCTCGCCGTACAGAAAGCGCCGGACGTACGGGAGGAAGGTCACGAACTCGCTGTAATGCCGCTCCTTGAACTCCCCGGGCGCGCAGCTGAACTCGTCGCGGACCTCGCCCCACGGATTGTCGGCGCCGCCGCGCTCCAGCAGGTCCCAGTGCTGCTGGATCTGGGCGCCTTCGCGGATCGGCGCGAGTTGCAGCGGCCACAGCAGGATCTGCCGGAAATGCCGGACGAGCTTGCCGTCGTCCTGATGTGGGCTCGACATGACCGCCTCCGCCGCCGCGTGGGCCGAGCGCCGATTATCCACCGTCCGGGTTCGGCATGGCGCCTTCCGGCGCGGGCTGCCGTCACGAGATTGACCGCCAGGGGGCGACGGGGCGACTATTCCGCCGATCGTCCATCATTCGAACAAGGGAGACCGATGAAGCTCCACGCCCTCGCGCGTTGGTCCGCCGGCATCGTGGGCCTCGTCGCCGCCACCCTCGCGCTTGCCTATCCGGACAAGCCCGTGCAATACATCATTCCGTTCGCACCGGGCGGTGAATCGGACATCGCCGCGCGGTTGCAGGCGCAGGCATTCTCCGCGAAGTACAAGCAGGAGATGGTCGTCGTCAACAAGCCGGGCGCGGGCGGGGCGCTCGTCTGGTCGCAGCTCAACAACATGCCCGCCGACGGGCACACGATCGCCGGCGTCAACCTGCCGCACATCGTGCTGCAGCCGCTCGAGCCCGACACCCAGTACAAGACCGAGGACATCACGCCGGTCTACTTCTTCCATTACACGCCCGACGCGATCATCGTCGCCAACGACAGCCCGTTCAAGACGTTCGCCGATCTCGTCAATGCGGCGCGGGTGAAGCCCGAGGCCGTCACGATCGCCGGCTCCGGCACGAACTCGGCCAACCAGCTCGCGCAGGTGCGGCTCGACCGCGAGCAGAAGATCAAGACGACGTACGTTCCGTTCAAGGGCACCGGCGATCTCGTGTCGTCGGTGCTGGGCGGTCACGTCGCGGCGACGATGTCGTACTCGACGCTCGCGATCCAGCAGAAAGGCAAGATGCGGATGCTGGCGGTGGCGACCGAGAAGCGGCTGCCGCAGTTCCCGGACGTGCCGACGTTCAAGGAGCTCGGCATGGACTGGGTCGACGGCGCCTACCGCGGCATCGCCGTGCCGAAGTCGACGCCGCCGGCCGTGCGCAAGCAGGTCTCCGACATGATGGATGCGATCAACAAGGACCCCGAGCTGCGCCGCAGGATGGTGGAGGGCGGCTTCGAGGTCACCGACATCCCGTTGGAGCAGATGCCTGCGTTCATGGCCGAGCGCTCGCGCGAGTACCTCAACTCGGCGAAGGCGCTCGGCCTCGTCAAGTGACGTAGCGGTGCGGTCGCGCGCTGCGCTACCTCGCGCCGAGCACCCGCGCGGCCTTGGCCACCGCTTCCGGCTTCACCCAGAAGATCGCGCCGAAGCGACCGTCGCCGCTGGTGACGGCGTCGAGCGCCGTGACGTTGATCTTCGCGGCGGCCAGCTTGTCGGCGATGGCGGTCAGCCCGCCCGGCTTGTCCTTGGCCTGATACAGGAAGCCGGTTTTCTTCGCGGAGAGCGTGAGCCCCAGGTTTTTCGCCGCGCGCTTCAGCTTCGCGCTGTCCGCGGGAATGAGATCGAATTGCGCGCGGCGGCCGCTCGGAAACGCCGAGCACGCGAGCAGATTGACGCCCTCGGCCGCGAGTCCGTTCATGATCTTCGCCCCCTGGCCGGCGGTGTTCGGAACCATGACGTAGAAGTAATCGACCTTGCGCAAGCTCTCGCTCATGACGCTCTCCTCGGTTGTCGTCAGGGATGTCCGGCGCGGACCCGGCGGTCGCATCGGACGGGCGCAAATATTATCCGCCCGTTGCCAGCGGCCGGGGAGGGTCGCCCGTCGACCGTCGCGCCAGAGTGTCCGCCCCGGGGCGTCAATCCGGGTCGTGCAGGTGCGCCTGCGCTTCCTTCGCCGACACGTAGATGTGCGGCGCGACGCCGCGCTGGGCGAGCGCCTCGCCCAGCTTGGCGCGCAGGAAGCCCGACGTCGTGTAGCGCGTGACGCCGCAGTAGTAGTGCGCGACGAGATGCTGGACCATCGCGCTGTAGGCGTCGACCAGCTCGGGCAGGATCGAGAAGTTGTCGTAGTTGACGATCGCGTAGACCTTCTTGCCGACCGAGGCGAGCTGCCGTTCCACTTCGGCGCGGATCGCTTCGACGTCGCGCATCGTGCGGATGTCGAGCCGCTCGAAATTGATGAAGAAGATGTTCTGCTCGGCGGCGTAGGTGAACCGGCGGGCGAGGGGGATCGCCAGCAGCCGCTCGCGCAGCCCCATCGGCTCCGGCCGGAAGATCGCGGCGTCCATCAGCGCGGGCGGCGCGTGCATCACCGGGGCGAAGTCCATCAGGGCGAGGATGTCGCGCTCGAGATCGATGCCCGGGGCGATCTCGGTCAGCTCCAGCCCGTCGCGGCCAAGGCGAAAGACGCAGCGCTCGGTCACATAGAGCACCGGCTGCCGGCGCTTCGCCGCGTACTCGCCGGAAAACGTCCGGTGCTCGACGTCGGCGACGAATTTGCGCGCCCTGCCTTCTTCCAGAATCTCGAGGCGCCCGTCCTTCACGTCGATCTTCAGCCGGCCGGCGGTGAACGTGCCGACGAAGACGACCTCCTTGGCGGTCTGGCTGATGTTGATGAAGCCGCCCGCGCCCGCAAGCCGCGGCCCGAACTTGCTGACGTTGAGATTGCCGTGCCGGTCGGCCTGCGCCAGGCCGAGGAAGGCGAGGTCGAGCCCGCCGCCGTCGTAGAAGTCGAACTGGTTCGGCTGGTCGATGATCGCGGAGGTGTTGATCGCGGCGCCGAAGTTGAGCCCGCCCGCCGGAATGCCGCCGATGACGCCGGGCTCGGCGGTCAGCGTCAGGAGGTCGATGACCTTTTCCTCGGCGGCCACGCTGGCGACACCTTCGGGCATGCCGATGCCGAGGTTGACGACGCTGTTGGGCTTCAATTCCAGCGCCGCGCGCCGGGCGATGATCTTGCGCTCGGACATCGGCATCGGTTCGACCGCCGAGCCGGGGACGCGGATTTCACCGGCGAACGCCGCGCTGTACGGCTCCGCGAACGTCTGCATGTGGTACTCGGGCTTCTCCGCGACGACCACGCAATCCACCAGAATGCCCGGGATCTTCACCTGCCGCGGATTGAGCGTGCCGCGCTCGGCGATGCGCTCGACCTGGACGATGACGATGCCGCCGGAATTGTGCGCGGCCATCGCGATGGCCTGCGCTTCGAGCGTCAGCGCCTCGCGCTCCATCGTGACGTTGCCGTCGGGATCGGCGGTCGTGCCGCGGACGATGCCGACGTTGATCGGAAAGGCCTTGTAGAAAAGGTATTCCTCGTCGCCCACGCGCATCAGCGTCACGAGATCCTCGGTCGTGCGGGCGTTGATCTTGCCGCCGCCGAAACGCGGATCGACGAAGGTGCCGAGACCCACGCGCGTGATCTGGCCCGGTTTGCCGGCGGCGATGTCGCGGAACAGGTGCGTAATCACGCCCTGCGGCAGGTTGTACGCCTCGATCAGGTTGCCGACGGCGAGCGCCTGCAGGGCCGGCACGAGGCCCCAGTGGCCGCCGATGACGCGGCGGACGAGACCCTCGTGCCCCAGGTGATTGAGGCCGCGCGTCTTGCCGTCACCCTGGCCGGCGGCGTAGACGAGCGTGAGATCGCGCGGCGCGCCCCCGCCCGCGGACCCGTCGCCGGCCGCTTCGAGAAAGCGCTCCTCGAGCGCGACCGCGATGTTTTCGGCAAAGCCGATGCCGACGAAGCCGCCGGTCGCGATCGTGTCCCCGTCGCGAACCAGGGCAACGGCTTCGCGGGCGCTGACGATCTTGCCGTGCTCGAACGTGCGAAGCGCGTCAAGGAGCGCGCGCTGACTGGTTTCTGGCATCGGATCCCTCGGGCTTTGCCGGATCCGCCATCTCCGGGCGGCCGCAAAGTTTACACCGCCACCGCCTCCGAAATTATGGGCATGGCCGTCGCATTGTCGGCCAAATGCGACATCTTCTCATCTACAATTGCGCCTTTCGTGCTCGTCGCGACGAGGAACTCATGAGCCACCGAGGTTATCTGCGGCACCCGGCCCTCTACCAGGACACGATCGTTTTCGTCGGCGACGACGACCTGTGGCAGGTGAGCACGGCCGGCGGCATCGCGCGGCGGCTGACGGCGGGGCTTTCGGAACCCTCGACACCCGCGTTTTCGCGCGACGGCCAAGCGCTCGCGTTCGTCGGCCGCGACGAGCAGCATCCCGAGGTCTACCTGATGCCGGCCGCGGGCGGCCCGGCGCGGCGGATGACGTGGCTGGGGCCCGACGTCATGGTGCGCGGCTTCACGCCGGACGGTCACATCCTGTTCGTGACGACCTACGGCCAGCCGTTCTTCCGCAATTACCGCGCCTACACGCTCGACCCCGCCGGCGGGATGCCGCAGCTCTTGCCGTACGGGCAGGTCAACCACCTCGCGTTCGGCCCGGGCAACGCCAGGCTCATCGGCCGCAACACCGCCGACCCGGCGCGCTGGAAGCGTTATCGCGGCGGAACCGCCGGGCATTTCTGGATCGACGCGGCCGGCACGGGGACGTTTCGCCGGATGACGGAGCTCGCAGGCAATCTCACGAGCCCGATGTGGGTCGGCGACCGGATCTACTACCTGTCCGATGCCGAAGGGGTCGGCAACCTCTACTCATGCCGGCCGGACGGGTCTGATGCGCGCCGGCATACCGACCACGACGACTACTATGCGCGCCACGCGCAGACCGACGGGGAGCGCATCGTCTATCAATGCGGCGCCGAGGTCTGGCTGTTCGATCCGCGGCGCGATCGCACCGCGCGCATCGACATCGAGACGCCGTCCCATTGCACGCAGGCGGCGCGGAAGTTCGTGGCGCCGGCCGACCACCTCGGCGGGATTCGACGTGCATCCGGCGGGGCACAGCCTGGCGGTCGACGTGCGCGGCAAGCCGTACACGTTCGCGCTCTGGGAAGGTGCGGTCCGCCAGCATGGCGATGCCGACGGCGGTCGCTACCGGCATGCGCAGTGGCTGGCCGACGGCACGACGCTCATCGCCGTCGGCGACGCGTCGGGCGAGGAGCGCGTCGTCGTGTTCGGCGCAGCGGGCGAGCGGACGCTGCCGTGGGACGTCGGCCGCGTCATCGCGCTGCGCGCGGCGCCGCGCGGTTCGCGGATCGCGCTCGCCAATCACCGCAACGAGGTGCTGATCGGCGATCTCGATCGCGGCACGATCACGGTGATCGATCGCAGCGATTCGGCGCGCACCGAGGATCTCGCGTGGTCGGCCGACGGCGCCTGGCTCGCGTACTCGTTCTGGACTTCCATCCGTCACTGCGCGATCAAGCTCCACGATGCGGCCAAAGGCACGAGCGTGCTGGTGACGCAGCCCGAGTTTCGCGATTACTGCCCGGCCTTCGATCCCGACGGCCGTTATCTCTATTTCCTGTCGATCCGGACGTTCGATCCCGTCTACGACAGCGTGCAGTTCGAGTTGAGCTTTCCGCGGGCGGCGCGGCCTTATCTGATCGCGCTGTCGGCCGGCGGCCGCCCGCCGTTCGATCCGGCGCCGCGAGGGTTGGCCCCCGACGACGCCGCGGCCAAACCGCGGACGGAGGGTGAGGTCCCCGTGATGGCGGTCGAGATCGACGGCATCGCAGAGCGCGTCGCGGCGTTTCCGGTCGCCGAAGGCCGCTTCGGCCAGATCGCCGGCGCCGCCGGCAACAAGGTCGTGTGGACGGTGTTGCCGATCGTCGGCGCGCACGGGCGCGGCGGCCACAAGGAGTCGCCGGGGCGCCTCGAGGTGTTCGACTTCGCCACGCTGCGCGCGGAAACCCTGGTCGACAAGGCCGACGGCTTTGCCCTGGCCGCGGACCGCGTGACGCTGGTCGTGCGCGAAGGCAAGCGGCTGCGCGCGATCCCGGTCCACCGCAAACCCGAAACCTTCCGCGATCCGGCGCGCGGCTCCGACGCGCCCTCGCGCAAGAGCGGCTGGATCGACCTCGACCGCATCCGCGTGTCGGTCGAGCCGCGGCGGGAATGGCGGCAGATGCTGCGCGAAGTGTGGCGGCTGCAGCGCGACCAGTTCTGGGTTCCGGACATGTCCGGCGTCGATTGGGAGGCGGTCTACCGCCGCTACGAACCGCTGCTCGCGCGGGTGCAGACGCGCAGCGAGCTGTCCGATCTCATCTGGGAAATGCACGGCGAGCTCGGAACCTCGCACGCCTACGAGATGGGCGGCGATCATCGCCGTCCGCCGGCGGTCGCGCTCGGGCATCTCGCCGCCGATTTCTCCTTCGTCGCCGGCGATGGGAGCTACGAGATCACGCGCATCGTGCGCGGCGATCCATGGGATGCCGACGCCGACTCGCCGCTGTCCGCCGTGGGCGTCGAAGCGAAGCCGGGCGAGCGCATCGTGGCCGTCAACGGGCAGCGGGTCGCGCGCGACCGGCCGCCGCAGGCGCTGCTCGTGCATCAGGCGGGCGCCAAGGTCGAGCTCACGCTCGCCCGCGGCAGCGGCGAGGCGCTGACGACGCGCACCGTGCTCGTGACCACGCTCGGCGACGAGGTTCCGGCGCGGTACCGCGAGTGGGTCGAGCACAATCGGGCGTGGGTGCACGAACGCTCGGGCGGCCGCGTCGGCTATTTCCACCTGCCCGACATGATGTCCGCCGGCTTCGCCGAATTCCATCGCTATTTCAGTGCCGAATGCGATCGCGACGCGCTGATCGTCGACATCCGCTACAACCGCGGCGGTCACGTTTCGTCGCTGCTGCTCGAAAAGGTCGCGCGCAAACGCATCGGCTACAACCTGTCGCGGTGGGGACTGCCGTCGTCGTATCCGGAGGAGGCGGTGGCCGGCCCCGTGGTGGCGCTGACCAACGAGCACGCGGGATCGGACGGCGACATCTTTGCGCACGGCTTCAAGCTGATGGGGATCGGCCCGCTGGTCGGGACCCGGACGTGGGGCGGCGTCATCGGAATCTGGCCGCGGCATCGTCTGGTCGACGGCACCGAGACGACGCAGCCGGAGTTCTCGTTCTGGTTCAACGATGTCGGCTGGGGCGTGGAAAACTACGGCACCGATCCGCAGATCGAGGTCGACAACGCGCCGCAGGACACCGTGGCGCGGCGGGACCGGCAGCTCGAGACCGCGGTGGCCACCGCGCTCGACCTGATCGAGCGCACGGGTCCGCATCAGCCGGACATCGGTCCGCGGCCGAATCTCGCGCGGGCGTCGTTGCCGCCGCGAACGTGACGCGTCGTGTCGAGGTCCCGGCAGGCGCTGTCGTCGTCACCCGCGGACCGGGATGCTAGGATTGCAGCCGTGTCCGCCCGCCGGCGCGAGACGGCAGCCCGCGCCTCTTTCGACCCGGATGGCCGCTTGCGGCCCGCTGTCCGGATCGCCGATCAATTCCCCAGCGCCAGGAGATCCTGATGAGCAATCACACTTACAAGATGATCGAGTTGGTCGGCTCTTCCAGCACGTCGATCGAGGACGCGGTCCAGAACGCCATTGCGAAGGCGGGCAAGACCATGCGCAACATCCATTGGTTTCAGGTGACGGAGACCCGCGGCACGGTCGCCGGCGACAAGATCGATCACTGGCAGGTCACGCTCAAGGTCGGGTTCACGCTCGAAGAATAGAAGCGGGATTCTGCCCCAGCGGCCCGCGCCGGCGATCACGCCCATTGGCGAAGAACCAGAAAAACCCCACGGTCGCCCGTGGGGTTCGGTTCATCCAGGGCGCCGGCCGCAATGCCGGCGCCGCGTCCCTCGCGAGGCTTCTGCTTACAGGCGCTCGATGATGCCGGCGATGCCCTGGCCGCCGCCGATGCACATCGTGATGAGCGCGTAGCGGCCGCCGGTGCGCTGCAGCTCGTACAGGGCCTTCACCGTCAGGATGGAGCCGGTCGCACCGATCGGATGACCGAGCGCAATGGCGCCGCCGTTCGGGTTGACTTTCGACCCGTTCATGCCGAGCTCCTTCGCCACGCCGAGCGCCTGCGAGGCGAACGCCTCGTTCGATTCGATGACATCCATCTGCTCGAGCTTGAGCCCGGCCTTGGCGAGCGCCCTTTTCACGGCGGAAACCGGCCCCAGGCCCATGATCTTGGGATCGATGCCGGCGTGGCCGTAGGCGACGAACCGCGCCATCGGCTTCAGGCCTTTTTTCGCGGCGGCCGACTTCTCCATCAGCACGACGGCCGCGGCGGCATCGTTGATGCCCGAGGCGTTGCCCGCGGTGACGCTGCCGTTCTCCTTGACGAACACGGCCCGCAGCTTGGCCATGCCTTCCATCGACGATTCGCCGCGCACGTGCTCGTCGGTGTCGAACATCACCGGGCCCTTCTTGCTCTTCAGTTCGATCGGCAGGATCTGGCTCTTGAAATGGCCGGCGGCGATGGCCGCGGCGGCGCGCTTGTGGCTTTCGACGGCGAACGTATCCTGCTGCTCGCGGTTCAAGCCGCACTTGGTCGCGACGTTCTCGGCGGTGACGCCCATGTGCACGGTGTCGAACGGATCGGTGAGCGCGCCGACCATCATGTCCATCATCTTGGTTTCGCCCATCCGCGCGCCCCACCGCTGCGTCAGCGACGCGTAGGCGGCGCGGCTCATGCTCTCGGCGCCGCCGGCCACGGCAGTGTCGGTTTCGCCCAGCAGGATGTACTGCGCCGCCGACACGATCGCCTGGAACCCGCTGCCGCACAGGCGGTTCACGGTCAGCGCGCCGGTGTCGTGCGGCAGGCCGCCGTTCACGCAGGCGAGCCGGGAGATATACATGTCCTTGGGTTCGGTGTGGATGACGTTGCCGATGATGCACTGGCCGACGTCCTTGGGGTCGATCTTCGCCCGGCTGACCGCTTCCTTGACGACCCGCGCCGCCAGGTCGCTCGGCGCGATGTCCTTCAAGCTGCCGCCGTAATCGCCGATGGCCGTGCGCACGCCGCTCAGGATGACCACTTCTCGTTGCTCGCTCATGGGGAATCTCCTCGAAAGGGATGTCAATTATCCGACGATTCGGCGTTTTGCGCACGGGGGTCGTGTAGCCGGGGTTGGGCGGAGCGAAACCCGGGTGTAATCGGGGCCATTGCGCCAACCACCCGGGTTTCGCGTCGCTCGACCCGGGCTACCGGGGCCGGCCGGGCCGATCAATGGCGGTGCGGGCCATGCCCCGCGAGGCGGCCGAGGCGCGGCCAGGGATTCCGCGCGCTGGCGCCTGATCGGCGTCGTCGCTCCGGCCGGCCACGGCGAGCGCGTCCGCCCACGCGCGAAAGGTCGCCGGATCTTGGCATCCTCGCGCGCGGCACGCTCGAACTTCGCCACGCCTCGTCGGGCCGCCCCAGCGCGGCGAGGGCCATGCCGCAGCCCCGCCAGCCTGCCCGAGATGCGGATTGAGCGCGATCGCCTGTTCGTACGGGCGAGCGCGGCGGGGCGCGTACCTGCCGCGAGCAGCGCGTCGCCCCAGCCTTGGAACGGGACGTGAGGTCAGGCGGCGAGGAATTTCCGCAGCCGCGCGATGCCGTCGGCGAGCCGCTCCTCGCTCGCGGCGAAGCACCAGCGCACGAAGCCTTCGCCTTCGGGGCCGAACGCGCTGCCGGGGGCGAGGCCGAGCTTCGCCTCGTGGACCAGCCGCTTGCAGAAGGCGAGGCTGTCGGTGACGCCAGCGATGCGGAAAAAGGCGTACATGGCGCCGGCGGGCGGCGCCGCCTCGACCCCGGGAATCGCGTTCAATTCGCGGAGCAGCAAGTCGCGCGCCCGGCGATAGCGCGCGAGCGTGCGCGCGATCGTCGGTTCACCGTCGCGGAGCGCGACGATCCCGGCGCGTTGCACGAACGCCGGGGAGCACGAGGTGTTGTACTCGATCAGCTTGCCCAGGTCGCCCATCAGCGCCGGCGGCGCGACGATCCAGCCCAGCCGGAAGCCGGTCATCAGCCACGACTTCGAGAAGCTGTTGGTGCTGACCACCCGGTCGTCGGGCGCGGCCAAGTCGAGGAACGACGGCGCGCAAGCCGGCCCAGTGCCGGCGTCCGCGTACGCGAGCCGCTCGTAGACGTCGTCGGCGATGATCCAGATGCCGTGGCGGCGGCAGTGGGCGAGAATCGCGCGCTGGTCCGCCGGGTCGAGCGTCCAGCCCGTCGGGTTGTTCGGCGAGTTGACGACGAGCGCGCGCGTGTGCCGGCGTCAGCGCCGCCTGCAGGCGCTCGCAGTCGAGCGTCCAGCCGGCGGGGCCGAAGGCGAGCGGCACGCGCACGACGTCGCCGCCGAGAATTTTCGGGATCTCGGTGAGGTTCGGCCACACCGGCGTCACGACCACGACGCGCGTCGCCCGGATCGACCAGCGCTTCGGCGGTCAGCATCAGCGCCGACATGCCGGACGCGGTGATGGCGATTTCTTCCGCGGCCGTCGGGCGATGCAATCGCGTCAGGTACGCGGCGACGGCCTCGCGCAACTCGGGGATGCCGAAATTCTCGGTGTAGAACGTCTCGCCGCGGGCGAGCGCGACGGTGGCGGCCTCGCGGATGAACGGCGGCGTCACCTCGTCGGGCTCGCCGAACCAGAACGGCAGGATCGCGGGGTCATTCATGCCGGCGTTGGCGACCTCGCGAATCTGCGAGGCGACGAGCCGCTGGACCGCCGAGCGGGCGGCGAGCGGAGCCAGGCGGCGGAAGGTTGGTCATCGTCGGACGGGGTGCGGGCGGAAGGAAGCGCAGAGGACGCGCGCGGTGGCAGCGCCTGTTATACGTGGTCGGCGCCTCGCTCGGCAAGCACGAAGGCGCGCGCCCCGCGAAACGGCCGCCCGAACCTACGCTTCGCGCGTGCGGATTGAACGCGGCGCCCGGATCCCTGTACCATCGCGGCGGAGACGGCTTCCCGTCCCCACTCCCGCGAAAGGCAAGCGCCGCATGATTACCACCGCCGGCAGGATCATCGGCATCGCCGTGTGCGGCGCGATCGGCGCCGTGGCCGCGTGGTGGTTCGTCGGCTGGATCGCGCTCGACGGTGTGCTCGGCGCGCTGGCGGCGGCGGGCGTGGGCATGGTCGCCGCGACCGCGGCGTTCGTCGGCTGGACGACCGTGGGGCGCCGCCTGCGGCGGGTGAAATGACGCGCGCCGACGTCGCTGCCATTGCCGACCGGCTGATGGCGGCATATGACCACGCGACCACGCTCGCGCCGATCAGCGCGGGCGAGCCCGGGTTCGACGTTGCCGCCGCCTACGACGTGCTGGCCGAGATCGAGCGCCGCCGGCGCGCGCAGGGCTGGCAGAGCGTCGCGCGCAAGATCGGCTTCACCAACCGCACGATCTGGTCGCGCTACGGCGTCTACCAGCCGATGTGGGCGCACGCCTGGACGCACACCGTGCAGCTTGCGCCAGCAGGTCGCGCGACGCGCTCGCTCGCCGGTCTGGTGCAGCCGCGCATCGAGCCCGAGGTCGTGTTCAAGCTCAACGCGCCGCGTGCCGGCCACCGACGACGCGGCGGCGATCCTGCGTTGCGTCGAGTGGATCGCCCCCGGCTTCGAGATCGTCCAGAGCCATTTTCCGGACTGGAAATTCACGGCGGCCGACTGCACGGCTGCCTTCGGCTTGCATGGGGCGCTGGTCGTGGGCGCGCCGGTGGCCATCACCGAAGCGAATCGCGCGGACGTCGCGGCCGCGCTGCCGACGTTCACGCTGCAGTTGCGGCGCGGCGGCGCGCTCATCGACACCGGCGTCGGCGCCAACGTGCTGGGCAGCCCGGCGCTCGCCCTCGCGCATCTCGCGCGCGTGCTGGCGACGCAGCCGTGGGCGCCGCCGCTCGCGGCCGGCGAAATGATCACCACCGGCACGGTCACCGACGCGTGGCCGGTCGCGGCGGGGCAGACGTGGACGAGCGACTATGGCGCGCTGGGTGTTGCGGGGCTCGCCGTCACGTTCACCTGAGTTGCATCGAGCCGGGCCAAGGGCGCCTGGCACCGACCCGGCCGCGTCAATCCACGACGAGATCGCGCTGCTTGTGCCAGTCGATGATCGAGTCTTCGGGATACTCGGCAAAGTGCTGGTGCCGTCGGCCCGGAGGGAATCTCCGCCCACGGCGCGGCGTAATTCAGCATCAATTCGACTTCGTCGGGCGGCTTCGGCAGCGGCGTGTCGATCGCCGACGCGAACGGGTAGACCCACTCCGGCCAGCGCGGGTCGGCGACCCACAGCGCGCTGCCGCACTTGGCGCAGAAGTGCCGCCGTGCCGGCGAGCGGATCCGGCGCTTGGCGCCCTCGGCGGGGAGCCGCGCCTGGTAGACGCCGATGTTCCGGGTGCCGCGGATGCGCAGCGTCGCCGCGTCGCCCATGATGTTGATCGCGTAGCCGCCGCCTCCCGCGGTCTTGCGGCAGATCGAGCAGTAGCAGCGCATGTACGGATACGGCGTGTGCGATTCGATGGCGAAGTGCACGGCGCCGCAGTGACAGGAGCCTTCGAGTTTCATCGTGACCTCCTACGCTGGCAACGCGGCAATGATAGTCGCCGCCGTCCTCGGCGATAATACCGGGCACGGCGCTATCCCGCCCGTTGTTGCGCCGCCCTACCGGAATCCTCTTGCCGATGACGTCCTATGCCCCGATCACGAGCTACCCTGCGCTGTCGCTGGCGCAGCTCAAGATCATGCAGGAGATCATCACGCTGACGGTGTTCGTGCCGTTCGCGGTGGTGTACATGGACCAGCCGCTGAAGCTCGATTTCGTGTGGGCGGGGCTGTGCCTGCTGGCTGCCGTGTATTTCATCTTCCGCGACTGACCCCATGCCGCCTTCTGCGCCCGTTGCCGGCGCGGGCATGCCCGCGGTGACCTTCTCGCGTCTGTACGTTCCGTTCGCGGCGGGTTACCTCCTGTCGTACCTGTACCGGATGGTCAACGCGGTGATTTCGCCGGACCTGACGCGCGAGCTCGCACTCTCGGAGGGAGCGCTCGGTTTCCTGACCGGCGGCTATTTTGTCGCGTTCGCGGCGATGCAGCTTCCGGTCGGGATGCTGCTCGACCGCTTCGGCCCGCGTCGCGTCGAGCCGGTGCTGCTCTTGCTGGCGGGCCTCGGCGCGCTGGCGTTTGCCATGGCCGCCGACGTCCCCGGACTGGTCGCCGGCCGCGCGCTGATCGGCGCGGGCTGCGCGGCCGGCCTGATGGCGCCCTTGAAGGCGATCGCCACGTGGTATCCGCGGGAGCGCCAGGCATCGCTCGCCGGCTGGATGATGGTCGCCGGCGGCAGCGGGGCGCTGCTCGCCACGGCCCCGCTCGAGGCGGCGCTGACGGTGATGTCGTGGCGCGCGGTCTTTCTGGTGCTGGCCGCCACGACGTTCGCGGTCGCCATCGCCATTTTCGTGCGGGTCCCGGACACGCCCCGGAATCCGCACGCGACCGGCTTCGCCGCCCAATGGCGCGGGGTGCGCAGCGTGTTCGCGCACCCGCGCTTCTGGTGGATCGTCCCGCTGGGCGCCTTCGGCATGGGCTCGTTCATGGCCATTCAGGGCCTGTGGTCGGTGCCGTGGCTGATCGAGGTCGAGGGCTATTCGCGTGCGGTGGCGGCCCGGCATCTGCTCGTGATGGGCGGGGTCATGCTGGCGGGGTATCTCGCGCTGGGCCTCTTCGCGACACCGCTCGCGCGCCGCGGCATTTTCGCGCGCCACCTGTTCGCGACCGGCTTCGCGCTTACCGGACTGGCACTCGCCGCGATCGTCTTCCGGGTGCCGGGAACCTATCTGTGGTGGTCGGCCTACGGGTTCGGCATGGTGGTCAACGTGCTCGCCTTCACCGTGCTGAACGACGGCCTGGCCCACGACCTGACCGGCCGCGCCAATACCGCCGTGAATCTGCTGATGTTCGCCGTGAGCTTCGTCGCGCAGTGGGGGATCGGCGTCATCGTCGACGCCGCGCGCGTCGCGCTCGGCCTCGACACGGCGGGCGGGTTGCGGCTCGCGTTCGCGCTCGTGCTGTCCCTTTACATCCTTTCGTACGCCTGGTTTGCGCGAGGCTGGAAGCGCCAGGCGCGCATCCATACGCTGAAGCCGGCCGGCGCATGAGTATGCGCGGACGTGCCCGCTCCGCGGGCGCGCAGATTACGCAGAGGCAAAGCCACGAGCCGGCGTTGGCCACGTGCCCGACAAGCTTTGGAGAGGTTACCCAATGAGCCGTTCGCCGGGGCGCCCGAAGGAAGGGTGCTGCCGCTTGGCGGGAAGGCGCATAGCGCCAAGGGGGCACCCATGACATCGTTGCGGGACTGGCTCGAGGAGGCGACGACGGAAGCGGCCGCGGGCCGGGTCGATCGGGCCGTCGCCGCCTACCGCCAGGCGATTGCGCTCGCGCCGGCGCGCGGTGATCTCCGCTACAACCTCGGCGTGCTCCTGTTCGGCCAGGACGAGTTCGCCGCCGCCGAGCGCGCGTTCGTCGAGGCACAGCGATTGCGTCCCGATTGGCCGGCGCTGCCACTGGCCCTGGGGCACCTCTGTTATCGGCAGCACCGCTACGCGGAGGCGGAGGTCCATTTCGAGCGCGCCGTCGCGCTTGCGCCGGCGTCGGTCGAAGCCCTTGGCAATCTGGCCTTGGCCCTGTCCGCGCGCTGGCGCTACGACCTCGCGCTGCCTTGCCTGCAGCGCGCCCGCGCGTTGGCGCCGGCCGACGAAGATGTCTGGTTTGCGCTGCGCGGCGTCCTCCTGGCGCTCGACCGCGACGACGACGCGCTGCAGGATTTCCTCGTCTTCGAGCGGCAGGCGAAGCCGTCGGCGCGCTTCGTCGCCACCGACGCCGAGTACGTGGCCATCGCCTGCCGCCTCGCCACCGATCCCGCATGGCGTGCCAAGGTGGGCGCCGCGATCCGGCGGCAGTTCGCGACCGTCCCGCTCGCCGATCCG
The DNA here is from genome assembly GCA_963810845.1 of uncultured beta proteobacterium. Taxonomy (GTDB): domain Bacteria; phylum Pseudomonadota; class Gammaproteobacteria; order Burkholderiales; family Casimicrobiaceae; genus CAIWHR01. The sequence continues at coordinate 17,075 of CAWEOX010000006.1, read as the reverse complement.
CGCCACTACGCGCGTTGCCTCGAAGATGCGTTGCAGCGCGCCGTCGCCGCGAAGACCGGCGCCACGTCCTGAAAGGAATCCATGCATCTCCATATCCTGGGCATTTGCGGCACGTTCATGGGCGGCATCGCCGCGATCGCGAAACGCGCGGGCCATACGGTGAGCGGCTGCGACGCCAACGTGTACCCGCCGATGAGCACGCAGCTCGCGGCGCTCGGCATCGGCCTCACCGACGGCTGGGATCCTTCGCAGCTCGACAATGTCGCCAGAGACGCCGATGCCTTCGTGATCGGCAACGTCGTGTCGCGCGGCAATCCGCTGATGGAGGCGATCCTCGACGCCGGCCACCCGTATCTGTCGGGCCCGCAGTGGCTCCGCGAAAACGTGCTGCGCGACAAGTGGGTGCTGGCCGTCGCCGGCACGCACGGCAAGACGACCACCGCCGCGATGCTCGCGTGGATTCTCGAGCATGCGCACCTCGATCCCGGTTTCCTGATCGGCGGCGTGCCGCGCGATTTCGACGTTTCCGCGCGTCTCACCGACAGCCCGTTCTTCGTGATCGAGGCGGACGAATACGACACGGCCTTCTTCGACAAGCGCTCGAAATTCGTTCATTACCGGCCGCGCACGCTGATCCTCAACAACCTCGAATACGACCACGCCGACATCTTCCCCGATCTCGCGGCGATCGAGACGCAGTTCCATCATCTGTTGCGCACCGTTCCGGGAAAGGGTCGCATCGTCGTCAATGGCGGCGAGCCGAGCCTCGCGCGGGTGCTCGCCCGCGGGTGCTGGAGCGAGGTCGAGCGTTTCGGGCTTGCCGAGGTTCCAGGAACGGGGCCCGACTGGACCATTGCCGTCGACGGCACGATCCTCCTCGGTGGCGCACTTCAAGGCACGCTCGCATTCGGACAGAGCGGGGCGGCACAACCAGTTGAATGCGCTGGCGGCGATCGCTGCTGCGCGTCATGTCGGCGTCCCGGTCGCGATCAGCCTCGCTGCACTCTCCTCATTCGGCGGCGTCAAGCGACGGATGGAAGTGCTCGGCACCGCCGGCGGCGTCACCGTGTACGACGACTTCGCGCATCATCCGACGGCGATCGCGGTCACGCTGGACGGCTTGCGGCGCGAGGTCGGCGCCGCGCGCATCGTCGCCGTGCTCGAGCCGCGGTCGAACACGATGAAGCTGGGGGCGATGAAAGCGGCGCTGCCGGGAAGCCTTGCCGACGCCGATCGGGTGTTCTGTTATGCCGCCAATCTGGGATGGGACGTCGCCGCCGCGCTGGCGCCGCTCGGCGCCCGGGCCACGGTGCACGCCGATCTCGACGCGTTGATCGGGGGGATCGCCGCCGAGGCGAAGCCCGGTGACCACGTGCTCGTCATGAGCAACGGCGGCTTCGGCGGAATCCATGCGAAACTGCTTGCCCGGCTCGCGGAAATGCGTGCCGCGTAGCCGCCGGGGCGCGCGGTCTCGAAGCGGCAGCGTCAATACGTGATCGTTACGGTGCTGCTGTAGCATCGGAGCTCTGATGCCCGCGCCTGTTATCGTCTACCTGCATGGCTTTCGCTCGTCGCCCGCAAGCTGGAAGGCGCGGCTGTTCACGAATGCCGTCGCCGCGCTGCCTGGCGCCATCCGCCCGCGGCTCGTCGTGCCGGCGCTGTCCCACGAACCCGCCGCCGCTGTCGCCGCCGTCGCCGCGTGGATCGAGCGCGAGGTGCTCGCGCCCGCGAGCCAGCTCACGATCGTCGGCAGCTCGCTCGGCGGCTACTACGCGACCCATCTCGCGGAACACTGCGGCGCCCGCGCCGTGCTGATCAACCCGGCGATCCGCCCCTTTGACGATCTCGCGCCGTTCGCGGGCACGCAGACCAACCTCTACACCGGCCAGGCGTTCGAGGTCATCGAAGCGCACTTCGCGGAACTGCGGGCGTTGCGGGTGGCGCGCATCACCCGGCCCGAGCGGTATTTCCTGCTGGTCCGCACCGGCGACGAAATTCTCGACTGGCGCGAGGCGGTCGCCTTCTATGGTGGCGCGTGGCAGTACGTGGCGGGTGGCGGCGATCACGGCTGGGCGGACTTCGCCGGCGAGATCCCCGCGATCCTGCGATTCGCCGGGGTGGTTCAGGAGGCAACCCGACTTGCACCGATGTCCTCCCGTCGAAACAGAGGGTAGAAATCCGGAACCGGTTAAACGGTCCGTCGCGCTGAGGCTTTCGAGTTCGGCGATCCGCTGCTGCAGCCGCTCGTGCTCCTCCACCGACAGCGGCCCGGGGCGTCGTCGATGACGACAAGGACGCCGTACGGCACCCCGATGGCCTGGGCGCGCGCCCTATGCGTGGCGCCATCGCGGCGGCGCAGCTCCACCGTCTGCCAGCGGCTTCCTGGTTGGCGCGTCAGGCGCTGGAGTTCGGGACCGTCGAGTTGGCCGGAGAGGAAAACCTCCGCGAACCGGTCATTGGCGAAGCCCATATCGGACCCGGTGCCGAACAGGACCAGCGGAAACGGCAGGTGCCGGATCAGGCCGTGCAGTGTGGCGTCCGGCGGTGGCATACGGGGTCCATTGGATCTTCCGCTCATTCTAGAACTTGCGCAGGGGGCGCCAATCTCTGGACACGCAGCGAAATCCATGCCAGTTGCTGCGTTCCGGCCACTCGCACATCGGTCAATCGCAATTGCGCGTCTACCGCCCTTCCGATTTTCCGCGGCGTTCCGCGGCCGGCGGCAAGTCGAAGATCAGGCACGTCGTCGAGGCGTGGCCGTAAAGTTTGCCATCCGGCCCGAACAGCGTGCCTTCGGCGGTGGCGATCTGGCCGCCGAGGTGGACCACGTTGCCCTCGGCGCGCACCAGCGGCACCTTGTCGGTCAGAGGTCGCACCATGTTCACCTTCAATTCCAGCGTCGTGTAGCTCCTGCCGGCGGGTATGCAGGTGTGCACGGCGCACCCGACCGCCGAGTCGAGAAGGGTCGCGTACCAGCCGCCGTGCACGGTCCCCAACGGGTTGTACAGTCGCTTGCTCGGGCGTCCCTGAAAGACGGCGCGGCCCTTCTCCACTTCCACCAGGAAGAAGTCCAGCGTCTCGGCGATGAGCGCAAAGGGCAGATCACCCCGCAGCAGACCGCCGAGAAACTCCAGGCCGGATTTGCCGGCGGCTTGCTCGGGTGTGGCGACGCCTGGCCGCAAGCTGCCGTTGCCGACCCTCTCCAGGAATTCCTGTTCCTTCCGTTGCCAGTCTGCCAACACGTCCGCGGCGTTGCTCATGGCGAAGATTTTCCCAGACATGAAACATCGCCGACCTTCGGCCGGCCCCTGGCGTCACGCCCACGATCGGCGGAATCCAATATATCAGACGCGCGGCGCTATACTCGCCGCATGCCGAAGCCCACGCTCGCCAACAAGCTGGTCGTCGCGATATCGTCGCGGGCGCTGTTCGACCTCGCGGAAAGCCACCGCATCTACACCGAGGACGGCGTCGACGCGTATCACCGCTACCAGGTCGAGCACGAGAACGAAATCCTGGCGCCGGGCCCGGCCTTCGTGCTGACGCAGAAACTGCTGCGCCTCAATCGCCCCGACAAGCAGTACGTCGAGGTGATCCTGCTGTCGCGCAACAGTGCGGACACCGGCCTGCGCGTGTTCAACGCGATCAAGCACTATGGCCTCGACATCACCCGCGCCGCGTTCACCAAGGGCGAGGCGACCTCGCGCTACGTTCCGGCGTTCGGCGCGCACCTGTTTCTGTCGGCCGACACCGGCGACGTCAAACGCGCGCTTGCCGACGGCTATGCCGCGGCGACGATCGTGGCGAGCGCCGTCGAGCAGGCCGAGACCGACGGCCTGCGGCTCGCATTCGACGGCGACGCGGTGATCTTCTCCGACGAAGCCGAACGCGTCTACCAGGAGCAGGGCCTCGTCGCCTTCGCGCGGAGCGAAGTCGACGCCGCGCGCCGGCCGCTCTCCGGCGGGCCGTTCAAGGAATTCCTGGCCGCGCTGCATCGGATCCAGGCCGATTTTGCCGAGGACAAGAGCCCGATCCGCACGGCGCTCGTCACCGCGCGGAGCGCGCCGGCGCACGAGCGCGTGATCCGCACGCTGCGCGCCTGGAACATCCGCATCGACGAGGCCTTCTTCCTCGGCGGCCTAGACAAGGGCGACGTGCTGCGCGCGTTCGGCGCCGACATCTTCTTTGACGATCAGCGCACGCACATCGATTCGGCGGCGAAGCACGGGCCGGCCGGTCACGTGCCGCACGGTGTGGCCAACGAGATCTGACGGCGACTGATGCTTGCGGTCGCCGACCCCTTTACGCTCGCGCATTGGCGGCGCGTCGTCGCCGAGCACTATGCGGCGGTGCGCGCGGCCGGCGCGGATGCCGCCGGTGCGGCGCTGCGTTTTCGCGCGGCGCGCGAGCGGCTGTTCCGTGACCACCCCGAGAGCCCGATCCCGGCCGAGCGCCGCGCCGCGTGGCCGGGCCTGGCGTGGCATCCCTACGACCCGGCGTGGCGCATCGTCGCCACGGTGGACCAGGGCATTGCGCGGACCGAATTCGAGATCATCCTCGCCGCGGACGGGATCCTGCGCTGCGCGCGTGCCGGCGTCCTGCGCTTTGCCGTGGGCGGGGAGGCGGCCGTACTGACCGCGTATTGGCTCGAGGGCTATGGCGGCGGGCTGTGGGTGCCCTTCGCCGACGCGTCGAACGGCCGCGGCACGTACGGCGGCGGGCGCTATCTCTACGACACGATCAAGGGCGCCGACCTGGGCGTCGGCATGGAGGAATGCGTCCTCGATTTCAATTTTGCGTACAACCCGTCGTGCGCCTACGACGAGCGCTGGTCGTGCCCGCTGGCGCCACCGGAGAACCGGCTGCCGTTCGCGGTGAATGCCGGGGAAAAGATGCCGTAGCCCGGTGTTGAGCGACAGCGAAACCCGGGGCAATCGTGGCCATTGACCCTCCCACCCGGGTTTCGCGTTCGCTCCACACCGGGCTACTTCCTGGGTGACGGCCGGGCTTTCTCAGACGTCGACGCTGCGCCCGAAGAACGGATACTGCGGATCGCTGTATCCCGGCGTCGACGCGTGGCCCGGGCGCACCAGCGAATCGACCAGCGCTTCGTCCTCCGCCGTCCACGGCGTGCCGAGCGCGGCGACGTAATCCTGCCATTGCTCGAACGTGCGCGGCCCGGCGATCACCGAGGTCACGATGTCGTTCGCCCACAGCCACGCGAGCGCGAACGCGGTCAGCGTGCGTTCTGTGGCCCGGGCATGGTCCTCGAGCTTTTCCGCGATCGCGAACGATTCCGCGCGGTTCTCCGTTTCCATCATCCGCTGGTCGCCACGGGCGACGCGCGAATCCTCGGGCACGACCCCGGGCCGGTACTTGCCGGTCAGCACGCCGCGCGCGATCGGCGAGTACGGCACCACGCCGAGGCCGTAGTAATCGCAGGCCGGCAGGATCTCGACCTCGGGCTGCCGATTGAGCAGGTTGTAATACGGCTGGCATACGACCGGTTTGGGCACGCCCTGCGCCGCGCACTCGTTGACGACCTCGGCGATCCGCCAGCCGCGATAGTTCGAAAGCCCGAAGTAGAGGATCTTGCCGCTCTTGACGAGGTCGCCGATCGCGCCGACCGTTTCGGCAATGGGCGTGTCGCGGTCGTCCTTGTGCAGGTAGTAGATGTCGATGTAGTCGGTGGAAAGCCGTGCGAGACTGTCGTCGCAGGCGTGCATGATCCAGCGCCGCGACAGCCCGCCGTCACGGGGTTTCGCCGTCATCGGATTGGCGACCTTGGTGGCGAGAATCCAATGCCGGCGGTCGGACTTGATCGCCGCGCCGACGATCTTCTCCGCCGCGCCAAACCCGTAGGCATCGGCGGTGTCGATGAAATTGATGCCGGCCTCGAAGGCCGACGCGATGATCCGGTCGGACTCGACCTCGCTGGTGCGGTCACCGAACATCATCGTGCCGAGGCAGATCGGCGAAACCTCGAGGCCGGTGTCGCCCAGGCGGCGGTATTCCATTTTCATCGGGTCGTTCCTTGCGCGGGCGCCGTCGCAGCCGGCGCCCCTGGCATTAACCACGGGCCGTGCGCGCGAGACGCTCCATGTTGGGCACCGGCAGCGCGCGGCGCAGCACCGTTTCGGCGAGCCATTCGGCGGCGCGATGCGCCCGCCCGACGACGGTCTCCGCCGGCATCTGCTGGTAGTCGTCGTTGTAGACATCGAAACTGTAATCGCCGCAATAACCGATGCCGTCGAGCGTGCTGACGAACTTCGCGAGATCGTCGCTGTGCGCGCCTTCGCCCGGAAAGACGCGGAAGTGCGTCGCGGTCGACGCTTCCTCCTCGGCCGACCGGATCTGCTGCCACATGTAGTCGGAAAGCTGGGCGAGATAGATCTGCTGCGGATCGATCGCCTCGATGTCGCCCAACGGGATGCGCGCGGTCAGGACGTCGAACGCATCGACGGCGAGCCCGAGGTTAGGGCAATTGGCGCGAAAGACGAGATCGCCCGCGGCGGCGAAATCAGTCACGGTCCGGCTCCACGACACGCCCTTGAACGCGATCCGTATTCCCAGGGGAATCGCGAGCATGGCCAGCATCCGCAAATCGCGGACGATCGCATCGGCGCTCGCATCGGCGTGCGTCGAGGTCGAGGCCTCGACCAGGAGCATCCGCCCGCCGAGCGCGCAGCAGACTTCGAGCATCGACTTCGCGACGTCCACCTTGTACTCGTGCAGCCGGCCGGAAAGCCCCTCGAAATCGCGCAGCGCTTCGAGACCGGTCACGCGCAGGCCGCTGTCGCGGACGACGCGCGCGCCGCCGGTCACGCCCGCCGGATGGCCGACGACGTCGCCGGCGGAAATCATCACCTGCGAAAAGCCGGCGCCCCGTATCGCCGCGAGCTTGCTTTCGAGCGAGCCCGCCAGCGAGGCGGTGTCCATCCCGAAATCGTGGAAGATCATCGGGCCGCCGGCGCCGGCGCCTGCGTCTGCGCGCCCGACGGGGCTGGCACGTCGTGCACGAGCTCGAACATCACGCTGCCGAGGCGCGCCTTGGTGAGCGCGCCGCGCGCGCTCGTGTGCACCTTTTCCGAGGCGAGGAACTCGATGCCGCGCTTTTCGAGGATGCCGACGGTCGCGAGGACGTCGGGGGTGCCGAAGCCGATGCGCTGCAGGTGTTCCTCGTAGGGCGCGTACTTGGCCGTGTCGTCGGGCTCGATCAATTGCAGGTAGAAGCTGCGGCAGGGACTCTGCAACAGCAGCCCCTTGGGCAGGATGCCGAAGCGGACGTCGGGCGCGAGCGGCCTGAAGCCGAAGATCTGCGCGTAGAACTCCACCCAGTCCGCGGTCCGATCGACCCCGATGTACTGGACCAGCCCGAAAAAGCGCATCCCGCCCAGCGCCGGCGGGTGCGGGTCGACGTTCGGAATCGCGTGGAAGTCGACGTCGTAGATCGAGAACTCGTCGTACCGGTCGACGAAATAGATGAGGCTTTCACCGACGCCATGGATCGCGGGGATGTTCAACTCCATCGCCCGTGCGCGCACCGGAATTTCCCACGCGCCGAGCTCGAGCGCGCGATGGAACGCGGCGTCGGCGTCGCGAAAGCGGATGGCGATCGCGCTCAGGATCGGCGTCTCGACCGGCTGCACGGTTCGCGGAACGTCGGCCGGCTGCGCATTGACGATGATGTTCATCGAGCCCTGGCGGTAGAGCTCCACCTCCCGCGAGCGGTGATGCGCGATCGGCCGGAACCCCATCGTTTCCAGCACGCCGCCCAGCGCCTGCGGCTTCGACGTCGCGAACTCGATGTACTCGATGCCGTCGATGCCGAGCGGGTTGAGGGGTTCAAAGACCGACTCGCGGTCCATCGCATGGGTCATCGATTGTCCTCAGGTCTTTCGGCTGGGCCGCGGTTCACGCCATCGTTCGCACGCGGCGGCACGGGAAGATCATAGCGCACCGCAATCGGCCGCCGCCATCGCCGGCGGCGGGAGCCGTCACGGCAGCAGCAGCGAGCCCAGCTCCATCGCCGCGTGCGCGAGTGGCTGATAGAACCGCTCCGCCATCTCGCCGCGGGTGACCAGCCGTCCCTGCAGGATGACGTTGATGCCGGCCACGTAATGTCCCGCGGTGTCCCGGACCGGCACCGCCAGCGTGCAAAGCCGCGGCTCCATCAGCTGGCTCGCGAACGCGAAACCCGACTCGCGCACGGCCGCGAGCAGCGGCATGCAGCTTGTCCACGGCGGACGGCGTGTACTCGGTATAGGGATGGAAACCGCACCCGCGTCAGGTACCCGGTCAGCTCCTCCGGCGGCAGGTGCGCGAGCAGCACGTGCCCGATCGACGTGCAGTAGGCGGGCAGGCGGCGCCCGACGTTGAGGTTCGGCGACATGATGCGCGACGACGCCGAGCGCGCGATGTAGACGATCTCGTCGCCGTCGAGGGTCGCGAGCGAGCACGCCTCGTGCAGCGCTTCGCCGAGGCGATCGAGGATCGGCTGCGCGAGCATCGCCAGCGGCGAGGCCGACAGGTAGCCGTGCGAAAAGGACAGCACGCGCGGGCGCAGATAGAACCGGCGCGCCTCGTCCGCGGCGACGAATCCCAGCGTGGCGAGCGTGTGCAGGCTGCGCCGCGCCGCGGCGCGCGGAATGCCGGTGCGATGGCTGACCTGCGCGATCGACATGCGCCGCTTCTTGTCCGACAGCGTGAGCAGCACCGCGAGCCCGCGGGCGAGGGCGGTCACGAAATCCGGGTCGTCGCCATGACGGGCGATGGTGTCGGCGAGCAGCGCGTCCGGATCGGTGAGCGTTGCCGGCGGCGAGGCAGCGGCCGGTGGCAGCGGAAGGCAGGGTCTGCGGCTTGTCGTCGGCGATGGCGTGGCTTGGCATGGGGTCCCTCGGGTACGTCATACTGGAAAAGGAGGCGAATCGGTCGTCGCCACGCGAGCGGGTTGGGCGCACACTCGCCCGCACGATACAATTATCGCCCAAGAAAAAGAACATGGTCTCGAAATTGTCGCGCATGATCGAACAAACTGGGCGATTAGCGCACAAAATGTCGACATACGCCCTTGACCGGCCATCCCCGCAGTCTTATCGTTGCAGCTATCAGACGCGCCGCCGGGAACGGCGGGCAGCGTCGAAAAGGCGGCGAACGGCGCCACGCGGCGCATCCGATTCCGAAAATAACAAAGGCCCGACAGGGTCGCACGTCGAGTGGTCCTCGCGAGGGGGCCGCGGCCCGGGTCAAGACCGGCGCCGACCGGCGGCGCGGGAATCGGCAGGTTCTGGAGGAGTTACCGTTTGATGGTCCTGCGTGTCACCCGCGTCCCCGTCCGCGTCGCCGACTCGTTCGCCGCGTCGCGGCGGCGCGTCGCCGCGGGCGGACCGATTCGCCGCGGCCCGCATCTCATCGCCGCTCCCTTTGACCGTTCCGGCGCGCGCTGACGCCGCCGGTTGATCCCCACGCCAACACGAGGAACATCGCCAATGGCCGCCATCGAGGCAAAGAAAGGCATCAACGAGGAACAGCAGCAGGAACTCGACGAAGTCTTCGAGCGCGCGCGCAAAGCGCTCGCCATCATCGAAACCTATGACCAGGCGCGCGTCGACCGCCTGTGCCAGGCCGTGGCCTGGGCGGTGGCCAACAAGAAGACCTTCACGCGCTTGGTCGAGATGGGCATCAAGGAGAGCAGTCTCGGCGATGCGGTGAGCCGGATGGGCAAGCGCATGAAGATCCGGGGCGTGCTGCGCGACGCGCTGCGGCAGAAGAGCGTCGGCATCATCGAGGAGCTGCCGGAGAAAGGCATCGTCAAATACGGCAAGCCGGCGGGGATCATCGCCTGCATCGTGCCCACGACCAACCCGGACTTGACGCCCGCGGGCAACGCCATCTACGGCATCAAGGCCCGCGACGTCGTCATCTTCTCGCCGCACCCGCGCTCGAAGAAGACGTCGTTCGAGACCGTCCGCCTGATGCGCGAGGCGCTCGAGCGCGAGGGCGCGCCGGCCGACATCCTGCAGTGCCTCACCCGGGTCAACATCCCGATGTCGCAGGCGCTGATGGCGCGCGCCGACCTGATCGTCGCCACCGGTGGCCAGCCGATGGTCCGCGCGGCGTACAGCTCGGGCACGCCGGCCTACGGCGTCGGGTCCGGCAACTCGACGATGATCATCGACGAGACCGCCAACATCGAGGAAGCCGCGCGCAACACCCGGCTCTCCAAGACCTCGGACTTCGGCTCGGGCTGCTCGGCCGACGGCAACCTCATCATCGAGGCGTCGATCTTCGACCGGCTCTTGAAGCAGCTGCAGGTCGAGGGCGGCTACCTCGCCAACGACCAGGAAAAGGCGGCGCTGCGCCGCGTGATGTGGGACGACGAGGCGCATCGCACGCCCGACACCGTCGCCATCGCGCCGCAGCAGCTCGCCAAGGCGGCGGGCTTCACGATTCCCGCCGACCGCAAGTTCCTCATCGTCCACGGCGACGGCATCGGCAAGGAGCACCCGTTTTCCGGCGAAAAGCTCACCACGTTGCTCGCCGTCTACAAGTACAAGGGCTTCGACCAGGCGCTCACGATGATGCGCGGCATCTACGAGGTCGGCGGCAAGGGCCACTCGTGCGGGATCTACTCGTTCGACCAGGAGCACATCCACGCCCTCGCCATGGCCGCACCGGTATCCCGGATCATGGTGCGCCAGCCGCAGTCGAAGGCGAACGCCGGCGCGTTCAACAACGGCATGCCGATGACCTCCAGCCTCGGCTGCGGGACGTGGGGCGGCAACATCGTGTCGGAGAACGTGCATCTCAAGCACTACCTCAACACGACGTGGGTATCGGTGCCGATCAAGGAAGACAAGCCGTCCGACGAGGAGCTGTTCGGCCCGTTCTACGACCCCGCGATGGAAGCCGAGGTCGAGACCATCACCACCTGAACGCCGGGACCCGCGAGCGGCCGCGCGGCACGCGGCGCCGCCACCCGGCAACGAGCGAACGAATTTCCGCGCCGCCGCACGCCCAACAATTGGAGGTAGAGCAATGAAGGGTCTCATCGCCGAGCAGCTCGTCAAATACCTGGAAGCCCGCGGGGTGAAGCACATCTTCGGCTTGTGCGGGCACACCAACATCGCGGTGCTCGCGGCGCTGTCGAAGAGCAAGAAGATCAAGTTCATCAACACGCGGCACGAGCAGATCGCCGCGCACGCCGCCGACGGCTACGCGCGGGCGACGAACAAGGCGTCGGTCGTGCTGTCGCACTTGAGCCCCGGGCTCACCAATGCCGCCACCGGCGTGGCCAATGCCGCCCTCGACTCGATCCCGATGGTGGTGATCGCCGGCGACGTGCCGACCCACTTCTACGGCAAGCATCCGCACCAGGAAGTCAACCTGCACGCCGATGCGTCGCAATACGAGATCTACCGGCCCTTCGTGAAGCGGGCGTGGCGCGTGGATTCGGCGCACCTCTTCCCCGAGATCATCGAAAAGGCGTTCGCGCTCGCCGAGAGCGGCCGCCCGGGCCCGGTGCTGGTCGACGTGCCGATGGACATCTTCTCCAAGGAAATCGACGATGCGCTGTGGAAGCGCGTCCTCGCCAACACCAAGACGCTGCACAAGCCCTCGCTCGACGACGAGACCGCGGAGACGATCGTCCGTGCGCTGCTCGCCGCGAAGACGCCGCTGCTCTACGTCGGCGGCGGCATCCTGATCGCCGATGCCGCGACCGAGTTGCGCGAGCTGGCCGATCACCTGTCGCTGCCCGTCGCGCACACGCTGATGGGCAAGGGCGCGCTGCCCGATGACCACCCGCTGATCCTCGGCATGACCGGGTTCTGGGGGACCAAGTACATCAACGACAAGTGCAAGGGCGCCGACTGGATCCTGGCGCTCGGCACCCGTTTCTCCGAGGCCGATTGCAGCTCATGGGAGGACGCGTACACGTTCAAGATGCCGCCGACCAAGCTGATCCACATCGACATCGATCCGGCGGAGATCGGTCGCAACTACCCGGTGGCGATCGGCGCGGTCGCCGATCTCAAGGAGGCGCTCAAGGTGCTGAACCGCGTCGCCCGCCGCGTCGTGCCCGCCGGCGTCAAGCGGACCAAGCTGCTGGCCGAGATGGCGGCCAACCGCAAGACCTTCGTCGCCGGCAACAAGAAGGCGATGGAGAGCAATGCCTGGCCGATGCGGCCGGAGCGGATCCTCGCCGACCTGCGCGCCGCGTTGCCGCGCGACGCGATCCTGTGCACCGACGTGGGCTGGAACAAGAATGGCATGGCCCAGCAGTACCCGATCTACATCCCGGGCAGCGTCTTCACGCCGGGCGGCTACGCGACGATGGGCTTCGGCTCGCCGGCGGCGCTGGGCGCCAAGATCGCCAAGCCGGACCGCGTCGTCGTGGCGCTGATCGGCGACGGCGGCTTCGGCCAGAACCCGGCGGCGCTCGCCACCGCGTTCGAGGAAGACATCGCGGTCATCTGGGTGATCATGAACAACTGCGCGTTCGGCACCATCGCCGGCCTCGAAAAGGCGCACTACGGCACGACGTTCGGCACCGTGTTCGAAAAGAACGGCAAGTCCTGGTCGCCGGATTACGCGGCCATCGCCAGGGCCTACGGCATCGACGGCGTCAAGGTGGCCTCCGCGGCGGAGTTCAAGCCGGCGCTGGAGAAGGCGATCAAGTCGAAGCGCCCCGTCGTCCTCGACGTCTACATGCAGAACGAGCCGGTGCCCACCGCGGGCCACTGGAACATCATGGACATCTATTCGCCCGGCAAGAAGGTGCACCACGTGAGCACCGGCGACGTGATGCGAGGCCCGAAAATGAACCAGCAATATTCGCTGGCGCACCTCACGGTGCTGGGCTGCGCGCCGCCGGAAATGACCTACATCGCCGCGCGCGCCGGCTACGATTTCGTCAGCATCCGCCCGATCTACATGGGCCTCCCCGGCGAGCCCAACTACGCGCTCGCGGAAAACCCGCAGATGCTGCAAGAGACCAAGAGGGCGCTCGCATCGACCGGGGTCAAGGTCCACGACATCGAGCTCGCGCGGGTCTTCGACGGCGTCAATCCCAAAGACTACCTGCCGGCGATGGAAGTCGCCGCCGAGCTGGGTGCTAAGGCCGTGCTCTCCAGCATCTGGGGCGGCGAGCGCGACTACTACATCGAGAAATTCGCCGAGATCTGCGACCTCGCCAAGCCGCTCGGACTGACCGTGGATCTGGAGTACGTCCCGATCGCCACCGTCAACGACCTCGCCGGGGCGGCCGACGTGCTGCGCACGATCAAGCGCGACAACGCGGGGCTGATGGTCGACATGCATCACTTCCACCGCGCCCGCGACAGGGTCGAGGACCTCGATGCGCTGCCGCGGGAGTGGTTCCACTTCGCCCACCTGTGCGATGCGCCGGCCGAAATCCCGACGGAGAGAAAGGAGATGATCCGGATCCTGCGCGAGGCGCGCCTCTACGTCGGCGAAGGCGGGATCGACGTGGCGGGCATCCTTGCGCACATGCCACCGGTCGTGTATTCGATCGAGTTGCCGAACAAGGCGCGGGTCGCGGAAATCGGGTATGCCGAGCACGCGTTCCGCTGCCTGGAAACGCTGAAGGCGTACGTCGCCGCACATCCCGCGGGCATAGTACCGGTTCGATTGGCATTGACCCCGAAACGGGAACGGAGGAGAAGCAATGACCCGCATCGTCGATGGTACCTTCCGGCTGTTGCGAATGTTCATCGCCGCTGTGCCTCGCTGTCGATGGTCGTGCTGGTGTTCGGCAACGTCGTGCTCCGCTACGGGTTCAATTCGGGGATCTCCGTTTCCGAGGAGCTGTCGCGCTGGCTGTTCGTCTGGCTGGTGTTCGTCGGCGCCGTCGTCGCGCTGCGCGACCACGCCCACCTCGGGATGGACTCGGTCGTGTCGCGGCTGCCGGTATGGGGCAAGAAGGCCTGCTTCATCCTCTCGAACCTGCTGATGCTGGGCTGCGTCTGGCTGTTCTTCTCGGGGACGTGGCAGCAGACGCTGATCAACATCGACAACATGGCGCCGGCGACGGGCCTTTCGTCCGGGTACTTCTACTACAGCGTCGGCCTGGTCTTCTCGGTCGGTGGCGGCCGCGTCTGCTGCTGCGCAATCTCTGGCAGGCGGTGACGGGCAAGCTGGCCGAACAGCGACCTGATCCAGGTGCGGGAATCCGAGGACAGGTCGAAGTGGCGAAGCTGCACCAGCCGCGAAGCGGCCGCCTCCGCGGCGCGTTCGACGATCGGACGAAGGGCTGAGGGCAAGCCGCCATGACCATCGCCATCTTCCTGTTCTCGCTGCTGGGCGCGATGGCGCTCGGCATGCCGATCGCGTTTGCGCTGATCGTTTGCGCCGTGGCGCATGATGTACCAGCTCAACATGATGGACGCGCAGATCATCGCGCAGAACCTCATCGCCGGCGCCGACAGCTTTCCGCTGATGGCGGCGCCGTTCTTCCTGCTGGCCGGCGAGGTCATGAACTCCGGCGGGTTGTCGAAGCGCATCGTCAACGTCGCGCTGACGCTGGTCGGCCACGTCAGGGGCGGCCTGGGCTACGTCGTGATCCTCGCGTCGTGCATCCTCGCCGCGCTGTCCGGCTCGGCGGTCGCCGACGCCGCGGCACTCTCCGCGCTCCTGTTCCCGATGATGGTCAAGGCCGGGCACAATCCGGCGAAATCGGCGGGCCTGATCGCCGCCGGCGGGATCATCGGCCCGATCATTCCGCCGTCGATCGGCTTCATCGTCTTCGGCGTCGCCGCGGGACTGTCGATCTCGAAGCTGTTCCTCGCCGGCATCGTCCCGGGCATCCTGATCGGCGCCGGCCTCGCGATCGCGTGGTGGTGGGAGGCCCGGAAGGAGCACATCGTCCCGCCGCCCAAGGCGTCGTCGCAGGGACGTCGTCCGCGCGGTGATCGAAGGCCGTGGGCGCTGGCGCTGCCCGGCATCATCATCTTCGGTCTCAAATTCGGCATCTTCACGCCGACCGAAGCCGGCGTCGTCTGCGCGGTCTACGCGCTTTTCGTCGCGATCTGCATCTACAAGGAGCTCAAGTGGAAGGACGTCTTCGGGGTGTTCGTCACCGCCGCCGAGACGACCGCCATCGTGATGTTCCTCGTCGCCGCGGCGCTGGTCTCGGCGTGGCTCATCACGGTCGCCGAGCTGCCGGGACAGGTCACCGCGCTGCTGAAGCCGTTCATGGGCAGCCCGCTGCTGCTGCTGCTCGCGATGCAGGTGCTGGTCGTCATCGTCGGCACGGCGCTCGACATGACGCCGACGATCCTGATCCTGACGCCGGTGCTGATGCCGATCGTCAAGGCAGCCGGCATCGACCCGATCTACTTCGGCGTGCTGTTCATCATCAACAACTCGATCGGCCTGATCACGCCGCCGGTCGGGACGGTGCTCAACACCGTCTGCGGTGTCGCCAAGATCAGGCATGGACGACATCATCAAGGGCGTGTGGCCGTTCATGATCGCGCAACTGATCGTGCTTGCGTTGCTGATCTTCTTTCCGATCCTGGTCACGGGGCCGGCGAGGTGGTTCAGCAGTTGAGGCGAGCAGATTTCGGCAACGCGGTCCGGCGTGGAACCGCCGGCCGTCGCGTTAATGTGGTGTCACTGAGAGAGGGACGTGAAATGAAGAAATCGATGAAACTGGTGCTGGCGGTCGCGTGCGGCGCGCTGGTGATGGCCGGGGCGACGCAGGCGCAGGTGCGGGAGCAGACGTTCCGGTGGACGACCGCCAACCCGGCCGGGCACCCGATCCCGGTCGGCGGCCAGAAGTTCGCCGACCTTGTCGCGGCAAAGAGCGGCGGCAAGATGCAGGTCAAGGTGTTTCCGGGCGGCGTGCTCGGCGGCGACGTGCAGGTGCTCTCCGCGGTCCAGGGCGGCACGATCGACATGGCGTCGATGAATTCCGGGATCCTCCAGGGTCAGATCAAGGAATACGCGATCGTCGACTTCCCGTTCCTCTTCGACAACGCGAAGGAAGCGGACGCGATCCTCGACGGTCCGATCGGCAAGCAGCTCGCCGACAAGCTGCCCGGAGAAGGGCCTCGTCCACCTCGCCTACTACGACCTCGGCTTCCGCAACGTCACCGACAGCAGGCGCGCGATCAAGACGGCGGACGACATCTCGGGCCTCAAGATCCGCGTGATCCAGTCGCCGATCTACGTCGACACGTTCAACGCGCTCGGCGCCAACTCGGTGCCGATGGCGTTCACCGAGGTCTACACGGCGCTGGAGCAGAAGGCGATCGACGGGCAGGAAAACCCGTACACCGTGATCGAGGCGAACAAGTTCCAGGAAGTGCAGAAGTACCTCGCCGCCACGCACCACATGTACAACCCGCAGTCGATGTTCGTCAGCAAGAAGACCTGGGACCGCCTGAACAAGGACGAGCAGCAGATCCTGCTCGACGCCGCGAAGGAGTCGCAGCCGTCTACCAGCGCAAGTTCTCCCGCGACGCGCAGGACGCATCGCTCGCCAATCTGAAGAAGACGATGGAGTACACCGAGCTGCCGCCGGCCGAGATCGCCAAGGTCCGCACGAAGCTCAAGCCCGTCATCGACAAGTACAGCGCCGCCGTCGGCGCCGACTTCGCGAAGCAGGTCTACACCGAGATCGACAAGGTTCGCGCGCAAGTAGACGCCGTCGACGATTTAGGGCCCGCGGCGCGGCGACGACCCGCGCTGCGGGGACTGGCCGCGATCTGAACTCACCAGTCGGCCGTGAACCAGGTGCGAATTGCCGTCGCCGGCGCCGGCGCGATCGGGCTTCGTCACATCGAGGAAATCCGGGAGAGCCGCTGGCCGGGCTCGCCGGCATCGTCGACATCTCGCCGAAGGCGGCCGAGATCGCGCGGAGGCGGCGTGCCGCTGCACGGCTCGCTCGCCGAGATGCTCGCCGAGGATAGGCCGGACGGCGTCGTGATCGCCACGCCGAACCGCTGCACGTCGAGCAGGCGCTCGAGTGCGTGCCGGCGGGGTTCCGACGCTGGTCGAGAAGCCCTCGCCCATACGCTGGCGGAAGGCTTGCGGCTTTGCGAGGCGGCCGA
>CAWEOX010000005.1:0-36773 GCA_963810845.1 uncultured beta proteobacterium | reverse complement strand
GACGGTTGACGAAGACGCTCCATTTTGCCCGATTTGCCGGGGGAATCGGTGCCGGGTCGACGCGCACCGTTGCGCCAGCGCAAGGGCCGTGGGCGCCACCGGGCGGCCGGGCCGCCGCAGGTCCAGGCAGGCGGTCACCCGCGCCCGTCACTGCGCCTTGATCCCGGCCGCCTTGATGACTTTTGCCGAGTCCTCGATCTCGGCCTGTACGAACTTCGCGAATTCGGCCGTCGTCATCGGCATCGCCTCGGCGCCCAGTGCGGCGAGGCGCTCGCGGACCTCGGGCTCGCGCAATGCCCGATTCACGTCGTTGTTGATCCGCTCGACGATCTCGACGGGCGTGCCCGCGGGCGCGAACACGCCCACCCACAGGTTGTAGTCGAAGCTGGGCAGGCCCGCTTCGGCGATCGTCGGCACGTTCGGCAGCACGCTCGATCGCGTGGCGGTGCTGACGGCAAGCGCGTTGAGTTTGCCCTCGCGCACGTTGGGCAGCGCCGCCGAGATCGGCGAGAAGAAATACGTGACCCGTCCCGCCATCGTGTCGGTAAGGGCTTCCGGGGTCCCTTTGTACGGGATGTGCACGACGTCGATGCCGGCGGCCAGCCGGAACTTCTCGCCGTTGATGTGCGTGCCGCTGCCGGTGCCGGCCGAGGCGAAATTGAGCTCTCCCGGTTTCTTCTTCGCGAGCGCGATCAGGTCGGCGACCGATTTGAGGCCCGAGGCCGGCGCCACGACCAGCACGTTGGGTTGCCCGGCCAGCGGCACGACCGCGATGAAATCCTTGACCGTGTCGTAAGCGAGATTGGTATAGATCGCCGGGTTGTAGGCGTGGGCCGCGGAATGGACGAGCAGCGTGTAGCCGTCCGGCGGCGACTTGGCGACGATCGCCGCGCCGATCGTCCCGCCGGCGCCGGGTCGATTGTCGACGATCACCGGCTGGCCCCATGTCTCCGAGAGTTTTTGCCCCACGGTCCGCGCGAGAATGTCGGTCGCGCTGCCGGCCGTGAACGGCACGACCAGCTTGACCGGCTTGTTCGGGTAGCCCTGGCCAAAGGCGGCGGACGCCCCCGCCAGGCCGAGTGCCAGCATGATCGCAATCCGCAGATATCGCATCGTCGTCTTCTCCTCGCTTGGCCTAGCCTCGGGTCGTGACTTGGGTCGTAGCAGCCCTACAGCCCATCGTCGACGTCGACGTTTTCCGGTTCCAGCGTGAGGCCCGCCGCGTTGGCCTCCAGCACCAGCAGCTTGGCGAAGTCCGCGTCGTCGAGCCCGTGGCCGATCAGCGATTGCACGATGTCGCGGGTGACCGACGCGAGCGGCATCGGCACCTCGAAGCGGCGCGCCGCGTCGAGCCCGAGATCGAGGTCCTTGCGCAGCAGTTGCGGCGTGAACGTGACCTTGAAATCGAGGTTGACGAACGCCGGCGTCTTGTAGCGCGAGAACGTCGAGCCCAGCACGCTCTGGTTCATGAACGCGAGGAAGGCGTGGCGCGGCACGCCCGCCTTTTGCGCCAGCACGGTGATTTCGGCGAGCGACTGCGTCACCACGCCGAGGAAGACGTTGTGGCAGATCTTGACGATCCGCGCGAGCTCGCCTTCGCCGACGTAGCTGGCCGCGGGGGCGATCATGCGCAGGTACGGCAGCGCGGCATCGAACGCCGTCTTCGGCCCCGAGCAGACAAAGGACAGCTGCCCCGCCTTGATCACTTTCGCGTTGCCGGAGACGGGCGCGGCGAGCATGGCCACGCCGCGCGCGCCGACGAGCGCGCGGAGCTCTGTCGACCCTTCGAGCGAGATCGACGAGCATTCGACCAGCAGCGCCGGCGCCCGGCCGCCGGACAGGAGGCCAGCCGGTCCCGCGACGACTTCGCGCACGTCGGGCCACGTCGAGACCATCACGAACACGATGTCGCAGCCGGCGAGATCGGCAAGCCGATCGGCGACCTTCGCGCCCTGCTTCGCCAACGGTTCCGACTTCGCCCGCGTGCGGTTCCATACCGTCACGTCGGCGCCGCCGTTGACCAGGCGTTCCGCCATCGCCTGGCCCATGCGGCCGAGGCCGATCCAGCCGATGGCCGATTTTCCGTTCAGGTTCGTCACGACGTCGTTCCTTTTGTTGCATCCACCCGGGTTTCGCGGGCGCTCAACCCGGGCTACGCCCTAATAAGGATTCGCGATCGGCAGCTCCTGCGCCGGGTAGAGCGAAATCACCTGCGGCCCCGAGCGGGTGAGCACCACCTCTTCCTCGATCCGCGCCGCCGAATAGCCATCGCTCGCCGGGCAATACGTTTCCACCGCGAACACCATGCCGACCTTGAGCTCGATCGGCTCGCGCAGCGAATTCAGGCGCGACACCAGCGGGCGTTCGTGCAGTCCGAGGCCCAGCCCGTGGCAGAAGTTGAGGCCGAACGCCTCCATCTCGCTGTTGAATCCGATCTCGGCGGCCTCCGGAAACGATGCCGCGATGCGGTCCGAGCTGACGCCGGGCTTCAGCAGATCGATGGCGCGGTCCATCCATTCGCGCGCCCTGCGGTACGCCTCGCGCTGCGCTGCGGTCGCCATGCCGACGTTGAACGTCCGGTAGTAGCAGGTGCGGTAGCCCATGTACGACTGGATGATGTCGAAGAACGCCTGATCGCCCGGGCGGATCAGGCGATCGGTGAAATTGTGCGGATGCGGGCTGCAGCGTTCGCCGGAGATCGCGTTGATCGCCTCGACGCAGTCGGACCCCATGTCGTACAGCCGCGCGGTGGCCAGCGCGACGATCTCGCTTTCCTTGACGCCGGGCTTCAGCGCCTCGGCGATGTCGTGGTAGACGCCGTCGACCATCGCTGCCGCCATGTTGAGGAGTGAGAGCTCGTCGATGTTCTTGACCTCGCGCGCCACGAGCATCGTCTGCTGGCCGTCGCGCACTTCGATCCCGAGCTTCTGCAGCTCCAGCATCATCGGCGGCTCGACGACGTCGACGCCGAGCGGCATGTCGCCCACGCCTTCGGCATCGAGCAGCGCCTTGATCTCGCTCGCCGCGTCGCGAAAAAGCTGCCCGTCGCCGCCGACGGCACCGCGCAGTCCCAGAAGACCGGCGCGGCAATGGTCGTGGGCAAGCCACGGCGCATGCAGCCGGTGATGCTTCGCCGCCGAGCCGAAATCCCAGAGATACGGGTTGCCGTTGCCGGTGAGGAGGCTGTAGCGCGTCAGCTTGTCGCGCGCCCATTCGCCGATCACCGTGCTGGTCGTGTAGCGGATGTTGTGCTGGTCGAACGAGAGCAGTGCGCCGAGGCCCGAGCTGGCGAGCGCCGCGCGGGTGCGCGCCAGCCGATAATCGTGCAGCCGCCGGAAGTCGATGCGCTCCTCGAAGTCGACCTGCGTGTGCCCCGGTGCGGGCAGCGGCCGGTCCCAACGGTGATGAGGGTCGATGTCGTCGGGCCGAATGATCCGCGGATCGGCTGTCTTCTTTTTTGCCATCGCCTTCTCCCGTCGCGCCGGCGCCGTCACTGCATCCGCGGCTTCTTGAGACTGTCCGTGCGGTCCGCCGAATGCACCTGCACGCGCAGCGGCGTGCCGCCGCGCGCGAGCGTCAGCGGGATCACGGTGCCGGCGGGCCCCTGCTGCCACACCTTGCGGTACAGATCCGCGAGCGCCGCAACCCGCTCGCCGCCCACGTCGACCACGGCGTCGCCGACCTGCACGCCGGCCCGTTCGGCCGGCCCCTCGGGCGCGAGCCCGGTCACGGCGAGCCCGTCCGAGGTCTCGGCGGTGTACATCCCGAGCCACGGCCGCCCGGGCCCGCCGCGCCGGCCATACTTGAGCAGGTCCTCCTGCACCGGCGCGAAGACGTCGATCGGCACGAACATGTTGCCCTTGACGATGTCCTCGCCCGCCGGCTCCTGCACGAACAGCGAGCCGATGCCGGCGAGCCGGCCGTCGTCGGAGAGCAGCGCCGCGCCGCTCCATTCCGGATGCGCGGGCGTGGTGAACAGGGCCTCGTCGAGCAGATACTCCCACGGCCCGGCAAACTCGCGCTTGGCGAAGACGTCGGCCTTGAGCGCGTGGGCGCGCCCGCCGTGCCCCAGCACGATCACCTCGTCGCCCACGTCGATCGGCGCTGACGATCCCAGGGCAAGCGGCGGCAGGTCGAGGTGGCCGAGCGGCTGGACCAGGCCGAAGCCGGTGACGAAGTCGTACGCGAGCGGATGCCCGGCGACGACGACCCCGTTGTTCGCCGTGAGCCAGATCGATTCGGCCTCGAGGATCAGATAGCCGACGGTCAGGACGAGCCCGTCGCTGCGAATCACCACGCCGTTGCCGGTGCGCTCGGTCCCGAGAATCGGCGCGGTGAACGCGTCATCGGGTATCGCGACCCGCAGCGCCACGACCGCGTCGAATGCCGCGGCGAGGTCGAACCCGACCTCGCCGGCCTTCGGCTGCAGCTCGCGGGGAAACGCCCAGTGGGTGGGTTCGGCCATCGGCGGTGGTTCCGGGTTTTCGCGCAGCACTTCCCGGACGAGACAGCAGTGTAATGGAAATGCGCGGCGCGGGCGCCGGCCGAAAACGCGTTGGCGCGTGCGCGTGCCACGCGACCCGCGACAACCCGCGCCGCGACGAACGTGAACGGCGCCGCCGCGGTTCGCCCGACGCGCTATCCTAGCGGCTCGATCCAGAGCCACCCGTCGCCCCTTTCCTGCGCCCTTCGTGATCACGCAACGCCCGCCTGCGCGCCGCGCGGCCACGCCCACCCGGGCCGCGCCGCCGACGCTGACCCAGTTCGTGATCCTGTCGATGCTGTTGCATCTGCTGGTGGTCATGCTGTTCGGCAGCGCACCGGGGGGCAGCGCAAACCGGGGCGAGCAATTGCTGGGCGCGCTGGACGTGACTCTGCGGCGGCTCTCGCCCGAACGCGGCGCGGGCATCAGGCTCTCGCCCGGCGCCGAGACGACGGCGCCCGGGTCCGCGCTGCTGGAGCGCCCGCAGAACGCCCCGCGTGCGGTCGCGCCGGCCGCGCAACCGCCGGCCGAGCCACCACCCGCGACGGCATCGCCGGAACCCGCCGCGCCGAGCGCTGCGGAGTCGGGCCCCTCGGCGCCGAACGCGGCGCCCGCTTTGCCGGCCACGGCACCGCCGCCGGCCGAGACCACGCCGCCCGTTCCGGCGCCCCCGCCGGCCGAGCCACGGCCATTCGAGGTCCTGCCGCGCCTCGATCTCAGTGCGCCGGAGATCGTCGACAAGCCGTTGACGCCCGATGCGGCGGCACCATCCAGGATCGAGCGGAGCACCGCCCCAACCGTGGTGCCCGCACCGCCACCACGCGAAGTGCCCTTTGCCGCGCCAGCACCGCTCGAGCGCATTACCCCGGAGCGGATCCGGCGCGATCTCGCCGCGCCGGTCCCGCCGCCGCCACGGGAAACGCCCTTCGCAACACCAGCCCCCGTCGAACGCATCGCGCCGGAAAGCGTTCAGCGCGAGCTCGCCGCGCCCGTCGCACCACCGCCACGGGAAACGCCCTTCGCCGCGCCGGCGCCCGTCGAACGCATCGCGCCGGAAAGCGTTCAGCGCGAGCTCGCCGCCCCGGTCGAGCCGCCGGCTCGGGCCGTGCCGTTTGCCGCGCCGGCGCCCCTCGAGCGCATCGCGCCGGAGAATGCGAGACGCGAGCTCGCGGCGCCGGTCGAGCCACCGCCGACGGAATCTCCATTAGCGGCGCCCGTGCCCGGCGTGGCGCCGAGCCCGCCCGAACGGGAGGTCGCGCGACCGGCGGAGGTTCCGGCGACCCGCCCCGCGACCGTCGACTCGGCACCCCCGGCGACCCAGGCGGCGCCCGATCGCCCCTCGCTGCCCGCCGCGACGGCGCCGCCACGCGGTGAGCCGGCCGGGGTCGCGCCGCGCAGCGACCGCGCGACCACTCCCGCGGCGGGTTCGGAGCGGCCGGCGACCCGGGAAGCGCCGGCTCGCGCCGGGGTCCCCTCCGGACAGCCCGTCCCGGGACAGCGGCTCGGCACACCCAGTGTCGACGACGAAATCTTCCGACCGCGCCCCGAGGCCGGGCCACCGGCCGCAGCACCGAATGAGGCACCGCGCATCGATCTCGACGCGACGCGCCGGCGGGCGCGCGAAATCGCGAGCGAACGACCGGGCTCGCCGGCGGTCCTGAATCTGGTGCCACCGCCCCCGCCGGAAGCGAAGAAATTCAATCTGGGCGAGGCGATCGCCAAGGCGGCGAAGCCGGATTGCCGCAACGCCTATGCGGAGCTCGGGCTGCTCGCGATTCCGCCGCTCATCGCCAGCACCATCGGCAACGGCGGCTGCCGGTGGTAGACGCCGCCGCTGACCCGCCAACGATGGCGGGACGGCTGGCAGCGTCGTTTCGCCTTATCATGCGCCAATGAATCCGAACACCGCGAGCGACTCGCTCACCGCCCCGCTGTCCGACACGGAGGTCTCCGAGCTGGACGAATTGCTGCAGGCGCTGCCCGCAGAGCTCGACCCACTCGACGTCGAGATGCTCGACGGCTTCCTCACCGCCGTCCTGCTCCAGGCCGAACCGGTGCTGCCGTCCGCATGGCTGCCGTTCGTCTTCGACGCGCAGGGCGGCGAGACCGCGCTGTGGGACGACGCCGCGTCGACGCAGCGCGCGATCGACCTCATCATGCGCCGCCACAACGAGCTCGCCGCGTACATCGCGGCGCGCGAGCCGTTCGACCCCGTCATCTTCGAGCTCGAGGACGACGACGGAAAGCCGCTGACCGGCAAAGCCTCGATCGCCGCGCTCGAGCCCTGGGCCGAGGGCTTCATGAACGCGCTGGCGGCGTTTCCCGCGCTGCTCGAAGAGCTGCAGGCCGACGATGCCAGCAACGTCTCGTTGACCGCCATCCTCCGTCATCTCCCGGCCGATCCCGATGACGCCAGCGCCGAGAGCCGGGAATTTGCGCGGGACAAGGCGGCGTTCGATCGCGACCTGCCGCTCGCGGATCTCGACGAGGCGATCGAGGCCCTGGTCATCGCGGTGATGGACATCGCCGACGTCACCCGGCCACGCCGCCCGACCAATCGCGAGACCCCCAAGGTCGGACGCAACGACCCGTGCCCGTGCGGCAGCGGGCGCAAGTTCAAGCTCTGCCACGGCGCGAGCGTGCATTAGCGGCGCGAGCCCGCGTGGCGAGTCGACGCAGGAGACCCACACGCAGGGTCGAGCACTGCGTAGGAGGCCGAGGCGCACATCGCGGACGCTCGCGCAAGAACCGCGGCGTTGCGGTCATCGCGCGCCACCCTTCCCACGGCGATACTTGGGGCCGTGTCCACGACCCGGAAGGGGAGGCACCATGACCCTGTTCGATGCCCGCGGCGTTCCCGTCTCGACCCGCAATGCGGAATCGCTCGACCGCTACGAGAAAACGCTCGCGATGATGCATTGCCACCGCGGCGATGCGCTCGCCGCGATCGACGTCGCCCTCGCCCGCGATCCCGATTTCGTGACCGGACATTGCCTGCGCGCGGCGCTGCTGGTGCTCGCGGGCGACAAGCCGGCCGACGCGAAGCTCGGCGACTCGCTGGCCGCGATCAAGGCGCGGTGGCGTAGTGCCAACGACCGCGAGCGCCGTCACGCGGCCGCGGCCGGCGCGTGGCTCGCGCGCAACCCTCGGCGCGCCGCCCGGCTGTACGGGGACCTCGTCATCGACTATCCGCGCGACATCCTCGCGCTGCAGCTCGCGCACGCGTTCGATTTCCATCTCGGGCGACGCGAAATGCTGCGTGACCGCATCGCCGCGGTCCTGCCGCGCTGGAGCGCCGGGCTGCCGGGTTACGGATTTCTGCTCACGCTGTACGCGTTCGGACTCGAGGAGAACGGCGTCTACGAGCGCGCCGAGTCAATCGCCCGCGAGGCGCTCGTGCATTCGCCGGGAAATCCGGGCGCGATCCACGTCATCGCGCATGTGTTTGACATGCAGGGCCGGCCGGCCGCAGGCGTGGCGCTGCTCTGCGCGACGCCGTCCGCGTGGACTGACGGGAGCGCCTTTGGCATCCACAACGCGTGGCACCTCGCGTTGTTCCACATCGATCTCGACGAGGCCGACGAGGCGCTCGCCATTTATGACGAGCAGATCGCCGCGAGCCCGCGCCGGGCGACGTCCGCACTGGTCGACGCGTCGGCGCTGCTGTGGCGGCTGTCGCTGCGCGGCATGGTCCTGACCGGACGGTGGCACACGCTGGCCGACTGTTGGGATGCGAAGGTGTCCGACCAGCATCGCGTGTTCAACCTCGCGCACGCGATGATGGCGTTCGCCGCCGCCGACCGCACCACGGCCGCGGACAACATCCTCCAGCTCTTGCGCGGCCGCGACGTGCGGCGCGCCAACCCGCGCGACGACATGCGGCTCGCGCTGCCCGTGTGCGAAGCGCTGTGGGCAATGAGCCGCGGCGACTATGCCACCGCGGTCGAGCGGCTCACCCGCGTTCGCCATCTCGCGCAGCGCTGCGGCGGCAGCATCGCGCAATGCGACCTCATCCATCTGACGCTGGTCGAGGCGGCGCTGCGCGGACGACGCTCACGCCTCGCGGCGGCACTGACCGCCGAGCGCACGGCGAGAAAGCCGGGAAGCCGGCTCAACGGCCTGCTCGCGGCGCGCGCGCTCACGGCGCTGGCGGCGGCCTGAAGGGCGTGCCGCGGCCGCCGCCGCAAGCGGATTTTCCGGCTAGGCTCCGGCGCCGGGAAGGGGCGGCCATGCGGCCGTTGCGCCGCCACATCGCGGGCGGGACGCCGAACTCACGCTTGAACGCCCGATTGAACGCGGCTTCCGAATCGTAGCCGACCGCCTCTGCCACCACCGCGAGCGAACGATTGCCGCTTTGCAGCTCGCGGGCGGCCACCTGCAGCCGCCAGCGGGCGAGGTAGTGCATCGGTGGCTGGCCGAGAAACTCGGCAAACCGTTGCGCCAGCGCGGAGCGCGACAGGCCCACCTCGTGCCCCAGCAGGTCGACCGTCCACGGATGCGCGGGCCGGGCGTGCATCAGCGTCAGCGCGCGGCCGACGAAACGGTCGCGCAGCCCGGCAAGCCAGCCCTTCTGGTCCGCGGGCAGCGTCTCGGTGTAGCGCCGCACCGCCTCGATGAACAACAGCTCGGAGAGTTTGCCGAGCACCGTCGCGCCCCCGGCGCGGGCAAGCGCCGTCTCGGTGGCCGCGAACCGCAATGAGTTCTCGAGCCACGCGGCGTCGGAGCCGCGCATCTCGACCTTGAACAGGCGCGGCAGCGCCGAAAGCAGAGGATTGCCGAGCACGCTGTCGCTCGCGAGGAAGCCGCAGACCATCCGCGTCTCCTCGCCGCCGCCACCATAGCGCAGCGACAGGATCTCGCCTGGCGAGGTGCGTACGTGCTGAGCGAGCATCGGCGCCGTGGGCACCGGCTCGAGGTCCGGCGCGCTGCCGAGAATGTGGGTCTCGCCCTGGGGCACGACGATGATGTCGCCGGCTTCGATGCGCAGCGGATGCGCGCGGTCCTCCGGCAGCATCGCCCAGCAGGCGCCCTCGGTGACGACGTGGAACGAAACCACGCGCTCGGAGCGCGGCAGGAAGCCCGCGCAGACGGTCGCATCGGGCTGCCCGATCGTGCACCATGGCGCGGTCATCGTGCCGTCGAGATAGACCGCGCCGTTCAACTGCACGACGCGCAGAACGTCGGAGAGCGCATCCATGCGGGCACCCCGCAAAGCTGTGTGCGGCGCCAGAACCGCGGACCCCCTCTCGTTCCATGCGCCGATCGCGGCCCGGATACTAGCACCGCGCCCCGAGCGCAACAATGACCCAGGACTATGCCATCATCGCGTTTCGAATCCGGCGACGATTCGCGGCGCGGGGTGCCGCGTTGTCGCTCTCGCCGGATCGTGCGGCATGCGCGAACCGTCCGACCTCGATCCCTGGAGAACACCGTGAAGATCTTCTACTCCGCCGCTTCCCCGTTCGTTCGCAAGTGCGTGGTCACCGCCCTCGAGCTCGGCATCTCCGAGCGCATCGAGCGCTTGTCTTGTGCCGCGAACCCGATCGAGCCCGACCGAGTCGATCGTCGTCCACAATCCGCTGGGCAAGGTGCCGACGCTGATCACCGACGACGGCACCGTCCTCTTCGACAGCCGCGTGATCTGCGAATACCTGAACGATCTGGCCGGCGGCGACCTCCTGCCGCGCCCGGGCCCGCTGCGCTGGCGCACGCTGGTCGAGCAGTCGCTCGCCGACGGCATCTCCGACGCCGCCGTCCTGGCGCGCTACGAGACGGCGATGCGTCCGGAAGGCCTGCGCTGGTCCGACTGGCTCGCCGGCCAGCTCGCCAAGATCGCGGCCGGGCTCGTCGATCTCGAAGCGCGCGCCGCCGCTTTCGGCGACCGCGTCGATTTCGGCACCATCAGCCTCGGCTGCGCGCTGGGCTACCTCGACTATCGCTTCGCGTCGCTCGCGTGGCGCGACACGCATCCGAACGTGGCGGCGTGGTTCGCGTGGTTCGGCGGGCGCGATTCGATGGTGGCAACGAGGCCGCCGGCAGCGTAAGCGTCTCGCCAGGTGGCCCGGCGCGACCCTCCCCGCCTTGCCGTGGAAAACGGATCACGCCGCCGATTCCTTCAATTCCGCCTGGCTCGTCCGATAGCCGGCCCACCACGCGGCGGCATCGGCCTGCGTCCACGCGAGCCGCGTCGACAGCCGGTCGAGCGCCTCGATCACGGCTCTCGGCCGATTGCGGGCGCCGCAGCGCGGTCCTTCTCCAGGCACGAGGCGATCAGTGCGTCGAGCGCTTCGGGAATGCCGGGGATGCTCGCCGCCACCCGCGGCGCCGGCGTGTGCAGCACCTGGTTGCCGATCGCAAGGTTGTCGTCGCCGTCGAAGATCGGCTTGCCCGTGAGCAGGAAATAGCCGACGGCGCCCAGCGCGTAGACGTCGGACCGCGCGTCCGCGTCGGCAGGGTTCACGAGCCGCTCGGGCGCCATGTAGCGTGGCGTGCCGAGAATCTTCACCTGCTTGGTCACGTCGCGCGTCTTCGCCCGTCTCGAGGTTCTTGACGAGGCCGAAATCGAGCAGCTTGACGACGTCGTCTTCGCCGCGGCGGCAGAGCATCACGTTCTCCGGCTTGACGTCGCGATGGACCATGCCGTGCAAGTGCGCCTCGCGCAGCGCGGCGCCGACCTGGCGCAGGATGTGGATCGCCGCGCCCCGGCGGGACCGGCCCCGAGTGCGCCACGAGCTCGGCGAGCGTCACGCCGTCGAGGTACTCCATCACGTAATAGGGCTGCCCTTCGCGGGTGCGTCCGAAGTCGTAGACCTGCACGGTGTTCGGGTGGAAGAGCTGGCTCGCGACCTGCACCTCGCGCTCGAACCGGTGCAGGAATTCGTCGGTCGCGACGTGCTTTTTCAGAATCTTGATCGCGGTCGGGCGCTTCAGCAGCGCGTGGCGCGCGAGGTAGATCGTCGCCATTCCGCCTTCGCTGATCTGGCGTTCCAGCGTATACGCGCCGAGGCGCTGCAGGCGGCCGAACTGCCGCTGCAGGCGGTCGAGCGAGGTCGCCGACATCAGCGCCGCACCCAGCGAAAGCGATGATGAAAATGCCGAGCACCGCCGCGCTTATCCAGAAGTAGCGAAGTGCCACGAAGGCTTCGGTCGTCGCAGATCTCGGCGATGACGCCCATGTCGTAGGCCAGGCAGCCAGCGCCACGCGCCGATCGACCTCCGTGCCGCGATAGCTGCGATAGGGTGTCGGCGATGACGCCGTGCCGTCGCGGACCCAGCCACCGCTGCGCGCGCCGCGATCGCCAGCGCCGCCGCCTGCGTCAGTGGACGCGCCGCCGGATCGAGTGCCGGCAGCGTGCCCGGCCATCGCGTTGCCGCCCGGGTCGCGCACCGGGATGTGGAACGCCGAGCTCGCCGCCGCGGAATCGGGGAGCACGCCGGCCTCGACCAGTTCGCTCGGCGAAGCGTGATTGCGTGAGCATGAGGCCATCGTCGGCAAAGGCATAAGCTTCCGCCGTCTTGCCGGGCCGGGCGGCGGAGAAGATCGTCGCCAGCTGGCGGTCGGTCTCCACGCCCATCGCCAGCGCCATCGATGCGGGGGCCTTTCCCTGCGCGAATGGGCGCGAGGAACCATGCGACCGGACGGCGCACGTCGGACGCGCCTCTCACCGACAGCTCGCGTTCGGGATACGGCCGCACGAACTGCGGCACGCCGTCGATGGCAAGGTCGAGCCGCTGCCGGAAGGCGCCGGAGCGCAGGCGTTGCCCGCAGCGCTGCGGGGTCCTTCGAGGCGAGCACGAGCCCGGTCCGGTCGAGGATGCCGGAAGCGCCACCACGCCTTCGCGTCGCGAGCGATGCCTGGAGTACCCGGCCGAGTTCTTCGGCCTCGGCGGTGCATCGTTGCGGCGTCCGGAGCATGGCCCGCGCGCCTCGGCCGCGAGCCGCGCCGCCCGCGTCGACGACCTCCGGATCGCGGGCGAGGCGCACCGCCTCGGTGCGGTGCTCGCCCACCCAGACATCGAGCCCCGTCACGACCGTGCCGAGCAGCGCCTCGCAGGCTGTCACCCGGGTTTCGGCGATCGAATCGCGAATGCCGTGTACGACCAGTACCCGAGACCGATCAGCAGCACGCCCGGTCAGTACCGTCGCCGCGTTGCGCCAGGTCTCGGTCTCGACCAGATGCGCGATGATGTTCGGGATCGCGTTGGCCGGCGCCTCGGGGTCGCCGGCGCCCAGGTCGAGGACTGCGCCTTGGCAGGCGATCGGCTGGGCGCAGGCGTGGGCTCGGCGGTCATCGTCGGGCCGGCGTCAACCATCCGCTGCGGCCGCGCAGCGCGAATCCGCCGCCCGGCGCGAGCGGACGGCGGCGTTCCGGTCCCTGCACTTCGTGTTCTGCATGCTCCGCGGATACTACGCTTCCCGGGCCGGACCGCGCGATGCCCGGTCACGCGGTGCGCACTAGCTCTGTACTCGGTTGCGGCCGCCTTCCTTCGCCCGGTTGAGCGCGGCGTCGGCCCGCGCAAAAGTCTGCATGATCTTCTCGCCGGGCTGGTACTGGGCAACGCCAATGGAAATCGTGAGGCGGCCGATCTGGCGCGAGACCGGGAGCTTGATCTCGCTGATGCGCTGGCGCAGGCGTTCGGCTTCGGTGATGGCACCCGGCAGATCCGTGTGCCGCAGAATCTGGATGAACTCCTCGCCTCCGTAGCGGCCGAACACGTCGATGGTCCGCATGCCGCCCTGCACCGCGTGCGCGAACACCCGCAACACGTCGTCGCCCGCCAAGTGCCCCAGCTCGTCGTTGAAGCGCTTGAAGTGATCGAGATCGATGACGCAGAGCGCCATCGGTTCGCCGGTGGCATCGGCGCGCTGCTTCGCCTCGTCCATCGCGACGTTGAGCGCGCGGCGGTTGTACACGCCGGTCAATTCGTCGCGCCACGCGGTCTCCTCGATGTCCTCGAGCTCGATGCTGGCCTCGGTCAGCCCGCGTTCGAGCCGCTTGATGCGCTCGCCGAAATAGACGAACCAGGGAAAGGTCACGGCCATGACGGCGCACAGCAGGGCGTCCAGGCGCAGATTCTCGACATCGCGCTTGTTGAGGTAGCGCAGCCAGATGACGACCGCGAACGAGAGGATCGACAGCGCTCCCAGTAACGTCAGGCGCCCGCTGCTCATGCGCAGCATGCCGAACATCAGTCCGACGAAGAAGAACGCGGTGAACGCGAGCCGGGTATCCGGACTGCGGTAGACGACGAACAGCATGGTGAAGACGGCGGCCAGGAGCTGCCAGCCGGTCAGGCCCGGATCGGCGAAGTGCAGATTGAGTCCCGAGCGGAACACGAGGGAGAAAACGAGGAAGAGCGCGCCGACGATCACGCACGTCTCGATCAGTGTCTTGCGGTCCACCTTGTCCTGGGTCGAGAAGATGGCCAGCACGAGCAGGTACAGCACCGAAAACAGGCTGGCGAGCAGGAATCGGCGCATCCGCAGACGCTGCTTGAATTCGTCCGGCGGCGCCGCCGGAAGGTCGCCGATCGGCTCGGCCCCCGGCATCACCGTCGATTCGCGCAGGGTCCGGTTAGCGTGTCGTATTCGCACAAGGCACCCGCGGTCGTCGCCCGGCTACATGCTGCGCCGGTACTGACCCCCCACCTCGAACAGCGCACGCGTGATCTGCCCCAGCGAGCACACGCGCACGGTGTCGACGAGCTCGGCGAACACGTTGCCGTTGTCGATCACCACCTGCTGCAGCCTCGCGAGCGCCGCCGGCGCTTCGTGCGCGTGCCGTTGCTGGAAATCGTGCAGGCGCCGCAGCTGCGACTGCTTTTCGTCATCGGAGGAGCGGGCGAGCAGGATCGTGGGCGGTGCCGTGTCGGGGTGCGGATTGCGGAAGGTGTTGACGCCGACGATCGGATACGAGCCGTCGTGCTTCTTGTGCTCGTAGTACATCGACTCCTCCTGGATCTTGCCGCGCTGGTAGCCGGTCTCCATCGCGCCCAGCACGCCGCCGCGCTCGCTGATCGCCTCGAATTCCTTCAGCACCGCCTCCTCGACGAGGTCGGTCAGCTCGTCCAGGATGAACGCGCCCTGGTTCGGGTTCTCGTTCTTGGCAAGACCCCATTCGCGGTTGATGATGAGCTGGATCGCCACGGCGCGCCGCACGCTGTCTTCGGTCGGCGTGGTGATCGCCTCGTCGTAGGCGTTGGTGTGCAGCGAGTTGGTATTGTCGTAGGTCGAGATCAGCGCCTGCAGCGTGGTGCGGATGTCGTTGAACGAGATCTCCTGCGCGTGCAGGCTGCGGCCGGAAGTCTGCGAGTGGAACTTGAGCTTCTGCGAGCGCTGATTCGCGCCGTAGCGCTGCCGCATCGCCACCGCCCAGATCCGCCGCGCCACGCGGCCGATCACCGTGTATTCCGGGTCCATCCCGTAGCTGAAGAAGAACGAGAGGTTGCCGGCGAAGTCGTCGACGTGCATGCCGCGCGCGAGGTACGCCTCGACGAACGTGAAGCCGTTCGACAGCGTGAACGCGAGCTGCGAGATCGGGTTCGCGCCGGCCTCCGCGATGTGGTAGCCGGAGATCGACACCGAGTAGAAATTGCGGATGTTGTGGTGGACGAAGAACTCCTGGATGTCGCCCATCACCTTCAGCGAAAACTCGGTCGAGAAGATGCAGGTGTTCTGGCCCTGGTCTTCCTTCAGGATGTCGGCCTGCACCGTCCCGCGCACCGCCGACAACGCCCAGGCGCGGATCTTGCCGGTCTCGTCGTCGGTCGGGTCGCGGCCGTTGTCGGCGCGGAACTTCTCGATCTGCTGGTCGATCGCGGTGTTGAGGAACATCGCGAGGATCGTCGGCGCCGGGCCGTTGATGGTCATCGAAACCGAGTTGTTCGGCGCGCAGAGATCGAAGCCCGAATACAGCACCTTCATGTCGTCGAGCGTCGCGATCGACACGCCGGAATTGCCGACCTTGCCGTAGATGTCGGGGCGAAGGTCGGGGTCGTTGCCATACAGCGTGACCGAGTCGAACGCCGTGGACAGCCGCTTCGCGGGCATGGCGTCGGCCAGCAGGTGGAAGCGGCGGTTGGTGCGGAACGGGTCGCCCTCGCCGGCGAACATCCGCGTCGGGTCCTCGTTCTCGCGCTTGAACGCGAACACGCCGGCGGTGAAGGGGAAGCTGCCCGGCACGTTTTCCTTCAACTGCCAGCGCAGGATCTCGCCGTCGTCCTCGAAATTCGGCAGCGCGACCTTGCGGATCCGGGTGCCGGACAGCGAGGTGGTGGTGAGCGCGGTGCGCAGCTCCCGGTCGCGAATCTTCACCACGTATTCGTCACCGGCGTACGCGGCCTTGGTCTTCGGCCACATGTCGATGAGCTTCCTGGCGCGCGCGTCGAGCTTCGCATCGCGGTCGGCGGCGAGGGTATCGAGCTCCGCCACCTCCTGCTTGCACTCGGCGGCGAGCATCGCCTTCGCCGCCCGCAGCTGCTGCCGCTCGCGCGCGATGCGGCTCTGCTCCTGCGACCACCGGTGGTAGCCGCGCACGGTGTCGGCGATTTCCGCGAGATAACGCACGCGCGCCGACGGCACGATGACGTTCTGGCCGGTCGACTGCCGCGTGGTGACCGGCGGCAGCTTGCCCGGGCCGAGCGCGAGGCCGGCCGACGCCAGCCGTTCGGCCAGCGCCTGGTAGAGCGCCGTCACGCCGTCGTCGTTGAACCGCGCGGCGATCGTCCCGTACACCGGCATCTCGTCCACCGGGGTCGTGAATTGCTCGCGGTTGCGCTGGTATTGCTTGCGCACGTCGCGCATCGCGTCGGCGGCGCCCTTGCGGTCGAACTTGTTGATCGCGATGAAGTCGGCGAAATCGAGCATGTCGATCTTTTCCAGCTGCGATGCGGCGCCGAACTCCGGCGTCATCACGTACAGCGAGACGTCGACCAGCGGCACGATCGCCGCGTCGCCCTGGCCGATCCCCGACGTCTCGACGATGACCAGGTCGAAGCCCGCGACCTTGCACGCGGCGATCACGTCGGGCAGCGCCTTGCTGATTTCCTTGCCGGCCTCGCGCGTCGCCAGCGAGCGCATGTAGATGTTCGGGTGCTCGATCGCATTCATCCGGATGCGGTCGCCCAGGAGCGCGCCGCCGGACTTGCGCCGGGACGGGTCGATCGACACGATGGCGAGCTTCAGCCGGTCGGCCTGATCGAGGCGGAAGCGGCGGACCAGCTCGTCGGTGAGCGAGCTCTTGCCGGCGCCGCCGGTGCCGGTGACGCCCAGCGTGGGCACCTTGGCCTTCGCCGCCGACGCGAGCAGCGCGTCGCGCGTCTTGGCCGGCACGGTGCCGGCCTCGAGGCCGCTGATCATCCGGGAGAGCGCACGCACGCGGGCGTAGCGGTCGCCGCCGGTCAGTGCGGCGAGATCGGCGGGCAGGTCGTGCGCGAGATCGACGTCGCAGGCGGCGACGATCTCGTTGATCATCCCCTGCAAGCCGAGCTTCTGGCCGTCCTCGGGCGAGAAGATCCGGGTCACGCCATAGTCGTGCAGCTCCTTGATCTCGGCGGGGACGATCACGCCGCCGCCGCCGCCGAACACCCGGATGTTGGGCGCGCCGCGCTCGCGCAGGAGGTCCAGCATGTACTTGAAGAACTCGACGTGGCCGCCCTGGTACGACGAGATCGCGATCCCGTGGGCGTCTTCCTGCAGCGCGCAGTTGACGATCTCCTCGACCGAGCGGTTGTGACCCAAGTGGATCACTTCGCAGCCGGACGCCTGCAGGATGCGGCGCATGATGTTGATCGAGGCGTCGTGACCGTCGAACAGGCTCGCCGCGGTGACGAAGCGGACCTTGTTGACCGGCTTGTAGACGAGCGGCGATCGGCTCGTGTCGTTCATGGCAGGCTCCCGCGGGCGGACTTGAGGCAGCGTCGCTTTCGCAGTGGCGGCCGCGACCAAAAGACAAGGTTACTCCACGCCCCGCGATGGCGGGGAAAGCTTCCCCCTGCCCGTCCCGGGGCGCCATCCGTCTACCTTATATGACGTTTACGTAAACGTCAATTGCACGCCGCCCGAGGCCTCTCTGCGCTGCCCGTGCCGCGGGCGGAGTCCCGGTGTCGGCTGCCAAGGTCGATTCGCCCGTCGCCTTCCCAAGCTCGCCCGTGCCCGCTGCTCCCAGGCCGACGGCCTTGCACCCCTCTTCCCAAGCCCCCATATCCGGAATAACTTGTTGGATACGAGCACGACCATGGACGTTCGCCGACCCGCCGTGGCCGGGACTTTCTACCCGGCCGATCCCGCCGCCCTGCGGCTCGCGGTCGATCGCCTGCTCGCCGACGCCGAGGTGCCCGCCGGCACGGCCGCCGACGCCCCGAAGGCGCTGATCGTTCCGCACGCCGGTTACGTCTACTCGGGGCCGATCGCGGCGGCCGCCTACGCGCGGCTGCGGCCCATCGCCGCCGCCATCCGGCGCGTGATCCTGCTGGGTCCGGCGCACCGGGTGGCCATTGCGGGCCTGGCGCTGCCCGGCGTGCGCCAATTCGCGACGCCGCTCGGCATCGTCGCCATCGATGCGGACGCCGCCGCCATCGCGCGGCGGTTGCCGTACGTCCACGAGAGCCTCCTCGCCCATGCCGACGAGCATTCGCTGGAAGTCCAGCTGCCGTTCCTGCAGCGGGCGCTGTCCGATTTCACGCTCGTGCCGTTCGTCGTCGGCGACGCGACCCCGGCGATGGTCGCCGACGTCCTCGATGTCCTGTGGGGCGGCCCGGAGACGCTGATCGTGGTCAGCTCCGACCTGTCGCACTATCGCCCGTACCGCGACGCGCAGGGGATCGACCGGACGACCGCGGAGCGCATTCTCGCGCTCGCCTCCGGCCTCGACCACGAGCAGGCCTGCGGCGCCACGCCGATCAACGGGCTGCTGCTCTCCGCCCGCCGTCGCGGTTTGCGGGCGGAGCTCCTCGATTTGCGCAATTCCGGCGACACGGCCGGCGATCGCGGCCGGGTGGTCGGCTACGCGGCGTTCGGTTTCCGCGAGGGAAGCGTCCATGGCGACCACTGAGCTCGGCCCCGCCCTGCTGCACGTCGCGCGTCGCGCGCTGGCCGGCGCGTTCGACCGCGGGATCGCCGCGGCCCCCCGTCACGCGATGCTGGAGGAGGAGGGCGCGACGTTCGTCACGCTGCGCCAGCACGGCGACCTGCGCGGCTGCATCGGCACGCTCGAAGCGCACCGGCCGCTCTGGCACGACGTCGAGGACAACACGCTGTCCGCCGCCTTTCGCGATCCGCGCTTCGCGCCGCTCGCGGCGCGCGAGCTCGACATCACGGCGATCGAGGTGTCGCTGTTGTCGGCGCCCCGGCCGCTGCCGATCGCCGGCGAGGACGACCTGCTGGCGCAGTTGCGCCCCGGCGTCGACGGCGTGGTGCTCGCCTGGCGCGGACGGCGGGCCACTTTCCTGCCGCAGGTCTGGGACACGCTCGCCCGAGCCGCGCGACTTCATCGCCGCGCTGAAGGACAAGGCCGGGCTCGCGACCGGCTTCTGGGCCGACGATATTCGCGTGTCGCGCTACACCGTCGCCAAGTTCAAGGAACTGGAAGCGGATCGTCCGGTCTTCCAATCATGAGCGATTATCGGGGACGGTACTGGCACCTGCTGGACGATGGGCGGATGCAATGCGACCTGTGTCCGCGCGATTGCCGGCTGCACGAGGGCCAGCGCGGCGCGTGCTTCGTGCGCCAGCGCGTCGGCGACGAAATGATTCTGACCACCTACGGCCGCTCGTCGGGTTTTTGCATCGATCCGATCGAGAAAAAGCCGCTCAACCACTTCTATCCCGGGTCGAGCGTCCTGTCGTTCGGCACCGCGGGCTGCAACCTCGCGTGCAAGTTCTGCCAGAACTGGGACATCAGCAAGTCGCGCGAGATGGACACGCTGATGGACGCGGCCTCGCCCGAAGCGATCGCGCGGCTCGCCCGCGCGCGCGGCTCGAAAAGCGTCGCCTACACCTACAACGATCCGGTGATCTTCGCCGAATACGCGATGGACGCCGCCGACGCCTGCCGGGAGGCGGGGATCAAGTCGGTCGCGGTCACCGCCGGCTACATGCACGCGGCGCCGCGGCGCGATTTCTACGCCAAGATGGACGCCGCCAACGTCGACCTGAAGGCCTTCACCGACGCGTTCTACGTGAAGCAGACCGGCGCGCACCTGCAGCCGGTGCTGGACACGCTCGTCTATCTCAAGCACGAGACCGACGTCTGGTTCGAGATCACCACGCTGCTGATCCCGGGAATGAACGATTCCAGCGCCGAGATCGAGGCGATGTCGAAGTGGATCGTGCGCGAGCTGGGGCGCGACGTCCCGCTGCACTTCACGGCGTTCCATCCGGACTACAAGCTGACCGACGTGCCGCCGACGCCGCCCGCGACGCTGCGGCGCGCCCGCGACATCGCGCTGGCCGAAGGCATCACGCTACGTCTACACCGGCAACGTCCACGACACCGACGGCGGCACGACCCGCTGCCCCGGGTGCGCAGCGGCGCGTGATCGTCCGCGACTGGCACGAGATCCTGAGCTACCGCCTGACCCCGGAAGGCCACTGCGACGCGTGCGGCACGGCGATCGCCGGCCGGTTCGAGGCGTTTTCGCGGCCAGTTCGGCCGCCGCCGGATCCCGGTGCGGGGCGATGCACTCGTAGCCCGGGTTGAGCGCATGCGAAACCCGGGTGCGCCGCGGCCGTGGCCACGTCCCCCGGGTTTCGCTCGCGCTCAACCCGGGCTACGCGACCGGCACGCATCGGCCCGCCGGCGAACTATCGCCGCCGGCGGCTGTCCATCGCCACGCGCCCGCCCCCGGCGGATGCTGGTATCCTTCGCGCCGCACGTTCCCACAGGCGCTGCCCATGTCCCTCGACCCTTTCGCTGTGCCGCCGCGCCGCGGCGTTCGTCGTCAGTCTCTCGTTCGTCGCCGCTCGCCCACGCCGCGCTGCCCGCCGGGCGTCACGCAGGGCCCGAGCATCGAAGGCTTCACCGAGTACAAGCTCGCGAACGGGCTCACCGTGCTGCTGTTTCCCGACGCGTCGAAGCCGACGACCACGGTGAACGTCACCTACGAGGTCGGCTCGGCCTACGAGAACTACGGCGAGACCGGCATGGCGCACCTGCTCGAGCACCTCGTGTTCAAGGGCACGCCGGCGCGCGGCAACATCATGACCGAGCTCGGCAAGCGCGGGATGACGTTCAACGGCTCGACCGGCTGGGACCGCACCAACTACTTCGAGTCGTTCACGGCGAGCAACGACAACCTCGACTGGGCGCTGGCGATGGAAGCCGACCGGATGGTCAATTCGTACATCAGCAGGAGCGACCTCGATTCCGAGATGACGGTCGTGCGCAACGAGTTCGAAAGCGGCGAGAACAATCCGCAGAACGTGCTCTTCGAGAAGATGCTGGCGGCCGCCTACGAGTGGCACAACTACGGGCACACGCCGATCGGCGCCCGCTCCGACATCGAGAACGTCAACATCGAGCGGCTGCAGGCGTTCTATCGGATGTACTACCAGCCCGAC
Source organism: uncultured beta proteobacterium (assembly GCA_963810845.1). GTDB lineage: Bacteria > Pseudomonadota > Gammaproteobacteria > Burkholderiales > Casimicrobiaceae > CAIWHR01. The sequence goes on along the minus strand of CAWEOX010000005.1, from coordinate 15,732 downwards.
AACGCCGTGCTGATCGTCGCCGGCAAGTTCGATCCGGAGCCGACCCTCGCAGCTGATCGCCAAGTACTTCGGACGCGATCCCGAAGCCCACGCGCAAGCTGCCGCCGATCTACACGGCGGAGCCGGTGCAGGACGGCGAGCGCACCGTGACGCTGCGTCGCGTGGGCAACGAGCAGTACCTCGCGATGATGTTCCACACGGTGCGCGGCGCGCACCCGGATTACATCGCCACCGACGCGCTCGGCGAGCTGATGACGGTGGCGCCGGCGGGCCGTCTGTACAAGTCGCTGGTCGAAACGAAGAAGGCCGCCAGCGTCGAGGTCTGGCAGGAAGCGCAGAAGGATCCCGGGATCCATCACCTTCTTCGCCCAGATTCCGGAGGGCGAGGCGATCGCGCCGGCGCGCGAGGCGATGTTCGCGACCGTTCGAAAACCTGAAGAAGGAGCCGATCACGGAGGCCGAAGTCGCGCGGGTCCGGGCGAAGGCCGCGAAGTATTTCGACGACGTCATCAGCGATCCGCAGAAGCTCGGCGTCGCGATTGTCCGAGGCCGTCGCGCTCGGCGACTGGCGGCTCTTCTTCATCCAGCGCGACCGCTACCGCAACGTCACGGCCGCCGACGTGCAGCGCGTCGCCCTCGACTACCTGAAGCGCGCCAACGTCACCGTCGGCGAATTCATTCCCGACGCGAAGCCGGATCGCGCGCCGGTCCCGGCGCCCGTCGACCTCGCCGCCATCGTCAAGGACTACAAGGGCGATCCCGCGGCCGTCGCCGGCGAGACGTTCGACGCGAGCCCGGCCAACCTCGAGGCGCGCACGCAGCGCATCACGCTGCCGAACGGCATGAAGCTCGCGCTGCTGCCGAAGAAGACGCGCGGGGCGGCGGTCCATTTCTCGCTCACCCTGCATTACGCCGACGAGAAATCCGCGTTCGGCAAGCAGGCGGTCGGCGCGCCTGACCGGATCGATGTTGCTGCTCGGAACCGCGAAGCGGAACCGCCAGGAAATCGACGACGCGCTCGACCAGTTGCGCGCCAAGGTCGAGGTGCACGGCAACGCCACCGGCGCGTCGGTGTCGGGGCAGACCTACGCCAAGGAGCTGCCGGAAACGCTGCGCCTCGTGGCCGAGGTTCTGCGCACGCCGTCGTTCCCGGCCGAGGAGCGCGACAAGCTCGTGCGCGAGCAGCTCACCGCGCTCGAAGCCTCCCGCACCGACCCGCGCTCGATCGCGTTGCGCGCGGTGCGGCGCAACGGCAATCCGTATCCCGCAGGCGACCCGCGCTACGTGCCGACGCTCGACGAGGAAATCGCGGCGCTCAAAGCGGTGACCCCGGAGGCGGCCAAGGCGTTCCACAGCCAGTTCTACGGCATGAACAACGCCGAGCTGGCGCTGGTCGGCGACTTCGAACCCGAGGCGATGCGTGCGCTCGTCACCGAGCTCTTCGGCGACTGGAAGAGCGCCGCCCCCTACGTGCGCGTGCCCGAGCCGCTCGTGCCGAACAAGCCGGCGGCGCTCAAGCTCGACGTGGCCGACAAGGCGAATTCGTTCCTGGTGGGCCGCGAAGCACTGCCGTTGAACGACACAAGCCCCGACTATCCCGCGTTCCTGGTGGCCAACTACCTGCTCGGCGACTCGCCGACGTCGCGGCTGTGGGAACGGCTGCGCCAGAAGGAGGGCCTGTCGTACGGCGCGGGCACGTCGTTCCGGGTGAGCTCGTTCGAGCCCAACAGCTCGCTGACGGCGTACGCGATCTTCGCCCCGCAGAATCTCGCCAAGGTCCGCGCGGGCTTTGCCGAGGAATTCGCGGCCGCGCTCAAGAGCGGCTTCACCGATGCGGAGGTGACCCAGGCCAAGACCGGCTTGCTCGAGGAGCGCAAGACCCATCGCGCCCAGGACGCGACCGTCGCCGGCGACCTCGCGAGCCAGGCGTATCTCGGCCGGACCTGGGCGCGCACCGCAGCGGTCGACGAGGCGATCGGAAAGCTGACCACCGCCGACGTCAACGCTGCGCTCGCCAAATACCTGAAGCCGCCCGAGTTCGCCTACGCGTTCGCCGGCGATTTCAAATGAGCGTGCCGCGGCGGCGTTGATTTCCGGCCGCCGCACCAAGACCTGCCCGCGCCGCATGCCCCCGCCACGCTCGGGTCTCGACGGCACCCTGAAGACGCATCTCACGCCGCGCGACCTCGTCCTCACGCTCGCTGTCGTCGCCGTCTGGGGCTACACGTTCGTGCCGATCAAGGTCGCGTTGGGCGAGGTGCCGCCGTTTGCGCTGGCGGCGCTGCGCTTCCTCCTCGCCGCGCTTCCGGTCGTGTTCTTCGTGCGCCGACCCGCGATGCCCTGGCGGAACGTCGTCGCCTATGGCTTCGCCATCGGCGTGTTCCAGTTCGGTCTGCTGTTCCTCGGCATGAAGCTCGGCATGCCGGCCGGGCTGTCGTCGATCGTGATCCAGATGCAAGTGTTCTTCACGATCGGGCTTGCCATGGTGTTCGCGGGCGATCGGCTGCAGCGGCACAATGTGCTGGGCGCGGCCATCGCCGCAGCCGGCGTGGTCGTGCTCGCCGCGTACAAGCTGACGTGGGGTCTGTCGGGCACCTTCGTCGGCTTCACGCTGGTGATCCTCGCGGCCTTCGCCTGGGGCTGCGGCAACATCATCGCCAAGCGCGGTGCCGGCGATCACGGCGCCGACATGTTCGCCCTGGTCGTCTGGTCGAGCCTCGTCCCGCCGCTGCCGCTCGCCGCGATTTCGTACGCGTTCGAGGGCGGCCCGGCGGTCTGGCACGCGGTCACCGCGATGAGCATGACGGCGTGGGGTTGCGTGCTGATCATGGCCTATGGCGCGACGCTGTTCGGCTACGGGTCATTCAATGCGCTGCTGCACCGCTATCCGACGGCGCTCATCTCGCCGTTCGCGCTGCTGATCCCGGTGACCGGACTCGCGAGCGGCGCGCTGTTCCTCGACGAGTCGCTCGCCCCGGTGCAGACGGCCGGCGCCCTGCTGGTGCTCGTCGGCCTCGCCGTCAACGTCTACGGCCTGCGCCTGCACACGTGGCTTGCGCGCGGCGAAATGAGACACTGATGCCTTCCGCAGCCATCCCCCGGGGCACGACCTTGCTCGACAAGGACCTGAAGCCAAGCGCCATCGTCAACTACCTCGACCAGTACGTGATCGGTCAGGACGACGCCAAGAAGACCGTGGCGGTGGCCGTCTACTCGCATTTCAAGAAGATCGACCGCCTGCGGCAGGCGGACGTGCCGATCGTCAAGAGCAACATCCTGCTCGTGGGCTCCTCCGGCACCGGCAAGACCCTGCTCTGCGAAACGCTGTCGCGCGGCCTCGGGGTTCCCTTCGTCACCGCGGAAGCGACGTCGCTCGCGCAGACCCGCTACGTGAACGAGGAGATCGAGGCGATCCTGCAGCGGCTCGTCGACAAGGCGGGCGGCGACGTCGCCAAGGCCGAGACCGGCATCGTTTTCATCGACGAAATCGACAAGCTCAAGGCCGGCAGCGGGCAGACGCGCAGCGTGTCGGGCGAAAGCGTCCAGCATGCGCTCCTCAAGATCATGGAAGGCACCGCGGTCAAGTTCGGGCGCGACCAATACCTCGACACCACCAACGTCCTGTTCATCTGCGGCGGCGCGTTCGTGGGCCTCGACGAGATCATGACGCAGACCCATGGCTTCGGCTTCATCACGACGGGCAACGAGGACAACCAGAAGATCCTCGACCGGCTCAACACCCGCATCAAGCCGACGGACCTCTTTGCGTTCGGATTGATTCCGGAATTCACCGGCCGGCTGCCCATCATCGCCCGCTTCCAGGACCTCACCCGCGAGATGCTGGTGCGGATCATGACCGAGCCCAAGAATTCGATCTACAGCCAGTTTCGCGATATCTTCAAGACCGAAGGCGTCGAGCTCGCGGTCGAGCGCAAGGTGTTCGAGCAGATCTCGGAGCTGGCGATCGAATACAAGGCGGGCGCCCGCAGCCTGCGCGGCATCTTCGAGGAATTGATCACCCCGCTCCTCTACGTGGTGCCGGACAGTCCGGACATCCGCAAGGTGTCGATCACCTCGCTGTTTGCAGAACCGGCGTTCGTCCGGAAGACACGCGGCTCCTGAGCGGCGCGCGGCGCTACACTCCAGGGCTACGTGCGGCGATACCCACACGCTTGTGCGCGGCGAGATGGCGCAGCACCACCGGCGTCACCATCGCGATGCCGACGAGCGTGCTCGGCAGACCGGGCGCGACCATCAGGATCGCCGCCGCCGCGCAGACGACGCGCTCCCACATCCGCATCTGCACCAGCAGGTACTTGGACAGTGCCGCGGAGAGGAACGTGATGCCGAGCACGCAGCCGACGAAGGCGACGGCGAATTCCTGCCAGCTGAAGCCCGGCGCCATCAGCAGCAGCGACGGCGCGAACACGAACACGAACGGCACCATGACCTTGCCGAGCCCGAGGCGGAAGGCCGTGTTGCCGGTCTTGAACGGGTCGGAGCCCGCCATCCCGGCCGCGGCGTACGCGGCGAGCGCGACCGGCGGCGTGATGTCGGCCAGCACGCCGTAATAGAACACGAAAAAGTGCGCGACCAGCGGCGCGACGCCGAGCAGACCCAGCGTCGGCGCGGCGACGGTGACCATGATGATGTAGTTGGCGGTCGTCGGAATGCCGCAGCCCATCAGGATGCAGACCAGCGCCGTCATGACCAGCGCGGCGAGCAGCGTCAGCGTCTTGACGTCGACCCAGCCGGTCGGCAGGAAATCAAGCACACCCGAGGCAATCGACGCCGCGGCCGAGGTGACGATGAACGAGATCTTGAAGCCGACGCCGGTCAGCGTGACCACGCCGATGACGATGCCGACCGTTGCCGCCGCGGCGCCCACCGCCAACGCATACTTGGCGCCTGTCTCGAAGGCCTCGATCAGGTCGAGCGGGCGAATGCGCGACGCCACGGCCAGCGCGCGCTGCGAGAGCGGCACGAGGACGAGCAGCGCCACGAACACGTGGACGTTCCAGTCGCCGAACCGCCCCGTGATCAACGCCAGCAGCGCGAGATGGGAAACGATCAGCGCCACGACTTGCGCGAGGCTCGCCCCGGTGCGGGTCGTGAACATCCCGACCAGGATGCACGACGAGATGCCGGTGAACGCGGCCAGGTAAGGCGTCGATCCGCTCGAAATGATCCAGATCAGCAGCGCGAGCGGGATGAGCGTCGGCCAGTTCGCCTTCAGCGACTGCTTGAAGTCGGGCAGCTCCTCCGCGGTCAGCCCGCGCAGCCCGCGATTCTTCGCCTCGAAATGCACCTGCATGAACACGCCGAAGAAGTGCATGAACGCGGGCACGATCGCCGCGATGATGATCGTCTGGTACGGCAGGTTCAGGAATTCGATCATCAGGAATGCCGCGGCCCCCATGATCGGCGGCGTGATCTGGCCGCCGGTGCTCGACGCCGCTTCGACGGCGGCGGCGAAATGCCGCGGATAGCCCAGGCGGATCATCGCCGGAATCGTCAGCGAACCGACGGTCACCGCGTTGGCGACCGAGGACCCCGACAGCATCCCGAACATCGCCGAGGCGAACACGCTGACCTTGGCCGGGCCGCCCGCGAATCGGCCGGCGATGGCGGACGCGATGTCGATGAAAAGCTTGCCCAAACCGATGCGCGTGGCCAGCACGCCGAACAGCACGAAGTGGAAGACGTAGGTCGCGACCACGCCGACCGCGATGCCGTAGATGCCCTGGCTCGTGAGGTAGAGGTGATTGACGAGATTCGGCCACGACGCGCCCGAGTGCTGCAGCAGCCCCGGGAAGATCGGTCCCCACAGCGCGTAGGCCATGAAGATCAGCGCGATCACCGGCAGCGGCCAACCCATCGCGCGCCGCGTCGCCTCGAGCAGCAGGATGACCAGCACCGAGCCCATCCAGACATCGATCGGCAGCGGGTTGCCGACGCGGAACGCCAGGTCCTCGAAGATCCACGGGATGTAGAGGACCGACACGGCGATCGCGACCGCCAGGATCCAGTCGATCAGCGCCACCCCGCCGGGGGAATGCCACGCCGACGGCCGCCCGCGCTCGAGCAGCGCTTTCCGCATCGGGAAGACGAGGAAGACGAGCCCGAGGACGAACGCGAGATGGACGCCGCGATGCGTGGTCTCGCGCAGGAGACCGAACCCGGCCGTGTAGTAGTGGAAGCACGACAGGACGATCAGCAGGCCGGCGACGATCAGCGTCGCCGGCGGGAGGAGCGGCCGAAACCGCATCTCGGGATCGAATTTCTCCTCGAGCTCGAGCGTCTTGGTGGTGTCGATTTCCTCCACGGGGCGGGGCGCGTTGTGCCGGGCGCGGCCCGGCGCAGCGCGTTACTTGAGCAGCCCCTTTTCCTTGTAGAACTTCTCGGCGCCCGGATGGAACGGAATGCCGGCACCCTCCGTCGCCGCTGGAGAGCTGGATCGACTTGCCCTTGGCGTGGCCGGCGTCGAGCAGCTTGCGCGTGTTGTCGTTCCACATCGCCTTCGTCACCTCGTAGATGAGCGCGTCCGGCTGCTTGGACGAGGTGACCCATTGCGCGCCGACGGCGATGGTCTTGACCTCGCCGATGCCCTTGTACGTGTTCGCGGGGACCGTGTCGGGGGCGAAGAACGCGTACTGCGCGCGCATCTTGTCGACCTCGGGTCCGGTGACCGGGATGAGGTCGATGCCGCCGCCCGCGGAGGCGAGCTCGGAAATGGCGCCCGTCGGGTAGCCGCCGACGAAGAAGAACGCGTCGAGCCCGCCGTCGCGGATCTTGTCGCCGGCCTGGTTGGGCTTCAGGTATTCCGCCTTGATGTCCTTTTCGGTGATGCCGAACGCGGCCAGGATGATCCGCGCGTCGACCAGCGTGCCCGAGCCCGGCTCGTCGAGCGACACGCGCTTGCCTTTGAGGTCGGCGACCTTGCTGATGCCGGCGCCCTTGCGCGCCACGATGTGGATCGTTTCCGGGTACAGGTTGGCGATGAGCCGCAGATCGCCGACCTTGGGCTTCCCTTCGTAGACGCCGGTGCCGGTGTAGGCCCAGTAGGCGACGTCCGACTGCGTGAAGCCCGATTCCATCTGGCCCGAGGTGATGCCGTTGATGTTGGCGACCGAGCCGTTCGACGCGACGGCGGTGGCGACGAGACCGGGCACGCCGCAGCTGCCGCCCTTGTCGCATTCGCGCGAGCCCGGCGGGTTCGAAATGGTGTTGGCGATCATGCCGCCGATCGGATAATAAGTGCCGGCGGTGCCGCCGGTGCCGATGCGGAAGAACTTGATGTCCTGGGCGACGGTGACGGTGGCGACGATGGCGCCGGCGATGGCGACGGCACCGGCACGCGTGAGAACGGACTTGAGCGACATGGGACTCCTCACAGCAGGTTGATGATGACCGCGCAGTGTCGCATGCCCGCCGTGCCCGGTACAAGCCGCGCGGACCCGCTCGCGCAACCGAGCCGGTTCCGAACCCGAACCGCCCTGTGCCGGGTCGAGTCGTGATTCTCGCTCCGAATCAATTGTCTACCGAGACCGCCGCCGAACGTCCCTTCGCCCACCAGGCCGGCACCTGCACCGATGGCATCGGGCGGGCGTAGTGGTAGCCCTGAATGACATCACAGCCGAGGCTCGCCAGCATCGCGAACGTTGCCGGCTCCTCCACGCCTTCGGCAACGGCCCTGAGGTCGAAGTTATGCGCGAGGTCGATGACCGAGCGCACAATCTGCGCGTCGCCCTTGTTGACCAGCATGTGCTTGACGAACACTGCGTCGATTTTCAATTCATCGAGAGGCATGCGTCGCAGATACGCCAGCGACGAGTAGCCGGTCCCGAAGTCATCGATCGAAAGGTGAACGCCCAGCCGTTTGAGTTCCTGCATGACCTGGAGCGACCGTTCGACATCGAGCATGATGACGCTCTCGGTGACCTCGATCGTGAGCCGGTCGGCCGCGACACCCCAGACCGCAAGCGCACGCGCCACGAGCTCGGGCAACTCGGTGTCGCGCAACAACGACGCAGAGACGTTGATCGCGATGCGCAGGTCGATTCCCGCACGCCGCAGCTCGCCCAATTGGCGCAGCGTCGCATTGAGGACGAACGTGGTGAGCATGGTCATCATCGCGTTGTTCTCGGCCATCTCAACCACCAGCATCGGCGCGATCATGCGGTCGAGACGCTTGTTGTGCCAACGCACCAGGGCTTCCGCGCCATGGCAATCGCCCGAAGCAATGTCAAGCTGCGGCTGAAACCAGACTTCCAGCTCGTTGGCCTGCATGGCATCCTGCAAGTCGGTCAGCATGCCCTCGGCTTCGGTCGCGCCGCGCGACGCCGCCATGGTGAAACCGTTTTCGCTCGATCGCGCCAGCGCGCAGGCATTGTCGGCGGCACCCAGCAAAGCCTCGATATCGACAGCCTCATGGGGCAAATACAACGCGCAACCGGCGCACGGTCGCATGCGGACGCTCACCTCGCCGCTGGCGATCGGTGCGTCGAAACTGCGAAACAGCCGGTTCACGGCTAACATCACCACCGCCAGCTCGGCGATTTGCGGCAGGACCAGCACCACGTCGTCGGGGCCCACTTGCGCGAAGCGGTCTTGCGGGCGCAACGCTTTCGACAGTCGGCGCGCGGCGGCGGCATAACTCGCCTGCGCCGACGGAAATCGCATCAATGCCGCGGCACGATCCGACCGCCGCAGGTTGATCACCAGCAGCGCAAATGCGGCGGCCGAGCCCTTGTCGTCGCGGTTCTGGTTCTCGAGCCACCGCAGCAAGTCGTCGCGACCGAGCTCATGCGGCTCCCCCGGCAGCGGCACCGCCTTGTGATTGGGCGCACCCGGGCGCTTCGCGGATGACGCTCTCCAGGGCCACATGGAAGGTCCGTGCCGAAACTAGGCCAGGAAGAAGTCGCGTGGGTCAATGCCGTACGCTCGCGCCGGCAAGCCCCGCCAGATGCGCACCGGGCGGTCGTTGGCATCCTTCGGGTCGAACAGCAGATTGAGCTCGAACGGCGCCGCCAGGGCCTGCTTGTCGGCACCGGCCAGGACCAGAACGCGCGGCTGCAACCGGCGCACTTTGTTGTGGCTGACCACCGCGGCAATTTCGCCCGTCGAAAGTTCGACCAGTGACCCGACGGGAAACATGCCGATCGCCTGGACAAACTGTTCGACCAGTGGCTCATGGAACTTCTTGCCGGCGCCCGCGAAGAGTATTTTCATGGCATTGAAGACCGACTCGGGCTCGGCATACGGGCGCTGCACGGTCAGCGCGGCAAACGTGTCGGCGATCCCTGCCATGCGGCCGGCGATGCTCATCTCCGGGCCTTTGAGACCCCGCGGATAGCCGCTGCCGTCAATGCGCTCATGATGCTGGGCGATGCCTTCACGCACGCTCGGATTGATATTCGGTGATTTGGCCAGCATGTCGAGACTGTACTCGACATGCCGCCGGATTTCCGCCATTTCGCTTTCGGTCAAAGGCTCGACCTTCTCGAGCAGGGCGTTGTCGATCCGCATCAAGCCCACGTCGAGCAGTAGCCCCGTCATGCAAAGATTCTTGAGTTGGTCCCGCGGATACCCCAGGTGGCGCCCGAGCGTGCCCATGTAGATCGCGACCTCTACCGAGTGCGTGTAGGTGCGCACATTCTGCGCGTGCATGCGCGCCAGCCATATCATGGCTTCGGGATTGGCGGCAAGGCTTTCGACCATCTCGCTTGCCGCGACGCTGATCGTCTCGGCGGAAAGCTCGCGCTTCTCGACCAAGTCGCTCATGAACGATCCCATCGCCGTTTCAATCTGGTGATAGACCTTGCGCGCGGGACCGATCGCCTCCTCGATGGGAAGGGAGTCGCGATAGATGACGAGATCGACGTCATCCGGAATGGCGGCCAAATGCTGTTGCGCCCCCTGCGTGCTGCTGCGCCCGAACCATTGGGCGAGCTGCTGTTTCCACGCCTGCAGCACACTTTTCCAGCCGGCTTCGCGGGCCTTCCCCGGGCCGCGGTCGCCCTCCGAGGGGGGAAATATCTCGGCAACCAGTCCAGCAACGCGTGCTGCGACGCCAGGCTTGTCGGGGAACATGTCGGACAAGTGTTCTACGGCGTACCAGGCGGACGCCTGCCGGTCGACGACGACCTCTTTGCACAGGGCGCGCAAATGGTCGATCTGCCGCCTGTCCACGATAAGAAACCCTTGAACGGGGAACGGTGTTCCGCGCCAGGACCGGTCCAGCTCGGCCACGAACATTCCGAGCCGGAGCTTGTCCGTCGCTACGATCAGGTCATCGGTTCGCGAATACTGACGCAGTGCGGCATGCGGCCTATCGTTTAGCGGCAGGCTCGCGGCCTCCGACGACTTTGGCGCCCGGGTGAGCGTTTCGTGGGGCGCGGCGGTGGTTGCCTTGGCCTCGCGCGGATAAACCCAGACATGCGATTCCTCGCCCGCGGCGCGTGCCGGCGCCCCCGGCGGATCCGCCCTGAGGAGGCTCAGATCAATTGCCGGAAAGTTGCTCACTACATGGTAGAAGCAAAAACCGTGCTGGAGGCCAATTTCCTGGCATCGTCGCGGGAAGCGCCGAGGGGCAGGGACGAAGGCCGGCGGCTTGCCTGGGGCCAGAAGCGTCCGGTTCTTGCCGTCTACGCGGGAACGCAGCTCATGCGGCGACGGGAACCGCGCGAAGCAGCCGCCGTACCCGCAAGGGACCGGTTTCGCCGAAGTCGGTCGAGGTCGTCGCGTCGACGGTAAAGACGTCGCTTCGCCCGGCCTGCGCAGCCAGACGCCCGAGTTCCGGGCTTACCACGTAGTAGGTACGAAGCCGGATGGGCGGCAACACGCTGGCGGGCGTTTCCTGGGCGGCGGGCAGCGTATAGAAGGGCGCGAACTCGGGATCCGACAGCAGCAGCGCGCGTCCCGTCAGGTTCATCACCACCAGCGACTGGTCGTTGGCGGCGATCGCCGCGGATCCCGCCGAGTACACCAGCAGGAAGCAACAAACGGTGACGGCCATGATGCCCATGCGCCCCTCCAGCGGGACGGTCCCGAAGTCGGAGGTGAGAAAGGCCACCCCCAACACGAATCCCACGCCCGCGTAGCGCAACGTCCTCAGGGCGAAGGCGCGCATGTGCCTCGCCCTGTCCGCCTGGCCGCACCAGTGGAACCAAACCCCGAGTATGCCGAGGACGGCCAGGGTAAGGGCGATTCCCCAAAGGAGATTGGTATCCACCAGCTTCGCTTGCCGCGCGACGGACGGCTCCCGAAAGGCCAGTGTAACGCGCTCATCCCGCCGATGTCTTCGCGAGGCGGCTTAGCCGCCGCTCACCAGCATCGCGACCACCGCTGCCGCCATCGTCCACGTCGCGAGCCAACCCAGCGTCTTCAACCGGCGGGTCACGGTGAATGCGCCCATCACCTTGACGTCGTCGGCCATCAGCATCATCACGACCATGATCGGCACCGCGATCACGCCGTTGATGACGGCACTCCAGAACAGCGCCCTGATCGGGTCGATCGGCGTGAAGTCGAGGGCGACCCCGCCCAGCGTGGCCAGCGCGATGATCGCATAGAACTCGCGGGCTTCGAGGAGCTTCAGATCGAGGCCGCTTTTCCACTCGAACGTCTCGGCAACCGCGTAGGCCGCCGAGCCGGCGAGCACCGGCACCGCCAGCATCCCGGTGCCGATGATGCCCAGGCTGAACATCAGGAAGGTCGCATCGCCGGCGACCGGGCGCAGGGCTTCCGCGGCCTGCGCCGAGGTTGCGATCGTGGTGATGCCGCCGGCGTGCAACGTGGCCGCGGTGCTGATGATGATGAACAGCGCAACGAGGTTGGAAAACCCCATCCCGATGTAGGTATCGACCTTGATCCGCCGCAGATGCTCCCGCGCGCTCTCCGGATATTGCCGTAGCGGAAAGGCACCAGGATCGGCGTTGAGCTCCTCGACCTCCTGGGCGGCCTGCCAGAAGAAGAGGTACGGGCTGATGGTCGTCCCGAACACCGCGACGATGACGGTGAGCGCGCTCCCGGTAAGCGTGAGCTTCGGCCAGACGATTCCGAGAAGCGCCTCGCGCCACGGCACCGCGATCGTCAGCACCACGGCGACGTAGGCGAGCAACGCCAGCGTCAGCCACTTGAGGTAACGGACGTGGCGCTGGTAAGGCAGAAAAACCTGCAGCGACAGGCTGGCGATACCGAAGAGCATGGCATGTCCGTGCTCAGGACCGCCGATGACAAGCTGCAGGGCTTCGCCCATCGCCGCGATGTCGGCGGCGATGTTGATGGTATTGGCGACGACCAGCATGGCGACGATCGCGTAAAGGATCGGGCGTGGGAAGTGCCGGCGGATGTTCGACGCGAGGCCATGTCCCGTCACGCGGCCCATCCGCGCGCTGACCATCTGGATGCCGACCATCAGCGGGTAGGTCAGCACGACCGTCCAGCCCATCTGATAGCCGAATTGGGCGCCGGCCTGCGAATACGTCGCGATCCCGCTCGGATCGTCGTCGGCAGCGCCGGTGATGAGGCCAGGGCCTAGCTGGCGGAGCCAGCGGCGAGACAAGTTGATCATCGCGACCCGGAAGGCACGTCGAGCACGCGCGCGACGTGCCCCGTCGCGGCGAGAAAGCGCCGCAGATCGGCATGAGCGAGGATCATCGTCGCATCATTGCGCAGCGGGTGCGCCTGTAGAGCCGGGGCGCCCCACAGCGTTCGGTCGATGACAAATTCTACGGCGTGCGCCGCGTCGTTGACCAACGCGAGCAGGCTGACCGATCCCGGCGTGATGCCCAGATGCCGGTGAAGGCGCTCCGGGGAGGCGAAGCTGAGGCGTCCGGCCGCGAGAGCTTCGCCCAGCGCGTTCAGGTCGACGGCGAGCGCATGCGGTACCGTCACGAGAAAATGGTGGGCACCCTTCCGGTCACGCAGGAACAGATTCTTGGTCTTGGCGCCGGGCAACGGCGGCACCAGCCGCTCCGACTCGGCGACCGTCATCACTGGCGGATGGGCGTGGCAGCCGGGGTTGATGCCGTGAATGGCGAGAAAGGCGGGTAGATCCATCAGCACTCCCGGGTTTTCGGCCGCAGCCTATAACAATTTCTTGGAGCCCAGAAAACATCAAGCTTCGGCCAAGACCGAGGCTAAGTGCTGGATAACTTGGTTGGCCGTGTAGGGATCGAACCTGCGACCAACGAATCAAGCGTCGAGCCAGCCAAGGCAGTCGCGGCGTGCGGGTTCGATTGCCCATGCACGAATTCGCTACGCATGTTGTAGTACACGACCTAAAAGGAATACGCTATGCCGTCCGCCGCGGTGGCTTCGACTGATCGTAGCGATACGCCAGCCGGTGGCGGGTTCGCATTCCGGCGCTCCGCTGGGATCGTCGCCGATTCGCCAGGGGTCAACATGGCCATGACCAGATATCCCCGCAAGGACCCAGACGCCCGCACCGGATCCAGCCTGCGCGGCCAGCCCCTGCTGGCGTACCACCAGGCCGAGTTGGCGCGTGCGACGAAGCTCCACGAGCGTCTGGCAAAGGAGCATCACCGCCAATCCCGCAAGCTGTTCTCGAAGGCGGACTTGCGCCGGGCCGCCGAGATCGGCCGGCAGGTGAATCGCGAATGGCGCGAAGCGAGCGTCAAGGCGGGTGGCGATTCGCTGAAAGTCGATGCGCTCAAGCTGTCGGCCCGCAAGAAGCTCGAGCGGATGCTCGGCCGCGACCTTCCGCAGTACCGGCAATGGAAGACGATGCAGCGAGCGCAGCTTCGTGAGCACGCGAGGCTGACGCAGACCACACAAGCCGCGAGCCACGTCGCCGGGATTCACATCGACTGGGGTGATCTCGCGCCTTTGGAGGGCACCGCACAGGAATTCGTCCCGCCGTTCACCTCCTTCGATGTCGAGACGACGAGCAGCGGCGACTTCATCGTCTCCGACGAGTCGTTTGCGAAACCCGAGATTGGCCACCTGGTCAACAACATCGTCTACGACCAGGACGAGAGCACGTCGATCGGCGCAGGACTGTGGGGGATACTGCCGATCGAGAACGGCAGCAGCCTGGTCTCCTGCGGCGTCGCATTCACGACGCCTTCGGCCGGACGTCTGAAGATCAGCGCAGAGTTGCGCAACTTCTACAACAAGGTCATGTTCTCCGTGGAGGACAAGTTCGGCTTCTCGTCCGCCGAGGTGGGAATCGCGCTGCGCTTGTTCATCTCGGTCGTCCGCGGAACCCACGTCGAGCACCTGACCAAGGAGTTGCTCGCCACCGGGCTGGTTTCGCACGGCTCCAGCTTGAGCTACGCGCAGTCCGATCTCGACAACTCGACCCCCTACACGATCTCCGCGGAGACGGCGACGCGTTTCAATACCAACGAGAGCGTGCTCGTGCTCGCCGGCTCCGAAGTCCTGATCGGCACCATTCTCGACGACATGCATTGCAAGGTGAACGCGGTCCTCTGGTGGCAACTCAGGAAGCTCGTCATCGACATGGCCGTGGACGTCATTACCTGACGGCGGCCGGCGGCCGCGTTGTCGCGGATGGGTCGAGCGCAAGGGCCCGCTTGCTGCAAAGACAAGGGGCTCGATGCTCGCGCACCGAGGCCTCGGAGGGAGTGGTAGAGGACGCCGGCAATCAGCGTGTCGCAGGCTATTTGTTCCGAGACGCACGCGCGCAGTTTGGTGTGCTCGCACACACTGCAATGAGGAGGCATTGCTGGATGAAGATCTCAATACTTGACGACTACCACGACACGCTGCGCACCCTGGCCTGTTTCCGCAAGCTTGAAGGACATGACATCAAGATCTGGAACGACCACGTCCAGGATGTCGACACGCTGTTCAAGCGCCTGAAGGACACCGAAGCCCTGGTGCTGATTCGCGAGCGAACGCAAATCCGTGCGCCGTTGATCGATCGACTCGATCGCCTCAAGCTCATCAGCCAGCGCAGCGTGTTCCCACACATCGACATCGACGCCTGCACGCGGCGCGGCGTGATCGTCTCGTCGAGCCAGCACGCTGATTCACCTTCGTATGCTGCGGCGGAACTGACCTGGGGCTTGGTTCTCGCCGCAATGCGCCAGATTCCCCAGCAGATGGCGGCGCTGCGCGCAGGGAAATGGCAAATCGCCGTCGGCTCCAGCCTGCGCGGCAAGACTCTGGGCGTGTACGGCTATGGGAGGATCGGTGCCGTGGTCGCGGGATACGCCAAGGCATTCGGGATGGGCGTGATGGTCTGGGCGCGGGAAGCGTCGCGCGCGCGTGCGCAGGCCGACGGCTACGAAGTCGCGAGCAGCAAGGAAGCATTCTTCGACCAATGCGATGTCATCTCCCTGCACATGCGCCTGGTGGAATCGACACGGGGGATCGTCACTGGCGGCGACTTGGCGCGAATGAAGCCTTCGGCGCTGCTGGTGAACACGAGTCGTGCGCCGCTGATCGAGCAAGGGGCGTTGGTGACCGCGCTGCGACAGGGACGACCGGGTATGGCGGCGGTCGATGTCTATGAAGAAGAGCCCCTTTTCGACACCAATCACCCGCTACTCCGCATGGACAATGTCGTCTGTACACCCCACATCGGCTACGTTTCGCGCGACGAGTACGAAATCCAATTTGCCGACATCTTCGATCAAATCATCGCCTATGGGGCGGGCGCGCCGATCAACGTAGTGAATCCCGAAGTGCTGCAACGCACGGCCCGCGGCAGCACTTGACGTGGACTGCTCGCCCAATCAG
>CAWEOX010000004.1:0-99669 GCA_963810845.1 uncultured beta proteobacterium | reverse complement strand
CGCAGGCGGCGCATTCGACTGGCGCGACGCCGATCCCGCCGTCAAGTCCGCTCGCCGCGACGTCCACCTCGCGCTGAAGCAGGCCAACTACGACTACGAGCGAACCCAGTACAACACCGTCGTTTCGGCCGGCATGAAGATGCTCAATGCGCTCGAAGCCGCGCCGGTCGCTGTGCGCGGCGCCGCGGCGTTCGTCCGCGAAGCCACGGCGATCGTGGTCCGGGTGCTCTATCCCGTCGTGCCGCACCTCGGCTGCGCCTTGTGGGAAGACCTGGGCTACGTCGGCGAATTCGGGCCGCTGCTCGACGCGCCGTGGCCGCAGGTGGACCCGGCGGCGCTCGAGCAGGACGAGATCGAGCTCGTGCTGCAGGTCAACGGCAAGCTGCGCGGCAAGCTCACCGTGCCGGCCAGCGCGGACCGTGCGGCGATCGAAGCGGCGACGCGGGCGAGCGCCGATGTCGCCAGGCACGCGGCCGGCGCGCCGTTGAAGAAGATCATCGTGGTGCCCGGTCGGCTCGTCAATGTCGTCATCTGAACGCGTTGCCTCGACCCGACGCCCGACCGACTCCGGCGCCCGCGCCATCGGCTTGCCGTCGCGCCGATCGGCGTCCGCCACGCTTCTTGCCGGGCTGTTCCTTGCCACCGGACTCGGCGGCTGCGGATTTCATCTGCGCGGCGACGTCAGCTATCCGTTTGCCTCGCTCTATGTCAATGCGCCGTCCGCACCGCCGTTTGCGCTCGAATTGAAGCGCACGCTGGAAAACGGCGGCGCGACGCAGATCGTCGAAACCGCGGCGGCAGCGCAGGCGATCCTCGACGTCACCAGCGTCGTCGACGACAAGGCCGTTCTGTCGCTGTCGAGCGGCGGCCGCGTCCGCGAGTACCTGCTGACCAAGCGCGTCAGTTTCAACGTTCACGACGCCGCCGGTCGCGACTGGCTGCCGGCGAGCGAATTCTCGATTCGCCGCAGCTACACGTTCAACGAATCGGAAGTGCTCGCGCGCAACGAGCAGGAAGCGCGGCTGCTGAAGGACATGCAGACCGACGCCGTGCAGCAGGTCGTGCGCCGGCTGCAGGCGGCGAAAAAGCCCGCGACCTGATTCCGACACGCATGGAGCTACGCCTCAACGCGCTTGCCGCGCACCTCGAACGCACGCTCGCGCCGCTGTACGTGATCCATGGCGACGAGCCGCTGTTCGCGATGGAGGCCGGCGACGCGATCCGGGCGACCGCGCGCCGTACCGGCTGCGAGGAGCGCGAGGTGCTCGTGGCGGACACCGGTTTTCGCTGGGATGCCCTCCTCGCCGCGAATGCGAACATGGGTCTCTTCGGCGCGCGCAAGATGATCGACCTGCGAATCCCTTCGGGCAAACCCGGCACCGAAGGCGCGAAGGCGCTCGAAGCCTGCGCGCGGGCGCCCAATCCCGACCACATCACGCTCATCAAGACCTGCGCGCGCTCGCCCAATCCCGACCACCTCACGCTCATCACGCTGCCGAAACTCGAACGGGCAACGCAACAGTCGGCGTGGTTTGCGGCGCTGTCCGAGACCGGAATCGTGATCACCGTCTACCCGCTGGACCGCTCCGAATTGCCCGCGTGGATCGCCGAGCGCCTCGCGCGTGCCCGCCAGCGCGCGACGCAGGAGACGCTCGCGTTTCTCGCCGACCGCTGTGAGGGCAACCTGCTCGCCGCGCGACAGGAGATCGAAAAGCTGGCGCTGCTCCTGCCCGAGGGCCCGCTGGCGCACGACGCCGTCGAGCGCGCCGTCGCCGACGTTTCGCGCTACGACGTGTTCGAGCTGTCGGCGGCGTGCCTCTCGGGCGACGCCGCCCGCGCACTGAAGATCATCGCCGCGCTCGAAGCGGAAGGCGAAGGCCTGCCGCTCTTGCTGTGGCAGATCGGTGAAGACATCCACGCGCTGGCCGCGGTGCTCGAAGCGACGGCGGGCGGCACGCCGATGGCGGCGGCCGTGCGCAATGCGCGCGTCTGGGGCAAGCGACAGGCGGCGCTCGAGCGTGCCGCGCGGCGCGTGAAGCCCGACGCGATTGCGCCGATGGTTCGCGCGCTGGCCGTACTCGACGCACTGGCGAAAGGGATCGGCCGCGGCAATCCGTGGGACGACTTTCGCACGCTGGTGCTCGCACTCGCCGGAAAGCCCGCGCTGCGCGCCGCGTAGCCCGGCGCTGTGGCGTAGCCAAACACCGGGCTACGAGCGTCGTGCTGCGTTCACCCGTCAGAGCATGGGTGTGCACGCGACCTTGGTGTCGCGCAGCATGCAGGTCGTCATCGGCACGCCGTGCACGTCGCGGGCGACCATCTTCCATTGCAAACCGTCGGGCTCGATGGTCATGAACCCGAACGCGTTGGTCGACACCAGGTGCGCGACGACCGCGCCCGGCGCCGGCGTCGCGCCTGCCGGAAACGGGTTCGGCAATCGCGGATGGACCCAATCGCCGCTGTTGCCCGAAACGAATTGCGCCGGCTGCGGCGTCGCGAAGCTCACGACTTCGAACAGGTGCACGTGGCCGTTGAGCAGCGCATGGATGCTCGCCGGAAAATAGGCCACCGGCTCCAATGTCGTCAGCACCGACTGCAGCGCCGGATTGCCGGGATACGGCGCGTCCGGCTTGTCCTCATTCGACGCGAACGCGAGCACAGGATGGTGGTTGACGAAAAAACTGCCGGGGCGGCGGGACGCGAGCGCGAACGCTCGCTCGAACTGCGCCCGGTAGTTGCGGTACATGGGATCGGTTGGCGCGAGCGGCGCGATACCGACCGCCGACGAGTCGAACACGATGAATTGCGTGTCGAGGGCACCCGACCGGAACGGCACGGCGTACGGCTCGCTGTAGTCGCCGACCGCATCGTCGGCCGCGTCGTCGCAGGTCCCGCGCGCGGCGAGCGGCCACGGGTCGAGAAAGCGCCGCCAGCCCTGTCCGGCCCGTGCACACGTCTCGTGGTTTCCGCGCGCGACGACCCATGGCGCCGCTTCGAGGAGCCGCCTGGCCGGCGCGAAGAGGTCGGCCTCCCATGCGTCCCAACCGTAGCCCCACGGACTGCCCGCGCACCCGGCATCGCCCGGCGGGCAGGCATTTTCGCGGTAGAGATCATCGCCGACGTGAAGGACGAGGTCGGGCCGGAAGTCGGCCGCCGCATCGGCTACCGTGCGAAAGGGCCACGCGACAGGGTCGTTGCAATCCTGGTACCGGTCGTCGAGGATCGACAGCCGGCACCCGGTGTCGCCGATCACCACGATCCGCCGCACGTCGGCCTTCGGCAGCGGCAACGTACGCCCGCCGATCGCGGCGCGCGCCACGCCGGTGGGAACGGATTTTTCGCAGGTCGAGCACCGGAAAGGCCGACGGCTTGGCATCGGCGGGGCCGAAGCGCCTCGGCCGCTGCGGCGTGGTCGCGGGCCGCGCTCGTATTTCCATCGGCTGCGCGACCCCGTCGAATTCGATCGCCGGGCACGCGGCCGTTGTCGTGATCGCACGCGCAATGGGGCGTCCTTCCGCGCCCAGCACGACGTACGTGTAGCGAACCGCGCCCGCCGATTCGCCCAGCATCGCCGGCGGCGGCGCGCAGGCGGCAACCAGGATGACGACCGCTGCGATCGACGCGACGACCTCGAGAGCGCGCAGGCCTTGCGCCGCTGACGACGGGATCACCGCAGATCGCCCCAGAGCAGATTGACCGCGGTCAACGCGGCCATCCCCGCGGTCTCCGTGCGCAGAACCCGCGGGCCGAGCCGCGCGGCGATGAATCCGGCCGCCTTCGCCGCCGCGATTTCGTCCGGCGCAAGGCCGCCTTCCGGACCGATCAGCAGGGCGGACGGTGCCGCCGGCAGCGCCGCAAGCGAACGTTCGCCGTCCGGTGCGAACACCACGCCACCGCCGCGCCACGCGTCGAGCCAGGCGGGAAGCGTCGCCACCGCGAGAATCTCGGGCACGCGATTGCGACCGCATTGCTCGCACGCGGCCACGGCGATCTGCCGCCAGTGCGCAAGCCGCTTGTCGCGAGCGCTCGCCGGCGGGCAGCGGCGCGCTGCGCTCGGTGATGAGCGGCTGGATCGCGACGACGCCCAGCTCCGTCGCCTTGCGCACGGCGAAATCCATCGCATCGTTGGCGGCGACCGCCTGTGCCAGCGTCACGGCCAGCGGCGATTCCCGCTCCGCCGCATCGAATGCCTCGATGCGTACGGCGGCCCCACGCTTGCCGACGTCGGCGATCGTCGCCGCGTATTCGCCGCCGGTGCCGGTGAACAGCGTCAACGCGTCGCCGGCACCGAGCCGGACGACGCGGATCGCATGGTGCGCGGCGGCGTCCGGGAGCGCGAGCGTCTGCCCGATTGCGGCCGGCGTGAGCCCCAAACCGACGAAAAAGCGCGGCGCGGCCATCCGATCACTCCGGGTCGGCGAAATCAAAGTGGTAGACGTCGGTACCCGGGCGAAACCCTATCCGCGCGTAGATCGCGTTCGACGTGGGGTTCGCGACATCGGTCACCAGAAACACCCGGCGTCTTCCGCTGTCCAGTATCGACTGCGCCAGTGCCGCAACGAGCGCCGTCGCGTACCCGCGCCGCCGCGCGTCGGGCGGCGTGTAGACCGGCGCGATGCGCGCGGCGTCGCCGCCGGCGTCGGTCCAGCCGGCGAATGACACCGGTGCCCCGTCGTCCCAGATCCAGAAATCGCCGCGTGCGACGCGCTTCGGAATGGCGGCGAGCATGCGCTCGGGGTTGTCCGGAAGGCCCGCCTCGAGGATGAAGGCGAATTGCGATTCGACGAGCCAGTCGCAGTCTTCACTGCCTGCGCTGCGCGGTTTCCCTGATGCAAGCGGCACCGGCGCCACCTGGGTCAGCATGTGGTGGCGCAAGTGAAAGCGCAGCGCGGGAACACGCCCGGTGCATTCGCGCCATGCGTGGGCGAACGCCTCGCAGGCACGACGCGAACCGACCACCCCCTGCAGGCGCGGCGACTGCGGCGCGAGATCGGCGGCAAACGCCACGGCGGCGGCGGGGTCGGAGTCTTCGAACACCAGCGGTCCGTCAGGCCGGCGCAGCGCGGCGCCGAAGCTGCCGGCGTGAGCGAACGTCGCGAGGTAAACCGGCGCGCCGTCCGTCGCCGGGTTCGCGTGCAACCCGCGGGTCCAGGCCGCGAACGCGGCAGCGGACTCCTCGCTGCGTGCGAGCACCGGCTGCGCCGCGGAAAGGAACGACTCGGGCATCGGTGTGGTGAATGACGTGCGGCATGGAACGGGACCCGGGATGTTGCTAAGATTCTGACACAACCGGCGCACCCGCCTGACGCGAGATTCCCATGGTCAGCCTGACGACACCCCCGGCCCGCCTCGGCGCCAGCGCGACGCTGTTCGACCTCGCCGGCACCGACGGCGCGCGCCACTCGCTCGAATCCGTGCGCGGCCCGAACGGCACCGTCGTGATGTTCATCTGCAATCACTGCCCTTACGTAAAGGCGGTGATCGACAAGATCGTGCGCGACATGGCCGAACTGCGGGAGCACGGTGTGGGCAGCATCGCGATCATGAGCAACGACCCGGCGGAATACGCGGAGGACTCGTTCGAGAACATGCAAGCGGTCGCCGCGCGCCACCGGTTCCCGTTTCCCTACGTCGTCGACGCCACGCAGGACGTCGCGCGCGCGTACGGCGCGGTGTGCACGCCGGATTTTTTCGGCTACGACCGCGACCTGAAGCTCGTCTACCGCGGCCGCCTCGACGCCTCGGGACGGTCGCCCGATCCCGCCGCGGCCCGCGAATTGTTCGAGGCCATGGTCGCCGTCGCCCGCACCGGCATCGCGCCGGCGGTCCAGCACGCCTCGATCGGCTGCTCGATCAAGTGGAAGCGCATGCACGCATGACCGCCGTCGAGCCTATCGAGAGAATCCAGGATACCGAGCATTTGTGCGCCCCTCGCGGGATCGGATTTCTATCTTTTGGGTACAATCTCCCGTGACGTTACGATCTTCTTGCGAGCGAATAGACAAGGCGGGGCTTGGGTGCGCAACGAATTTTCTCTGGCCACGGCGAATCAATCGAATCGGCGCCGCCTTTTCGTCTTTCTGGGCACGCTGGCAATGGCCCTAATGGCGAGCCTGGGCTACACGTGGCTTCGCCCGGCCGAATACCGCGCCTCCGCTCGCCTCGAGATTACGCCGGCCACCGGGGCCGTCCCCTCAGGGCCCATCGCAAGTTCCGCCCCTGAGTCACCAAGGCCGTTTCTCACCGAAACACAGATCCTGACGAGCCGCCCGGTGCTGGAGCTGGCCGCGACGCGTCTTGAGCGTCTGGGCCAGCGCTATTCCGCGGTCGGTCCCGATCCGGTGGCCGACATGCAGTCGCACCTGGAAGCGGTTCCCGTTCCGAATACGAACGTCGTCGAGCTCGTTGCGACCGGACCGCGTCTCGAGGTGCTGGCGCCGATGCTCAACACGATCATCGCGGCTTACCGCGACCACCTCGCCGAGGCGTACCGCGATTCGTCTGCCGAGTCGCTGGTGCAAGCCAACGAAGAAGTGAAGAAACTGGAAGAACGTGTAGCAGTCAAGCGGCGCGAGGTGGAGGCGTTTCGGTTGCGGCACAACATCGTATCGCTGGAACGTGAGGAAAACCAGATTCTGGCGCAAACGCGCGACCTCAGCGCTTCCCTGAGCGCTGCGAACGAGCGTGTCGCCAAGGCGGAAGGCAAGTTGCACGCCCTCACGGATTCGGCCGCCGCCGGCAAGACGGTGGTGCGATCGAAGGACGATCCGACGCTTGCCAACCTCGAGCAGCGTGCCTCGGCGCTGCGCGAACAGATGCAGGATCTCGATCGCGACTTCACGCCGAGCTACCTGGCCAAGGATCCAAAGGCCGTCGCGCTACAGTCGCGCCTCGCGGAGCTCGAGCGGCAGATCGTGGTCCAGCGCGACGTGGGCCAGCGCAACGCGCTCGCTGAAGCTCAGGAAGAACTCGCCGGCGCGCAAGGGGTGGCAGCGCGCCTTCAGAGCCAGATCACGACCAGCCGGAAGGAAGTGGGGCAGTTCACGGCGCGCTTCAACGAATACAAGTCGCAGCAGGATCAACTCGACGCCATCGAGACGGCGTACCAGGATGCCTCGAAGCGTCTGGCGAAGCTCGACGCAACCGAAAGCTCGCGCATGCCGACGATCAAGGTGCTGGAGGCGGCCGCGACACCCCAGCAGCCATGGCGCCCGCTCTATTGGCGCGACACGGTGCTGAGTCTCGGCGCTTCCCTCGCGCTCGCGTTGCTGGCGATGTGGCTCGTGGAACTTTTCAATCGATCGGAGCCACAGCCGACAATGATCCTCGTCCAGCCGCAACCAGGCGTATTGCCGTACGCGGCGACACCACACGCGCTGCGCGGGCAAAGCGCAGCCGCGATGCCGCTCGAAGCGACTTCGCCTGCGCTGCTCGCGCAGCAGCCGACATTTCCGCGCGAACTCGACCAACATGAGGTGGCGGCTCTCGCTCAGGCATCCGACGACGACAGCCGACTCGTCGTGCTCCTCCTCTTAAGCGGGATCAGTCTGGACGAGGCGCTCGCCTTGCGCGGGAGCGACATCGATCTCGGCCCGGGGCTGATCCACGTCGGCGGTGAATCGGAGCGCGATGTCGCTCTCCCCGAACCCCTGCGCGCGCTGCTGGCCGTGCGTACGACAGCGGTTTCGCCGGAACAACTGCTTTTGGGTCATCAGGATCGCCCGGCCACGCGCGACACGGTAAGGGCGCAGATCCTGGCCGCCGCCCACGACGCCGGTATCGAGGGTGTGATCGACGTCACCTCGGATTGTCTCCGACACACCTACGTGGCGTTTCTCGTTCGTCAGGGCATCCGGTTTTCCGACCTCACGCGAATTGTCGGTCACCTTCCCGCAGAGGTGCTCGGCGCGTACAGCGCGCTCTCGCCGCGTGGATCGCGGTTTCCCCGGGAAGCGATAAACGTCGTGTATCCCGCGTCCCCGTCGCGCCAACCGGTCGGATAGGCCTTCGTGCAACGCTATCCTGTCTAGCAGGAAAGGAGGTACACATGCCCAGGCATGAACCGTTCGACCACGTCCGCCGTGGGCTTCTCGTCGCAGGCGGCGCGTCGGTCTTCGCCGCGGCTCTGAAGCCGTGGCACGCCATTGCCCAGGCGGCAGGCGGCGCCAAATCGCGCATCGGCGTCATCGGCTCCGGCCACATCGGCGGCACGATCGGCGGGTTGTGGGTCAAGGCCGGCCACCCGGTGATGTTCTCATCGCGGCATCCCGACGAGCTCAAGGACCTGGTGGCAGGACTCGGCCCGCTCGCCCGCGCGGGCACGGTGGC
The DNA here is from genome assembly GCA_963810845.1 of uncultured beta proteobacterium. Lineage (GTDB taxonomy): Bacteria > Pseudomonadota > Gammaproteobacteria > Burkholderiales > Casimicrobiaceae > CAIWHR01. The sequence continues at coordinate 91,341 of CAWEOX010000004.1, read as the reverse complement.
GCAGGCCATCGAGTTCGGCGACGTGATCTTCGTCGCCGTGCCCTACGGCGCCCTGCCGCAGATCGGCCAGGACTACAGGGACGCGCTCAAGGGCAAGATCGTACTCGACGCCTGCAATGCCGTTTCCTCGCGCGACGGAGCGATCGCCAACGACGCCGATCGCGACGGCGTCGGCGTCACGTCGCAGAAGCTTCTGCCCGGCACCCGGCTCGTCCGCGCATTCAATACGATGTCGTACATGATCTTCGCGCGCGAGGCGAACCGTCCCGATCCCAAGCTTGCGATCCCGATCGCCGGCGACGATCCGGAAGCCGTGAAGGTCGCCGCCGGACTGGTGCGCGATGCCGGATTCGAGCCGGTCGTGGTCGGCAAGCTTGCGGATGCAAGCCGATTCCAGCGCGGCGCGCCCGGCTATGGCCAGTCGGTGACCGCAGCCGAACTCAAGCAGAAGCTGTCGCTGGCGCCGTGACGTCGCCGCAGCGCTGGCTCGCGCGGGCGATGCCGGCGACGCCGCCAGGAGCGCGCGGCGGCGCTGTGGTCGTTCGCCTATTTCTTCATGCTGCTGGCAGGCTACTACGTGCTGCGGCCGCTGCGCGACCAGATGGGCATCGCGGGCGGCGTGCGGGCCCTGCCGTGGATGTTCACGGCGACGTTCGTGACGCTGATCGTGGCGCAGCCGCTCTACGGCGCGCTGGTGGCGAGATTGCCGCGCGCCCGATTCATCCCGATCGTCTATCATTTCTTCGTCGCCAATCTCGCTGCTGTTCTGGCTGCTGCTGACCTTCGATGTCGCGCCCGTCATCGTGGCGCGCGTGTTCTTCGTCTGGGTCAGCGTATTCAACCTCTTTGCCGTCGCCGTGTTCTGGTCGTTCATGGCCGACCTCTTCACCAGCGAGCAAGGCAAGCGCCTGTTCGGCTTCATCGGCGCCGGCGGCACGGCCGGCGGCCTGCTGGGTCCGGTCATCACCATCGCCCTTTCGGTGCCGCTCGGCCCCGCCAACCTGCTGCTCGCCGCCGTCGTGCTGCTCGAACTGGCGGTGTTCTGCGTTCACCGGCTCGAGCGCTGCGCCAATGCAACGCAGGGTCCGCGACGCGACGAACGGCGCGTCGGCGGAAGCGCGTGGGCCGCGCTGCCCGAGTTGATCCGTTCGCCGTATCTGCTCGGCGTCGGCGCGTGGGTCAGCCTGCTGTCGTTCGGCGCGACCATCCTCTATTTCGCGCAGGCCAACATCGTGTCCGCCACCGTCCAGGGCGCCGGTGCGCAGACGCGCCTCTTCGCAAGCATCGACCTGGCGGTCGGCCTGCTCACGCTGGCGACGCAGGTCTTCGCCACGGGACCGCTGCTCAAGCGGTTCGGCACCGGGGTGACCGCCGGCGCACTCCCGGCGGTCTACATCGTCGGCTTCGCGGTGCTGGCGCTGGCGCCCGCCCTCGCCGTCGTGCTGACGTTCCAGGTGGTGCAGCGCTGGGCGAACTTCGCGATCGCCAATCCGGCGCGGCAAGTGTTCTTCACCGTCGTCGGGCGCGAGGAGAAGTACAAGGCCAAGAACCTGATCGACGTGGTGATCTATCGCGGCTCCGACGCGCTGTATGGCTGGGTGTTCGACAGCTTGCAGGCGCTGGGGCTCAAACTCGGCGCCATCGCGCTGTTCGCGCTGCCGGTCGCAGCCGGATGGCTCGTCTTGTCGGCGGCGCTGGGACGCACACAGCAGCGCCGCGCCGCCCGGCTGGGCGCGCCGGTGCAAGGAGATTGACGATGATCCACATGACCCGCCGTGATTTCACCGCACTCGCTGCCGCGACGTTGCTCTCGCGGCCCGCCTTGGCGCAAACCAGCGAAGCCTCGCTCATCACTCGCGCCATCCCCAGCACCGGCGAACGCCTGCCGGCGGTCGGCCTCGGCACCGCCAGCGTCTTCAACCGCGACGACGAGCGGACACGAAGCGCCGCCGAAAAGGTCGTCCGCACGCTGGTCGATGCCGGTGGCCGGCTGATCGACACCGCGTCGACCTATGGCGATGCCGAGAGTGTGCTCGGCAGCGTCATTGGCGCCACGGGCTTGCGCGACAGGATCTTCATCGCGACCAAGGTCGAGGCGCCGGACGCGGCGGAGTTCGAGCGCTCCCTTGCGCGGCTCAGGATGGCGAAGGTCGACCTGCTGCAACTCCACAACGTGCGCGATCCGCGGCAGTCACTGGCGCAGTTCAAGGCGTGGAAGGCGCAGGGCCTCTGCCGCTACACCGGCATCACGTCCACGTACCACAGCGACTTCGCCGCCGTCGAGGCCGTGCTCGGACGCGAGAAGCCGGATTTCGTGCAGATCGACTATTCGCTGGACAACCGCGTCGCAGAGGAGCAGATCCTGCCGCTGGCGGCCGAGGTCAAGGCCGGCGTGCTGACGGCGCTGCCGTTCGGTCGCGGGCGGCTGTTCTCCGCGGTGCGCGGAAAGGCGATTCCCGATTGGGCGAAGGACTTCGCCGGCAGCTGGGCGCAGTTCTTCCTCAAGTTCCTGCTCGCCGACGAGCGGATCACGGCGGTCATTCCCGGCACCTCCAACCCGGCGCACATGGCGGACAATCTCGGCGCCATGCGCGGCCGCCTGCCCGATCCGGACCAGCGCAAACGGATGGTCGCGTTCGTCGGGCAGTCTCTAGCGGCCGGTTTGGCCGCGGACTACAGGCTACGCCGTCGACTTTGCCTTTCGACCGGGCGCGGGCGGCGGGACGTAACCGGACACGCGACACTGCCACGCGTCGATCCGCTTGCCGTTTTCGTAGCGAGTCAGACTGCACATGATGACGGCCCGCTTGGCGGCCAGGCTGACGAGCCGCCGGCGCACTGTTGCAAGCGGCATGCCCATCTCCGTGGCAATCTCCAGATCCAGCCGCTGGCCGTATTTCTTCAGGCACTCCAGGGTTTCGATCACAGCAGAACTCCTTGGGAAGTCTGCTAGTGTAACAGGCGGCAGTGCGCCGGCGGCCGCGGGGCCGCGCATTCCAGGTGTCGCGGAGGTAGAGCCACTTGCCATCCTTCTTGCGCGAGACCGACAGATACTTGCCGGTCTCGACGACGGCGCCCTTCACGTTCACTTTGTATGTACCCGATTCCCAACCCATGTCGCCCGAGACACCGACATCGGAGTTGGGATTCAGGCTAAAGAGCCGCCCGGCCGCTTTCGAGGCGGCGATGTCCTTGGTGAAAAAGGTCAGAATCGCCGGCCGGCCACTGGCGCCGGGCGCGCCGGGCGGAAGCAGCAGGGCGTCTTCGGCGTACAGCGCCGCCACCGCCTTCGCGTCGCCGCCGTTGTACGCCTTCTCCCAGCTTGTGGATTGTGCGCGGATGGCGGTCTCATCCGCACTTGCCGGTGCGGCTGCGTGCGCAAGACCTGCCATCGAGCCCGCGAGCGCGACGATCCCGGCACGAGCCAGCTGACACCTTCTTGCACGAACTATTTGCTCTCTCCCTGTTGAGTCTCGAATGGCATCGCCAGGACTGCGCGGCATGATGCGCCGTCAGCGGCATTGATAACGGCGATCGCGCATCGTCGTTGCGACGAGCCCGTCACTTCGCAGTTGATGAAGCAGGTGCTGCCGGTGCAGCGGCCGGCGCGGCGACAACCTCGATCTTGGCCTTGGCCTTGAGCGCATCGACGTCCTTCATCACGAGCTGCTGCTGGAGCTGCTGGCTGAGCTGAGGCTTTACCTCTTCCATCGGAGGCGCCTCGATCGGCTTGGAGTCTTCCAGCAGGATGACGTGATAGCCGAACTGCGTCTTGACGGGCTCGACGGTGAACTTGCCCTTCTCGAGCTTGCTCACGGCATCGGCGAATTCGGGCACCATTCTGCTCAAATCGAACCATCCGAGGTCGCCGCCCTTGGCTTTCGAGCCCTGATCCTTCGATCGTTCCATCGCCAGCTTCGCGAAAGCCTTCGGATCCTTCTTGAGCCTGGCAATGATGTCCTTGGCCTCGGCTTCCGTCTCGACCAGGATGTGGCGCGCCTTGTATTCGCTGCCGGAGATCGTGGCCTTGATTCGCTCGTATTCGGCCTTCAGCATGTCGTCGGTGACCGGATTGTTCTTGATGTAATCCTGGACGTAGGCGTTGGCGAGAACGGATTGCCGGATCGCATCCAGCTGCTCGGCGACCTCAGGGGTCTTGTCCAGACCCTTCCTGACCGCCTCCTGGGCGACCACCATCTGCAGCGTCAGATTGTCGATGATGGCTTTGCGCGATTCCGGGGTGTCCGGACGGCGCGAATTGGCGCCCTGCTTGGCCATCATGTCGACCGCTCTCTGGCTGATCGGCGTTCCATTCACCATTGCCGCGGCGGGTTCGGTTGACGTCGCGGCGGCGGACTTTCGCCTCCTTGTCGGCATTGCAACCACTGATGGCGAGCAGCGAGGCTGCGCAGGCCAGGATGATTCCGGATTTGATCAATTGCACTTGTCAGTCCTTGAGGTTTGGGTTGAAACAACAAAACGTTTGTTCGGGTCATTTCGCGCACTGGATCGCGTAAGCCAGCTTGCGAAACGGCACCGAATCGCACAATCGCGCGCGACGTCGAAGCTCGCGCCGACGCTCGGCATTCGAGCGGCGGCAGCATGTCGGCTGGGATTGGGGTGCGGTCAGGAGGAGTTGACCGTTGTCCACCGCATTTTCGGCCACAATCAAAAAACCACCTGGCCGCGTCTGTCAATTCTACGCATGATCGCCACGGTGCACCACTCGCTGTCCGCCGTCGCCTGGCCGGTGTCGTGCCGACTATGGAACAATCTTAGTGCGACGCCTGGGCCCGTGCTCTGACCGCGGGCAGATGCAATCGTTCTGCCGACGAATCAATTGTGCTGTGCCGATCTGCCAAGGAGTCCAATCATGCCGGATCCGAGGATCACGTTGATCGCCACCACCGGCGGCGGTCAGACCACCGACCTGCTGCGCCAGGTCGCCGCGACCACCGATGGCAGCACCGCGGAAATTGAAGCCGTGTCGCGCGACATCTCGCAGATTCCGCTGCTGCAACAACTCTCCGAAGTCATGCCGGCAGCCGACCTGTTGCTGGGTGGCGCGATGCTGATTCTCATCATGCTCGTGCACACGGCCGGCGTGCGCGCGACGACCAACCACGTGGCGCACCGGTCAAGCGCGCTCATGGCGCGGCCCTCGAGATGGCGCGCCGATCTGCTGATGAGCGGGATGGTCTTCGCATTGCTCGGCCTGCATCTGCTGGAGATGTTTGCGTGGTCGGCGTCGCTGGTCTATTCCGGCCTGGTTCCGAATTGGCGCGTGGCGGGCTTCTTCGCGGGGAATACGTACACGACCATCGGCTACGGCAACTTCATCCTGCCGGATGGCTGGAAGATGCTGGCACCTATCATCGCCATCTCCGGGCTGTTCACGTTCGGCTGGTCCGGCAGCGTGCTCGTTGATCTCATCGGCCGCTGCCAGAAGATCAAGGACGCGGCGGCGACCGCCTGAGCGACAGGTCGGCGGCGCAGCGCCGGGTGGAAACGCGTCTTGCGGCGGTCGGCGCGCTCGGGTGCTCGGGATCGATGGCCACTCATCAGTTCGCCCCAACCTGTGTTCGCCCCAACCTGTTGACTACAGAATGCAACGCCTTTAGTATCTGATGCCTTAAGCGAAGGAGTGCGTCATGAAGACACGCGCCACAGTCGTACGACTGCCGGATTGCCTAGACCATTGCGTTGGAGTGTGTCTGACGAGGAATTTGGGGATGGTGTACGTGGCTGTCGCCGCTCTGCTGCTAGCGGGCTGCGTGTCGCAACAGAAATATAACGCCGCGGAGCAGCAAAATCAGGCGCTCAGTCAGAAGAATGCAACATTGGAGGAGGACTACAAGAGCCTGAACCAATCGATGAGCGCTGAGGTAAGTGCCAACAAGATGCAGATTTCGCGACAGCAGGACGCCATAAAGATACTGGTCAACGACGAGCTGCTGTTCCCCTCCGGCGGGTGGGAGATGACGGCCGAGGCCCAGCGGACCATCGCCAAGATAGCTGCGATCCTGGCACCTCACCAGACGACGAAGATCGTGGTGAGTGGCTACACGGACAGCACGCCAATCGGCCCCGGTCTGCAAGCCCAGGGCATCACGTCCAACCTGATCCTGTCGCAGAAACGAGCCGAGGACGTGATGCAGTACATGATCTCTCAGGGCGTCAAGTCGAATCTCGTTTCTGCTCGCGGCCTCGGCGATTCCGATCCGGTCGCGTCCAACGATACGCCAGAGGGCCGGGCGCAGAACCGTCGGGTCGAACTCACCTTGTCGGGTGCCGGCAACAGGTGACGGCCCTGTTTCAAGATTTAACCCTCCGACACACCATCAAAGGAGAAGAGAACATGAAGCGAGGAACGACGATGCTGAGCGTGTTCGCGGTGGCCTGGGCTCTTGCCCTGCCCAGTTGGGCACAGGTCAAGGAGCTCCCGACACAGACCATCACCATTTCGGGCACCATAGAGACGATCGATCAGGGCAAGCGCGCCATGAACATCAAGACGGCCGACGGCAAGTTCGTCGCCGTCAACGTGCCCGAGAGCGTCAAGCGCTTCTCCGAGCTCAAGGTGGGGGACAAGGTCAAGGCGACGTACAACAACAACGTCGTCGTGCGGCTGAAGCCGCCGGGTGAGGCGGCGGTCGATACCGCTAGCCCGGTCGCCACCACGGGAACGACCAGCGGCACGAAAGGGACGGTACGGACGATGACGGCGAGCGTCACCGACATCGACAAGAGCGCATCGTCGGTCACTTTTGAGGGGCCGAACGGGTGGAAATACAGTCGACGTGTCGTCGATCCGGCCGTGATGGATAAGATCAAGGTGGGCGACAAGGTTGACATCACCTGGAACACCGACCTCACCGTCTCGGTGCAATAAATCCGAGGGGGACAAGCCGCGGCGGGGGCGAGCCCTCCGGGGCGAAGAGCGGGAAGGCCGACGAGCGCGAGCATTCCAAGTCCGGTGGTACCGCTCGGGCATCGGAGATCGGGGCGGGCAGCAGCAGCGACGGTTTACCGCACGACCGACTCCGCAATGCTCAGGCTCGCGGACGCTTCGGTTGTGCGGTGGATCGCGAGCATCCTTCCGCCCGGCTTCGCTCCCGTGCCCTTGCTCTCAACTGGCCGACGATGCCGAACGGGAAGTAGTACACCGAGAGCACGAACAGCACGCCCAGCCACAGCAGCCAGCGGTCCGGATGAAACAGGTCCGGCAGCAGCGGCACGCCCTTCACGGCTTCGGACAACGCCTTCATCGCCTCCTGCAGGTAGTTCTGCGCCACGACGAAAATCGTCGCGCCGATGACGGCGCCGTACATCGTTCCCATGCCGCCGATCACCACCATCAGCAGGATGTCGACCATGATGCCGAAATCGAGTGTCGTGTTCGGGCCGGTGTAGCGCAGCCACAAGGCGTACAGCGCGCCGGCGAGTGTCGCCACCAGCGCACCCAGGCAATTGGCGATGGTGCGGTAGATGACGGTGCGGTAGCCCAGCGCCTCGGCGCGGAAATCGTTCTCGCGGATCGCGAGCAGCACCCGGCCGAACGGCGAATTGACCACGCGCAGCAGCGCGAGAAACAGCGCCAGCGACGCGCCAAACACCATGTAGTAGGTGATGAACCTGCCGCCGACCACGGCGCCCAGCAGGGGCTCGTCCAGCAGCCGGAACGCCGGGCGCAGCAGTTCGCGGCACCTTGAAGGTGATGCCGTCTTCGCCGCCGGTGACGTTGGAGAGCTGCGACGCGAGAATGGCGAAGAACGAGGCCACCGCCAGCGTGATCATGGCGAAGAAGATCGCTTTCACTCGCAACGAGAACAGGCCGATCAGGAACGAAAGCGAGAGCGACAGCGCGATCGCGGCGACAGTGCCCAGCGCGATCGCGCTCCAGCCGGCGTCCAGCCGCGACAGCGCAATGGCGACGCCGTAGCCGCCGATGCCGAAGAACATGGTGTGGGCGAAGGACACGATGCCGGTGTATCCGAGCAGCAGGTCGTAGCTCGCCGCCAGCAGCACGAACACGCAGATCCTCGCCGCCACGTCCAGGGGCCGCGTGCCGGGAAAGAGGAACGGCGCCAGCGCGAGCGCGGCGACGATCAAGACCAGCATCGCCGACAGGATGCGGCTGCGTGGACCGTCGCCCGAGAGGAGGCTCCGTCATTGCCTGCTCATGGGATAGAGTCCCTGCGGCCGCCACAGCAGCACCAGCACCATCAGCAGGATGTTGGAGCCGAGCGCGATCTTGGGCGAGAGGTAGCCCACGTAGTTGGCAACCAGCCCGACCAGCAGCGCGCCGACGAAGCAGCCGCCCACCGAGCCGAGACCGCCGATGATGATGACGATGAATATCAGCACCATCATCTGCGCGCCGATCGCCACCGTCACGCTCTCCTGGTACATGCCCCAGAGCGCGCCGCCCAGTCCTGCCAGCGCCGAGCCCGCGACGAACACTCCGACGAACAGCCGCCGGATGCGGTAGCCCATCGCCTCGACCATCTCCCTGTTCTCGACGCCGGCGCGGATCAGCAGGCCGATCCTGGTGCGGTTGAGCAGGACCAGCATGGCGGCGAATATCGCGAGGCCCAGCACGACCGCGACCAGCCGGTACTTCTCGATCGCCATGTCGCCGATGAGAAACGAGCCGCGCAGCGTCGAGGGCCGCGGCAGCGGACAGCAGGTCCGGCCCCCACAGCACGTGGATCAGTTGCTCGGCCACGATCATGCCGCCGGTGGTGATCAGGATCTGCTTCAGGTGCTGCCCGTACACGGGTCTGATGATGACGCGCTCGAAGAACAGGCCGAGCACGCCGGCGATGATTACCGCGGCCAGCATGGCGGCGGCGAGCGCGCCGGCATTGGCGAGGAAGCTCTCCGCGCCCGCGGCGGCCGAGAACAGCTTCATCACGGAGGCGGCGACGTAGGCGCCGATTGCGATGAACAGGCCGTGCGCGAAGTTCATCACGTCCATCAGACCGAACACCAGCGTCAGTCCCGAGGACATGATGAAGATCAGCAATCCCATCGCCAGTCCCGCGACCGTGAGCGTCGCCCAGGTCGACGGATTGCCGATCAGCGGCAGGCCTGCCAGCACAATCCCCAGCAGCAGCGCCGGCGGAATCCAGTCCGCGCGCGGCGTCACTGGTGCGCCTCCAACGACAGGCCCAGCAAGCGGTTTTGCAGCGCCTCGTCCGCCGCCAGGTCGGCCATGCGCCCGCTATGCACGATGCGGCCCGCGTCCATCACGGCGACCGAGTCGCCCAGCGAGCGAGCGGCGTGGAAGTTCTGTTCCACCATCAGGATGGTGGTGGCGGACTTCTTCAGTTCGGTGAGCGCCTCGATCAGGTTGTTGATGATCGCCGGCGCGAGGCCCTTGGTCGGCTCGTCGATCAGCACGAGTTTCCTCGGCTCGACCATCGCGCGCGAGATCGACAGCATCTGCTTCTGGCCGCCGGAGAGCAGGCCCGCGGGCCGGTGCCAGAATTTCTTCATCGGCGCAAAGAAGCGGAAGATCCACTCCAGGCGCGCCTCGTCGGGCGGCCCGCGGCGCGCCGCGAGCAGCAGGTTTTCGCGCACCGTGAGGCCGGCGAAGATTCCCATCGATTCCGGCACGTAGGCGATGCCCAGGTCGGCGATCGCGGGCGTCTGCCACGACGCGATGTCGTTCGTCTCGAAGCGGATCGAGCCCGCCGACGCCCGCCACAAGGCCGATGATGGTGCGCAGCGCGGTGGTCTTGCCCGCGCCGTTGCGGCCCAGGAGCATGGTGAGTTCGCCGCGCGGCACCGCGAGATCCACGCCCTGCAGGATGTGGTAGCGCCCGATGTGCGTGTGGACGCCGTTCAAGGCAAGCAGTGCATCAGCCACCGGCAGCCTCCCCGCCAACGTCGCGCGAGCCGGCCGCCACCCCCAGATACGCTTCCTGGACGATGGCCGAGGCGATCACGTCCGCCGGCGTGCCGTCGGCAACGAGTTCCCCCTGGTGCAGCACGACGATTCGGTCCGCGAGGGAGCGCACCACATCCATCTTGTGCTCGACCAGAAGGATGGTCTTGTCCTTGCGCTGCTTGATCTCGTGGATCAGGTCGAGGATCACCGGCACTTCATCGACGCTCATGCCCGCGGTCGGCTCGTCGAACATGAAGATGTCGGGTTCGAGCGCGAGCAGGATCGCCACTTCGAGCTTTCTCTGGTCGCCGTGCGAGAGCTCGGAGGCGAGCGTCGCGCGCCGCTCGCCCAGCGACACGCGCGACAGGTAGTCCTCGGCGCGCTCCACGAGCTCGACGTGGCCTGCCCACATCGAGACGAGGTTCAATCCCATGCCGGCGCGCGCCTGCACCGCGAGGCGCACGTTTTCCAGCACCGTGAGGCCGGGAAACAGGTTGGTGAGCTGGAACGCGCGACCCATGCCCTTGCGCGTGCGGATCGGCGCCGCATCGCGGGTGATGTCCTCTCCGTACAGGAGCACCTGGCCGGCGCTCGCGGGTAACTGTCCCGAGATCAGGTTGAAGTACGTCGTCTTGCCCGCCCCGTTCGGGCCGACGATGGCGGTCAGCGTGCCCGGCTCGAAGCGGCAGCTCACCGCGTTGACCGCGACTTGGCCGCCGAAGCGGATCGTCAGCCCGCGGGTTTCGAGCACCGGGTGTCTGCCTCTGGACATGGCGGCCAGTCATTCCCGCGAAAGCGGCAATCCACGGGCCGCCGCGCTTCACGTGGGCGACCGATATCAGCGCTTGTTGCGGATCGGCAGCGGGATTTCCTTGGCCGGGATCTCCCGCACGAGCTCCAGCAGGTCCCACTCGTCCTTCTGCACTTTCTTGATGCGGAACTGGTACATGGCCTGCAGTGCCTGGTGGTCTTCCTTGCGGAAGGTCATGACGCCCTTGGGCGTTTCGAAGCTCATGCCCTCCATCGCGGCGATCAATTTCTCGGTATCGGTGCCGCCCGCCTTCTTGATGGCTTCGACCACCGCGATGCCAGCCGCCATGCCGCCGGCAGTGAAGAAGTCGGGAAGCGCGCCTGCGTAGCGCTTCTTGTGCTCCGCGACGAGCCAGTCGTTCACCTTGTTCTTGGGAAAACCGTAGTAGTAGTAGATCGCGCCCTCGACGCCGGCGAGATCCTTCCAGGTCTTCATCACCGGCAGGATGTTGCCGCCGGGCGCGAGCGCGATGTTGAAGCGCTCGGGCTTCATGTCGGCCAGCTTGGTGACCGGATTGCGCGCCCGCCCAGATGATCGCGATCATCGCGCGTGCCCTGCTTGTCCTTCAGCACGTCGAACATGCGCTGCGCCGGCGCCGTGAAGTCGGTGGTCGCCTGCGGCACGTACTCTTCGTGCACGATGGTCGCCTTGCTGCCGACTGCGGCCAGCGCTTCCTTGAACGCCTTGACGCCGTCGCGGCCGAAGGCGTAGTCCTGCGCCAGCATCGCGATCTGCGCGTTCGCGGGCAGGGTGACCGCGCCGGCGACCGCGTCCTGGGTCGAATTGCGCCCGGTGCGGAAGATGTAGCGGTTCCATTTGTCGCCGGTGATCGAGTCGGCCACCGCCGGCTCCACCAGCAGCAGCTTCCTGTACTCCTCGGCCACCGGCAGCATCGCGAGCGCCGATGCCGAAGACGTCGGTCCGATCGCGAGGTCGACCTTGTCGTCGCCGTAGGCTGAGGCGAGGACGGACTTGGCGATGTCGGGCTTGCTCTGGTCGTCCTTCTCGATGACCACGATCTTGCGGCCGAGCACCGTCATCGTCCCGTTGGTCGCGTATTCGAGGCCAAGCATCAGCCCGGCCTGCGTCTGCTTGGCGTAGGCCTCGAGCGCGCCGGTCTTGCCGTAGACGTGCGCGATCTTGATGTCCTGGGCGAACGCCAGGCCGGTCGCGCCGGCGAGCGCGGCCGCGGCGAGCAGGGTGGTGATGCGTTTCATGCGTTCTCCCAGATTTGCGAAAGACCGAATCATACAGCCGGACGCGGGCCGCCAAGCTTTGAACGCTGGTTCCTGCCCTTTGAGGAAGGTTGTCACTAGGGTAGTCTTCCGCCTGTCGCGCAAATTCGCAAACTCGAATCCGTGACCAGCCACCGGAGTGCTGCTCGATGCCACAGTTGGAAAAATTCGCGGACAACGTCTGGATCGCGGCGAGCGATCATTCGATGCTGGGCCTGCATCTCGGCACACGGATGACCGTCGTCCGCCTCACTAACGGCGGATTGGTGCTGCACTCTCCGGTGCCGATGTCGGCTGCCTTGCGTGAGGAATTGGGCGCACTCGGCCCGGTCCGGCACATCGTATGTCCAAACATGTTTCATCATGTCTATGCGGGCGGGGCTGTCGCGGCCTATCCGGGGGCCCTGCTGCACGGCCCTCGCGGACTGCGCCGCAAGCGCAAGGACTTGTCGTTTTCAGCCGAGCTCTCCGACACGCCGCATCCGGATTGGGCACGCGATCTGATTCCGCTGACCATCCATGGCTGCATGCTGGAAGAGACTGTGTTCTTTCACCCTGCGAGCCGGACGCTCATCAGCTCCGATCTGGTGGAGAATTTCGATTCGTCGCCGCATTGGCCCACCCGGATGTATCTCAAGCTCACCGGCCTGGAGGGCAAGATCACCTGGAGCCCGCTGCTGCGCGTCGTCTACCGCGACCGCAAAGCCGCCCGTGCGTGCATCGACCGCGTGTTGCAGTGGCCGTTTCAGCGCGTCGTGGTCGCGCACGGCCGGCCGATCCTGCAGGACGCGCGTGCATCGGTCGAGCGCGGTTTTGCCTGGCTTTAGGCACAATCGCCGTCAAGCGCGAGGGCAGGCGCACAACGCCTCTGCCGCCTGCTATAGCGTGCCTGGCTGACCCCTGCCTCTATTCACCGGACTTCGATTTGCTGGTCGATGCGGCTGCGGGTTGCGCTGTCTCTATTCCCCGGACTTCGACTTGCCCGTTGATGCGGCGGCGGGTTTGCGCTTGAGTTCGGCGGCGAGGCCCAGCGTCAAGTCGAGCGCGGCGGCGGTGAACGCAAGCACATGCGCGAATTCGGCGTCAGTCAGCTTGCGGGCGGCGTCGCGCGAGCGAAGGATATTGACGAACTCGCGTTCCCTGACCGCATGAGCCGTCACTCGACCAACGCCGAGCTGGTCGAGCGCGCGCCAAAGGCTCGGGTTGTAGTTCTTGACGAGTTGCATCGCAAACGGGATGGGATCGTTGCGGGCAACGACGCCGGCGACACGCAGCGCGATCTCGAACGGCAGGGCCGCCTTGCCGTTCTCGACAAGGTCGAGCGCCCCTTTGTCCTTCACGTTGACCGCGGCGCTCACGTCGGCGAGCGTGAGCCCGGCTGTCTCGCGCGCGTCGCGCAGCAGAGCCCCTGCCCGCTCGAGCGCCTGCCGCTGCCTGGGGTCGCGCGCGGCCGCTTTCCCGAGCCCAAGCGACAGCTCCGTGACGGGCCCCACCCACCCGGCAAGCTGGCCCGCCGCCGATTTGAGTGCCGAGGTTGCCACCCCGAGGGCGTCGGTCACGGCCGAGGCACCCGGCAGCAGTTCCGCGGTCCTGCCCGACTTCTTCGTTTTTGCCGCTGCGCCACGTTTTCCCGTTCGACTGCTCATTGTTTCGTCTCCTCGCTTGAATTCGACCGCCTTCTGGCGATCGGGCCGAATCGTACGTCGGTGTCACATTCCCGCATCCCCGGCGGCGTGCCAGGCGCCGAACCTCAGAACGAATAGCTGAGCTTGACGCCGACGAAGTCGCGGTCACGCGTCGGATTCCACGGCGCGTTGTCCGCGTACCAGGTATAGAGCAGAGCAAGATCGACGCGCTGCGGGAACGCGAAATTCACGCCCAGCGCAAGTGTCTTGCGATCCTGTATGAACTGATTGTCCACCGAATAGCCCTTCACGTCCTGCAGCCAGAAGACGCTGGGGGACACCGTGACGCCGCTGTTCGCCACGTTCGCATAGTTGAGCTGCGCGCGCAGCCGATAGCCCCAGGCGAAAGGGGAAAAGAAACCCTCTGCGGCGCAGCCTGGCTGGTTCGGGGTGTTAAGCAGCGGACAGCCGCCGGCAACGGCGTCGTTGAGCGGCCCGTAAGCCGGGCTGCGCGCAATGCCGAACACGTAGCCTCGCCCGTAGCGAAAGCCCGGATCCAGCCCGCTGCTCCACGAAGATCCCGCTTCACCCACCGCGACCAAAGCCTGCGCCCCGAGCACGCCCGGGAACACCTTCACGGCGTTCAGAATGACCATGGTTTTGTTGCCGCGCTCGTATGCGTAGAACTCGCTGCCCACCGGCGTCGCGAGGATTCGCGGCCCGAGTGGTCCCCAGTACGCGGACGGCACGCCGAGCGTCGAATACAGGAGGCCGGCAATCGCGTCTCCGACGGCGATCTGCACCGGAACGTTGGCGGTGTAGCTCACCTCGCCCCCCACCTTCCAGCCGGCGAGCTTCGTCTCGCCGCTCACGCCGTAGACCTGCATGTTTTCCGGATACGTCCAGACCGCCTTGGCGTTGGGCAGACCAGTCGCGTCGGCGTTTGCCTGGAACGGGACCAGCCCGCGGATGGCGTTGAGGACGGGCACCCGCGCATGGAGGTTCATCGCGTAGAGGGCGAACTCGGTGTCGAGCGCTTCGACGCGCTGGCGCACCGACACGCCGAACTGGCCGCCGTTGCGCGGCGTCTGGGACGGCACCAGAGGAACGAACATTTGCGCCGGATACCCGGTCGGATCGGGCGCCGCGACGACCCCGGCCGGGCAGCCGCTCGATGCCGTGTTCGGCCCGATACTGGCATCGATCGAGGAGAAGAACGTGCCGCAGCCCTCGAGCACGGTGGATTGCCACTCGAACTGATAGAACGCCGCGACCGTGGGGCCGCCGGCGATCTGCAGACTGCCGGCCGCCATGCCGACCGGGATCAGCGCCTCCGCGAGCGGCGTTCCGGGACGCCGCAGGACGATGACATCGATCGGGTTGATCTGATCCACGCCCTGCAGGACCAGACCCTGTCCCCAGTTCAATACCTGCCTGCCGACACGCGCCTTGAGCGTGTTGTCGTCGAATTTCCAGCCGCCGTACGCATACGCGTCGAGCACGGTCAGCCCGTCGAACCTGGCGAGGGTCTCGTTGCCGCGGTCGCTCAGCGGTTGGCCCGAGACATAGTTGTTCGCTTCGTTGCCGTGCGGGACGCCGCGCCGATTCAGCGTGTAATCGTACCAGCCGATGACGCGTACGAAGCCGCCGTAGCCCCCCTTGCTGAGGTCGAGGGAACTGGAGAGCGCCGCAACGGTGAGAAAGTTGTCGCCCTTGCCGTAGTTGAGGTTGCCATCGTCGGCATTGCCGCCGATACCGGTCGGTAAACCCTGAAGATCGCCGTTCTGCGGCGCGTAGAGCGAGGGATTGCGGTTCTGGACGCGCCAGGCGGAGGCGAGTGCGATCGTGGTGTTCCACGCGCCTTTGATGTCGTTCTCGTCGCCGAGCGTGAAATCGAATGCGGCGACCCCGCAAGGCATCGCGAACGCGGCGATCGCTGCGAGTACGGCCGGGCAACGCAGCGAATCGCGCGAGCCCATCCTGTCCTTCCTTCGGCGAACCTCAGGCGCCGGCAGCATGCGCCGCGGCGGCGCGCGGGATGTGGCTCATCGCATGTTCGGCGATCGCGGTAATGGTGAGCGACGGATTGACGCCGGGGTTGGCGGGCATCGCCGCGCCATCGCACACCAGCAGGTTCTGGTAGCCGAAGACGCGATTGTGCCGATCGACGACGCCGGTGCTCGCGTCCCTGCCGATGACCGCGCCGCCGAGGATGTGGGCCGTGGTCGGGATGTTGGCAAGCGCTTCCAGCACCATGCTCTGCGGCACGCCGCCGGTGTGCTCGGCCAGCCACTCGGCCGCCTTGTTGCCGGCGTCGATGTACGTCGGGTTCGGCTTTTCGGGATCCTGCTCCGTCGTGAGCGCGACGCCGCGCCCGAACCAGCGCGGCCTGGCGCGGAAGGCAATCGCATTGTCGAGGCTTTGCATCACCAGGAAGACGAGCGACCGCCGGCCCCAGCCGAACGGCAGCAGCGTGCTCACGAACTTGAGCGGATGGCGCACGATGGTGCCGAGCCACTTGAGAGGCCTCGTGACACGCGTGCCGTCGCCGACGATCAGCGTAAACAGCAGCGACATGAAGTCGCCTTTGGGGCCATACGTCACGAACTCGATGTGGGTGTCCGCCTTCGGATAGATGCTGGCACTGATGGCGACGTCGTGGCTGGGGTCGAGCTCGGTGCCCGCGGGCAGCGTCACCGCCAGGATCGATTCGCTGTTGGTGCGCACCAGCTGCCCGAGGCGGTCGCTCACCGCCGCCAGCGAGCCGCCGTGCTTGCAATCGGCCAGCAGCCTGTTGGTGCCCAGTGCGCCGCTCGCGAGCACGACGCCACGGGCGGTGAACGTCCGGCGCCGCTTGCGCAACCAGGCGCCCGGGCGCTGTGTCGTCACGGCGTAGCCGTCCGAACCATCGCCCGCACCCAACGGGCGGATATCGACAACTTGATGCTCCGGGTGGATGGTGGCGCCTTGCTTTTCGGCAAACCACAGATAGTTCTTCAACAGCGTGTTCTTGGCGCCGACGCGACAGCCGACCATGCACGCGCCGCACCGCGTGCAGCCTGTGCGCGCAGGACCGGTGCCGCCGAAATACGGATCGGCAACGGTCTTGCCGGGCTCGCCGAAGAAGACGCCGCAGGGCGTGCGGGTGAACGTGTGCTCGACGCCGAACGCCTTGCCCATTTCGCGCAGTAGCTTCTGGCCGTCGCTTTCGAACGGCACCTGCTGCACCCCGAGCATTCGAATCGCCGTGTCGTAGTGGGGACGCAGCGCATTCGCCCAGTCTTCGAGGCCGGCCCATTGCGGATTCACGAAGAACTCCGGCGCCGCGCGGTAGAGCGTGTTCGCATACACGACGCTGCCGCCACCGACCGCGCAGCCGCTGGCAATGAACACGTCCTTGAACGGCGTCATGCGCAGGATGCCTCGCAGCCCGAGCGCCGGCGCCCACAGGAACCTGCCCAGATCCCACGACGTCTTCGCATAGTCCTCGTCGCGGAAGCGCCGGCCGCACTCCAACACGGCGACGCGGTACCCCTTCTCGGCAAGGCGAAGTGCTGCGACGCTGCCGCCGAATCCGGAGCCGACGATGATCCAGTCGTAATCGAGTTGTTGTGCGGTCATATGTGCCCCTTGGCGCTGGGCGCCGTCCCCCCGAGGGGGAGCAATTCGCGCTTGGGGCGGCCCGGCGCGCTCATTGAGCCCCCTTGGCGCTGCGCGCCGTCCCCGAGGGGGAGCAATTCGCGCTTGGGGCGGCCCGGCGCGCTCATGAGCCTCCCTCATCGGAGTCCGATTCGGCGATCGCGTCGCCCGCGCGATCAGCTTGCGCGGCCGGCCGCCGAAGCGCCGGTACATCGTAATCCAATCTATCGATCGATGTCCGCTCGCTCGAAATCCGACAGGCTGATGGCCGGCGAACCGCTGCCGTCTGCTTGACGAACCCACCACTGGCCGGTCGCCGCATGCGTCGCCGGATCGGCGAACCGATACTCGTAGAGCACGGCGCGCACGTATTTCGGCGGATGATCCGGGAACGGGTTGACGGCCAGCAACGCAACGACCTGCGTACTATTCTCCAGCAGTCGGTGCAGAAAGGAGATGAACCACGGCCGCTCCCATGGGTCGCCCAGCGCGGCGAACCACATCTGCCAGTCCAGCCGGGGCTGGTGTGGAATGTTCCAGGGAGGTCGCCGCGACACCGCACCGGGTTTGTAGCGAAATTCATATTCGCGCCATTCGCGTCCATCGTTCGAGCCCTCGATGACGATTTCCGGGCGCGTGGTGGTCATCACGGCGAACAACCCATAACCATTGACGATGAGCAGTGGCGAAACGGCATCGGCCAGTGTGTCCGCCACGGGAATGCCCCGGCCCGCGAAGCGTTGCCAGACTTGATTCATTCCCACAGGAATCACGGTCAGCGCGAGCACCGCCGCAATGGCCGTAACCGCTTGGCCCGGATGCGGGGCCCGCGCGGCAATGCGCGCGCCCGGCCGTGCCGGAAACACGCCTCGCAACGCCGCGTCGTCGAACAGGAATACGCACAGCAGCATCGTCAGCAGATTGAAGAAATTGTAGTTGCCTGTCAGCAGGATCAAGGTCTGGAAGACGAGGACGCACCAGGCCGCCGCCGCGCGCAGGCGGCGCGGCGCAAAAATGAGAAAGACGACACCGACTTCGACGGCAAGTGTGGCGGCAGTCCCCGCAACCAGCATCCCGTGCGGCAAGTGCGCTGCGTACCACGCGAGCGCCGTCGGCAGCGGTTGCGTCTCGAAGTGGTAATCCAGTGCCGTGAGGCTGCGCCACGTCGGATCACCGGAGAGCAGCTTTGCAGCGCCCGCCATGAACAGGTACCGGAAAGCCAGCCAGCGGTACAGCCAGACCACGATGCGGGAGCCGCCGGTGAGGAAGATCGCCAGGAACCCGGCTTCGAGCAGCAGCAGGTCCCACTGAAACATCATGAAGACCTGTCCTGCGTAGACATGCGAGAGGTAGAGCGCGAACAGACCGGCGAGCGCCCAGCGGGCGGCAATCCCCAACGTCACCAGCGCCGCCAGCGCCATGCCCGCTGCCGTGCCCGCGACCAACGCAGTGTCGCTCGCGTTCAACCAGAACAAGGTCGGCACGAGACCGTAGGCACGGACCCCGACCTGTTCGCGCACCATCCGCAGGAAGGACTCGAGCGGCAGCACGCCATCGGCACCCACGAGCCCGAGAATCTGCGCGGCGAGCGAGGCGAACGCGGCGAAATAGATGAGGCCCAGCCCGCGCAGGAAGATCCAGCTCACCAGATCGTACTGCTCCGGCTCGAGCACCGTGCCCCACAACCATCGGGTCACTCGACTCAACAGGTCGCGGCGCTGCGCAAAGAACCGGTAGGTCCATTCCGCACCGGGTGCGAAGCCGGGTACATGGGCATACAGCCACCACCAGATGCGCCGCCCCGGCGCGTGGCGGAGAACGCGGAAGGTCGCCGCCGCGCCCGAGTACACGCGAGCGTCAGGCTCGACGAACTGGATCGCGCGGCGGAACGATTCGAGCGGAATTCCCGGGTAGTCGTTCGCGGCGTCCTGATAGGTACGATAGACGACCTGCGTGCCGGTCAGGCCCGCCCAATACGTCACCCAGCGCTTGCAGATTCCACAATCGCCGTCGTAGATCAGTGTCGGGCGCATCTCGGGCTGTGGCGGCACTGCGACGCCTGCATCGCCACGACCTTCAATTGAGATCGGTGTCCTTGAAATACTTGGTCCCGGACACGGTGATCGTGGCGGAGAGACCGGTATTCGTCAGCTGGTACAGGTAGACGCCTGGGGACACCGCGGCGGCGCCGCTGAACTGCGTGCCCTGGCCACCGGCCATCGCGGACAGGTTGGCCTGGCCACCGAATTCCCACCCCTGATTGACGAAGTTTTGCAGCGCCTGCTCGTTGGTGAAGACGAAGATCAGGCGGTTCTGGTTCACGCCGAAGCCGAGCCCTCCCTGCACCTGCAGCATTTTCATGAAGGTCTGGCGATGGGTGCGCTGATTGACGACGACGCCCTTGCCGGTCGTGCCGCCGGCGAAGAACAGCTTCACGCCGAAGGTGCTGAACACCGCATAGCCGGCTGCCAGGTCGACGGCGCGGCGCGCGCTGGGCGCGACCTCGGCGAGCGTGGCCAGCGCGTCCTCCGACATTTCCCGCACCTGCTGGCGCGCCTGGATGATCTTGCCTTCGTTCGGCACGCCTTGGGGCAGCGCGTTCTCGACGTCCTTCAGCGGATCCCAGGAAAACACTTGCGCTGCGATCGGCAGCGAAGCAAACGATACGATCAAGGCGAGCATTGCGAGGAGTGCTTTCATCTCGATTCCTTTCAGGTACGTGCGACGGATAGGCTGGCCTATGGCTTCGAGTCTGATAAACCACGCGGCCAGGCGTTCGGCTCTCACGGTTGTCGCGGGTCGGCGACCAGCGCGCGGTAGGCGTGCCATGTTGCATGACCGATCACCGGCACGGCGACGACCAGCCCGACGAAATACAGCGCAAACCCCGCCCCGACGATGATCGTGATCGCAAGCGCCCACACCACCATCGCCGGAACGTTCGAAGAAAATGCCTTCAGGCTCGTCAATACCGCGACGATGCCGTCGGTGTCGCGATCGAGCATCATCGGCACCGAGACGACGCTGATCGCGAACACCAGGATCGCGAAGAATCCACCGACGCAGCAATAGGCGAACAGGAACTCGATGTTGTCGAGCGAGAACAGCTGCCCCAGAAAGCCTTCGACCGTCGGCATCTCGCTCGTGTAGAAGAGGGCGAACACGATCAGCGACGCCCGCGCCCAGATGAGCAGCACCACCGTGAGCACCAGCGCGAACATGCCGATCGCACCGGCATTCCCCCGCCACGCATCGAGCGTGGGCGCGAGCCGCGACGGCTCGCCCTTTTCGCTCCGGCGCGACATCGCGTAGAGGCCGATCGCGAGAAACGGCCCGACGAGGAAAAATCCGGTCACCAGCGCCGACACGTATTCGTAGGCATGACGGAACGTCGTGACGATCAGCCATCCCATCGTCGCGAAGCAGACACCGTAGAACGCGCTCGCCAGAGGATGGGCGCGGAAGTCTCGCCACCCCAGCGCCAGCCATGCGAGGGGCGCGGCGGCGCCGACGGCTCGAATGTCGGGAATCGCCGATCGTGCGGCGTCGGCATCCAGTTCGGGGCCGGGGGCCACGTGGACTCCTTACGTCGGCAGGAACGCCGCGAGCGCTTCGAGCACGGCGTCGGGCTGCTCGGCCATCAGCGCGTGGCCGCAATCGGGGAGCGTGACAACGCGCTTGTCGGGGAGCGCCGCCGCGAGTGCCTGCGCGCTCTTCGGCGGCGCCATCAGGTCGCGCGCGCCGAGGATCAGCAGCGCAGGGCAGCGCACGGCCGCCGCCGCGTCGAGTCCGTCGGCATAGGCATGGCAGGCCGCGAGGTCCGTGTAAAGAACGCCGGGGCGGTTGCGTTCGAGCAGCCGCATGCCGCTGCCGGTGAGCCACAGTCCCGGGACCTGGTTGCCGCCGAGTTGCTTGCCCGCACTGTACGACCAGCCGTTGATCAGCTCGTAGGCGACGTGGTCGTTCGCCCTGGACGCGTCGAGGAGCACGTCGCTGACCGGCATCGGCACCGCCGGGCCGACAAGCGCAATCTTCGTCACCCGATCCGGACCTCGCGCCGCCGCTGCCAGAACCGCGAGCGAGCCGAGCGAATGGCCGACCAGCACCGCCCCCGATGCACCCGCTGCATCCAGCAGCGCGGGCAGCCAATCGGCGATGGCCTCGACGCTCGCGAGTGCCTCGCCCCCCGAACGACCGTGGCCCGGAAGATCGACCGCGAAGACGTTGCGGCCATGGTGCGCGAAGTAGCGCGATTGCAGCGCCCAGACACTGTGGTCGTTGGCCGCCCCGTGCACGAAGACGACAGTGGGCAGTGCGGCGTCGAAACGCTGCGAACCCGTGTAGGCGTAGACCTCGTTACCGGCAACGCGCAGCAGCAATGCGCACCTCTTCGGTCATCGCTGTCACTCGGGAATATGAACGCTGGCGACGCGTGCGGAGTGATTTCATGTCTTCCCGGCCGCGTGCAGTGCCCGCGACAGGTCCTCGATCAGGTCGTCCGGATCCTCGAGACCGACCGACAGCCGAATCGTGCCCTCGGTGATGCCGGCTTTGGCGAGGTCTTCCGCCGACATGCGGAAATGTGTGGTCGACGCCGGATGGATCACCAGCGACTTGGCATCGCCGACATTCGCGAGGTGCGAAAAGATCTTCAGCGTCTCGATGAGCTTGCGCCCTTGCGCGCGGGTGCCGTTGAGATTGAAGCTGAACACCGCCCCGCAACCTTTGGGAAGCAATTGCTCGGCGAGCGCATGATCGGGATGGTCAGGGAGCTCCGGGTAGCCGATGGCGCCGACCAGCGGCTGCTCGCGCAGGAACGCGACGATCCGGCGCGTGTTGTCGACATGGCGCGCCATTCGCAGCGGCAGCGTCTCGATGCCCTGGAGAATCTGGAACGCGACGAACGGCGCCATGCACGCGCCGAAGTCGCGGATGCCTTCGCGCCGCGCGCGCAGCAGGAATGCGCCGGTCGTCGACTCCTCGGTGAACACCATGTCGTGAAACCCTGAGTACGGCTCGGTCAGCGTCGGGAACTTGCCCCGCGCCACGGGGTGCCGGCCGTTGCCGTCCCAGTCGAACTGGCCGGAGTCGACGACGAGGCCGCCGATCACCACGCCGTGACCCGAGAGGAACTTGGTCGCCGAGTGATAGACAAGGTCGGCGCCGTGCGCGAACGGCTGCATCAGGTACGGGGTGGTGAACGTCGAATCGACCAGCAGCGGCAGCCCGTGCTCGTGCGCGAGCGACGCCACGCGCGGAACGTCGAGCACGTCGAGGCCCGGGTTACCCAGCGTCTCGCCCATCAGCAGGCGCGTCTGCGGGCGGATCGCCGCCCGCCACGCATCGAGATCGCGCGGGTCGACGAAGGTCGTCGTGATGCCGAAGCGCGGCAGCGTGTAGTCGAGCAGGTTGTGCGAGCCGCCGTAGAGCGCGCGCGAGGCGACGATGTGCGCGCCCGCGCCCATCAGCGTCACGATCGCGAGGTGCAGCGCCGCCTGCCCGCTGGCCACCGCAATGGCGCCGACGCCGCCCTCGAGCGCGGCGATGCGTTCCTCGAGCACCGCGCACGTCGGATTGGAAATGCGCGAGTAGACGTGACCCGCACGTTCCATGTTGAACAGCGCCGCGGCGTGGTCGCTGTCGGCGAACACGTACGACGCCGTCTGATAGATCGGCGTCGCCCGGGCGCCGGTCGCGGGATCGGGCCTCGCGCCGGCGTGCAGCGAGAGCGTATCGAAATGCGTGGTCTTGGGCTTGGTCATCGGTGCGCCGGAGTACGCGGGAGTCGCGGCGGGCCGCCGCGACGCGCGTGGTCCGGCGATTCTATGCGCAATACCTCCGCGGAGACAACGCGCGCTGCATCGTGGGACAATGACGGGACGGCGCGTGCGCTCGAATGGGAGCGGTTGCCGCCGCCACCCCTGCCGTTACACCCGCGATGGCCAACGATTCCGGAGCCGCCCTGCGCCAGCGCACCGGCCCGTCCGTCGGCTCGCCGTGGCACACGCTTACCGTGCGCGATGTCTGCGCGCAGCTTGGCGTCGACGCCGATTCGGGCCTCGCGCCGGCGGACGCCTCGGCGCGCGCGCGGCGCCACGGACCCAACGCGATCCGCGAGAGGCCTCCGCGCAGCCCCTGGCGCATGCTGCGCGACCAGTTCGCGGATTTCATGATCCTGGTGCTGATCGCGGCGGCGATCATCTCGGGCGTCATCGGCGACGTCGAGGACACGCTGGCGATCGTCGTCATCGTGCTGCTCAATGCCATCATCGGATTCACTCAGGATTTCCGCGCCGAGCGCGCGATGGCGGCGCTGCGCCAGATGACGGCGGGCAGTGCGCACGTTGCCCGTGGCGGTGAGGTCGTTCGCATCGCGGCCGCCGATGTCGTTCCCGGCGACGTCGTCTTGCTCGAGGCGGGCAACATCGTGCCGGCCGACGTGCGCCTCGTCGACACGGCGCAGTTGCGCATCGACGAGTCGCTCCTCACCGGCGAGTCCGTCGCCGCCGACAAGAGTTCGTCGCCGCTCGCCGCGGCCGACCTGCCGCTGGGCGACCGCCGCAACATCGCCTACAAGGGCACGGTCGTCGCCCACGGGCGTGGCCGAGGCATCGCGGTCGCCACGGGGATGGCGACCGAGCTCGGCCGGATCGCGACGCTGCTCGACGAGGGCACCGCGCCGCGCACGCCGCTGCAGCAGCGCCTCGCGACGTTCGGGCAGCGTATCGGCCTCGCGGTCATCGCGATCTGCGCCATCGTGTTCGCCGTCGGGCTGCTGCGCGGCGAAGCGCCGTTGCTGCTGTTCCTCACCGCGATCAGCCTCGCCGTTGCGGCGATTCCCGAGGCGCTCCCCGCGGTCGTGACCATTTCGCTTGCACTCGGCGCCGGCAAGATGGCGAGCCGGCACGCGCTCATCCGCCGCCTGCCCGCGGTCGAGACGCTGGGGTCGGTGACCTCGATCTGCTCCGACAAGACCGGCACGCTGACGCTGAACCGGATGCACGTCGTTGAGGTTTACGCCGGACTTGTCGCGACGCGCGACTGGAGAGCCGACGCCGCCGCCGAACCCTGGCGCACGCTGTTCGTCGCGCTCGCGCTGTCGAACGACGCGGCGCGCAGCCGCAAGGGGCACGTGTCCGGCGACCCGACCGAGGTGGCGCTCTACCGCGCAGCGCTCGATGCCGGCTTCGACAAAGTTGTGCTGGAAGCGGCGTCGCCGCGTCTGCTCGATCTGCCGTTCGATTCCGAGCGCATGCGCATGACCACCGTGCACGCTGACGGCGTCGGCATGATCGCGTACACGAAGGGAGCACCCGAGCATGTGCTGCCGCTGTGCAGGACGCGGCTTGCGGCAGATGGCGAGCGGCCGATGCCCTTCGCCCTCGTGCGTGAGGCGGCCGAGCGCATGGCGGCGGAGGGCCTGCGCGTGCTGGCCGTCGCCCGGCGGATCCTGCCGCGCACGCCCACCGCGCCCGAGGCGGCGACGATCGAGGCGGACCTGGCCTTCGTCGGCCTCGTCGGACTCATCGATCCGCCGCGGCAGGAGGCGAAGACCGCCGTCGCCGAATGCGCGACGGCCGGCATCACGCCGCGAATGATCACCGGCGATCACCCGGCCACCGCGCTGGCGATCGCCCGCGAGCTCGGCATCGCCACCGACAGCGGCCAGATGATGACGGGGCGCGAGCTCGCGGAGCTTTCGGACGTCGCGCTGGCCGGACGGGTTGCGGACGTCCGCGTCTACGCCCGCGTCGACCCGGCGCAGAAGATCCGCATCGTCGAGGCGCTGCAACGACACGGCGAAATCGTCGCGATGACCGGCGACGGTGTCAACGATGCGCCGGCACTGAAGCGCGCGAACATCGGCGTCGCGATGGGCAAGGGCGGCACCGACGTCGCGCGCGAGGCGTCGAGCCTCGTGCTGCTCGACGACAACTTCGCGACCATCGTCGCCGCCGTACGCGAAGGCCGCCGCATCTTCGACAACATCCGCAAGTTCATCCGCTTCGTGATGACCGGCAACTCGGGGGAAATCTGGACGATCTTCCTGGCGCCGTTCCTGGGCCTGCCGATTCCGCTGCTGCCCGTCCAGATCCTGTGGATCAATCTGGTGACCGACGGCCTGCCCGGCCTCGCGCTCGCGGCCGAGCCCGCCGAGCGCGGCGTGATGCGCCGCCCGCCGCGGCCACCACAGGAGAGCATCTTCGCGCACGGGATGTGGCAGCACATGGTCTGGGTCGGGCTGCTGATCGGCGGCCTCGCGCTGCTCGCGCAGGCGTGGGCGCTGTCCAATGGCTCGCCGCACTGGCAGACGATCGTGTTCACCGTGCTGACGCTGGCACAGCTCGCGCACGTAATGGCGATACGCTCCGAGCGCGATTCGCTGTTCCGCCAGGGCGTGACGACGAATCTGCCGTTGCTGGCGACCGTGGTGTTCACCGTACTGCTGCAGATGGCGGCGATCTACGTCCCGTTCCTCAACGGCGTGCTCGGCACGGCCCCGTTGACGGTGGGAGAGCTCGCCCTCTGCTTCGCCTGCGCCGGCGTGACCTTTGCCGCCGTCGAGGTCGAGAAACTCCTCGTGCGCCGGGGCTGGATCTACCTCGAATCGTCCCGCAGCCCGGGTTGAGCGCAGCGAAACCCGGGGCAGGCGCTTCGCGGCCACTCCCACCCGGGTCTCGCTGCGCTCAACCCGGGCTACAATCGGAAACTTGATCCCACCAAAAGGAGGATTCCATGCTCCGCAAGGCCTCGGCTCACTGGCAAGGCAGCACCAACGAAGGCACCGGCACGCTTTCGACCCAAAGCGCGACGCTCAAGGACACCCCTTATTCGTTCAAGGCACGCTTCGGCGACGGCAAAGGCACCAATCCCGAGGAGCTGATCGCGGCGGCACACGCCGGCTGCTTCACGATGGCGCTGTCGTTCACCCTCAACAACGCGGGGTTCACTGCCGACATCATCGATACCGAAGCCAAGCTGACGATGGACACCGTCGATGGCAAGCCGACCATCACCGCGGTTCATTTCACCACGCGGGCGCGCGTGCCGGAGATCGACGCCACGCGGTTCGCCCAGATCGCATCGGACGCTAAGGCCAACTGCGTGGTATCGCGCGCGCTTTCGCCCGGCATCGTGGTCACGCTGGACGCCTCGCTCGGCGGCTGATCCGCCTACGCTGCAATGCGCGCTCCTTCGGCGCCGGTCAAAGGCCGCGGCGCCACGTTCAATCCCGCCAACCGGTTCCGGCGCGATGCGCGCGAGCCGGTGGACGACGGCTGGGTCGCGCCGCCGTCCGACGATGCCGACGGCGGTGAAGCCACGGACGCGCCGCCACCGCTGAAGACGGTCGTGCGCATCCAGCCGGCGCGTTCGATCATCGCGCGCAACGATTCCCCCGACATCCCGTTCACGCAGTCGATCAATCCGTATCAGGGGTGTGAGCATGGCTGCATCTACTGTTACGCACGGCCATCGCACGCCTATCTCGACCTGTCGCCGGGGCTCGACTTCGAGACGCAGCTCTTCGCCAAGCCGAACGCCGCCGCGCTGCTGCGCGCCGAACTCTCGAAACCGGGATACCGGTGCGAGCCGATCGCGCTCGGCACCAACACCGATCCGTACCAGCCGATCGAGCGCGAGTGGAAGGTGACGCGCTCGGTGATCGAGGTGCTCGCGGCCTGCGATCATCCGTTGACGATCACCACCAAGGGCGCGCTGATCGAGCGCGACGTCGACCTCCTCGCCGCGATGGCGAAGAAGAATCTCGCCCGTGTCTTCATCTCCATCGCGATGCTGGACGGGGCGCTCGCGCGCAAGCTCGATCCGCGCGCGCCGGCACCGCATCGCCGACTGCAGCTCGTGGAGATGCTCGCCAAAGCCGGCATCCCGGTCGGCGTCATGGTCGCGCCGGTCATTCCGCAGCTCACCGACAAGGACCTCGAGGCGATCCTCGAAGCCGCCGCCGCGCGCGGCGCGACATCCGCCGGCTGGATCATGCTGCGCCTGCCGCGCGAGGTGGCACCGCTGTTCCGCGACTGGCTCGACGCCCATTACCCGCTGCGCGCCGCGCACGTGATGAGCCTCGTCAACCAGGTCCGCGGCGGTCGCGACAACGACCCGCGCTTCGGCGCGCGCATGCGCGGCAGCGGCGAATTCGCCGAGTTGATCGCCCGTCGCTTTGCGCTTGCCAAGCGCCGGCTCGGGCTCACCGACGAGCGCGCGCCGCTCGACAGGTCACTGTTCCGGCCACCCCCCGCGCCGTCGCCTTCGGGCCGCGCTGCGCGTTCCGACGACCGCCAGCTCGACCTGTTTTGACGGTCCCGATGGCATCGCTCACCGACCGGCTCGAACGCTGCTACACCGGCGCGGTGCACGACGTGCTGCGCATGATGGGCCACGAGAACATCGTGCTGCCCCCGGCCATCAAGGCGATCAGACCCGGCACCAAGGTCGCCGGGCCCGCGTGGACGGTGTCGGGGCACATCGACCGCACGAAGACGCGCGACGAAACGCTGCTCGGCTGGTGCACGCTGCTGGCGAGGGCGCCGGCCGGCCACGTCGTCGTCTGCCAGCCGAACAACCATGAGGTGGCACTGATGGGCGAACTCTCCGCGCAGACGCTGCAGGCGCGCGGCGTGCGCGGCTATGTCGTCGACGGCGGATCGCGCGACACCGACCTCGTGCTCGAACAGGGCTTCCCCGTCTTCTGCGCGTTCCTGACGCCCTCCGACATCGTGCAGCGGTGGATACCCGACCGCTACGGCGAGCCGGTGACGATCGGCGCCGTCACCATCGCGACCGGCGACTACGTGCTGGGCGATCGCGACGGCGTCGTCGTCATACCGCAGGACCTCGCGCTCGACGTGATCGCAAAGACCGAGGACGTCGTCGCGACCGAGTCCGACATGCGACGCGCGCTGATCGGCGGCATGGACCCGGTCGAGGCGTACGAAAAATATGGCAAGTTCTGAGCCGGCGTCCGCGACGATGAATCACGGGGTCTGCGCATGATCGAAGCCACGTGGGTGCTGTTCGTGCTGGCGTCGCTGCTGCTGATCCTGACGCCGGGTCAGGACATGATCCTCGTGATGTCGCGCTCCATTGCGCAGGGTGGTGCCGCGGGCGTGGTCACCGCGGCGGGTGTGGCCGCGGGTCTCATGGGACACACGGTGCTCGCCACACTCGGCCTCGGCGCGATCCTGCGCACATCCGAATGGCTGTTCATCGCGCTGAAGCTCGTCGGTGCCGCATACCTGCTGTATCTGGGCATCGGCCTGCTTCGCACGAAGCGCGGCGCATTGGCACTCGGGGCATTGCCGCCGCGCCCTTTGGGCCAGCTTTTCGTGGACGGCGCATTGTCGAATCTGTCCAATCCCAAGATCGCGGTGTTCTACTTCGCCTTTCTCCCGCAGTTCGTATCCCCGGCCGCGCAACACCCGACGGTCACGATTCTTGCATTGGGGTCCGCATTTTCGGTGCTGACGTTCCTGATCAAGGCGCCCATCGGCCTCTTCGCCGGCGCGTTGTCCGGCTGGTTGCGCTCGCGGCCGGACGTCCTGACCTGGGTTTATCGTACGAGCGGAGGCATTCTGGTGGCGCTCGGCGTCAAGCTCGCCTTGGAGCGCCGATGAAGCGGAATGATCGCAATCCTGGAACCATTCGACCAGCCTCACGTACCCCTGCCAAGCAGCAACGCTGTCCATCCATGGAGGAATACCGACATGTCGCCAAGAACCGCCCTGACCGTCGCCCTGCTCGGTGCCGCATTGACCGTCGCCATGCCGACCGGCGCACAAACGCCGCCGCCGGCCAATCCGCTCGACACCATGCCGGACAAGATAGGTTTCGACATTCCTTATGGTGCGCCGTCTCGCTCGAACGCGCCGAGGCCGCCATTGCCGCCGCGATCGCTGAAGCGAAGAAAAAAGACTGGAAGATTCTGTGTCAGCCGTCGTCGACTCCGGTGGCAACCTCGTCGCCTTCGCGCGCATGGACGGGACGCAGCTCTCGTCAGTCCACGTCTCGGAACACAAAGCCCGCACGGCGGCCTCTATCGGCGCGAGACGAAGGTATTCGAGAACGCCATTCAGCTCAACAACTTCTACTACCTGACCACGCTCGACGGCGTCATCGCTGCCCGCGGCGGCATTCCGCTGGTCGAAGGCGGCAAGCTGATCGGCGCCATCGGTTGCTGCGGCGGCACTGGCTCGCAGGACGAAGTTGTCTGCAAGGTGGGCGCCGCGCTGTTCAAGTAGCGCTGAGGACGCAGGGGCCGCCGATGTTGTAGCCCGGTTGAGCGCAGCGAAACCCGGGGATTGTGGCAATTGGCGCGGCTCACCCGGGTTTCGCTCTCGCTCAACCCGGGCCACGAATCACTTCTCGGCGAAGCAGTACAGAAGGCCTGCGCCGCCGGTGCTGATCAGCGCCGGGTCGCTGCAACCTTTGGTCGGATGCGACGAGTTCCACGACAACGCCGGCGGGCTGGTGTCGAGGCCGCTGCGGTCGTGATGGCCGACCGTTGCGGCTACCCTCGCCGCTCTTCGTCCAGTTGCCGCAGGTATGGTCGGCGGCATCGGTGTAGGCTTTGCCGTCGGGTTGCGAGCCGGTGAGGATGTCGTGCTTGTTCGGCGTGTCGCCGCGACCGTTCACGACATCGCCCTTTTCCGTCAGCGCCGTCTGCTTGGTGAGGTTGTTGGTCCCGTGCAGCTCGTCCACGTTGCGCGCGACGACCACGCCCTTGGCGTTCTGCCACGGCCCGGGGCCGATGCGGTCACGCGCATTGACCGCCGGCGCGCCGCCGGCGGCGCTGGCGCTGAGGTAGGCACGCCACGTGTGGTTGCCCGCCCCGACGGCCGCCGCGAGCGTCTGGCAATGCTTGTCGGCGCCGGCCAGACCGCCGAAGTCGGCACCTTTGCCGGAACCGGTGCTGGTCACGAAAAACGTCATGGCGGCCGCCTGGGCCATGGCGAGGCCACTGACGCCCGCCGAGAGCAGCGCCACCGATGCGACGATACCGAAGTTCAACCTGGACATTTTTTGATTCTCCGTTGATGGGCGTGCGGCCCGGCCGGGTGGCCGCGGGCACGACGCGGCTTCGTCAACACTGTTTCCGGCGCGACTATTCCGCGTCGGCCGCGGCCGGAGCCTCCGCCCAGACCGTGGCCAACACGTCGCGCAATGCCACCAGCAGCGGATCGGATTCGCGGTCGGCGGAATGGACGAGCCACAGCTGCGTCCGGACCTCCGAGTCGGGCCAGATGAAATAACGCGCCGCACCGTTTGCCGCCGGGCCGGCTTCGTCGCGGATCAGGCTGATGCCGGCACCGGATTCAACCAGGTTGTTGATCACCGACTCGCTGTCGGCCTCGATGATTCGCGCAGGCGGCCGCTCACCGAACAGCTGCAGGACGAGCTGCCGATGCGAGCTGGGCTCGGGCGCCACGATCCACGGCCGCTCGGCCAGCGCATCCCACGAGGCGCCCCGCATCTCATCGGCCCACGCGATGGGAATCGCCACGCGGTACGTGATCTCGCGCAAAGCAACGGCGAAGAGGTCGGGATCCGGCCGGTCGCCGAAGTAGAAGCTCGCGTCGAACGCCCCGTTGCGGACCCGCGCCAACGCTTCGCTCGACATGGCCTGGTGCAGTTCCAGCTCGATCTCGGGGTAGCGCTCGAGCGCCAGCACCAGGAGATCACCGACCCGCAACAGCGTGGGCTCGAGGACGGTGCCGAGCTTGATCCGCCCGGTCGGTTGGCCACGCAGCTCCTGCGCCGAGTGCGCGAGGTGCTGGACCGCACCGATGATCTCCTCGGCTTCGGCGAGCAGGCGCTGGCCCGCCGGCGTGACCGTCATCCCCGAAGGCGTCCGCTCGAACAGCGTGACGCCGAGCTCCTCTTCCAGCGCCTTGACGTGACCCGAAAGCGCCGGCTGGCTCAAATGCAGCGCTTCGGCCGCCCGCGTGAGATGGCCGAATTTGGCGACAGTTACAAACGAACGGAGGTGGTTGAGGTCCATTCCAATCCGGTTCAACGGTTCCTTGAATCAGGAATCGCGCCATTTTACTGCATTGCAACATAATCTTGGCGAGACATTCGTTTCGCCGGAGGGAACTTCCGGCCGACGATCTTACACGCTGCGGCCGCGCTCCGTTGACAGGCGAGATGATCGCTACAATGTGCACCCGGCAACCCGAAAGGAGGACCGTCATGCCTGCCCGAAACCCGGAAGATCTGGACCGTCTGTTCACCGAAGCGCTCAACGCGGGGGATGTCGACGCGCTGACAAAACTCTACGAGCCGCAGGCGGCATTGATGCCGAGCCCGGACCAGGCGGTTCATGGCCACGCGGCCATCCGATCAGCGCTGGCGGGATTTGTCGGCATGAAGCCGACGATCACCATGTCGATCAAGACGCTGGGACAGGCCGGGGACCTTGCGCTGACCACGTCGAACTGGAAGCTCACCGGAACCGGTCCGGACGGCAATCCGGTCGCGATGACCGGTCAAGGCGTCGAGGTCGCCCGCCGGCAATCCGACGGAACGTGGCTGTTCGCGATCGACATACCGTGGGGACTCGGCTGGGGCGCATAGCGCGGGATTCGCGGCGCGGGATACGCCGCAGCCGCACAGGCGGCCCCGCGCTCTGCCATTCATCACAAGGAGAAAACACGATGGCCGTCTATCTGATCTGCGACGTCGACATCAAGGACGCCGCCGCGTACGAAGCCTACAAGGCGCAGGTGCCCGCGCTCATCCGCAAGCACGGCGGGGAATATCTCGTCCGCGGCGGCGCGCACGAAGTCATCGAAGGGGAATGGAAGCCGACGCGTCTGGTGCTGTTCCGGTTCCCGGACGCGGCCTCGGTGAAGGCGTTCGTCGACGATCCGGATTACGACCGCTCGCGGCGCTGCGGCACCGCGTCGCGCGCACGGACATGGTGATGGTCGAGGGCATCTGACGGCGCGGCGATGCCCCGCGCGTATTTCGGCGGCGCGGGGAACGTCGCGTACGGCGGCTTCGGCTCCTTGTCCGGCGGCACCCACGCCGGCGCCGGCTGGCCCGCCGGCCCGAGGTGCCGGATGTATCGATAGATCGCGCGCAGGTCGTCCTTGGTCAGATCGCGCACCACGTACCACGGCATCGGCGGGCGCGCCTCGACCGTCGCCGCCTTCTTCAGCCACTCCTCCTCGGTCAGCGTCTGCATGTAG
Source organism: uncultured beta proteobacterium (assembly GCA_963810845.1). Classification (GTDB taxonomy): domain Bacteria; phylum Pseudomonadota; class Gammaproteobacteria; order Burkholderiales; family Casimicrobiaceae; genus CAIWHR01. The sequence continues at coordinate 58,927 of CAWEOX010000004.1, read as the reverse complement.
AGCCGAAGGTTGACCGGGTACGTCGTCCCCCACGGTCCGCGCCAGCCGAACGAGTCGCCGGTCAGCCACTGCGCTTCCGGCACCTTGCCGTTCTTCTCCATGTACTCCGGCGTATGGCAGTCGTTGCAGCCGGCGATCTTCGCGAGATAGCGTCCGCGGTCGATGTCCTTGCTCGCCCGCCGCGGGCTTGGGCTGTCGCGCCGGCTGACGTTTGCGCGGTGGCGGCTTCCGTCGCGCACGGCGCCGATCGACAGGCAGTTGATGACGAACAACGACGCCGCAATGACGTTGCGACCGGTGATCATGCTCGCTCCTCTGTAGAGATGTCGCGGCCCGGATTTTGGTCGGTATGCCGGTGGGCCGGTGGGCCGGCGGCGCATTTTCGCGTGCGCGCGCACGCCAGTCAACGCGCGCGGCGATCCTTCGGCCGCGGCGCGATTCCGGCCACGATTCGGTCGCGCGCGCGCTGCGCTAGTGGCTCGGCTTGCCGACCTTCGCGCCCGACTTGCCGACGAGGAAATCGAGATCCACGCCCTCGTCCGCCTGCAGCACGGTGTCGCAGTAGAGCTTGAGCCAGCCGCGGTCCGCATGCGGCTTCGGCGGCTTCCACGCCGCACGGCGCCGCGCGAGCTCCTCGTCGGACACGTGCAGATGGAGCTTGCGCGCCGGCACGTCGAGCTCGATCAGGTCGCCGTTGCGGACCAGCGCCAGCGGCCCGCCGGCGGCGGCCTCGGGCGACGTGTGCAGGACGACCGTGCCGTACGCGGTGCCCGACATCCGGGCGTCGGAGATCCTGATCATGTCGGTGATGCCTTTTTTCAGCATCTTCGCCGGCAGCGCGAAATTGCCGACTTCGGGAAATCCCGGATAGCCCTTCGGCCCGCAGTTCTTCAGCACCAGCACGCTCGATTCGTCGACGTCGAGCTTCGGGTCGTCGATGCGCTTGTGCATGTCTTCGCTGCTCTCGAACACGACGGCGCGGCCCTTGTGCCGCAGCAGCTTCGGCGTCGCCGCGGAGGGCTTCAGCACCGCCCCCTTCGGCGCCAGATTGCCGCGCAGCACCGCGATGCCGCCCTGCGGCTTGAACGGCTTCGCGAGCGGCGTGATCACCGCCTCGTTGTAGTTGACCGCGTCCTTGCAGTTGGCCCAGATCGTCCTGCCGTTGACGGTCAGCGCCTTCTTGTGCAGGAACTTGCCGATTTCGCGGATGACCACCGGCAGCCCGCCGGCATAGTAGAAATCCTCCATCAGGTACTTGCCCGACGGCATCAGGTTGACGAGGCAGGGCATGTCGCGGCCGAGCCGGTCCCAGTCGTCGAGCGACAGCTTGACGCCGATGCGGCCGGCGATCGCGAGCAGGTGCACGACGGCGTTGGTCGAGCCGCCGATCGCGCCGTTGACCATGATCGCGTTCTCGAACGCCTGCTTGGTGAGGATCTGCGACATCCGCAGGTCCTCGTGGACCATGTCGACGATGCGCCGGCCGGCCATCCGCGCGAGCACGCGGCGCCGCGAATCGACGGCCGGTATCGCCGCGTTGGTGGGCAGGCCCATGCCGAGCGCCTCGACCATCGACGCCATCGTCGACGCGGTGCCCATCGTCATGCAGTGACCCGCCGAGCGCGACATGCAGGACTCGACCTCGACCATGTCCGACATCTTCATCTCGCCGGTCTTCAGCATCTCGGTGAACTTCCACACGTGCGTGCCCGAGCCGATGTCCTCGCCGCGGAACTTGCCGTTCAGCATCGGGCCGCCCGAGACGCCGATCGCCGGCAGGTCGCACGATGCGGCGCCCATCAGCAGCGCCGGCGTGGTCTTGTCGCAGCCCATCAGCAGCACGACGCCGTCGAACGGGTTGGCGCGAATCGACTCCTCGACGTCCATCGCCGCCTGATTGCGGAACAGCATCGTCGTCGGCCGCATCAGCGTTTCGCCGAGGCTCATCACCGGGAACTCGATCGGGAATCCGCCCGCGTCGAGGATGCCGTCGCGCACGTGCTGCGCGAGCTCGCGGAAATGGGCGTTGCACGGCGTCGCCTGCGACCACGTGTTGCAGATGCCGATGACCGGGCGGCCGTCGAACTGGTCGTGCGGAATGCCCTGGTTCTTCATCCACGAGCGGTGGACGAGCGCATCGCGATCGTGGCTGTCGAACCACACGGTCGAGCGGAGGACGCGCTTGGATTTCGCTGATTTCTTGGTCATGGGAATGATGAGAGGAGAGATGGAAGATGCGTGGCCCGGTGTGTAGCCCGGCGTTGAGCGCAGCTCACGCCGAGAGGCGCGCGCCGGTGGCTTCGTCGAACACGTGCGCGTTGGCCGGGTCGATCGTGAGCCCGATCCGGTCGCCGGGGTTCACGGCCGGCCGCCCGTGCGTGACCAGGATCAACTGCGATTCGCCGGCCTGGATCAGCAGCTCGGTTTCCGCGCCGGTCGGCTCGACGACGACGATCTCGGCGGGCACGGCGCCGGCGGCGTCGGCGCTCGCGAGCCGCAGGTCACCCGGACGGATGCCGTACGCGACCGCCTGCCCGTCGGCGCCGGGGCCGGGCGGGAGCGGCCAGCGCACGCCGCCGGGAACCTCGACGTGCGCCGCGCCGTTGGAGCGCTTGACGCTTGCCGTTCATCACGTTCATCGCCGGCGAGCCGATGAACTGCGCGACGAACAGGTTGTCGGGATGATCGTAGAGGTTGAGCGGCGAGCCGATCTGCTCGATTCGCCCGTCGTGCATCACGACGATGCGATCGGCCATCGTCATCGCCTCGACCTGATCGTGGGTGACGTACACGGTCGTGGTCTTCAGCCGCTGGTGCAGCGGCTTGATTTCGGCGCGCATCGCGACCCGCAGCTTGGCGTCGAGGTTGGACAGCGGCTCGTCGAACAGGAACACCTTCGGGTCGCGCACGATCGCGCGGCCCATCGCCACGCGCTGCCGCTGCCCGCCCGACAGCTCGCGCGGAAAGCGGTGCAGGTACGGGTCGAGATTGAGGATCTTCGACGCGTGCGCGACGCGCTCCGCCATCACCTTGGGGTCGGCGCGGCGCAGCTTCAGGCTGAACGCCATGTTTTCGCTGACGGTCATGTGCGGATACAGCGCGTAGCTCTGAAACACCATCGCGATGTCGCGGTCCTTGGATTCGACGTCGTTGACGACCTTGTCGTCGATCGCGATCGTGCCGGCGGTGATGTCCTCGAGGCCCGCGAGCATCCGCAGCAGCGTCGATTTCCCGCAACCCGACGGCCCGACCAGCACCATGAACTCGCCTTCGCGGATGTCGAAGCTGATGCCCCGGATCACCTTCGTGCTGCCGAAGGATTTCTCGATGTTCTGGAACGATACGGTGGCCATGACTTCCGCGCCGCGTCAACGCCGGGCCCGGTGCTACATCACCGCGCCGAGATACCACGGCACGAACTCGCTCTGCCCGTAACCGTGCACCTCGCTTTTCGACTTGCGCCCCGACGCGGTCTCGAGCATGAGCGAGAACAACTTGGCGCCGATGTCGTCGACGCTCGCGGTGCCGTCCGCGATTTCGCCGCAGTTCAAGTCGATGTCCTCTTCCTGCTTGATCCACAGCGGCGTATTGGTCGACAGCTTGAGCGACGGCGACGGCGCGCAGCCGTAGGCCGAGCCGCGGCCGGTCGTGAAGACGATCAGGTTGGCGCCGCCGGCAACCTGGCCGGTCGCGGAGACGGGGTCGTATCCCGGCGTGTCCATGAACACGAAGCCCTTGCTGACGACCGGCGCCGCGTACTCGTACACGTCGACGAGGTTGGTCGTGCCGCCCTTCGCCACCGCGCCGAGCGATTTTTCGAGGATCGTGGTGAGCCCGCCCGCCTTGTTGCCCGGCGACGGGTTGTTGTTCATCTCGCCCTTGTTGCGCGCCGTGTAGTCTTCCCACCACTTGATGCGCGCCACGAGCTTTTCCCCGACCTCGCGCGACACCGCGCGGCGCGTGAGCAGATGCTCGGCGCCGTAGACCTCGGGCGTTTCCGACAGGATGGCGGTGCCGCCATGACGCACCAGCGTATCGACCGCGGCGCCCAGCGCCGGATTGGCGGTGATGCCGGAATAGCCGTCGGACCCGCCGCATTGCAATCCAACGACGATGTGCGACGCCGGCACCGGCTGCCGCGCGATCGCGTTGGCATGCGGCAGCATTTCCCGGATCATCGCGACGCCTCTGGCAATCGTCTTGGTGGTGCCGCCGGTGTCCTGGATGCTGAACGTCCGCAGCAACGGACCCTCGCGCAGATCCTCGGCGCCGAGCAGCGCGCTGATCTGGTTCGATTCGCAGCCCAGCCCGACGACCAGCACGCCGGCGAAGTTCGGATGCCGCGCGTAGCCGCCGAGCGTGCGCCGCAGCACGGTCATGCTCTCGCCGTTGCTGTCCATGCCGCAGCCCGAGCCGTGCGTCAGCGCCACCACGCCATCGACGTTGGGGAAATCCGTGAGCTCGCCGCGGCCGAACGCATCGGCGATGCCGCGCGCGACGGTCGCCGAGCAGTTCACCGTGGACAGGATGCCGAGGTAGTTGCGCGTCGCGACGCGGCCATCCGCGCGCACGATGCCCTGGAACGTCGCCGGCGCCGCGACGTATTGCGTCGGCTTGACGTCGGCGCCGATCGCGTAATCGCGGTCGAATGTGCGCATCTGCAGGTTGTGCAGATGCACGTGCTCGCCGGGCGCGATGTCGCGGCTGGCGAAGCCGATCACCTGGTTGTAGCGCTTGACCGGCTGCCCCGCGGCGATGGCCCGCACGGCAACCTTGTGGCCGGGTGGAACGAGGCCGCTGACCGTGACGTGCTCGTCGATCAGCGTGGTGCCGCTCACGAGCTGCGCCCGGGCGATGACCACGTCGTCGTTGGGGTGCAGCCGGATGGTCAGCGAGGCGCGCGTTAGCATGGGTGGCCTCCTTATCGGTTCGGGGATGATGGAATGCGGCGTGTCGGCCACGCGGGGTCGCGCGGCGACGCGCCCTGCGGGCGTCCTCTTTGCAAGCCTGCGGCACGCCAATGCTGGGCGTCGGACGCCACCCGCGCTCGCAGCCGCGCGCGGCGCGCCTTGGCTTCGCCCTGCTCGCTTGGGCGTCCTTGGCTTCGCCCGCCGCGCTCACCCGCTATTTCTCTTGCAGCCATTGTTGCACCTCCGTTTGTGCGACGGCGCGCGCGGTGATCGCGTCGAAATCCCAGTCGATGCCGAGGCCCGGCGTATCCGGAGCGACCGCGTAGCCGTCCACGATCGCAAGCCTCGACGTCGTGATGTCGTCGAGCTGGGGAATGTACTCGACCCACGTCGCGTTCGGCACGGCCGCCGTCAGCGACACATGGAGCTCCATCAGGAAGTGGGGACATACGGCGACGTTGAACGTCTCCGCCAGGTGCGCGACCTTGAGCCAGGGCGTGACGCCGCCGACGCGGGCGCAATCGACCTGCACGATCGAACAGGCGTCGCGTTCCAGGTATTCGCGAAAATGCGCCGGGTGGTACAGCGATTCACCGATGGCGATGGGGATCGCCGTGTGCGCCGCGAGCTCGGCGTGGCCGGAGAGATCCTCGGCCGGCAGCGGCTCTTCGAGCCAGGCGAGCCCGAGCGGCTCGAACGCGCGCGCGCGCCGGATCGCTTCCGCAACGTTGAAGCACTGATTGGCATCGACCATGAGCTCGAATCCGTCGCCTACCGCCTCGCGCACCGCGGTCAGCCGCGCCACGTCTTCCGCGACGTGGGGCTTGCCGACCTTGATCTTGGCGCCGCGAAAGCCCGCGGCCTTCGCCGCCAACGTCTGTTCGACCAGCGCCGAGACCGGCAGTTGCAGCCAGCCACCCTCGGTCGTGTACAGCGGCACCCGGCGCTGCGCGCCGCCGGCGGCCTGCCACAGCGGCAGCCCGGCGCGCTTGGCGCGAATGTCCCACAGCGCGGTGTCGATCGCCGCGAGGGCGAGGCTGGTGATCGCGCCGACGACGGTGGCGTGGGTCGCGAAGAACAGATCCTTCCAGATCGCTTCGATTTCCGCGGGGTCGCGGCCGACGAGCCGTGGCGCCAGATGATCGCGCAACAGCGCGACCACCGACGAGCCGCCCGTGCCGATCGTGTAGCTGTAGCCCGTGCCCTCGGCGCCGTCGTCGCAGCGGATCCGCACGAGCGGGGTCTCCTGCGTGACGAACGCCTGGATGGCATCGGTGCGCACGACCTTCGGCGCGAGGTCGACCTGCAGGATTTCGACGGCGCGGATCGTGCTCATCGCGGCCGCGGCCTCATTTGTAGAACACGTGCGGCAGCCAGAGCGAGATCCGCGGCACGTAGGTGATGAGGACGAGGCTCAGGAGCAGCGGGATGAGCCAGGGCAGGATCGCCATCGTCGTCTTTTCGACCGACAGGCCGGCCACGCGGGCGAGCACGAACAGCACCATGCCCATGGGCGGGTGCAGCAAGCCGATCATCAGGTTCAGCACCATCACCAGGCCGAAATGCACCGGGTCGATGCCGAGCTGCAGGACGACCGGCATCAGCACCGGCACCAGGATCAGGATCGCCGCCGTCGGTTCGAGGAAACAGCCGACGAACAGCATCAGCAGGTTCGCGAGCAGCAGGAAAACCCACGGCGTGTGGGTGAAGGCCAGCACCCACGCCGCGACCATGTCGGTCACGCGCGTCGCGGTCAACAGCCAGCCGAAGATAGACGCGGCGGCGACGATGAACAGCACGGTCGCCGTGGTCTCGATCGTTTCCATCGAGACCTTGACCAGCATCCTCCACGTCAGCGTCCGGTACCAGAGGAGGCCCAGCACGAGCGACCAGACGCAGGCGGCGATCGCGCCTTCGGTCGGCGTGAACACGCCGGTGGTCATGCCGCCGATCAGCAGCACCGGGGTCATGACCGGCATGACCGCCTCGAACTTCCATTGCCAGTCGGCGGCGAACAACGCGACGAGGCCGATGCCGACCGCGACATTGAACGCGAGACCGGCTTTCATGCCGCCCCAGATCGCGAGCGGCCAGCCGAACACGACCGCGATCTCCAGGAACGCCTTGCCCATCCGGTGCCATTCGAAGGCGACGTCGCCGCCCCAGCCGTTCTTGTGCGCGAAATAGCCGACGGTCAGCATCATCAGCACCGCCATCACGACGCCGGGCACGATGCCGGCGACGAACAGCTGGCCGACCGAAACGTTGGCCATCATCCCGTAGATGACGAACGGCAGCGACGGCGGAATGATCGGGCCGAGCGTGGCGGAAGCCGCGGTGACGCCGACCGAGAAGCCGAGATCGTAGCCGTGATCGCGCATCGCCTTGATCTCGATGGTGCCAAGGCCGGCGGCGTCCGCGATCGCGGTGCCCGACATGCCGGCGAAGATCACCGAGCCGATGATGTTGACGTGACCGAGGCCGCCCTTCATCCAGCCGACGAGCGACAGCGCAAAGTTGTAGATCCGGTTGGTGATGCCCGCATGGTTCATCAGGTTGCCGGCGAGGATGAAAAACGGCACGGCGAGCAGCGGAAAGCTGTCGATGCCGCTGATCATCCGATGGACGACGACGAACGGCGGCAGGTCGCCGGTCAGCAGGATGTAGACGAGCGCCGAGCCCGCCATCGCGATCGCGACCGGGATGCCGGTCGCCATCGCGGCGAGGAAGGAGGCGAGCAGGGCGAAGTCATCGGACGACCCCCACGCTTGCGGCTGGCGCGGGTGCTGCCCCCGAGGGGGCATAATTCGCGCCTTGGGGCGGCCCGGCGGCGCTCATACGGCCTCCTCGTCCAACGTTTCCTCGATCGCGATTTCCGGGCGTTCGAGGACGCTGTATCCGCGCTGCCAGTGCTCGATCGTCACCTGCACGGCGCGAAACGCGCAAAAGGCGAAACCGACCATGCAGACGCCGTAGACGAGGTTCATCGGCAGCTCGACGATCGTCATCTTGTAATTGCCCATCTTCTGCATCATCTGCCAGGTCAGCACCGTCACGTAGACGAAGAACACGGTGCGCACGACGTCGACCAGCGTCGACAGTACGCGGCCCACCGGCGCCGGCAGGTAGCGGTAGAGGAGGTCGACGTGGATGTGCCGGTTCGTCCGCACCGAGGCGGCAATGCCGATGAACACCGTGCAGATGAGGAGGTAGCGCGCGATCTCCTCGGTCCATGCCGCCGAATTGTTGAGCGCGTAGCGCGTGAAGAACTGGTAGAAGATCGTGATCGCCAGCACCCAGAAGAAGCCGAAGGCGATCCACGCCTCGAGATGGTACTTGCCGAGATCGATCGGCTCGTCGTGGATGTCGAAGTGCCCCGATTCGTCGAGCACGTGTTCCTTCGCGTCCGCGACAGGCGCGGCCGTCGTGTGCCGGTCCGATGTCGTCGTCATTGCGCACCCGCAATCATGGATTCCTCCTTCGCGGAAACCGCGCAGTCGCCGTCCGGGGCGGGCGGTTCGCCGGCCCGTCCGCGGACGCATGCGTTATTTGATCGCCTGGATCTTGTCCCAGTCGGCCTTGCTGTAGCCCATCGATTCGAGCGTCACCGTCTTCATGATCGCATCCTGGAAGCTCTTCTTGTCGACGGCGTGGACGTTGAGGCCTTTCTTCTTGAACTCGTCGGCGAGCTCCGCTTCGCGCTTCTTGATGTCGGCCGTCGCGCTGGCCGCCGCTTCCAGCGTCACGTCGCTGAAGACCTTCTTGTCGGCGTCCGAGAGCTTGTTCCAGACGTGCGGCGCGATCTGCGTCGCGAGCGAATCGACGATGTGGGCGGTGAGGATGATGTTCTTCTGCACCTCGTAGAATTTCTTCGCCTCGATCGTCGTCAGCGGATTCTCCTGGGCGTCGACGGTGCCGTTCTGCAGCGCGAGATACACCTCGGCGAACGCGATCGGCGTCGGGTTGGCGCCGCAGGACTTCGGCAGCGCGAGGTACGCCGGGACGTCGGGCACGCGCATCTTGAGGCCCTTCATCCCGGCGCAATCGTTGAAGTCGCGATTCGACGTGGTTTGACGGGCGCCGTAATAGGTCATCGCCGTGATCTGGATGCCGGTCTTGTTGCGGTATTCGTCGGTCATCTCCTTGAAGGCGGGGCTCTTCGACCACGCGATCAGGTGGTCGCCGTCGCGGAACGTGTACGGGTAGTAGCCCACGCCGATGCGCGGCATCGTGCGCGCCGCGAACGACAGCCCGGAAATGATCATGTCGACGGTGCCGAGCGTCAGGCCCTGGTTGATGTCGCTTTCCTTGCCGAGCGTCGAGGCCGGAAACACGTCGATGTGGTAACGACCGTTGGTGCGCTTCTTGATTTCCTGGGCGCGCCCACACCGACCACTTGTGGTACGGCTCGCTGGTCTCGTACACGTGCGCCCACTTGAGCTTCGTCTGCGCGGCCGCGGGGCCCGCTGCGACCATCGAGGCCACCGCCACCGTGGCCACCGTCAACACCAGCTTGTTCAGCATCCGCATTACTGCTCCTCCCGACTCGTGGTTAAGAAACGACCTGCACCTTGGTACTCTGCGTCTTGTCCTTCGCCATCGCGAACGCCTTGACCGCGTCGGCGAGCGGGAACTGGCCCGACAGGAGCGGCCGCACGTCGACGCGGCGCGACGACAGGTAGTCGACCGCCCAGTCGAATTCGATGCCCCAGCGGAACGCGCCGCGAAGGTCGAGCTCCTTCGCCATCAGCTCGTTGACGACGAACGGCAGCGGCTCGTGCGGCAGCGTGCCGACCTGGACGATGACGGCGCCGCGCTTCGCGGCGGCGACGCATGTCTTCAGCGCGGCGAAGCTGCCCGACACTTCGTAGCAGGCGTCGAACTGCGGCACGGCGAGCGCGTCGGCTCGTCGCGGTCCGGCGCGCAGCGGCGCGATCGGCGCCGACCGCGCGCGCCTGCGCGAGCGGCCGATCGAGGACATCCGAGACGGTGATCGACGTGGCGCCGGCGAGACGGGCGGCCAGCACCGTCAGGCAACCGATCGTGCCGGCACCCGTGATCAGCACCGATTTGCCGAGGAGCGCGGGCCCCCGGTTGACGCCGTGCAGCGCCACGGCCAGCGGCTCGGCAAAGGCCAGCTCGCCCAGCGTGACGTCGCCGGCGACCGGATAGCACTGCCGCTCGCCCATCACGAAATATTCCTGGAACATGCCCTGCACGTGCGGGAACAGGCTGGCGCTGCCCAGGAAGCGCATGTTGCGGCACAGGTGCTCGCGGCCTTCGCGACAGTAATCGCACTTGCCGCACGCATGCGACGGGCTCACCGCGACCTTGTCGCCGACCTTGACCCGCGTGACGCCGGCACCGATCGCGGCCACGGTGGCGGAGGCCTCGTGGCCGGGAATCAGCGGCTCGCGCACGACGAAGCTGCCGTTGCGCCCTTCGTAGTAGTAATGCAGGTCCGAGCCGCAGATGCCGCCGGCGCCGAGGTGCAGCAGGACCTCGCCGGGGCCGGCGTCGGGTGTGGCGACGGGCTCGATGCGCAGGTCGTCCTTGGCATGGATTCGGCAGGCGAGCATCATGTATCTCCTCGTTCGGGCGGCGCCGACCAGCGGTGCCGCGATGCGGGTGCGCGCGGCGTCGGCGGACCCTCAGTGCACCATGTTCCAGCCCTTGTTGAACCGCTTGTACGCCTTGTTGAGATGCCGCTGCATCGCCGCGCGCGCCCCTGGTGCGTCGTGCAGGGCAATGGCCTTCAGCACCGCGCGGTGCTCGGCCATCGCCGCGATCCACAACCCCGGCGTGTCGTAATGATGCTCGAGACGCTGGTAGAGCGGGCCCATCCGCTCCTCCCACAGCATCTTCACGACCGCGACCAGCGCGCCGTTGCCCGTTGCCTCGGCGATCCGCAGATGGAACAGGCGATCGCCCGGCAATCGGCTGGATTTCCTGCGCGAATTCGCGGTCCATCATCCGTCGAGCGCATCCTCGATCGCCGCGATCTGCGCCTTTTTCGCCGATTTGGCCGCCAGCGCGGCGCACTCGCTTTCGATCGTGTAGCGGGCGCGCATCAGCTCGAAGGGGCCGGCGGCCGCGTCGACCGTCCCGGCGCCCAGGCCGCCGGGAGCTTCCTCGCCCTCGGCGCGCACGCTCGGCCCCAGCACGTAGATGCCGGAGCCGATGCGGACCTCGACCAGGCCCTCGACCTCCAGCGCGATCAACGCCTCGCGCACCGACGGCCGCGACACGCCGAGCTGTTTCGCGAGATCGCGCTCGGGCGGCAGCCGCGCGCCGGCCACGAACTCGCCGCCGCGGATGAGCGCACGGATCTGGTCGGCGATCTGCCGATACAATCGACGCGGTTCGATGCTCTGGAATGGCATGGGGGCGCGGCGGGTATCGTTCTGACCAGGCGTGGCCGTCGGCCGGTACCGCGCAGATCGTGGACCTGGCTGCAGCACCCTCGCCAACGTGGACGAAGGCTAATCCTCGCCCACCAATTGGTCAAGTGGTATTACCAATTTTGGCGCGAAGGGGTAGAATCGTCCCCCGTGGGTGCGCCCTTTCCCGCGGCGCGTGGCACACTCCGGTAACGTTCTCCGCTGCGATCCCCGTCCCACATGTCCGCCACGACCATTGCCGCGATCCGGGCCACCCCCGTCACCGTGCCGCTGGAGGCGCCGCTGCTGCACAGCAACGGCGCGCACTGGGGACGGTTCGTGCGCACCATCGTCGAGGTCGAAACCGCCGACGGCTATGTCGGGCTGGGCGAGATGGGCGGCGGCGGCGAGGACGCCGCGCGGGCCTTCGCGGCGCTCGCCGACTACCTGCGCGGCCACGACGTCTTCCGGCTGGAGGCCATGCGCTTCGCGATCTGCAATCCGACCGCCAGCCTCTACAACAACCGCACGCAGCTCCACGCGGCGATCGAGTTCGCCTGTCTCGACATCATCGGTCAGAAGCTCGGCGTGCCGGTGCACGCGCTGCTCGGCGGCAAGCTGCGCGACGAAGTCGAATTCGCGAGCTACCTCTTTTTCCGGTACGCGAATCCGCGCACGGGCCGCGGCGAGGTCCGTACCGCCGCCCAGTTGGTCGCCAACGCCCGCGCGCTCAAGAAGAAACACGGCTTTCGCGTGCACAAATTGAAAGGGGGCGTGTACCCGCCCGCGCACGAGCTCGAATGCTACCGCGCGCTGGCCGCCGCATTTCCCGACGATCGCTTCCGCTACGACCCGAACAGCGCGCTCTCGCTCGCCGACGCCATCGATTTCGGCCGCGGCATCGAGGACCTCCGCAACGACTACTTCGAGGACCCCGTCTGGGGCATGCCGCAGCTCGCCCGCCTCAAGGAATTCGTCGTGATCCCGACGGCGACGAACACGGTGGTCGTCAATTTCGAACAGCTCGCCGCGAACGTCGAAATGCGCGCGGTCGACGTGATCCTGCTCGACACCACGTTCTGGGGCGGCATCCGGCCCTGCATCAAGGCCGCCGGCGTGTGCGAGACGATGGGACTCGGCGTGGCCGTGCACAGCTCGGGCGAGCTCGGCATCCAGCTCGCGACGATGCTGCACCTGGGCGCCGTGCTGCCGAATCTGGGTTACGCCGCCGATGCCCACTATCACCACCTCGCCGACGACGTGATCGTCGGCGGGCGGATGACTTACCAACGTGGCGCCATCCGCGTCCCCGACGGCGCCGGTCTGGGCGTTGCGCTCGATCGCGACAAGCTGCGTGAATATCATGAGCTCTACCGCCAGCTGGGCGGCTATCCGTACGACCGCGATCCCGGCCGTCCGGGCTGGTTTCCGCTGGTGCCGAACCGTGACTGGGCGGATCCGTCGCGGTCGCTGCAACCCGATCTCGCTTTGCGCGCCGGCGCTCCGGCGAAGGCATCGTCATCGAGGAGGAAGAAATGAGTGGACGCCTCGCGGGCAAGACCGCGCTCATCACCGCCGCCGGACAGGGCATCGGCTACGCCACCGCGCTCGCGATGGCCAGCGAAGGCGCGGAAGTCTACGCGACCGACGTCAACCCGAAGCTCGTCGCGGGGCTCGACGGCTGGCCCAACATCACGCCGCAGATCCTCGATGTGCTGGACGACGCCGCGGTCGCGAAGACGATGGCCGCGCTCCCGCCGCTCTCGATCCTGTTCAATTGCGCGGGCTACGTCCATCACGGCACGATCCTCGACTGCGCGCCGAAGGACTGGGATGTGAGCTTCAATCTCAACGTCCGCGCCATGTACATGACGATCAAATGCGCGCTGCCGAAGATGCTCGCCGAATGCGCGCGCAGCGGGCGCGGCGCGAGCATCATCAACATGGCGTCGGTGGCCGGCTCGACCAAGGGCATCGTGAACCGCTTCGCGTACGGCGCGAGCAAGGCGGCCGTCGTCGGGCTGACCAAGTCGGTCGCCGCCGACTACGTGCAGAAGGGGATCCGCTGCAATGCGATCGCCCCCGGCACGGTCGAAACGCCGTCGCTCGCCGACCGGATCAACGCGTTCCCCGACCCCGAGGAAGCACGCCGGATGTTCGTCGCCCGCCAGCCGATGGGGCGCCTCGCCAAGGCCGAGGAGATCGCGCCGATCGTCGTGTTCCTCGCCTCCGACGAGTCGGCGTTCGCGACCGGAAACGTGTACGCGATCGACGGCGGCATGACGATCTGAAGGCGGCCACCCGAATCGTTCACCAGGAGAGCACATGAAGCTTGTACGCTATGGTCCCCCCGGCAAGGAAAAACCAGGCCTGATCGACGCCGACGGCAAGCTGCGCGACCTGTCGCGCAAGGTCAAGGACATCGGCCCCGACACGCTCGCGCCGGCCAAGCTCCGCGAGCTGCGCAAGCTCGATGCCAAGCGCCTGCCGCTCGTCAAGGGCAAGCCGCGTTTCGGAGCATGCGTTGCCGGCGTGCCCAAGTTCGTCGCGATCGGCTTGAACTACGTCGATCACGCGAGGGAGTCGGGCCTGCCGATTCCCGAGCATCCGGTCGTCTTCTTCAAGGCCGAGACGTGCATCGTCGGGCCCAACGATTCGATCATGATCCCGAAGGACTCGACGTGCACCGACTGGGAGGTCGAGCTCGGCGTCGTGATCGGCAAGACCGCGCGCCACGTCGAGAAGAAAGATGCGCTGAAGCACGTCGCGGGCTACTGCCTGATCAACGACGTGTCCGAGCGCGAGTACCAGCTGAAGCGCGGCGCGTCGCAGTGGAGCAAAGGCAAGGGCTGCGACACGTTCGGCCCGCTCGGGCCGTGGCTCGTCACCACCGACGAGATCAAGGATCCGCAGAACCTCGACATGTGGCTCGACGTCAACGGCACGCGCCGGCAGACCGGCAATACGCGGACGATGATCTTCGGCGTGGCCGACCTCGTCGCCGACGTCTCGCGCTACATGACGCTCGTGCCCGGCGACGTCATCACGACGGGCACGCCGCCGGGTGTGGGCATGGGGATGAAGCCCGAGCCGCAGTACCTCAAGGCCGGCGACGTGGTCACGCTGGGCATCACCGGTCTCGGCGAGCAAAAGCAGAAGGTCATTGCCTACCGGAAGGGGCGCTGAGCGATGGCCGTCGCCATCAAGCTCGAATAGCGCGCCCCCTTAGCCGGCGCAGCCGAGTCCGGCGGCGCGCAGGCGCTCGATCTCCAACGCGGAGAATCCCCATTCGGCGAGCGCCTCGCGGCCCAGCGCGCCGCGCTCCGGCGGCGGGCGCCTCACCATCCCGGGCGTGCGCGAGAAGCGCGGGGCCGGCGCCGGCTGGTCGATGCCGCCGACCGTCACATGCGCGCCGCGGGCGACGTTATGCGGATGCCCCTTGGCCTCGGTAAACGAAAGGATCGGCGCAAGACACGCATCGGAATCGGCGAACACCGCGGACCACTCGTCGCGCGTCTTCGTTCGCACGACGTCCGCAAATCGTGCGCGCAGGGCAGGCCAGCCCGTGCGGTCGTGCTGCGGCGGAAGCGCTTCGTCCGCGAGCCCGAGCCGCTGCAACAGTTCGGCGTAGAACTTGGATTCGATCGCGCCGATGGCGACGAACCGGCCGTCGCGCGTCTCGTAAGTGTCGTACCACGGCGCGCCGGAATCGAGCACGTTCTCGCCGCGCCGGTCGCTCCATTGGTTCGCGGCCGCCATGCCCCAGAACATCGTCGTCAGCAGGCCCGCGCCTTCGACCATCGCCGCATCGACCACCTGGCCTTTGCCCGAGCGTTGCGCCTCGATGAATGCGGCCAGCACGCCGAAGCCCAGCAGCATGCCGCCGCCGCCGAAATCGCCGACCAGATTCAACGGCGGCACCGGCCGCCCGCCAGCGTTGCCGATCGCGTGCAACGCGCCCGACAGCGCGATGTAGTCGATGTCGTGCCCGGCACGGGGCGCGAGCGGACCGTCCTGCCCCCAGCCGGTCATCCGGCCGATCACGAGGCGGGGATTGCGCGTGAGCAGAACGTCCGGACCAAGCCCCATGCGCTCGAGCACACCGGGACGGAAGCCCTCGATCAACGCATCGGCGCGGGCGATCAATTCGAGCACAGCAGCAACGCCCGCCGGCGCCTTGAGGTCGAGCGTTACCGAGCGGCGTCCGCGCAGCATGACGTCGACGGCGCGTTGGTGCTTGAAGCCCAAGCCCGGGTCCGTGGGCCGGTCGATGAGCAGCACGTCGGCGCCCATATCCGCCAGCAGCATTCCGCAGAAGGGCGCCGGGCCGAGCGCTTCCAGCTCCAGCACCTTCAAACCGGCAAGAGGTCCCATGCTGATCATCCTATCGTGGCTGACGGCTCGGCGCTCCCTGCCGCGCGCGACGCGACGCTGCGTGACCGCGGAGCGCGGGTCGCGCGAATCCGCGCGCGCCTTCAGGGCGCCGTGTACGCGGTCTTCACCGTCGTGAAAAATTCGGCGGCGTAACGGCCCTGCTCGCGCGTCCCGTAGCTCGAGCCCTTGCGGCCGCCGAAGGGCACGTGATAATCGACGCCCGCCGTCGGCAGGTTGACCATCACCATCCCCGCCTGCGCGTGCCGCTTGTAGTGCGAGGCGTGCTTGAGCGAGGTCGTGACGATACCCGAGCACAGTCCGAACTCGGTATCGTTGGCGAGGGCGAGCGCCTCGTCGTAATCCTGCGCCCGGATCACGCACGCGACCGGCCCGAAGATCTCCTCGCGCGCGATGCGCATCGCATTCGTCGCCTCGGTGAACAGGGTCGGCGAGAGGTAGAACCCTTCGGTCGCGCGCTGGACGCGCTCGCCGCCGACGGCGAGCGTCGCGCCCTCGGCCTTGCCGATTTCGATGTACGCGAGATCCTGGTCGAGCTGGCTCTGGTCGACCACCGGGCCGATGTCGGTGCCGGCGGCCAGCGCGTCGTCGATCTTGAGCGACGCGAGCTTCGCCGTCATCGCCGCGACGAAGCGGTCGTGGATGCCGGCGGTGACGATGAGCCGTGACGACGCCGTGCAGCGCTGGCCGGTGGAGTAATAGGCGCCCTGCGTGGCCGCGTTGACCGCAATCGCGAGATCGGCGTCGTCGAGCACGACCAGCGGATTCTTGCCGCCCATCTCGAGCTGGATCTTCGCCATCCGGTCGATCGCCTTGGCCGCGATCGCGCGGCCGGTGCTCACCGATCCGGTAAAGCTGATCGCCGCGACGTCGGGATGATTGACGAGCGTTTCCCCGACGACCGAGCCGCGGCCCATCACCAGATTGAACACCCCGGCCGGGATGCCGGCCTTCGCGAGGATTTCGGCGAGCGCCCACGCGCAGCCGGGCACCAGGTCCGCGGGCTTGAAGACGACGGTGTTGCCGTAGGCGAGCGCGGGGGCGATCTTCCACGCCGGGATCGCGATCGGGAAATTCCACGGCGTGATGAGACCCACGACGCCGATCGGCTCGCGGGTCACCTCGACGTCGATGCCCGGACGCACCGACGGCAGCTTGTCGCCGGTGGCGCGCAGCACTTCACCGGCGAAGAACTTGAAGATCTGCCCTGCGCGCATCGCCTCGCCGACGCCCTCGGGCAGCGTCTTCCCCTCTTCGCGCGACAGGAGACGCCCGAGCTCGTCCTTGCGGGCGAGAATCTCGGTGCCGGCGCGGTCGAGAATGTTCGCGCGCTCCTGGATCGAGCCTGTCGCCCACGCCGCGAACGCCGCCTTCGCCGCGGCGATCGCCGTGCGCGTCTGGTTCGCGTCGGCCTGCGCGTACTCGCCGATGACGTCGGCGACGTTCGACGGATTGCGGTTCGCCGTGGCCGAATCGCCGGCCACCCATTCGCCGGCGATGTAGTGGTGGAACGCGTTCATGTTGGCTCCTGTGTGCATGATCTTCGTGGTGTTCGTTGTGTTGGCAGCCCGGCGTTGAGCGCCCGCGAAATCCGGGGCAATCGTGGCCATTGCCCCGCCGACCCGGGTTTCGCTGCGCTCAACCCGGGCTGCGCGGCGCGCGTGCGGCGAGACTGTGCATCAGCGCCGCGACGCCGAAGGTCCACGGCGCGACCTTGTCCGAATGATTGACGCGATTGACGAGCGCGCCGAGCGTGGGCGTCGTCACGGTGACGATGTCGCCGATGACGTGGGTGAAGCCTTGCCCCTTGGCCAGCCGGTCCTGGGTCGGCGCGAACATCGTGCCGAGGAACAGCACGAGGCCGTCCGGATATTGATGGTTCGGCCCGATCGCGTGACCGACGAGATCGAGCGGATCGCGGCTGATGAGCCGCATCGAGCTCGTGCCCTCGAGCGTGAAGCCGTCCGGCCCGTCGACGCGCATCGCGAGCTCGGCCGCGCGCACGTCGTCGATCGTGAAATGCGCGTCGAAAAGCCGGATGAACGGCCCGATCGCGCAGGAGGCGTTGTTGTCCTTGGCCTTGCCGAGCAGGAGCGCGCTGCGGCCCTCGAAATCGCGCAGATTGACGTCGTTGCCGAGTGTCGCGCCAAGCGTCTGCCCGCGGCTGTTCACGGCCAGCACGATTTCCGGCTCGGGATTGTTCCATTCGGACTGCGGATGAATGCCGATCTCGGCGCCGGGACCGACCGCCGACATCGGCTGGGCCTTGGTGAAGATCTCGGCATCGGGTCCGATGCCCACCTCGAGGTATTGCGACCAGGCACCCTGCCGGATCAGCACCTGCTTCAATTCGGCCGCCTCGCTCGAGCCGGGGCGGATCGAGGCGAGGTTGTCGCCGATCACCGCGACGATCGCGGCGCGCACGGATTGCGCCCTCGCGGGGTCGCCGCGCGCCTGTTCCTCGATCACCCGTTCGAGCGTGCTCGCGACGAACGTGACCCCGCTCGCCTTGATCGCCTGCAAGTCACAGGGCGCGAGCAGCGACGGCGCCTCGTCGTTGCGCTCCCCGGCCACGGAATTGGCAAGGAGCTCCGCGAGCGAGCCGACGCGAGGCAGCGCGTCCGCCGCGCGAATGCTGACGGCAGGGTCCGCGAGCTCGAGCAGATGGCTCACGGTCGGCGCCAGCGGCGACAGATCGCAGACGTCGTCGCCGCGCACGACGACCGGCACCGGACCGCCGGCCGCCGGCAGGGAGGCGCGTCCGACGAGCAGCGCGCGCGCCCTGTCGCGCGGCATGCACGTCGCGGGGGTCAATGGCATTCTCATTGTCGGGATCCGCCGTGGCCGGAGGCGCGGGTCGGGACTCGTCGCGCAGCGTCGCGCGGAGTCGCCCACGCCCGCTCATTATAGAAGCATCGGTGAAGCGCCGCGGACGCCGCGTCGAGGGCGCCGAGACGGCTGGCGGGACCGGCGCGCGCAGGGGATTGGAAAGGGCGGCCTCATTTCCGGCATACTTGACGCTGCGCTCGCGCGAACGACCCTGGCGTTGTGGCGCGATGACAACGCCTTCCGACGCGCTCGTTCGCCGCCGGGCGGCCAAACAACATACTGTCGAGTTTTCCGATGACCCCATCCGCGATCGAAGCCGCCGCCCTGCATCTCCTCGCCGCTCGCCGTCATCGTCGGCCCGGCCCGCGGCTGCCCAGGGCGGCGCGCCCGGCAACCCACGAGGATGCCCTCGCGATCCAACGCCGCATAGCGTTCCTGCTCGACGAGCCGATCGGCGGCTGGAAATGCTCGCTGCCCACGACCGAGAAGACGATGGTCGCCCCGATCTACGCGGCGACGATCGGCAACACCTCGCCGTGCGCCGTGCCGGCACAGGAGACCTACGCCAGGATCGAACCCGAGATCGCGTTCGTCCTCGCCCGCGACCTGCCGCGACGGGAGAAGCCGTATACCGAAGCCGAAGTGCGCGCCGCGGTCGGCGAAACCCGGCTGGTGCTCGAGCTGATGGGCTCTCGCTACGCCGATCCGGTAAAGATTCCGTTCCCGGAAATGCTCGCGGACAGCGCGAACAACTACGGCCTGCATGTCGGGCCCGTGGTGCGGCGCGGCCTCAACGGTGCCGCGCTCGACCGGTTTCCGCTCAAGATCCAGGGGCCGGCCGGGGCGATTCTCGCCCGCGACGGCGAACATCCCGACGGCCATCCGCTGCGCCCGCTCACCTGGCTCGCGAACTGGTTCGCCACCAACACGGCCGGCTGGCTCCAGGGCCTGACGGCGGGCCAGATCGTCACCACGGGCTCGTATGCCGGCGTGCTCGACGTCCCGCTCGCGACGCCGCTCACGATCACCTTTGGCGGTCTCGGCAAGGTCGAGGTAACGCTGATCCCGGTCGGCTGACCAGGGCCGTTCGCGAATCGCCCGGGCGTCCGATGATGCCGTTGCCCGAGAGCCCTGCGCGCAAGGCCAATCGGCTGTTCGCGGAAATCGAGCCGTACGCGAACGGCTGGCTCGCCGTCGACGGCCTGCATCAGCTCTACTGGGAGACCTGCGGCAATCCGCGCGGCGTGCCGGTCGTGTTCCTGCACGGCGGACCGGGCGGCGGTTGCCTGCCGCACCACCGCTGCTTTTTCGATCCGGGGTTCTGGCGCATCGTGCTGTTCGATCAGCGCGGCGCGGGCCGCTCGCTGCCGGTCGCCTCGTTGCAGGACAACACGACGCCGCACCTCGTCGCCGATCTCGAGCGGCTGCGGACGCATCTGGGGATCGAGCGCTGGGCGCTCTTCGGCGGCTCGTGGGGCTCGACGCTGGCGCTCGCGTATGCGGAAGCGCACCCGGACCGTTGCCTGGGCCTGGTGCTGCGCGGGATCTTTCTCGCGCGGCCGGCCGAGCTCGACTGGTTCCTGCACGGCATGGGACAGATCTTTCCGGAGGCGTGGCGCGCCTTCGCCGGGTTCCTGCCCGAAGCCGAGCGCGGCGACCTCCTGGGGAGCTACTATCGCCGTCTCACCGACCCCGATCCCGCGCGGCACATGCCGGCCGCCCGTGCGTGGGATCGCTACGAGGGCGCCTGCTCGACGCTGTTGCCGGCCGACGCGACGCCGCAATTCGAGACCGACACCGCGGCGCTCGCGATCGCGCGCATCGAGGCCCACTACTTCGTGCACGGTGCGTTTCTCGGGGACGACCAGCTGCTGCGCGACGTCGCGCGCATTCGCCATCTGCCGTGCACGATCGTGCAGGGACGCTACGACATCGTCTGTCCGCCCGTGACCGCCGTCGCGCTGTCCCGGGCGTGGCCGGAGGCCGAGTTGATCATCGTCCCCGACGCCGGCCACTCGGTGCGCGAGCCGGGGACTGCGCGCGAGCTCGTCGCGGCCACGGAACGGCTGCGCGGGCGCATCGGTGTCCCCCTCGCGCCGCGCGCGGGGGCCGGGTCGGGATGAGGGGATCCGTCACGCATTCTCGCAACGCTCAATAATCGCGCAACGCCGTGACGATGATATCGAGATCGACGTCGTCGCCCACGAGCGGGTAGGCATAGGTCATTCCGAACGCGGCTCGCGAGATGCGCCCGATGATCTCGGCGGCGCAGCCTTCGCGGCCATTGGCCGGATCGATCGCGCAATGCACGCGCCGCACGTCGAGCCGCAGCGGTCGCGTCACGCCGCGCAGCGTCACCTCGCCGTCGACGCCGGAGAGGCCGGTCGCGCCGTAGACGAGATGATGCGAACGAAAGCTGAATCGGGGATAGCGTGCGACATCGAACATGCGCTCGCCGCGCAGGAAGTCGTCGCGCAGGTTCCAACCGGTGTTGATCGACGCGCTGTCGAGCACGAAGTCGACGGTCCCCGATTGCCCGGCGGGATCGAGAACGATGCGCCCCGCGACCCGGTCGAAGCGGCCGCGCTGCCGCGAGAATCCGAGATAGGTCACGGTGAAGCCGGCATTGGTGAGGCCGGGCTCGATCCGGTACGTCTGCGCGCGCGCCGGTAGCGCTGCGACGATCGCCGCAGCGAGCGCGGCGGCGGCGATGACACGCAGCACGACCCTGCCCGCCCGGGCCCGCCGGCCGCTCGGCCGCGTCGACGTCATGGCCGCGGGCGCCTCGCCACACGGGGGCGCCGGCGAGCGCGCTCGATATGGCTCAGGCGAGCGGGGGCAACACCATCCGGATGCGCACGCCGACTTCGTTGGCCACGGTGCTGGTGTCGGCCCAGAGGCCATCGCCGATCCTGAAGTCGAGCCGATTGAACGCGAACTGGCCTTCGGCGACGCTGTTGCCGGCCGCATCCTGGCGCAGGACCATCGGGATGACGACGTCGCGGGTAACCCCCTTGATCGACAATCGCCCCGCGATCTCGTAGCGGTCGCGGCCGAGGTCCTTCATCTTGCTCGACGTGAACCGCGCGACCGGAAACCGTGCGGTGTCGAACCACACGGGGCGGCGCACCTCGGCCTCCGTTTCTTCGTTCGCGAGGGCGATGCTCGCGAGCTCGATCTCGAAATCGGCCTTCGATTTCGCCAGATCCTTCGGTCGGAAATCGACGTTGGCCTTCCACTTGCGGAACGTGCCTTCGACGGGGCCGCGGGTCTGCTTGCCGACGAAGCGGATTTCGCTGCGGTCGATGAGGACGCCTTGGGCGGGCCCGCCACCGGAGGCCGCCATCAGCATGGCGGCAAGCGGAGGGATGAACGAGCGGAATGGCTTCATGGCGGGGGATTCCTTCGAGGACCGGAAAAGAGGGCAGCGCCGGCGCCCATGGCGCCTCCCGATCGAGGAATCGGTTCCGGTTGGGAGCGACTGCATAACCAATGACCACGGGAAGTCCCTGGTAGTTCAATGCGGCCACGCGCGTTGCCGGACCGGCCGGGCACGGATTCTGGCTCCGCCCATCGCTGCCGGGGCGTCGCCCACGGGCGACGCGCCCGGGTGGCACCGCCGGCGGCCGGTATAATCGGCCCGAGCTTTCCATGTCCACCGCCCCGGTTTCAATTCATTCCGCCCACGGCTCGGCACGGCGCGGCGACGGACGCGCCAGGTCGTCGCCTTACCCTGCGAACAGCAGGTGTCACCGGCGCATTCCGCGGCTCGCCGCGATGAGCCGGGTCGTCGCGCTCGGTGCGCTGGTCGCGCTGGCGTTCACCGCGGCGCTCGCGCAGACGACCCCCGGCGCTGTGATACCGCCGCCGGCCGCGACGGCCACCCCGAACGTGCCGGCGGCCGCGGCCCGGCGCCCGCGGATCGGCCTCGTGCTCTCGGGCGGCGGCGCGCGCGGCATCACCCACATCGGCGTGCTCAAAGTATTGGAAGAGCTGCGCGTTCCCGTCGACTACATTGCCGCCACCTCGATGGGCTCGATCGTCGGCGGCCTCTACGCGAGCGCCGTGTCGCCGGCGGAGATGCAGCGGATCGTCACCTCGGTCGACTGGACGACGTTGTTCTCCGACTCGCCGCCGCGGCGCGAGCTTTCGTTTCGCGACAAGGCGCGCGACACGCGGTTTCCCCTGCCGCTCGAAATCGGCTTCCGCGACGGCCAGATCCGCGGCTTTCAGGGCGCGCTGTCCGGCGGCAACCTCGAGATCTTCCTGCACAACCTCACGAGCAAGGCGGACGGCGTCCGCGATTTCGACCGCCTGCCGATCCCCTTCCGCGCGGTCTCGACCGACATGGTTCTCGGGAAGCCCTACGTGTTCGATCAGGGCCCGCTCTACGAGGCGATGCGCGCCAGCATGTCGATTCCCGGCGTGTTCTCGCCGGCGGAGATCCGCGGCCGCGTCCTGGGCGACGGCGGCCTGGTCGACAACCTGCCGGTCGACGTGGTCCGCCAGATGGGCGCCGACATCGTGATCGCCGTCAACATCGGCACGCCGCTGATGACGCGCGAAGAGCTGTCGTCGATCGTCGGACTCACGGGCCAGATGATCAACATCCTGACCGAGCAGAACGTGCGCACGCAGCTCGCGACCCTCGGCGCCGATGACGTGCTGATTTCACCCGATCTCGGTGCGCTCTCGGCGATCGATTTCAAGGAGGGCGCGGCGTTCGTCGCCAAGGGCGAGGCCGCGGCGCGCGCGGCGAGCACGCGGCTTGCGGCACTCTCGCTCTCCGATGCCGACTACCGCGCGTACAAGGCGGCGCGGCCGGGACTGGCCGACACGCCGCCGCCGGTGATCGAATTCGTCCGCATCGAAGGGACCCATTACGCGAACCCGAAGGTGCTGGAGACCAAGCTCGCGGTTCCCACCGGCGAGCCGCTCGACACCGCGAAGCTCGACCTCGGCATCGCCCGCCTTTACGGCACCGGCGAATACGAGCGCATCGACTACCGCCTGGTCGAGGACGACCGGCGGCAGGGGCTCGTCGTCGACGTGCAGGAAAAGTCGATGGGGCCGAACTATCTGCGCTTCGGGCTCTTCTACGCGAGCGACTTCCAGGGCGAGTCGACGTTCGCGCTGCTGATGGGCCACCGCCGGGTTTGGGTCGACAGCCTCGGCGCGGAATGGCTGAACGAAATCGAGGTCGGCCGCGTCGTCCGCGCGGCCACCGAGTTCTACCAGCCGCTCGACATCAACCGCACCGCGTTCGTGTCGGCACACGGCAGCGTCCAGAACGTCCCGCGCTACGTCTTCAGCGGGTCGCAGCGCGTGGCCGAATACGCGGTGCAGACCAACGGCATCGGGATCGATCTCGGCGTGCCGTTCCGCAATGCCGGGGAAATCCGCGTGGGCCCCGCGTACACGTTCTACAAAGGCACCCCGACGGTGGCCGTTCCGGGCTTCGCGACCGCGCGCCAGACCGACGCCGGCGCGCGCATGCTCGCCCGCTGGGACAATCTCGACGACGCGTTCTTTCCCCGCCACGGCGTGCGCGCCAATCTCGACGTGTTCTACGGCCAGCGCACCCAGCGCCTGGGATCGGGCACCGAGGAAGTGAGCAACCGGCTCGCGCGGGGCGATCTCGGCCTCTCAACGCGGGCATCCCACTGACGCAGGACAGCTTCCTCAACGTCGCCGCGCACGCGGGTGCGCTGAATCGCGACGATCCGTCGCTCGTCAACCCGTTCCTGCTGGGCGGGCTGTTCAACCTCTCCGGCCTGCGCGACGGGCAGCTTGCCGGCAGCTACCTGGGTCTCGGCCGGGTCGTCTACTACTACCGGATCGCCACGGTGCCGTTCATCGGCGGCAACATTTTCGCCGGTGGCTCGGCCGAGGCCGGCAACACCTGGCAGCAGCGCGCCGCGGTATCGGGCGGCGATCTCGTCACGGCGGGCAGCGTCTTTGTCGCGGCGGACACCTTCCTCGGCCCGTTCTATCTCGCTTACGGCCGCGCCTCCGGCGGTGCCTCAAGCTTCTACTTGTACCTGGGCCGCCCGCAATGACATCACCCCGTGGCGAACGCCCGACGATGAACAGCCAGTGGCTCGCGCGGAGCCGCGCGGCGGTGTGGCATCCGTGCACGCAGATGAAGCTGCACGAGACGCTGCCGCTCGTGCCGATCGCGCGCGGCGCGGGCGCCTGGCTCTTCGATTTCGACGGCCGCCGCTACCTCGACGCGGTCAGCTCGTGGTGGGTGAACCTGTTCGGGCATGCGAACCCGCGGATCGGCGCGGCCTTGACGGCGCAGCTCGCGGAGCTCGAGCACGTGATCCTCGCCGGCTTCACGCACCGCAGCGTGGTCGAGCTCTCCGAGCGCCTCGCGGCGCTGGCGCCGCCGGGGTTGGGGCATGCGTTCTACGGTTCGGACGGCGCCTCGGCCGTCGAAATCGCGCTCAAGATGGCCTTCCACTACTGGCGGAATACTGGCCGGCCGGCGAAGACCGGCTTCGTGAGTCTCGCCGGCAGCTACCACGGCGAAACCCTCGGCGCGCTCGCGGTTACCGACGTCGCGTTGTTTCGCGACGTCTATGCGCCGCTGCTCAAGCGCAATGCGATCGTGCCCTCGCCGGACGAGAGGACGGCGGCGCCGGGCGAGAGCGGGCGCGAGGTCGCCGAGCGCGCCGCGCACGCGCTGGAGGCGCATCTCGCGCAGCACCATGCCGCCACCGCGGCGCTGATCGTCGAGCCGCTGGTGCAGGGCGCGTCCGGCATGGCGATGCACGACCCGCACTACCTCGTCCGCGCCCGCGAGCTCGCCACGCGTTACGACGTGCTGCTGATCGCCGACGAGATCATGACCGGATTCGGCCGCACCGGCACGCTGTTCGCGTGCGAGCAGGCGGGCATCGTTCCCGATTTCCTCTGCCTGTCGAAGGGCATCACCGGCGGCTACCTCCCGCTTTCCTGCGTGCTCTCGACCGACCCGATCTACGCGGCGTTCTACGGCGACGAGCCGACGCGAGGCTTTCTGCATTCGCATTCGTACACCGGCAATGCGCTCGCGTGCCGGGCGGCGCTCGCCGTGCTCGACATCATCAAGGACGACGGCGTGATCGACGCCAATCGCGCTCGCGCCGCGCGCTGGACCGCGCTCGCGGCGCCGATCGCAGCGCACCCCAAAGTGCGCAACTTCCGCCATCGCGGGATGATCTGGGCGTTCGAGGTCGACACGCCGCGGCCCGATTTCGCCCGCTGGTGCTTCGCCGAGGGGCTCGCCCGCGAGCTCTTGCTGCGGCCGCTCGGCAACACCGTGTATTTCATGCCGCCGTATATCGTTACCGACGACGAGTTCGCGCTGCTCGCGGCGCGCACGCTCGAGATCGTCGAGCGTGCCTGACCGCGCCTCGACACATGCCATCGCTTCGTCCTTCTTGCCGTCCGCTGCGCGCCGCCTGCGCGGCGCTGGCGGTCGTCGTCGCGCTCCTCGCCCCGCTCGCCGAGGCGTTGTTGCCGCGCGCGGTCGGCCGCGCGTTCATCGACGCCGGCGTTCCGCTCAAGGGAGTGTCCATCGTCGTCCAGGAAGCGGGGGCACTGGCCCCCCTTTTTACCTTTGATGCCGACCGCAGCATGAGCGCCGCCTCGGTGATGAAGCTCGTCACGACCTTCGCCGCGCTGGACCTGCTGGGACCGGACTATCGCTGGAAGACCGAGGCCTATCTCGGCGGGCCGCTACGAAACGGGAAGCTCGAAGGCGACCTGATCCTCAAGGGCTACGGCGACCCGAAGCTCACGATCGAGCAGTGGCAATCGTTCATGGCGATGCTGCGGGCGCAGGGGCTCGCCGCCGTCACCGGCGATCTCGTGCTCGACCGGTCGTACTTCCGGCTGCCACCGCACGACCCGGCCGCCTTCGACGGCGAGCCGCTGAAGCCGTACAACGTCGGACCCGATGCGCTGCTCGTCAACTTCAAGGCCGTGCGCTTCGTCTTCGCCCCGAACGCCGCCGGCGTCGACGTGCACGTCGAGCCGCCGCTGCCGCAAGTTGCGCTCGGCGCACCGCCGCGCCTCGGCAACGGCGAGTGCGACGACTGGCGCACGGCACTCGGCGCCGGGTTCGCCGACTACGCGACCAATGCCCGCGCGAGCTTCGCCGGCCGCTATCCGGCAAGCTGCGCCGAGCGGGAGTGGTACGTCGCGCTGCTCGACGTTCCCCATTACGCGCTCGGCATGTTCACGATCTATTTTCGCGAGGCGGGCGGGCGCTTCGACGGCGGCGTGAAGGAAGGCCGCGCGCCGGCGGGGAAGGCGCCGTTCGCGACCTTTGCCTCGCCACCGCTCTACGACATCGTGCGCGACGTCAACAAGCTGTCGAACAACGTGATGGCGCGCCAGCTGTTCCTGACGCTCTCGACGACCGCCCGTCCCCCGCCCGCCACCGCTCCCGACGCCGCCGTCGCCGTGCAGCAGTGGCTCGCGCGGCGCAAGCTGCGCATCCCGGGCCTGGTGCTGGAGAACGGCTCGGGCCTGTCGCGCCAGGAACGCATCAGCGCGAACGGCCTCGCCCGCCTGCTCGCCGCGGCCGATGCGAGCCCGGTGCGGGACGAATTCGCGAGCTCATTGGCGGTCGCCGCGGTCGACGGCACCGTGCAGCGGCGCTTCCAGAACGGCACCGTGGCCGGGCAGGCGCTGCTGAAGACCGGCTCGCTCGAGGGCGTGCGCGCGCTGGCGGGGTATGTGATCGACGCGGAGGGACGGCGTTACATCGTCGTCGCGCTGATCAACCACCCGAACGCCGCGCATGGCCAGGCGGCGCTCGACTACCTGGTGCAGTGGGTCTATCGCGACGCCGCGGTCTGGCGGGCGATCTCCGGGCGCTGACGTTCCACCGGCGCGTGCGTTGGCGGGCGACCCATGGAGCGCCTTCCCGGCGCGGCGGAGACCCGTGACGACCGCGCGCTACATGCCCGGAACCGGCTTGCTGTCGTTGAACAGCAGGTACCCGCGAATCACCCGGTAGAGCACCCAGATCGAGGCGGCGCCCCAGATCAGAATCGCCAGCGGAATGCCGATCAGGATGAGGCCCAGCACCAGCAGCACGATCCAGCCGATCACGCCCCACAGCAGCGAATACCAGAACGTCCGGATCAGCCACCGCAGGTGCGACGCGAGCCAGGTCCCGCGCGCATCGTCGCGCTTCACGTAAGCGACGATCACGCCGGCGATGCCGATGATCCCCATCAGCGGCGCGATGGCGGGGAACCCCGACGAAACCAGCCCGGCGAACGCGCCGACAGCGAACAAGGCATAGGCCAGCAGCGTCGCCGAAATCGGGGGCTGGCTCGACGTCACGACGACCTCCTGGGTTTGCGGAACGGGATCTTCAGCCATCTCGTCACCTCCGTGATCGGCCACTATCGGCTACCAGCGAACCTGGATGTCAGATGGCGGTGCGCACGACGCAATTCAATAGCTGCACCGGTCAGTACCGCCGCCCGTCCTTATGCGCGGCGAACACGCCGTTCTCGTCCTCGCCCCACATGAGATCGTCGTCGGGATAGAAGGCGTTGTCGCCGTCGATCCGGTTGCCGATCTCGAGATACGTCGCCGGCGCCGTGGACCGGTTGACGAAGTGGTGCGCGTCGCGCTGGCCGGCGGGATAGCCCGCGCACATCCCGCGCGTCAGCACCTGTTCGCCGGCGTTGGTGACCAGGACGACCTCGCCGTCGACGATGCAGACGAATTCGTCTTCGAGGGTGTGCCAGTGACGGAGCGCCGACTGTCCGCCCGGGCCGAGCGTCACGAGATTGACGCCGAAACGGGTCAGGCCGCAGGCATCGCCCAGCTTGCGCTTCACCCGATCGCCCATCCGCGCGCGAAACGGTTCGGGATAACCGGAGCCGCGGTGCTCCGGAACGGTCGCGGGATCGAGCGCGGGCAGGCGCAGCTTGGTCATGGCGGCTCCGGGACGCGTGGCGGAAACGCGTAAGATACACTGACCGCATGCGATGCGCGCCGGGCGGTATCCGCCGCCGATGTGGCGGGCCGATGGTGTTCGCGACCGATGCCTTGGGGTAGCGACGGCCGATCGGCAGTCGCTATAATGAAAATGCGGTGCGGCGGCCTGCCGGCGACGCGCGCGCATCGGTTCTATTCGTCAAGGAGCCTTGCCATGTCTGACAGCACCGAGCAGTCCCGCACCAAGCTGGTCGATGAGTTCTCCAATGTCCTGACCGAGGCGGAGGACATGCTGAAGCGCGCCGCCAACGAAACCGGCGAAAAGGCGAAGGATCTGCGCTCGCAGGTCGAAGCCAAGCTGCTGACCGCCAAGCTGCGCCTGCAGGAATTCCAGGGCCAGGCGGTCGACCGCGCCAAGGAAACCGCCCGCGCGACCGATGATTTCGTGCACGAACATCCGTGGCAGTCGATCGGCATCGCCGCGGCAGTTGGCGTGGTCGTCGGCCTGCTGATGAATCGCCGCTGATCCGCCGGTGACGTGAGCGACGATACGCCCGGCTACGCGGCCGCCGGCGGCCTGCGCCGCGCGTTGGCGCGCGCCGGGGTGGCCGCGGTCGAGCTCGTCCGCACGCGGGTCGAGCTCGCGGCGCTCGAATTCGCCGAGGAGCGCGAGCGCGCGAAACTGCTACCTCCTCCTGGCCATCGTCGCGGCGACGTTCCTGCCGTTTGCCGTGCTCTGCGCATCGGCGCTGGTCGTGGTCCTGTTCTGGGACACGCACCGGGTGGCGGCCATCGCCGCGGTGACCGCCGTGCACTTCGCGATCGGCGTCGGTGCGCTGCTGCGTCTGCGGCGCCAACAAGCGCAGGGCGCCACCGCCCTTCCAGGCATCGCTCGCCGAGCTCGAACGCGATCGCCAATGGCTGGCCGGCGAAATGCGCGACGGCTTGGGCCGGTAGCCCGGGATGACGATGCACTCGGCCCATCTCGCCACCATCGCCGATCGCAAGGCGCTGCTGGTCACGCGCGCCCAGCTCGATCGCGCGCGGATGACGCTGGCGGTGCACGAAATCAGGGCCATCGCCTTCCCCGCGCCCGGCACGGCACGCAGTGCGGCCCTGCGTCCGACCGCGGCGATGATCGTCGGCTTCGCCGCCCCGCTCCTCGGCATGAACCGTTTCGCGCGCTGGGTGCGCTTCGGATCGCTGGCGCTGACCGTCTGGCGCATCGCCAGGGGTTGGCGTGGCCCGGGTTGAGCGGGAGCGAAACCCGGGGGCGATGCCGATCGGATGACCGGCGTCCCGACTTGGCAACCACCCGGGTTTCGCTAGCGCTCAACGCCGGGCTACACGTCCCCTCGCCGATTACAGCCCCAGCTCGCCCCACAGCGCGTCCACGCGCGCCTTGACCTCGGCGTCCATCGCGATTCCACGCCCCCACGTCGCGGCTCGTCTCGCCGCTCCACTTGTGGGTCGCGTCGATGCCCATCTTGCTGCCGAGACCCGACACGGGCGACGCGAAATCGAGATAGTCGATCGGCGTCGATTCGACGAGCAGCGTATCGCGCGCGCGGATCGACGCGCGTGGTCAACGCCCAGACGACTTCCTTCCAGTCGCGGATGTCGATGTCGTCGTCGGTGACGATGATGATCTTGGTGTACATGAACTGGCGCAGGAAGCTCCAGACGCCGAACATCACGCGTTTCGCATGGCCCGGGTACTGTTTTTTCAGCGCCACGACGGCGAGGCGATAGGAACAGCCTTCGGGCGGCAGGTAGAAGTCGGCGATTTCCGGAAACTGCTTCTGCAACAGCGGCACGAACACTTCGTTCAGCGCAACCCCGAGCACCGCCGGCTCGTCCGGCGGCTTGCCGGTGTACGTCGAGTGGTAGATCGGCGCGCGGCGGGTCGTGATGCGCTCGATCGTGAACACCGGGAACCGCTCGGCCTCGTTGTAGTAGCCGGTGTGGTCGCCGAAGGGTCCCTCCAATGCCGTTTCGTAACCGCTGGGGTCGTCGGCGTCCGGGCAGATGAAGCCTTCCAGCACGATCTCGGCCGTCGCCGGCACCGAGAGATCGTGCGTGAGGCACTTGACGATCTCCGTGCGCGCGCCGCGGAGCAGGCCCGCGAACTGGTATTCGGACAGCGAATCGGGCACCGGCGTCACGGCACCGAGAATCGTCGCCGGGTCGGCGCCCAGCGCGACCGCGAGCGGAAACTTCGTCCCCGGATGGGCGAGCGCGTGATCGCGGAAATCGAGCGCACCGCCGCGATGGGCGAGCCAGCGCATGATGACCTTGTCGCGCGCGATCACCTGCTGCCGGTAGATGCCGAGGTTCTGCCGTGCCTGGTGCGGCCCGCGGGTCACGGTGAGTCCCCACGTGATGAGCGGCCCGGCGTCGCCCGGCCAGCAGGTCTGCACCGGCAATCGTGCGAGATCGACGTCGGCGCCTTCCCAGACGATCTCCTGGCACGGTCCCGTCGAGCGCTCCTTGGGCGCCATGTGCAGCACCTGCATGAACACCGGCCGCGTGTTCTGCCACGCGTCCTTGAGGCCTTTCGGCGGCTCGGGCTCCTTCAGAAATGCCAGCAGCTTGCCGACCTCGCGCAGCGCCGCGACCGAGTCCTCGCCCATGCCCATCGCGACGCGCTCCGGCGTGCCGAACAGGTTCCCGAGGACCGGCATCGTGTGGCCCTTGGGATTCTCGAACAGCAGCGCCGGGCCGCCGGCCTTGAGCACCCGGTCGCAGATCTCGGTCATCTCCAGCCGCGGGTCGACGGTGACCGCGACGCGCTTCAGTTGGCCGCGGCGTTCGAGTTGCGCGAGGAAGTCGCGAAGGTCGGCGTATTTCACGGAATCGTCAGATAGGAAGCGGGGCCCGGGTTGAACGAAGGTGAAGCCCGGGTGGGCGCGCATGCGGGCACGGCCCCGCCGGTTTCTCGGTTGCTCAGCCCGGGCGGCCCCACGCCGGCATGGTACCAAACGCCGGCCGGTACAATGGGCGATGCCCTTGCCAACACCGCCGGCCTCGCTCATCCGCGCACGCCGAACGGTGTACGGCATCGTGCTGGCGAGCTTCGTGCTGTCGTTCTTCCACCGCACCGCGCCCGCGGCGATCGCCTCCGAGCTCACCCGTGCGTTTGCGATCGGCAGCACCTTGCTGGGCACGCTCGCGGCGACCTATTTCTACGTCTACACGATTCTGCAGATTCCCGTCGGCGTGCTCGCCGACACGCTGGGGCCGCGGCGCATCCTGTCGGCGGGCTCGGTCGTTGCCGGCCTGGGCTCGCTGCTGTTCGCGCTGGCGCCGACCTGGGAGATCGCCGCCGCGGGCCGCACGCTGGTCGGCATTGGCGTCTCGGTGGCGTTCATTGCCGTGCTCAAGATCACCGCCGTGTGGTTCCCGGCAAGCCGTTTCGCGACACTCAACGGCGTCACCATGTTCGCCGGCAACCTGGGCGCCGTGATCGCCGGCGCGCCGCTCGCGTGGATCGTCACCTGGGCCTCGTGGCGCGCCGTGTTCGTCGGCCTCGCCGGGCTGTCACTGGCGCTCGGCGTCGCGACCTGGCTCATGGTCCGCGACCGTCCCGAGGAACGCGGGTTCGCCGCGGTGAACCACAATCCCGCGCCGCCCGGCGGTCACCTGCACTGGACGCGGGCGTTGCGCGACGTCCTCGCCAACCCCGCGACGTGGCCGGGCTTCTTCGTCAACCTCGGCATCGGCGGCAGCTTTCTCGCCTGGACGGGCCTGTGGGCGGTGCCGTTCCTGCAGGACGTCTACGGGATGTCGCGCGTCGTGGCGGCACAGCACGCGAGCCTGTTCCTGCTCGGCGTCGCCGTGGGGGCGCTTTTCGTCGGCGTGGTCTCCGACCGCATCGGCAACCGCCGCGGCGTCATGCTGGTCTACGCGCTGCTGTATGCGTTGTCGTGGCTGCCGTGGGTGTTCCAAGTCCGCTTCGCGCTGTGGGCGAGCTACGCGTGGTTCCTGCTGATGGGTCTGCTCGCGCCTGCCTTCGTGCTGACGTGGACCGTGGCGAAGGAAGTCAACCGCCCCGAGCATTCGGGCATGGCCACGAGCGTGGTCAACGTCGGGATCTTCCTCGGCACCGGCATCCTGCAGCCGCTGGTGGGCTGGCTGCTCGACCGCGGCCGCGCCGCCGGAACGCTCGGCGACGCGTATGTCAGCGCCGTCACGTGGTTGTTCGCGGCGGCGGCGTTCGGGTTTGTCGCGGCGCTGTTCGTGCGCGTGCGACGCTGAGCGCGGGCCACGAGCTTTGCTCACGCACAGCCAGGTCCGTTGTTCTTCGCCCAATCGGCGAGCAACCCCGGCGGGTCGTCAGCGGTTTGCCCGGAGGAGGTCGGCGATCGCCCGCCATGCGGCCAGCTTGTCGGCGAGGGGTCGAGTGTACGCCGGCGACGTCGACGGCAGCACCAGCGTCGCATACCCGGCTGCGCGCCACCGCGGTTCCGCCCGCGCGGCGGTCTTGCCGTTGAAGCAGACGACCGCGAGCGCCGGGGCCGCGCGCCGCACGCGCTCGATTTCCCCGCGCTCGGCGTTGCGGATGGCGCCGTCGAGGCTCCCCCTGCGCTCGCACGCGACGATCGTGTCCCAGAGCCCGACCCGACGCGTCCTGAGTCGCGCAAGGCGCACCCGGTACGCGAGGTCGGCAAGGGGCTCGCCCAGCACGCCGCCGAGAATCGGCCAGAAGTGATTGCGCGGGTGCGCGTAGTACTGCCGCGCGGCGAGCGATGCCTCGCCCGGAAAGCTGCCGAGGATCAGCACGTGCGTATCGCGCGCGAGCACCGGCGGCAAGCCGTGCTTGCGCAGCGCCGGCGGCGGCCCGGGTGGCGCCGCTGCCGCGAAGCCACCGCTGCGCCGGCGCGACGCCGGCCGCCGTGGTGTGCCGGCGCTCACCAGTGGCGCGGCCACGCGAGCGCCCGGACGGCCTGATCGAGGACCACGCCGACGAACACCGCGAGTCCGAACCAGTGGTTGTGCAGAAAGGCCTTGAAGCAACCCTCGCGCGTCCGCGTGCGGATGAGCTGCCAATGCCACAGCGCGCAACCGAGCGCCGCGCCGAGTCCGGCGTAATAGAACGCGCCGAAGCCGCCAGCGACGCCGACCGCGGTCATCCCGACGAGATAGATGGCGTAACAGGCGAGGATCGCGGCGACGTCGAAACGGCCGAAGGCAATGGCCGAGGTCTTGAGGCCGAGACGCAGGTCATCGTCGCGGTCGACCATCGCATACTCGGTGTCGTAGGCGATGACCCAGAACAGGTTGAGCGCGAAGACCCACCACGCGAGCGCCGGCACCGAGTCCAGCACCGCGGCGAACGCCATCGGAATGCCGAACGAGAACGCGATGCCCAGGAAGGCCTGCGGCAGCGCGAAGAAGCGCTTGAAGAACGGGTAGACGTACGCGATCACCAGCGCCGGCAGCGACAGCAGGATCGTCGTGGAGTTGACCGGCAGGATCAGCAGGAACGCGGCCAGCGCCAGCACCGCCGCCACCACGAGCGCCTCCCACGGCGCGATCTCGCCGGTGGCGAGCGGGCGCGCCGCGGTGCGTTGCACGTGCGCGTCGAACCGGCGGTCGGCCCAATCGTTGACCGCGCAGCCGGCCGAGCGCATCAGCGTCGTGCCGGCCGTGAAGATCAGCACCAGCCGCCATGGCGGATGGCCATCGGCGGCGATCCAGAGCGCGGCCAGCGTCGGCCACAGCAGCAGCAGGATGCCGATCGGCTTGTCGAGCCGGATGAGCCGCGCGTAGACCTCGAGGCGCGCGGGGACGCTCATGCCCGGCACCGCACCGAACGTGGCCCGGCGTGTAGCCCGGCGTTGAGCGCAGCGAAACCCGGGGCGAACGCCCAGTGGAACCTCCACCCGGGTTTCGCTGCGCTCAACGCCGGCTACAGAGGCAGCGCCAGCTGCTTCTTGAGATCGCGTGGCGCGACCTCGTCCAGCAGCTGCTGCGGATTCGGGTACCGCAGCGTGACGCGCAGCTCGCGCTTCATCCGCACGTTGGAGAGGCGGCGCGATTCGCTCATGAACGACAACAGGATCGGCGCGATCCGGTGTTCGGCCTCCTCCCAGGACACCCGGGGAGGCCGCGGCAAATGGAAGGCGTCGGCGACCGCGTCGAACCAGCCGCCCATTTTCATTTCGGCGTCGTCGGTGATGTTGTACGCGCGATTGGGCTTGCCGCGGAAGAGCGCCGCGACCGTCGCGCGCGCGAGATCGTCGGCGTGGATGTGGTTGGTGAAGACGTCGTCGTCCGGGTTGAGCGTCGGGGTGCCGTGCCTGACGCGATCCACCGGCAGCCTCGTCTCGGTATAAATGCCGGGGGCGCGCAGGATCGCGAGCGATACGCCGTAATGCATCGCCCATTCGCGCAATCTGTCCTCGGCCGCGACCCGGCGGCGCGCCCGCGGGGTCTGCGCGCGCCGCGGCCGCACCTCGCTCACCCGCGCGCCGGCGCAGTCGCCGTAGACGCCCGTGGTCGAAATGTAGACGAAGCGCTGTGGTATCCTTCGCGCCCGCGCCAGCGCCGCGATGAGCTTCCGGGTGCGCGGATCGTCGCGGCCTTCCGACGGCGGCGGCGCAAAGTGGAGGACGGCGAAAGGTGCCGCCCGCAGGCGATCGAGCGTCGAAAGGCGGTCGAGATCGCCTACAATCGGAACGATACCGTGGGCGCGCAGCCTGGGGCCATCCTCGGGGCGGCGCGTCAGCCCGTAGAGGCGGGCCTTGTGACGGATGAGGTCGGCGGTGCGTAGCGCGACGTCGCCGCAACCAATCAGCAATACCCGGATCACTCTGGTGCCGTCCGTGTCGTCATGGGTTTCATGCCGCGGGCCGGAGGCGTAACCCTGGCAACACCGACGGCAGCGACCCTCTTGCCCACCGTTTCAGGCAACGACCCGAGCACAGTTTTCATGCCATACCAGATTACCATAAAGCCCAGCGGCCACTCGTTTGCCTGCGCCGACGACGACAGCGTGCTGACCGCGGCCATGGCCGCCGACCTGATGCTGCCGTACGGCTGCCGCAACGGCGCGTGCGGATCGTGCAAGGGCAGGATTCTCGCCGGCACGGTCGACTACGGCCCCTATCAGGCCGCGACCCTCACTGACGACGACAAGGCGCAAGGCCTGGCGCTCTTCTGCTGCGCGAAGCCATTGTCCGACCTCGTGATCGAGGTGAAGGAGGTGCGCCGCGCCGGCGACATCCAGATCAAGCGCCTCCCGTGCCGCGTCGAGTCGATCGCGAAACCCGCGGCCGATGTCGCGATCGTCAAGCTCAAGCTGCCCGCCAACGAACGGCTGCAGTACCTTGCGGGCCAATACATCGAGTTCCTGCTGAAAGACGGCCGGCGCCGCAGCTTTTCGCTCGCCACCCCGCCGCACGACGACGCGCTCCTCGAGCTGCACGTCCGCAATGTTCCGGGCGGCTTTTTCAGCAATCAGCTGTTCAACGATTTCAAGGGGCGCGAAATCCTGCGCCTCGAAGGGCCGTTCGGCTCGTTCTACCTCCGCGAGACGTCCGACAAGCCGATCATCTTCGTCGCCGGCGGCACCGGCTTCGCGCCGATCAAGGCGATGATCGAGCACGCGCTCCATCACGGCCACGGACGCCCGATGGTGCTGTACTGGGGCGTGCGCGGAAAGCGCGACCTCTACCTGCCCGACCTGCCGGGCCGGTGGCAGCAGGCGAGCCGCAACTTCACGTATATCCCGGTGCTTTCCGAACCCGCGCCCGATGACCAATGGCCCGGCCGCACCGGGTTCGTCCATCAGGCGGTACTCGACGATTTCGACGATCTCTCGGGATATCAGGTCTACACCTGCGGCGGGCCGGCGATGGTCGACGCGGCGCGCGCGGCCTTTGTCGACGCCCGCGGATTGCCGCCCGACGAATTCTTCGCCGACAGCTTCACCTACGCCGCGGAAGTCGCGGCGTAACGGGGATCGCGTCGCCGCGCATTGCCGGGCTACGCAAGCTCCGCCAGCGCGAGCTTGAGCGCCGCCGCAAGATGAGGCGTCGCCTCGGCGTTGCGACCGAGTCGCGCGAGGAGCTCTCCCAGGACGACCTGCGTGCGCCAGGTGTTGTCGAGCGCGAGGCTCGCCTCGAGATACGTTTGCGCCTTGCCCCACAATTGCTGGCGTTCACAGAGGATGCCGAGCGCATGGAGCAGCTTCGCATCCTGGTTGTGCGCCTTCATCCAGCTCTCGGCCTGCTCGAGCTGCCGCGTCGCATCCGCCGGCTGGCATTGCGCATACAGCAGCGCGAGATCCGGTTCCCAGTGACGCTCGAGGCTGCGGGCG
The DNA here is from genome assembly GCA_963810845.1 of uncultured beta proteobacterium. GTDB lineage: Bacteria > Pseudomonadota > Gammaproteobacteria > Burkholderiales > Casimicrobiaceae > CAIWHR01. The sequence goes on along the minus strand of CAWEOX010000004.1, from coordinate 22,142 downwards.
AGAATGTCGGCGGCCTCACGATCGGCGCCCAGTGCCAGGAATCCGCGCGCGCCGGCCGCGGCGATTCTCGGCATCCGCTGGTCGGCGTCCGACAATCGCGCCCAGTAGCTGCGCAGGCGCGCGCCGTCGTTGCCGCATTGACCGAGGACCTGCGCGTGCGCCACCGCGCGAATGAGGTCCGCTTCATCGGGCCCGAATACCTTGCGTTTGACGAGTTGATCGACGAGCGGTGGGATGTCCGCATAACGGCCGGCGGCCTGCAGCGCCTTCAACTCGAGCCGCAGGGCCGCCGTGTGCGCACCGGCTTCCTTGCGCAACGCCCGCAGTTGCGCCAGCGCTTCGCCCGGCTGCCCCGTTTCGAGCTTGATCTCCGCCTCGAGCATGAGGCGCGGCACGGTCAGACTGGCGACTTCGGCGTCCGGCCGCGCCAACAGCTTTTCCGCGGCCTCGAACTCGCGGGTTTCGATCGCCGCGCGCGCGGCCACCAGCGCGGATAGCCCCGACGAGTGCGGAATGGCCAGGGCCTCCTCGGCGAACTGGCGGGCCCGGCCGTAACGGCCCTCGAGCAACGACACCACGGCCGCATCGTGCTTCGCGCGCCAGCGCTCGTGCTGCTGCCGGCGGCGATACGCCCGCACCTCGTCCGGGAGCTGCAGCGCGCGCACGATCACGCGCACGAGCGCATAGCCGCCGGCGAAGCCGCCGAGGACGAGCAGCAGGAACAGGTTGAGCGACAACTCGATCCGATACGGCGGGGCGACGAACAGCGCATAGCCGGACGTGAGCCGCGTCGCCAGGGCAACGCCGACGGCAGCGACGGCGAGCAGCAGGAACCAGAACAGGATGCGCACGGCGCGGCGCTCCGGTCAACGCGGAGGCCGCGGCGGCGTCGCGCCAGCGCGGTCAGCGGCGCGGACCGGTGCGCGTTCCTGGGCCAGGCGCAGCACGCGCAACGCTTCGAGACTGCCGCCCAGGTCCGGCACGTCGCCACCCATGGGGGTTGCGGCCAGCTGTTTCAGCGTCGCCTGCATCGTCTGGACCGGCTTCGCGCGGGTGTCGAAATAAAGCCGGAGCCAGGTCTCCGCCGCGCTCAGGTCGGCCTTGTAGCTGGCGTCGTTGCGGTTGAGCAGCGCGATGCGCGCCGCGAGCAGGCGCAGCTTGAGATTTTCGCGGAGGAAGTATTGCTGCGACGGCTGCAGCAGCGGCGCGGCCGGTCGGTCGGCCACCTCCACGCGCACCAGTTGACGGATCTCCGCCCACGCTTCCCGTGCGAGCCGCCGCCACGCCGGCTCGTCGGCCGGCGCCGCCGCGCTGCCCGGGGCCGGCGGCGGCAGCCGCTCGTCCATCGCGAACGGCAACGCATTGACGGCCGCGAGCGCCTGGTCGAGCTTGAGACTCATGCCGGCGACGTCGACGAACGGGGTTGCTTTCAGCCGATCGATGTCGCGCGTCAGCGCTCGCCGCAGCGGCAGGAACTGCGGCCGCTCGAGCCGCTGCAGCCGCGCGTCGGCAAGCTGCAGCGCGGCGAGCGCCGACTGGACGTTGCCGGCGAGGAGCAATTGCTGGCTGGCGACGAGGAGCACCTGCTCGATCTCGGTCAATGCGATCTCGTCGCGCGACGGCGCGAGGTCGCGGTAGAGCGCGTCCAGCGCCGCCTGCTGCGACTGCGATTCGGCGACTCGCGCTTCGAGCAGCGCGATCTTCGCCTGGGTATCGCGGAGCTCGGTCGTGAGCTGCGCCTGCGCCTTGCCGGCGGCCTGGTTGCCGACTCGATCCCGGTCAGCCTTTGGGCGACCTCGTTGCGCAGCGCCTGCTGCGTGCGACGACCGTCCTGCCAGGCGACGAGGACCGCGACGACGGCAATCGCCGCCACGCCGCCCAGCATGACGCGCGAAACGCCGCGCGCCTTCCTTTCGCGCGCCGCGCCGCCGCCGGGTGCGGAGGGGTCGCGGATCGTGTCGCCCGCGGCCTCGCGCGCGGGCGGCACGGAAGCGGCATCGCCAGCCAACGGCGCGGGCGGATCGAGGGGATCGGACATGAGGGGCGAGCGTGGGAGGATGTCTCTCGTCCGATTCTAGCAGGGGGAAGCCCGGCGACACGGATTGGCCGTGCAAGACGCTCGGGGCTACAATTCGACGGGTGCAGCCGCGCAACATCCCTCCCGAAAGGCCCGGCCGCAACCTGCGTCTTCGCCACCACACCGCCACCTGCCCACGCGCCTCCCGGCCATTTTCGTGTCCCCGATTCTCGCTCTCGTCGCGCTCGTGATCGCGCTCGGCCTCGGGTACGCCATCGGCCGCGGACGCCGCCTGCGCCCGCCGACGCAGGCGCCGGAGAGCTTCGCGCCGGCGGCCGCGACGATGGCGTCTCACCTCCCGTCTCCTGCCCCTTCGGTTGCGCGCGGGTCGGAAACGGCCTCCATCGACAACACCGTCATTGAACGCGCGCGGCTCATCCGCAGTTTCGAAACGGAGGCCGCCGCGCTGCGCCGCGCCGTCACGAACCGCGACGCGGCGCTCGCGCAACTGGGCGACTTCGCCGCCGAGCGCCGCCGTCTTTTCGGCGATGTCGCCGACGCGCGCGCCGACACGGCGCGTTACCGGCAAATCATCATCGACCTCGAGAACGACGCGCCGCCGCCGCTGCTGGGCGGGCCCGGCACGCCCGATGACCTCAAGCTGATCGTCGGCGTCGGACCGGTGCTGGAACGGATGCTGTATCAACTGGGCGTCACGACCTACCGGCAGATCGCGCGCTGGACCGATCACGACATCGACGAATTCGACGCCCGGCTGCACGAGTTCCCCGGCCGCATCCGGCGCGATGGCTGGGTGACGCAGGCGCGCGCGCTCTATCGGAGCAAGTACGGCGCCGAGCCGCCGGCGCGAGACCGCGGGTGATACGACCGCGTTGCCTTGCGCGGCCGGGCCGCCGCAAGGCGAATACCGGCGTGCCCAGCACGAAGACATGCCGATGAGCAACCCCGCCGCGGCGAGTCAGACGCACATCACGGCCGCGGCGCTGATCCCGCTGCTCGTGCTGACGCTGGTCTGGGGCTGCAACTGGCCGGTGCTGAAGCTCGGCGTGTCCGAAATCGCACCGCTCACGTTTCGCGCGCTCACGCTGCCATTTTCGGCGCTGGGCATGCTGGCGATCTCCGGGCTTTCCGGCGGCCCGATCCGCGTGCCGCGGCATCTCTGGGGCAAGGTGATCGTGCTGGCCTTGTTCAACATCACGGGCTGGAACGGACTCGTGCTGTTCGGCCTGCAGCAACTGCCCGCGGGGCGCACCGCGATTCTCGCCTTCACGATGCCGATCTGGAGCGTGATGTTCGCGCTCGCGCTGCTGCACGAGCCGCTGTCGAAGCGAAAGGTCGCCGGCATGGTGCTCGGCATGGCCGGGATGGCCGTGCTCCTGGGCGACGACGTCCGCAATTTCCAACGCACGCCGATGGCGGCGCTGCTGATCCTCGGCGCGGCGGTATCGTGGGCGTTCGGCACCGTGCTGCTGCGCAAGTGGAAAGCGCCGATCCCGCAGAACACGCTGTCCGGCTGGATGATGCTGCTGGGCTGTCTTCCGCTCGTGGCGCTGGCGCCTCTTTTCGCGACCGAGCCCCTGCGGGCTCCGTCGTCGGGCGCGCTGTTCGCGATCTTCTACAACATCTTTCTCGCCGGCACGCTGGCGCACTGGGCGTGGTTCACGCTGGTGCGCACGCTGCCCGTGGCGGTATCGTCGATGTCGTCGCTGCCGGTGCCGATCGTCGGCGTCTTCGCCGGGATGCTCGTCCTGGGCGAGCGGCCGGGGCCCTCCGAGTGGACGGCGCTGGCCCTCGTCGTCGCGGCGATGCTCCTCGTGTTGTGGCCGCCGAAAGCGGCGCCGGCGCCGATGGCCCCCGACGACTAGAAGCGTTGCCCGTCTTCCGTAGCCCGGGTTGAGCGTCAGCGAAACCCGGGGCCGTTGCTCATTGCCGCCTCCACCCGGGTTTCGCTGGCGCTCAACCCGGGCTACCTAAACGAGCTCCGGGATCAGCGTCGGCAGCGGCTTGCCCGCGAACCACGCGTCGAGATTGGCCTTGCACAAGTCACCCATCGCCTGGCGCGTCTCGCGCGTCGCGCTGCCGACGTGCGGCAGCAGCACGACATTGTCCATCGCCAGCAGCGGCGGCGGAATGTTGGGCTCGTCGGCGAAGACATCGAGGCCCGCGGCCTTGATCGTGCCGTCGGCAAGCGCCTTGACCAGTGCCGGCTCGTCGACGATCGAGCCGCGCGCGATGTTGACGAGCGTGCCTTTCCTGCCGAGCGCGGCGAGGACGCCGGCGTTGACGATGTGCTTCGTCGCCGGGCCGCCGGGACACGCGACCACCAGAAAGTCCGACGCCGCCGCGAGCGCCTCGAGATCAGGCAGGAAGCGGTACGGGACGTCCTGCGGCTTGCGGCCGGTGTAGGCGACCTGCATGTGCATCGCCGTGACGCGCGCGGCAATCGCCTTGCCGATGCGGCCGAGGCCGAGGATGCCGACCGTCCTGCCGCCGAGCTTGGTCGTCATTTCCGGCGCCTGCTTGACCCATCCGCCGGCCTGCACGAAGCGATTGAGGCGCACGAAGCCGCGCCCCGTCATCATGATCAGCGCGACCGCCACGTCGGCGACGTCGTCGGTCAGGACGTCCGGCGTGTTGGTCACCTTGAGCCCGCGCGCCTTGCAGTACTCGACCGGCACGCCGTCGTAACCGACGCCGAACACCGAGATGATCTCGAGCTTCGGCAGCGCATCGAGCAGCGCGGTCGGCGTCACCGTGCCGCCCCCCTGCACGAGTCCGCGGATCCTGTCCCCGAGGGCCGCGAGCAATCCCGGCTTGTCCGCCGCCTGCGCGTAATCGTGGCAGCTGTAGTCGGCCTTCAACGGATCGTAGAGGAATGGCGGCAGCGGCGCGGTGATGACGATGTCGGTTTTCATGGCGTCAGTTGCCTTTCCTTGGGTGGGCGGCGAACCATTCTAGCAAGCCGGCGATGAGGCCGGCGTCGCCACCGGCCGTGTCCACGACCCGGAGGCCGAGGGCGCGCGCCCGCGCGGCGATGCGCGGATGCGGTACGAACGTCGGGCAATCACGCCACGCCGCGCGAGTGGTCGCGTCGGCGACGCCCCACAGGTTGTCGAGACCTTCGCTCGACGTGACGGTCACCGCGTCGATGCGGCCGTGCGCGAACGCCTCGGCGAGCCCGGCCGCGCCGGCCTGCGGCTGCGCCCGGCGATAGCAGGCGACGTGATCCACGTGCGCCCCGCGCGCACGCAGGGTGTCGCCCAGATGCTCGCGCCCGCCATCGCCACGGAAGATCACCACGCGCTTGCCGCGCGGCGCCATGAGCTCGGGCAAGGCGAGCAGGCCCTCGCTGTCGAACGACGATTCCGGAACGCGAACGTTGGCGATGCCCGCGTCGGCGAGGACCTGGGCGGTGCCGGGCCCCGGCGCGAAGGCGATGAGGCGGTGCGGCCAGCGCCGCGCATCGGGGACGCCGTACTCGACGGCGTTCGCGGACACGAACACCGCGAAGTCATAGTCGCCGAGCGCCGCATGGGCACGCTCGAGCGCCGCGGAATCCGCCGGCGGCAGAATCGCGATCGCCGGGAAAATGATCGGCGTGCCGGCGAGCGCCGCGATGCGGCCCGCGAATCCGGCCGCCTGGCGCGCCGGACGCGTCACCAGGATGCCGGCGCCGGCAAGCGTTTGCGGGGTTGGATTCGTGATCGCGCCTTATCTGGAAAGGAAACCGGAGAAATCGTAGCCCGGGTTGAGCGCAGCGAAACCCGGGTGGGCGGGGCAATGGTCGCGATTGCCCCGGGTTTCGCTGCGCTCAACCCGGGCTACGCGGGTCGCGCCGCGCCGCGCGCGAGAAATTCATCGGCGAGCGCGAGCCCCAGCGCGCCGGCCGCGGCGGCATCGGCCACCGGCGCCGCGCGCTCGCCGCGCATGACTTCCTTGCCGTCGGGACTCGCGAGCAACCCGCGCAACCAGAGCTCATCGTGCCGCTGCACGGCGTGCGCGGCGAGCGGTGTGTGGCAACTGCCGGAGAGCGCCCGCGAGAAGGCGCGCTCCGCCGTCGTCGCGAGCGTGGTCGCGACATCGGCCAACGGCGCCAGCGCGACGATCACGTCGGCGCGGTCGGCGCGGCATTCGAGCGCGAGCGCCCCCTGCCCCGCCGCCGGGAGGCATTCTTCCGGATCGAGCAGCGACGCGATGCGGGCGCCGAAGCCCAGCCGCTTCAAGCCGGCAGCGGCGAGGATGATGGCATCGTACTGGCCTTCGTCGAGCTTGCGCAGCCGCGTGTTGACGTTGCCGCGCAGAGGCATGATAAGCAGCAGCGGATCGCGCTCGCGCAGCTGCGCTTCGCGGCGCGGGCTCGATGTGCCCACGCGGGCGCCGCCGGGAAGCTGCGCGAGATCGAGATAGCGATTCGAGACGAACGCGTCGCGCGGATCCTCGCGCGCGCCGATCGCCGCGAGCGTGAAGCCTTCCGGCATGTCCATCGGCACGTCCTTCAGCGAATGGACGGCGAGATCGGCGCGGCCATCGGTCATCGCCACTTCGAGCTCCTTGATGAACAGGCCCTTGCCGCCGATATCGGCTGAGCGGCTGGTCGAGAATCCGGTCGCCCTGCGTGGTCAGGCCGAGCGAGGCCGACCTCGCACGCCGGATACAGCGCCGCGAGCCGCGCGCGGATGTGCTCCGCCTGCCACAGCGCCAGCGCGGATTCGCGCGTGGCGATCATGAGCCGGCGCGGTGGGGAAGCGTTGACCATGGGGATCGGGAACCGGGGGAAACGACGACGATGCTGCGGCTGCAAATTGTAGCCCGGGTTGAGCGCGAGCGAAACCCGGGGCAGTCGTCTCCGTGGCCACGTTCACCCGGGTTTCGCTGCGCTCAACCCGGGCTACGAAATCTACGAAATCGCGCATCCCGCGTCGATTCACGCGATTTGGCGTGCGCGTCCGGATGCCGCATCATAGCGGCACCGCCATCAAGGAGCTGCTCATGCGCATCGTGATCACCGGCGGCGCCGGTTTTCTCGGCACCCGCCTCGCCCGCGCGATCCTCGCCCGCGATAGCCTCATCGACGCGCGCGGCGTCACGCGTCCCGTCCGCGAGCTGGTGCTGCTCGACGTGGTGCCCGCGCCGGAGTTCGAAGACCCGCGCGTGCGGACCATCGCCGGCGATCTCGCCGACCCCGCCGTGATCGAGCATGCCCTCACGCCGGACACCGACACGGTGTTCCATCTCGCCGCCGTCGTGAGCGGCCAGGCCGAGGCGGAATTCGACATCGGCATGCGCGTCAATCTCGATGCGACCCGCGCGCTGCTCGAGCGCTGCCGGCGGATCAACGCGCCGCCGAAATTCGTCTTCACCAGTTCGCTCGCCGTGTTCGGCGGGCCGCTGCCCGATCCCGTGCCCGACGACGCCCCGCTGACGCCGCAGGCCTCGTACGGGACGCAGAAGGCGATCGGCGAATACCTGGTCTACGACATGACGCGCAAGGGTTACCTCGATGGCCGCTCGCTGCGGCTGCCGACCGTCACCGTGCGCCCCGGCAAGCCGAACAAGGCCGCGTCGTCGTTCGCGAGCGGCATCATCCGCGAACCGCTCGCCGGGGTGGATGCCGTGTGTCCCGTCGCCACGACGACGAAGATGTGGGTGATCTCGCCGCGCGCAGTGATCGCCAACCTCATCATCGGCCACGAAGCGCCGGCGGCGGCGTTCGCCCACACGCGCTCGGTCAACGTGCCCGGCATCTCGATCGCCGTCGGCGACATGGTCGCGGCGCTGCGGCGCGTCGCCGGCGACGCCGTCGCCGATCGCGTCAAGTGGCAGTTCGATCCGGCGATCGACCGGATCGTCTCGACCTGGCCGTCGAACTTCGCGCCGAAGCGGGGGAGCGCGCTGGGGATGAAGGCGGATGCCGATTTCGAGAGCATCGTCCGCGCGTACATCGCCGACGACGGGCCCGGCAGAGCTCGACCGCCGTGAACCGGCGTTCGTCCGGCCAGTCGACCACGACCCACGGGTTCCACGGCTGCCAACGCTTCGAGAAACAGCTCGGGACCGGCATCCTTCAGCTTGCTCGCGTCGGACAGGATCTGGCGGAAGCGCCGCCCGCCCGACTGGCCGTGATAAAGACCCAGCACGTGGCAGGCGATCGCCCGCAGCGCGACGCCGCGCCGCAATTGCGCTTCCGTGTATGGCATCAGCGCGCGCAGCACGTCGGCGCGCGAACGCGCCGGCGCCTCGTCGCCGTACGCGCGCCAATCGGCCTGCGCGAGCTGCCACGGGTCGTGGTAGGCCGCGCGCCCCAGCATCACGCCGTCGACGCACGCGAGCTCGCGGTCGATCGCGTCCCAGCGCGCGAGCCCGCCGTTGGTGACGATCGCCAGCGCCGGGAACTCACGCTTCAGGCGGTGAACGACGTCGTAGCGCAGCGGCGGCACTTCGCGATTCTCCTTCGGCGAGAGCCCTTTCAACACGGCGTTGCGCGCATGGACGATGAAAAGCCCGCAGCCCGCCGCCGCCACGGTGCCGACGAAATCGCGGACGAACCCGTAATCCTCGTTGCGATCGAGCCCGAGCCGGTGCTTGACCGTGACCGGTATCGCCACGGCGTCGCGCATCGCCCGCACGCAGTCGGCGACGAGCTCCGGCTCGGCCATCAGGCACGCGCCGAAGCTGCCGGTCTGCACGCGCTCCGAGGGGCAGCCGACGTTGAGGTTGATCTCGTCGTAACCCCAGCGCTCGCCAAGCCGGGCGCACACCGCGAGCGCCGCCGGATCGCTGCCGCCCAGCTGCAGCGCGATCGGGTGCTCGGCCGGATCGAAGTCGAGATGACGCGGCACGTCGCCGTGCAGCAGCGCGCCGGTGGTCACCATCTCGGTGTAGAGCCATGCGTGCCGGGTGATGAGGCGCAGGAAGAACCGGCAGTGCCGGTCGGTCCAGTCCATCATCGGGGCGACGCACACGCGATGGTCGCTAATGCCCCGAATCACTTGGTCGTTCGTCATACCTCAAGAGCCTGAAAACGGCCATGTGCTTTAATGCACACACCGCGGGCTGGTACTGCGAACTCGGGCTGCCGCCGTCTTTCTCCTGGCGTCTCTCCGTGTTCATGACGTCGACACGTCCGGCCCACGCGTGCAATGACCCAACTGCGGAGCCGGTGATTGCTGAGGCAGCGTATCACAGCCTGGGGCGAACGCAGGCTGCGTAGAACGCGCCACAAGCGATCCATTGTGGCCGGGACAGGTCAATGCGCGTCCGCGCCTCGTGCGTGCGTCTGACGTTGATCCGGCGCGCCGGCGCCTGGCCTTTTCGCTGGCCGGACCTAGGTGTAATGTGGTGGGCTCTATCTTCAATACCGGGAGGAACCCATGTCCACCTACATCATGCTCAGCAGCTGGACGGATCAGGGTATCCGCCAGATCAAGGATTCTCCGGATCGCCTGGACGCTGCACGGCAATTGTGTCGCCAGCACGGCGCGGAGATCAAGGCGTTCTACATGACGCTGGGCGCCTACGATATGGTGATCATCGTCGACGCGCCGAACGATGACGAGTTCGCCAAACTCGCCGTTTCGATCGCCAAGGGCGGCAACATCCGAACCACTACCCTCAAGGCGTTCGGCGAGGACAATTACCGAATGATCATCGGGGCGGTCGGCTGAGTCTCGGCCCGCGGCTCGCGCAGACCCGCAACTATTTGCTGCATCGCTATCTTGTGCGTCACTCAAACGAGAAGACCCGTTTCCAGTCGCTCTTCATGCTGATGACCATCCAGCCCTGTTTCTGCGCTTGGCTGTACAGTGCCTCGGGGAAGGTGCCGACCTTGGTCGCGGGCAAGCCGTTGGCGGGGCCGTAGGCATACTCGCGGTTCGCGTCGTCGTGCAGCACCAGCATCGCCAGCCGCGTGCCAGCTCCAGCCTTCGTGTATTCCAGCATCTGCTGGTCGCCGGGCGAATTGCCGAACGATGCCACCGGTCGGCGACCGATCATCAAGTGAATGCTCTCGGGTTTGCCGGCATTGTTGTCGTTGAGCAGGAGCTTCGCTTCCTTGGTCAGAAACGGCTTGCCATTCTTGTCGTAGCCGTACTTCGTGCCGCCGGCAGTTCCGATGACCTGCTCCGGTGGAATGCCGTAAGTGGCTTCGGCATAGACGCGCACGAAGTCCTGGCCACCGCCGGTGACGATGTAGGTCTTGTATCCGTTGGCGCGCAGGTACTTCAGCACTTCCTGCATCGGCAGGTAGGTGAGTTCCGTGTACGGCCGCTTCCAGCGCGGATCCTTCGCCTGCGCAAGCCATTTCGTCACTTCGGAATTGAACTCGTCGACCGGCATGCCGGTGAGCGTGGCTGCGGCCAGCTTTTCGAGATCAGGCATCGTCAACTTGGCGATGGCCGCGCGATCGCCTTTCAATATCTCCAGCACCGTGAGAACGGGGCTGCCTTCGCCAATTCGGGCTTCGCCTTGACCAGCGCGGGAACGCGTTCGAGGATGTACATCACCTGCGAGTACATCGGGTGCTCGACCCAGAGCGTGCCGTCCTGATCGAACGTGGCGATGCGCTCTGCCGGCGGCACGAAGTTCGGACTGCCCTGCGTCGTGGTCGTCTGCACGAAGTCGACGATCGCCTTCTTGGCCGCCCCGTCGTTCCACGATGGCAACGGATCCGTCTGGGCAAATGCCGAAGCGCTTGCAACAAGCAATGCGACGACCGACACAAGTGTCGCCAGGAAACCGCGAGATTTGGACTTCATTATTGGATGCTCCTGCAAGTTGGATATTCGGGAGTCCCACTTCCGCGGGTTCTTGTGGGAAAAACCCAGTCCCGAAGCGATTTTAAAGCGTCAGCAGGAACGCGACCAGATCGGTTTTTTCGTCTTCCGTAAGGCCGATGCCGAACCGCTGGTCATAGAAATCGACGACCGCGTCCACGTCCTTCGCCGAGCCGTTGTGGAAATACGGTGCCCGGGTCGCCAGCGCGCGACCGGATATTTCAGGCTCGGTTCTGGCGGCAAGTCCTATGTGCCCGAGCGGGCGACGCCGCGAAGGGTAAGCTCCCTCGCCCGATGACAGCGCACGAAGTGGTTGGGGGCGATCTCTTCCTGTACCGGCGTTGTTTCCCGGCAGATCGCCTGCGCATACTGGCACCGGGGATGGAAATGACAACCCGGCGGCGTATTCGCCGGGTCCGCCACTTCGCCCTGAAGAACGATCCGCTCGGAACGAAGCCGCGGATCCGGCTTGGGGACCGCGGACATCAGCGCCTCGGTATAGGGATGCTTCGGCGACGCGAACAACTCCTCGGTCGGCGCGGTCTCCACGATCCTGCCGACGTACATCACCGCGACCCGCTCGCTGATGTGCTTGACGACACTCAAGTCGTGCGCGACGAAGAGATAGGTCAGTCCCAGCTTTTCCTGAAGATCGAGAAGGAGGTTCAGGATCTGGGCCTGGACCGACACGTCCAGCGCCGAGACCGGCTCGTCGGCAACGACCAAACGCGGATTCAGGGCCAGGGCCCGGGCGATGCCGATGCGCTGCCGCTGGCCACCCGAGAAAGCATGCGGGTAGCGCCGCATGTATTCCGGCCGGAGGCCCACGAGGCGCAGCAGCTCCACGACCCTGTCGGTCCTGGCGTCGGCGTTGCCTTCGCCGTGCACGAGCAGGGGCTCGCCGACGATGTCCAGCAGCGTCATCCGCGGGTTGAGCGACGAGAACGGGTCCTGGAAGATCATCTGCATCTGCCGTCGAAGCGGCCGCAGCCTGCTCTTCGGGACGGTTGCCACGTCCAGCACTTCACCGTTGTCGGCGAGGAGAACCTCGCCGGCGGTGGGCGTAATGGCTCTCAGGATGCAGCGCGCGGTCGTGGTCTTGCCGCAGCCGCTCTCGCCGACGAGGGACAGCGTCTCTCCCCGATTGAGAAAGAAGGTCACGTCGTCGACCGCCTTGACGTGGCCGACCGTCTTCTGGAGAAGCCCCCGCCGTATGGGGAAATATTTCTTCAGCCCGCGTACATCGAGGAGCACGGACTTCCGGGAGCCGGCGTCGCCGCTGGTCATGCTCGTCCGTCTCTCGTCATGGGTAGAGAAAGCAGCTCGCTCTTCTGCCCTCGCCGACCGCCTGGAGCGGCGGTTCCGCGGTGTCGCAGCGGCCGGCAATGGCGGAAACGCAGCGGGGATGGAAGGGGCAGCCCTTCGGCCGGTTGAACGGGTGGGGAATCGATCCGCTGATGGTCGGCAGTTTCACCCGCGGCGCGGAATCGATGCTCGGTATGGACTGCAGCAGCGCCTTCGTATAGGGGTGTTTGGGATCGTGAAAGATGTCGTCGACCGTGCCCTGCTCGACCACCTTGCCGAGATACATGACGACGACGTCGTCGGCCATTTCCGCGACCACGCCGAGGTTGTGCGTGATGAGCATGATCGCCATGCCGCGTTCCTGCTGGATCTTGCGCAGAAGATCCAGGATCTGCGCCTGGGTGGTGACGTCCAGCGCCGTCGTCGGCTCGTCGGCGATGAGGAGGCGCGGATCGCAGGAAAGAGCGACCGCGATCATCGCCCGCTGCCGGAGCCCGCCGCTCAATTCGAACGAGTACTCGTCGATGCGCCGCTCCGGCTTCGGGATGCCGACGCTGCGCAGGGCTTCGATCCCCCGGCGTCTCGCCTCCTTCTTGCTGACCGCGCTGTGGAGGAGCACCGCCTCGATGAGCTGTGCGCCGATCGTGTGGACGGGGCTGAAGGACGTCATGGGCTCCTGAAAGATGAGACCGATGTCGCCGCCGCGAATCGAACGGATCTCCCGGCTGTTGGCCTTGAGCTTGACGAAGTCGATTTGCGATCCGTCGGTGCGGGTAAGCATGATCTCGCCGTCGACGATGCGGCCGGGACGATCGACGATCCGCAGGATCGACTGCGCTGTGACGCTTTTTCCGCAGCCGCTCTCGCCGACGATGCCAAGCGTCTTTCCCGGAAAGACATCGAACGAAGCGCCGTCGACGGCTCGGGTCGTTCCCTCGTCCTGAAAGAAGCTCGTCCGGAGGTTCCTCACCGACAGCAGCGGCTTGGCGGGGGTTTGCATGAGGCTACAGATAGGGATCCGCCGCATCCCTGATCCCGTCGCCCATGAAATTGAACGCGAGGACCGCGATGATGACGGCAAACGACGGGATCAAGAGCCAGGGAGAAATCACCAGCGCCTGCAGATTCTGGGCATCCTGAAGCAGCACCCCCCAGCTGATCGCCGGCGGCCGCAAGCCCAGCCCCAGGAAGCTCAACGACGTCTCGCTGATGATGATCGCGGGAATCGCCAGCGTCGTCGCCGCGATGATGTGACTGATGAACGAGGGCACCATGTGGCGGAAGATGATCCTCGACTTGCTGCAACCGAGGAGCTCGGCCGCCATGACGAAATCTTCCTGCTTGAGGGAGATGAACCGCCCCCGCACGACGCGGGCGAGCTCGGTCCAGCCGATGAGCGAAATGATGATCGTGATGGCGAAGTAGACCTTGACGACGTCCCAGTCGGCGGGAAGGGCCGCGGCCAGGCCCATCCACAGCGGAATCGTCGGAATCGAGCGCAGGATCTCGATGATGCGCTGGATCACCGAATCGATGACGCCGCCGAAATAGCCGGATATGCCGCCCAGGACGACGCCCAGCACCAGACTCAGGGCCACGCTGACGAGACCGATCGTCATCGACGTCCGCGTCGCGTACATGAGCCGCGACCAGAGATCGCGTCCCTGCATGTCCGTTCCGAGCAGGAAAAGCGACTCGCTCGCCTTCGCGCCTTCCACGGCGAAGAGATGGCGATTGGTCGGAATGAAGCCCAGGAGCTCGTACGGCTCTCCCCGGCCGAAGAACGTGATCGGTATCTTCTTGCTCGTGTCGGGAACGTAGACGCGCTTGAACGTCAGCGGGTCGCGCGTTCCTTTCAAAGCGTACACGTAGGGTCTGAAGCTGCCCTCGTCGAACCAGTGGATCTGCTGCGGCGCCATCAGCGAGCGCTGGGCTTCCGATTCCAGGGGATCAACGTACGCAAAAAAATCGGCGAACAGCGCGACCACATAAAAAGCCACCAGGACGAGGGTTCCGCCGGCGGCGAGCTTGTGCTTGCGAAAGCGCCACCACATCAACTGCCACTGCGTGGCGACGGCGATCCTGTCTTCCGCCAGGACCCCGGTTTCCGGCGCCAGTGCATGTTCCCCCGTCATTGCCGCCCCAACCGTATTCTCGGGTCGACCCACATGAGGAGCAGGTCCGAAATGAACGTCCCGATGACGGTCATGACGCCCAGCAGCAGGACGATGGTTCCGGCCAGGAACATGTCCTGCGCGATCAACGCCTTGAGCAGCAGAGGACCGACCGTCGGCAGGCTCAGGACGAGCGATACGATGATGCTTCCCGACACCACGTAGGGAAGGAGGTAGCCGATGGTGCTCACGAACGGATTGAGCGCGACCCGGACCGGATACCGCATGACGACCCGGTACTCCGAAAGCCCCCGGGCCCGGGCGGTCATGACGTAGGGCTTCCGCAATTCGTCGAGCAGGTTCGACCGCATGATGCGAATCAACTGCGCGGTTCCCGAAACGCCGAGCACGATGGCCGGAATCGGCAGGTGCTTGGTCAGGTCCCACACCTTCTCCATGCTCCAGGGCGCCTCGGCGAAATCCGCCGAAAAGAGGCCGCCGACATTGGCGCCGAAGTAGGCGAAGCCCACGTACATGACGACCAGCGCCAGCAGGAACCCGGGAATGGCGAGCCCGATGAAGCCGACGAACGTGAACACGTAATCCGCGACCGAATAAGGGTAGACCGCGGAGTAGATGCCGATGGGCAACGCCAGCGCCCAGGTGAATATGATCGCCGCCACCGAAATGACCATGGTCAAGGTGAGACGGTCGCCGATGACATCGGATACGGGCCGTCCCCATTCCATCGCCATCCCGAAGTTTCCCTGCAGCATGAGGCCCATCCACTTCGCATACTGAACCGTGATGGGCTTGTCGAGACCGAGCTGTTCGCGCAGCGCCGTCGCCTCGCCTTCGGAAACCGCGCTTCCCGACGCCGACATCGAGGCGATATAGGAGGTCACGTAATCGCCGGGAGGCAGGTGGATGATCATGAAGGACAGCACGGAAATGGCCCAGACCGTCAGCACGGCCAGAAACAAGCGACGAACGACATAAGCCACCATGGCAGCTCCGTGAAAGGCGGTCTCCCGGGAGCCCGTCGGCCCCCGGGATGACGGCAGCCGCCCGCGTTGCGCGCGGCTGCGTCCCGGTTACTTGAAGTAGAACGTGATCGGCATCGACGTGTGCGGCGTCCGCGCGTGCTGGGCATTCACCTGCCGTTCGGGAACGTTGCCCATGTTGTTCTTGACGAGACGCACGCCCATGAAGGCCGGCGACTGCCCGACCGTGCCGATGCTCCACGTCTGTTCGACGATGATCTTCCAGATCTCTTTCCCGGCCTTGACCCGATCGTCTTCCTTCATGCCGTAGGCGTTGCGGAAGAGATCGAAGGCCCGGATCATTTCGGGATCGTCCGGCTTCTTCCCGGAGGCTCCCTTGGAGGCATACCACTTGGCGAAGGCCATCCCCATGTGGCTTTCGGCGGCGTCCACCGGCAGCGCATGGCGGGGGAAGAGGAAGAGCATTTCCGAGCCGTCGTTCGCCCAGGTGATCATCTGGTTTTCGCTGCCGTTGTCGCGGGTGAAGGCAAGATTGCGTTCCAGCTCCTTGACGTCGAGGTCGACGCCGATCTTCTTCCATTGCTGCTTGATCATTTCGCCGACCTGCGTATAGGGGACGAACTGACCGCCGACGGTGATCATTTCGAGACGGAGGCGTCCTTTGCCGTCGGCGCGCAGCCGATACCCGTCGGAATCCTTCTTGGTGAGGCCGACTTTGTCGAGCAGCTCGTTGGCCTGCTTCAGATCCAGGACACCCCACTTCTTGTTCCATTCGGGGCCGGGGCTGTAGATGGTGTCGGGCGACGGCGCCACCGATCCGGCACTGCCCACGCCGAGCCAGAATGCTTCGTTCAACTGGTCGCGGTCGATGCCGAGGGCAAGCGCGTGGCGGAAATCCTTGTTCTTCAGCAGTTTCGAAATCTCGGGATCGGCTTCGTAGGAATTGCCGATGTGGATCGCCACATCCGAGCCGTTGAACCCCGGGTCGAGGTGGACCGTGTAGTTGCCCTTCTTGGCGTTCTCCAGGAAGACCGGCAGCTTGGACAGATGCATGTGCCGTTCCTGAATGTCGTATTCGCCGGCGATCGCCCGCAGGTTCGCGACCTCGGTGTTTTCGGCCAGGGTCATGGTGATCCGGTCGATGTAGGGCAACTGGTTGCCGGCGGTGTCGACGGCCCAGAAGTAGGGATTCCTTTCCATCGACCAGGTCGGCGTATTGATCGGCGATACGGTCTTCCAGGGCGTCATCGTGGGCAGCTCGTTGTTGAGCGCCCAGCTGTACTTCATCTTGAGCAGCGACACCCAGCTGTCGAATCCCAAGTCCTTGGCCTTCTTGTTCGCCGCCTCCTCGGACGAGTACTTGGGCAGGAACTGCTTCAGATAGTGGGCCGGCGCGTAGGCGCCGCCGAAGTTCTGGAAGCCGCCGCGCGTGGCGAACCCGGCACCGATGGCCGTGCTGCCCGCCAGCTGATAGACGAAATAGGAGTAGGGCTCGGGAAATTCGAAGGCGACGGTGTAATCGTCGATCTTCGTCATCTTCCCGTCCTTGCCGTCGATCTGGAACTCGAAGAACGGCGTGGGCACGATGTTCTTGTTGAGATAGATGTCGTTGTACCAGAACATGAAGTCGTCCGCCGTAAAGGGCTTGCCGTCGGACCACTTGGCGCCTTTGCGGAGGAAGATCGTCGTCGTCTTGCCGTCGTCGCTCACCTTCCAGTCGCGGGCGAGGCTGGGGATGATCTTGGTGCCGGTGTAGTCGAACGTCAGGATCTTGTCCGCCGACACGATGCGGTTGCCGTTTTCATGATCGGCCGGCCCGGTAAAGGCCCTGCGCCAGTTGCCGCCGTATTTCCCTATCTCGTTGAGAGGCTTGACCACGAAAAGCTGGGACGGCTCGGGCAAGCGCTTGTCGACCGCGGGCAGCTTGCCGGCCTTCACCTGCTCGGCAAGCATCGGCGCTTCCTTGAAGGTTTTCGGGAAGGCTTTGGCGTCGAGGATGATTTCCGGCCCCTGGAGCTTGCCGATCAGCGAAGACCCGATCTTTGCGGGTTGCGATGGAGCCGCCGGCGCTGCCGCTTGCGCGGCTGCGCCTCCCGACCACATCGCAAGGGTGCCGCCGAGCCCAAGACCCGCCAGCACAAGTGCCGCGTGCATCAATTTCATACCCATCTCCCTTTCCGTTGTTCCGCTTCGGTATCCAGGAAAACCCACGATCCGAGACCATCCGGTGGCCCGATATCGCACGCTACCAACGCCCGCACGACAGGGGACACGGGCTTGCCTAGCCCGTCGAACAATTTTGCGCCGTCGGCGAGACGAGGGCTTGCCATAGATCAAGGCGCCCCCGCTGAGGGCAACCAGGGGGCGGCACGAGGGTCGTGGGGGGAGCGCGGTCGGCGCGCCATTCGCGGTCCGTCGCGCCGGTCGGGCCTCCCGGGGGCCGCTGGCGCGAATTCGGCGTCGTTCGCTGCCTGGCGGCGGCAGGTGCCGGCAGCGCGCCGGCGCGCGCTCAGTCGTCCGGCTGCCCGCCGCGCTGGAAGCGCTCCTTCACGCGGTCCTCGTCGAGCTCGCCCGAGAAGTACGACGACTCGAGCCACATCACGTTGATGATGCCGAACGCCAGCGCGAGGCCAAGGCCGAGGATCCAGGTGAAGTACCACATGGTGCCTCCATCGCCTCCGTCGATACAGTGATACGTGTGTTGGACGACGACTCAGCCGATCGTTTGCAGCCACGGTAGCACGATGACGAGCAGGCCCGCAAAATAAATCAGCCCGAAAATGAGGCCGAACTTCCAGAAATCTCCCTTGCCGATGAAGCCGCTGCCGTAATACATCGGTGCGGGCCCCGTGGCATAAGGCGAAATGACGCCCATGAGGCCGAGCGAATAGCAGCACAGCAGCGTCAGCGTGGGCACCGACACGCCCGGGATCCCCGTCCCCACCGCCAGCACCACCGGCAGCACCGCGGCCGCGTGCGATGTGATGCTGGAAAAGAAATAATGAATCCAGAAGAAGAGCGCGACGAGCAGGATCAGCGCCACCGTCGGCGACATGCCGGCAAGCGGCTTGGCAAAGCCCTCGGCCACCCACTTGATGAAGCCGATCTCGTTCAGGCCGGAAGCGAGCGTGAGCAGCGAGGTGAAGTAGAAGAACACCTCCCAGGCACTCTTTTCGGCGACGATGTCGGCAAACTCGATGACCCCGGTGACCAGCAACAGCGAGATGATGACCAGCACCACCATCGTCGCGTTGATGTAATTGGCGCCGACGAACGGCAGCTTGATGTTCGGGTTCGAACCGGTGATCCAGAGAAACATTGCCAGCACCACCAGCCCCGACATCACCCACTCGTTGCGTGACAGCGGTCCCATCGCCTTGAGCCGGTCGGCGGCCCACGTCACGATTTCCGGGCTTTCTTTCACCTCGGGCCGGCAAATGATGTAACTCACCCACGGCACCAGCAGTATCAGCAGCACGCCCAGCGGGGCGAAGCCCATGAACCACTGTGACCAGTTCAAATCCACGTTCACCGTTTTCTTGGCGATGGACAGTGCCGCGGCGTTGGGCGCCAGCGCGGTGAGAAAAAGCGAACTGGTGACGGCGGTGGCCGCGAACGCGGTCCACATCACATAGGTGCCGATCTTCCCGGCGGTGGGTCCTGGCTCGGAGCCGTAGATCTTCGGAATATTGCTGACGATCGGGTAGATGGTGCCCCCGCTGCGCGCGGTATTCGACGGGGTCGCCGGAGCCAGGATCAGATCGGCGAACGTGACGGCATAGCCCAGGCCGAGCGTCCGCCGGCCGAGGCCGCGCACCAGCAGCAGCGCGATGCGGTTGCCGAGCCCGCTCTTGCGATAGCCGATCGCGAACACGAACGCCCCGACGATCAGCCAGACGGTGCTCTCGGCAAATCCCGCGAGCGCCCAGCGCAGCGACTTGTTGGGATCGGATTCGACGTAACCCATCACGGCCGCGAAGGTGAGGCCGATGAGGCCGACCGCACCCACCGGCATCGACTCGAGCACGAGGCCCGTGATGACGGCGGCAAAGACGGCGAAGTAATGCCATTGGTTGGCGTTGAGGCCCGCCGGGATCGGCACCAGGTAGATCACGAGCCAGACAACGATCGGTGCGATCGTCTTCCAACGGAGCTTCATGCAATCCTCCCTGCGATATATTCGCTGCGGCGTGGCGCCCGCGACGCGGGAACCGGTCGTGCCTGTCGTGCCGTCCGGAATTCACGCCACGAACCGAATCTGCGATGCCGGCGTCCGCGTGTCGAGGTTGCGACCGCGGTTCATGTGATCGTCGATCTCGGCGGCGCAGCCCAGCATGCGCGGATAGAGGAAGATCGTGAACGCCGCGGTTTCCAGCGCCGGTTCCGAGAACGTGCCGCTGCGATACGGCTCCCACAACATCTTGAGGAGCAGCGCCGCGATGACGGCGTCGATGTTGACGCAGTAGACATTGCGCGACACGCCGGCGTCGAACAACGCCTTCACCAGCGCGTGGTAGTACGCGTGGAACGCGTTGTACTCGCCGCGCTTCGCGAACAATTCGCGCACGTACACCTCGCGTGGATCGTAGTTGACGGGCCGGTCCTTGAATACCGGGTGGTTGACCCCGGGGATCTTCTGGATGTCGAGGCTGCCCGCCGTCTTCTTCTGCGTCTTGTAGCGCGCGTACTCGTCCACGTAACGCATCGCGAGCGCCGTGAGGTCGATCCCGTGGCCGGGATCGGTCGGATCCTTGAGTCCGGAATCGCGGAACTGCGCCAGCAGAAACGCAATCCCCTCGTAGCCGTTGCCGCCATGGGCGTAGCCCGAATGGGTGAGAAAGCCGACGAGGCCCTTGTTGAGCTGCACCCGCTCGGGCGACTCCGGACCGTCGGCGGACACGGCGCCTTTTGCGCCCTGCGCCGAAATCGCGCCGGGGCCATTGGTCAGCAGCAGCCCCACGAGGGTCTGGAACGCGAACAGGTTCGCCGGCTGGGGTTCCAGCCCCAGCAAGGCGACATAGGCCACTTCGGTCAACGAGCGCCGTCCGAGGATCTCCGCGGTCGCGATGCCGCAGAAGCGGCCGGCTTCATGGCGATTGGCGTCGACCGACGCGCCGATCAGTGCGCCGAACAATCGCATCCACCAGGGCACGCTCTCCGCCGTCAGTCGGGAGACGCGCTTGCGCATCAGCGGTCCCCACGCCAGCGTGGTCGTGATCGCGGCCAGCACCGCATCCGCCGTCGGGTATCCCGGAAGACTCTCGAGATAGCGCACGAATACCGATTGGGCCCCGCGCGCCTTCAGGCCGGCGAGCATCGCGTCCGCCTTGACGTCGCGCGTGCCGGACACGAACAACTCGCGCGTGGCCGCATCCGTGGCGATCGACGCGACGTCGAACGCGGCGTCGAGCGCGCTCTTGACGCCCGCGCGCGAGAAGAGGTCGGTCAGCGCGGCCGCCGCCTCGCGTGCGCGCTGCGCGCGGCGCGGGCCGACGATGCTCGCCGCGGCTGCAAGCACGCTGTTGGGTGAATTGCCCGCCTCGCGCGCCGCCTGCGCCGCCGCCAGTTCCGGCGTCCCGTGTAGATTGAGCTCGGCACCGATCGCGACATTGATCAGCTTGCGGTCGTTCTCGCCGCCCGCTTCATGCAGCAGCGCGAGATTGACGTTGGATTCGAGCGGATATTGCGCCGCGTCGAGCATCGACATCCCGTGCAGGCTGGTGACCTGGGTCTTCGCATCCATTTGCGAAGCGCCCGAGCAGTCCTTCATCGGCTGCCGCGGCAACGCGTCCCGATCTGCCTCGCCAGTGCGGCGATCTGGTCGTTGTAGGGCGGGTCGCCTCCACCACCGCGAGATCCAGCGCCGGAGGCAATTCGAGGTCCTGATTCGAGCCGAACCACGGCTTGAGCGCCAGGCTGCCCTCGGGGGCGAAATCGGGCCGCGTCGCGTTTTCGCGCATCACCGCGGTGAGCGCCGCCGGGATATGGGCGATGTTGGTCACCACCGCGCCTTTGGCCGAGTAGACCGGCTTGTCGGGTGTGAAGACGCCGTCGACGCCGAACTTCTCCATGAACCAGCGTTCCTTGCCCGCGGCATCGTCGGTGCCGCCGGCCATCGCGCCGGCATGCCCGACCGCGCGGGTGAGCTTCGCCTTCCAGCGCCCCACCACGCAGGCCACGACCGGCTTGGTGAAGTTCGCGTCCAGCTCGTAATAGCCACCCGGTTCGGCGTACAGGACGGCCGCTTTGGTCCGCGCGTCGTTGGCGAGAGCGAACGCGAATTCGGGCGCCGCGTAGTGGATGTACACGTCCTTGCCGCTGGATATGAGCGTGGTCGTCCCCCATCCCGCCATGCGCAGATAGGTGGCGATCGTCGTGGTGAAGTTGCCGGAATTGGAGAAGATCGCGATCGATCCTCGCTTCAGCGCTTCCGCCGGCGTGTCCCCGCCCAGAGCGCCCCGATGCGTACCTCGTTCCAGGCATCGGCCACGCCCAGGCAGTTGGCGCCGAAGATGTCGATGCCGTTGGACTGGCCCATGGCCCGGATCTCGCGCGCATCATGGACGGACATCTTCTCCGTCACCATGAAGATCTTCTTCAGGTCCGGGTTCACCCGGATCAACTCGGCCACGCCATCGCGCGCCGCCGACGGCGGCAGATAGATCACGCCGCAATTGAAGCGATGGCCGTCGGCCAGGCCCTCACGCACGTTGTTGTAGACCGGGACGTTGCCGAGCTTGGTCTCCAGCACCTGACCGCGGCGTCCGGGCGAGGTGCCGAAATGACGTCGCCGCCGGAGTATTCGTGGCCGACGGGCGTGACTTCGCTCGACTCGCCGCCGAGAATATTGAGCACGCACACGCGATCCTCGCGCGTGGCGATCTGCGCGAGCGAGCTGATGCCCACGTAG
>CAWEOX010000003.1:0-158076 GCA_963810845.1 uncultured beta proteobacterium | reverse complement strand
GCCGATCAGCGGTTCAGCCGGACCGTTGTAGCCGACAAACTCCATGGCGCCCCGTGACGACCACTGATCGCGCGTCGAGGTCGGGTCGCGAGACGTGGCGATTCAGTGGCTTCATGTCGGACGCAAACAGCGAAATTAACGCAGACCCGAAGGACATCAAGGACCATCCGAATAGCACTTGGACGTTGCCGCGTTTCTATACCCCGGAAGCCGCAGAACGGCGATTCGCTGGCATTGGTGGGTCGGATCACATGACGCTGAAGTTCGTGAATCCGGCGATTCGTGCATCCGTCATCAACCGGTCAAGCAAGCTCCGCGCGGACCAGCGCGGCGCCCGCCCCCAGCGCGCGAGCTTTCCCTGGGCGACCTCGCGCGTCAGCGGCACCATGCCGCAATTCGTGCACGGATAGAGCCGCTCGGCCGGAACGTATTTCAGCGCGGCGCGGATCGTCGCCGCGACCGCCTCCGGCGTTTCGACCTGATTGGACGCGACGTCGATCGCGCCGACCAGCACGTCCTTGCCGGCCAGGAGCGCCAGGAGCTCGATCGGCACCCGCGAATTGGCGCACTCGAGGGAGACCTGGTCGATCCGCGACTGCGCGAGCAGCGGAAACGTGCGCTCGTACTGGCGCCACTCGCTGCCCAGCGTCTTCTTCCAGTCGATGTTGGCCTTGATCCCGTACCCGTAGCAGATGTGGACGGCCGTCGTGCAGGCGAGGCCCTGCGCGGCGCGCTCGAGCGTCTTCACGCCCCAGTCGGCGACCTCGTCGAAATAGACGTTGAACGCGGGCTCGTCGAACTGGATCACGTCGATGCCGGCGGCCTCGAGCGCCAGGGCCTCTTCGTTCAGGATCTCGGCAAACGCCCACGCGAGCTTTTCGCGGCTGCCGTAATGGGCGTCGAACAGGGTATCGACCATCGTCATCGGCCCGGGCAGCGTGAACTTGAGCGTGCGATCGGTCTCGCCGCGCAGGAAGCGGGCGCCGTCGACATAGACGGGGTGCGTGCGGGCGACCGGGCCGACGACCACCGGCACATCGGCGTCGTAGCGGTTGCGGATGCGCACGGTCCTGATGTGCTCGAAGTCGACGCCCTCGAGGTTTCGACGAACGTGGTGACGAAATGGCGGCGCGTCTGCTCGCCGTCGGTGACGATGTCGATGCCCGCGCGCTCCTGGTCGCGCAGCACGAGCCGCACCGCGTCGCGCCAGCCCTGGGCCAGCGCCTCGCCCTCGAGCCGCCAGGGCGCCCACAGCTGGCCGGGCGTCGCGAGCCACGCCGGCTTGGGCAGGCTGCCGGCGATCGTCGTTCGCAATAGCTTGTTCATCGGTGCTCCGGGCGGGCGATGCGCGGGATGCCGCGAGCCGGAACCGCGGAGTACCGGCGCGTCGCGCGACTGCGTCGATTATAGCGGCATGGCTCCCTTTTTTTTTTTTTTTTTCTTCTTTTCTCAGCTGGACGTGAGCACGCTCGCTGGGCTATTGACACGTATATACGCACCTTATAATTGTGGCGTGGACGTGTACATCGAGATCGTCGGGATCAGGTTCGCATGGCACGCCGCGCGCGGCCACATGCTCGCTGGGCGCGGCCCTCGTCCCGCGCTATATATCCTCTGCGGCGGGGCGCCGGGGCGGCAAGCACTGATCGGGGACGCGACAGGCTGCAACCCTGTTTGTTGTGCAGATCGAAAGGCCGACTCGGACGTACTCTTCATTTCGGCCCGTCGCGCCACCGCCGATGAAAGGAAGCGATATGAAGCCCGGCTATATTGATGCGCGCAAGAACCCGGATCGTCCGATGACGACCATATCCATGCGCGTACCGGAAGACGTGATCGAGGAATTGAAGCGGGTCGCACCGATGCTCGGTGTGAACGGTTATCAACCGTTGATTAGGTTCTACATCGGGAAAGGGCTGCGTGAAAGCCTCGCTGAACTGCATGGATCGCAGTGGGAGCGCTTGGCCGACGTGCTTCACCAGCGCGGCATGAGCGACGAGCAGGTGGCGGACATCATTAGCGAGGCACGGAGCGGCGCTCCCGATCATAAAATCGACGAAGCTGCTTGATCCCTCCGAAGAAGAGCCTGATTTAGCGCGGGCGGCAGGAACGGCAACGCGGCGAGCGGGAACGCGAAGCCAGCAGGGATCGGACGTGCGGGCCGCCGCGTCGGGCGAAATAATGACCAATTTGACCAAAATGGTCAGATGCTCTAAGCTGAACCTTTGCTGACCGGGAGAAGCTCATGGCCGGGCCATTCGTGTTCACAATCGCCGTGGCGAGTTGGTCGAGGCGCCGCAATATACAGCCACCGAAGCCAAGCACAAGTTCGGACAGTTGCTCGATAGCGCGCTTCGCACCGGCCCGGTAGCGATCATCAAGCAGCGCAAGCCGGCTGCGGTGCTGATCTCGCTCGACCAGTATCGAGCGCTGACGCAAGCCGAAGATCGCGCGCTCGCCGCCCTTTCAGCGGAGTTTGATCGCCAGTTCAGCCAAATGCAGGCTCCGGGCGGCGGCCGCCGCCATGCAGCGGGCGTTCGATACGCCTCCAGCGCAGCTAGGCGCTTTCGCGGCTGCCTCTCTGCAGACGAAACCGGCAGCGCAGCAAAGCCTCGGCAAAGAAGCGGGCGCGGTCCAAGCGTGGTTAGACAGAAGGTCGCGGCAGCCGTCGCCAAAGCGCAGATTTTCGTGCTGGCCGGCTGCAACGGCGCCGGCAAAAGCAGCCTTGGCGGTCAGGCGTTTCTGGCTGCGGGAATTCCCTATTTCAATCCTGATCTGGCCGCGCGCGAAGCGATCTCCATCGCGAGCGCACGTGGTCGCCCCATGACTCAGGGCGAAGCCAATGCCTGGGCGTGGAACGAGGGTGTGGCCCGTTTGCGACGGGCTATCGCAGAACGCGGCAACTACGCGCTCGAAACGACGTTGGGCGGCGACACCATAGTCGGCCTGTTGATGGAGGCGGCGGACGCCGGGCTGGGGGTCAATGTGTGGTTCGTCGGCCTCGACTCCGTGGAATTGCATGTCGCGCGCGTGCGGCAGCGGGTGGCCCGAGGCGGGCATGACATCCCGCGCGCCGACATTGAGCGGCGCTACATTCGCGGGCGCGTGAACCTGATCCGATTGCTGCCCAGACTCAGCCAACTGGCCGTCTACGACAACAGTGCGCAGGCGGACCCCGATGCGCCAACGAAAGTGGCGCCACGCCTGCTGCTTCGCTCGGTTGGCGGCGCCATTATCGGACCTTCCGATCTTTCGCAAACACCCGCATGGGCGAAGCCCGTTATCGCTGCCGCGCTCAAGCTGGATCGGAGTCGGCGCCGTGCTCTTGGGGAGCCGGACTAACCGAGGACTAACCGGGTACCAGACGCTGCAAGGGGCATACATCAGCGTTGGACCGGCTCGCCTTCCACCTCGCCCCGATTGGTCAGGCCACTTGACCTCCCTTCCGCGACCAAGTACGGTTGCGCGTCTGCCGTCCCGTCGTTCGCCGTCCCGCACAGCCATGGCCAAGGTCCTGTTCGCCGATTACGATTTCCCCGACATCGAGCTCGAACGCAGCCTGTTCGCCGCCGCCGGCGTCGAGCTCGCCACGGCGCAATGCCGGACCGAGGACGCGGTGATCGCCGCCGCGCGCGACTGCGCCGCGATCCTGTGCCAATACGCGCCGGTCACCGAGCGTGTCGCCGCGGCATTGCCCGGCGTGGGGCTGGTGAGCCGGATCGGCGCCGGGTTCGACAACATCGACACCGACGCCTGCGCGCGGCACGGCCTCTGGGTGGGCAATTCGCCCGACTACGGCGTGGGCGAGGTGGCGACGCATGCGCTCGCGCTCGTCGCTCGCGATGATGCGCAACATCGTCGCCTACCACCGCGACATCGGCGCCGGAAAATGGCACTACGAATCGTCGGGCAAGCTGCGCCGCGCGACCAACATGACGCTCGGCATCGTCGGGCTCGGCCGGATCGGCAAGCGGATGGCGCACGTCAGCCGCAACGTGTTCAAGCGGGTCATCGCCTGCGACCCGTACATCATCGACGGCGACTTCCCGGCGTACGTCGAGCGCGGCGATCTGGCGCAGGTGTTCGCGCGAGAGCGACGTCGTGTCGCTGCACGTGCCGCTCAACCAGGAGACGCGCGGGATGATCAACGCACCGGTGCTGGCCGCGATGCGGCCGGGCTCGTTCCTCGTCAACACGGCGCGCGGCGCGGTCGTCGACGTCGACGCCGCGTTCGGCCGCGCTCGAGCGGGGAACGCTCGGCGGGCTGGCACTCGACGTGCTGCCGGTGGAGCCCGTGCCCGCGGATTCGAAGCTCCTCGGCCATCCGCGCGTGATCCTGACGCCGCACGCCGCGTTCTACTCGGTCGAGGCCGAGCGCGAGCTGCGCCGCAAGGCCGCGCAGAACATCGTCACGTTCCTGCGCACGGGCGGCCGGACTACGTGGTCGTCGCCGGGACCCGCAGGCCCTGACCCTCTGCCCATGGCTGCCGTAACCATCCGTGCCGTACACAAGCGCTTCGGATCGACGCACGTGATCCGCGGCGTCGACGTCGAGATCGCCGACGGCGAATTCTGCGTGCTGGTCGGGCCGTCCGGCTGCGGCAAGTCCACGCTGCTGCGCATGATCGCAGGGCTCGAGGAAATCCCCGAAGGCGAGGTCTCGATCGGCGGCGCCGTCGTCAACCGGATGCCGCCGAAGGAGCGCGACATCGCGATGGTGTTCCAGAACTACGCGCTCTATCCGCACATGACGGTGCGCGACAACATGTCGTTCGCGCTGATGCTGGCCAAGCAGTCGAAGACCGAGATCGAGGCGCGGGTGAAGAAAGCGGCCGACATCCTCGGCCTCGATCCCTATCTCGACCGCTATCCGCGCCAGCTCTCCGGCGGCCAGCGCCAGCGCGTGGCGATGGGCCGCGCGATCGTCCGCGACCCGCAGGTGTTCCTGTTCGACGAGCCGCTGTCGAACCTGGACGCCAAGCTGCGCGTGCAGATGCGCACCGAGATCAAGGAGCTCCACCAGCGGCTGAAGACGACGTCGATCTACGTCACGCACGACCAGATCGAGGCGATGACGATGGCCGACAAGATCGTGGTGATGAAGGACGGCCTGGTCGAGCAGATCGGCGACCCGCTCACGCTCTACGATTCCCCCGCCAACACGTTCGTCGCGGGCTTCATCGGCTCGCCGGCGATGAACATGGTCCCCGGCATCGCGCGCGCGAACGGCGGCGCGATGGACCGTGGCCTTCGACGGCGGCGCCACGCTGCCGGTGCCGAAAGGCGCGCGCGCCGCCGACGGGCAGGCGGTGCTCTACGGCATGCGTCCCGAGCATTGCGGCGTCAGCGCCGATGGCGGGCTGCCGGTCGAAGTGATCGTCGTCGAGCCCACCGGCGCCGACACGCAGCTCTATTGCCGCTTCAACGAGCAGGAAATCACGGCGACGATCAAGCGACCGCACGAATTGCCGCCCCGCGGACCGGATTCACCTCACGCCCGATCTCACCCGGGCGCACCTGTTCGACGCGGCGACCGGCAAGCGCCTCGTCGCATGACATTCGATCCGGGCTCTGCAACGACAGAAAAGCCCACAACCCGAGGAGGTAGCCATGAGTGAATTCAAGCGTCGCAAGTTTCTCAAGACATCCGCGGCCGTCGCGGCCGGAGCCGCCGTCGGACCGATGATCTGGGTCAAGGACGCCAACGCCCAGTGGAGCCAACACGCCGGAAAAGGGCGCCAAGCTGCGCGTGCTGCGCTGGAAGCGCTTCGTCCAGGGCGACGATGGACCAGTACATCGTCAACGTCAAGAAGTTCACCGAGAAGTACGGCATCCAGGTCCGCGTCGACAGCGAGAGCTGGGAGGACGTCCGCCCGAAGGCGGCGGTCGCGGCGAATGCCGGCGCCGGGCCCGACATCATCCTGTCGACCAACGACGACGCCAACCTCTATCCGGAAAAGCTGGTCGACGTGACCGACGTCTGCGAACTATCTCGGCAAGAAGTACGGCGGCTGGTATCCGGTCTGCGAGCAATACCTGAAGCACGAGAACAAGTGGATCGGCGTCCCGCTGGGCTGCGCCGGCAACGCGATCGTCTACCGCGAAAGCCAGGTCAAGGCGGCGGGCTTCGACAAGTTCCCGCGCGACATCGACGGCTTCCTCAAGATGATGAAGGCGCTGAAGGAGAAGGGCACGCCGGGCGGCTTCGCGCTCGGGCACGCGACCGGCGACCAGTCCTGGGCGCACTGGCTGTTCTGGGCGTTCGGCGGCAAGCTCGTCAACGAGAAGAACCAGGTCGTGATCGACAGCCCGGAAACGCTCAAGGCGCTCGAGTACGCGAAGGAGCTCTACCCGACGTTCGTGCCCGGGACGCTGTCGTGGCTCGACCCGAACAACAACAAGGCGTTCCTCGACAACCAGATCAGCGTCACCGCCAACGGGATCTCGATCTACTACGCGGCGAAGACGTCGCCGGACCCGAAGCTGCAGGAGATGGCGAAGGACATCCAGCACGCGAACTTTCCGATCGGCCCGGTGGGCGTGCCGACCGAGTTCAACCTGTTCCTCAACCAGATGGTCTTCAAGTACTCGAAGTACCCGAAGGCGGCGAAGGAATTCATCCGCTTCATGATGGAGGAGGAGCAATTCGGGCCCTGGATGACGGCGTCCATCGGCTACGTGTGCCATCCGCTCAAGGCCTACGAGGCGAACCCGATCTGGACCAGCGATCCGAAGCACACGCCGTACCGGGAAGCGATGAAGGTCATGCGTGCCGCTGGGTTACGCCGGGGAGATGGGCTACGCTTCGGCGGGCTGCATCGCCGACTTCATCATCCTCGACATGGTGGCCGAGGCGGCGAGCGGCTCGAAGACGCCGAAGGAAGCGGCGGAGCGGGCGCAGAAGCGCGCGGAACGCTATTACAAGGTCTGATGCCGCGTCACGGCATTCCCGGTTGGTGCGTCGCTGCGGGTGAGCTTCCGCGGCGACGCCGACCTCATTCACACCCATCGCCCCGATCTGATGGCCGCGCAACCATCGGCGCTTTCGCGCGCCCTCGAAAACCGGCACGTCCTGGGGGTCGTCTTCCTGCTGCCCGCGGCCGCGCTGCTGCTGGTGTTCCTCACCTATCCGCTCGGGCTCGGCACGTGGCTCGGGTTCACCGACACCAAGATCGGGCGCGGCGGCGTCTTCATCGGTCTCGAGAACTTCGAGTTCCTGTGGGGCGACGAGGTCACGCGGCTCGCGCTGTTCAACACGCTGTTCTATACGATCGTCGCCAGCACCATCAAGTTCGGACTCGGGCTGTGGCTGTCGCTGCTGCTCAACAAGCACCTGCCGTTCAAGGCGTTCCTGCGCGCGATCGTGCTCTTGCCCTTCATCGTGCCGACCGCGCTCTCGGCGATCGCCTTCTGGTGGATCTACGATTCCCAGTTCTCGATCATCAGCTGGACGCTGATGAAGCTCGGCATCATTCACCAGTACATCGATTTTCTCGGCGAACCCTGGCATGCGCGCTTCTCGACCATCGCCGCCAACATCTGGCGCGGCGTCCCCTTCGTCGCGATCACGCTGCTCGCCGGGCTGCAGACGATCTCGCCGTCGTATTACGAGGCGGCGAGCCTCGACGGCGCGACCGACTGGCAGCAGTTCCGGCATGTGACGCTGCCGCTCTTGACGCCGATCATCGCCGTGGTGATGACCTTCTCGGTGCTGTTCACGTTCACCGATTTCCAGTTGATCTACGTGCTGACGCGCGGCGGCCCGCTCAACGCGACGCACCTGATGGCGACGCTGTCCTTCCAGCGGGCGATTCCGGGCGGCGCGCTCGGCGAAGGGGCGGCGATCGCGACGGCGATGGTGCCGTTCCTGCTCGCGGCGATCATGTTCAGCTACTTCGGGCTGCAGCGCCGGGCGTGGCAGCAGGGCGGGGCAGTGAGCACAGTGCGAGGAGCGCGTCCAATGACCAACGCCGCGCCCGACCTCGTCGATTCGCAGGGGATGAACTACCTCGTCTCGCTGCCCCGGCGCATCGCCACCGTCTACCTGCCGATCGGCGTGTTCCTGTTCGTGCTGCTGTTCCCCTTCTACTGGATGGTCGTGACGACGTTCAAGCCGAACGAGGAGCTCTTGTCGCGCGAGGGCAATCCGTTCTGGGTGAAGAATCCGACGCTCGCGCACATCAAGAAGCTGCTGTTCGATACCGCCTATCCCGACTGGCTGTGGAACACGGTCCTGGTGTCCGTCGTGGCGACGGTCCTGTCGCTGTTCGCGAGCGTGCTGGCGGCGTATGCGATCGAGCGCCTGCGGTTCAAGGGCTCCCGTTACGTCGGGATGAGCATCTTCCTCGCCTACCTCGTGCCGCCGTCGATCCTGTTCATTCCGCTCGCGGCGATCATCTACAAGCTGCAGCTCTACGACACGCGGCTCGCGCTGATCCTCACGTACCCCACGTTCCTGGTCCCGTTCTGCACCTGGCTGCTGATGGGCTACTTCAAGTCGATCCCGTTCGAGCTCGAGGAATGCGCGCTGATCGACGGCGCGACCCGGCTGCAGATCCTCGTCAAGATCATCCTGCCGCTCGCGGTGCCGGGGCTCATTTCGGCCGGCATCTTTGCGTTCACGCTTTCCTGGAACGAATTCATCTATGCGCTGACGTTCATTTCGTCGTCGGAGGTGAAGACGGTCCCGATCGGCGTCATCACGGAACTGGTCGAGGGCGACGTCTACCACTGGGGCTCGCTGATGGCCGGCGCGCTTGCTGGGTTCGCTGCCGGTCGCGATCCTGTACTCGTTCTTCGTCGAGTATTACGTCTCGGGGCTGACGGGGGCGGTCAAGGAGTGACGGTGCCGTGCCGAGCGCTCAGACCCGGGCGGCGTACAATGCGCGTTTCCCGCACCATAGCCACGGAGTAACCCCATGAGCGTCCAGGATACCATTCGCGACCAGGTCACGAAGCACCGCGTCGTGCTGTACATGAAAGGCACGCCGCAGTTTCCGCAATGCGGCTTCTCGAGCGCCGCCACGCAGATGCTGAAGGCCTGCGGCGTCGACGACTTCTTCTCCGTCAACGTGCTCGCCGATCCCGAGATCCGCCAGGGCATCAAGGATTTCGCCAACTGGCCGACGATCCCGCAGCTCTACGTCGATCGGCGAATTCGTCGGCGGCAGCGACATCATGCGCGAGATGTACGAGTCCGGCGAATTGGCGCAGCTCCTCGGCAAGCGGGCGGCCTGAAGCGCCCGCGGCCGGCATCCGCCTGCACTGCCCGCGCGCACCGCGCGCGGGACATCCCGGGAAACGCGCTCGCGCCCCGGGAGCGCGTCCTCGACAGAATCCGCGGCACGAGAGCGTCGTGACCGCGGCCGGGTTCGCCAGACATTGCCATCACAGGGGAAATCCATGGAATCGTTGAAGGCCGGCAGCGACGCGCTGTTCATCCTGCTGGGTGCGGTGATGGTGCTCGCGATGCACGCGGGCTTTGCCTTCCTCGAGCTTGGCACCGTGCGGCGCAAGAACCAGGTCAACGCGCTGGTGAAGATCCTGGTCGATTTCAGCGTCTCGACGATCGCCTACTTCTTCATCGGGTATTCGATCGCTTACGGCGTGAATTTCCTCGCCGGGGCCGAGGTGCTCGCGCAGAAGAACGGCTACGAGCTCGTGAAGTTCTTCTTCCTGCTCACGTTCGCGGCGGCGATTCCCGCGATCGTGTCCGGCGGCATTGCCGAGCGCGCCCGCTTCAATCCGCAACTGGCGGCCACGTTCCTCCTGGTCGGCTTCGTCTATCCGTTCTTCGAGGGCATCGCCTGGAACCAGCACTTCGGCATCCAGGCTACCTCAAAGGCGCGTTCGGCGCGGAATTCCACGACTTCGCCGGCTCGGTGGTCGTCCATGCGATGGGCGGATGGATCGGGCTCATGGCGGTGCTGCTGCTCGGCGCGCGGCGTGGCCGCTACACCAAGGATGGGACGATCTCGGCGCATCCGCCCTCGTCGATCCCGTTTCTCGCGCTGGGCGCGTGGATCCTGTCGGTCGGCTGGTTCGGGTTCAACGTCATGTCGGCGCAGACGATCGACAAGATTTCCGGGCTGGTGGCGGTGAACTCGCTGCTGGCGATGGCCGGCGGCACGCTGGCAGCCTACGTCGCCGGAAAGAACGACCCCGGTTTCGTCCACAACGGGCCGCTGGCCGGGCTCGTCGCCATCTGCGCGGGTTCCGACGTCATGCATCCGCTGGGCGCGCTCTTCACCGGTCTCGTCGCCGGCGGCCTGTTCGTGTTCCTCTTCACGCAGACGCAGAACCGCTGGAAGATCGACGACGTCCTCGGCGTCTGGCCGCTGCATGGCGTCTGCGGTGCGTGGGGCGGCATCGCCGCCGGCATCTTCGGCGCGAAGGCGCTGGGGGGCCTCGGCGGCGTGGCGTTCGCGTCGCAGGTGATCGGGACGTTCGGCGGCGTGCTGGTGGCGATCGCCGGCGGTCTCGTCGTCTACGGCGGGCTAAGGAAGGCGGTCGGGCTGCGGCTCGACCCCGAAGAGGAATTCAACGGTGCCGATCTCACCATACACAAGATCAGCGCCACGCCCGAGCGCGAAGCCTCGTGGTGATCCGCGAGCGCTGCGCTCCGAGAGACTGGCCGGCTCCTACGTGCGCGCGCGCTGGACCCTGCGCACGTGGGGAACCCGCTTCACCGAGCGGATCACGTGCGCGAGGTGGCGGCGATCCCTGACCTGGACGCTGAAGAACATCGCCAGCACCTCGCCGCCGTCCGGGCGCTCCATCGAGACGTTGTCGATGTTGGCGCCGGCATCGGCGATCGCGGTGGCGACGTCGGCAAGCAGTCCGCGCCGGTCGGCCACGAGCAGCCGGATGCCGGCGTCGAACACGCCCTCGACGTCGGCCGCCCACTCGACGTCGATCAGCTGATCGGCATCGACGCGCTGCTTCCGCAGCGTGACGCAGTCGCGGGTGTGGACGAGCAGGCCCTGTCCCTTGCGGAACTGGCCGACGAGCGCATCGCCCGGCACCGGGCGGCAGCAGCGCGCGTACTGGATCGCCACACCTTCGACCCCGCGCAACGTCAGCGGCGGGGGCTTGCCGGCGACGTCGTCGTGACGCCGCCTTTGCCCTCGTCGCCGGCTTTGCCCGCGGATCGCGTGAGCGCCTGCGCCACCGCGAATGACAGCCGCTTGCCGAGACCGATGTCGGCGAGGATCTCGAGCTGGCTGCGCGCGCCGAATTCCTTCTGCAGCGCTTCCCAGCGTTCCCAGGTGATCGACTCGGGCAGCGCCTTGAGCGTGGCGAGCGCCTGCTCGAGCATCCGCTCGCCGAGGGCCGCCGATTCCTTCTGCTGCAGGCCCTTGAGGAAGTGGCGGATGCGCGAACGCGCCTTGCCGGTCGCGACGAACTGCAGCCACGACGGATTGGGCCGCGCCGTCGGCGCCGTCAGGATTTCGACCTGGTCGCCGTTCTTCAACTCGGTGCGCAGCGGCATCTGCTCGTAGTTGATCCGCGCGGCGACGCAATGGTGCCCGATGTCGGTGTGGACGGCGTAGGCGAAGTCCACCGCCGTCGCTCCGCGCGGCAGCGCCATGATCTTGCCCTTGGGCGTGAACACGTAGATCTCTTCCGGGAAGAGATCGACCTTGATGTTCTCGAGAAACTCCTTCGAGTCGCGCGACTCCGACTGGATCTCGAGCAGGCTCTGCACCCAGCGGTGCGTCTGCTGCTGCGCCTCGGCGATGTCGAGCTCGCCGCCGGTCTTGTACAGCCAGTGCGCGGCCACGCCGGCCTCGGCGATCCGGTGCATGTCGTGGGTGCGGATCTGCGCTTCCAGCGGCGTTCCGAACGGGCCGAACAGCGTCGTGTGCAGCGACTGGTAGCCGTTCGCCTTCGGGATCGCGATGTAGTCCTTGAACTTGCCGGGGATCGGCTTGTACAGGCTGTGCAGGACGCCGAGCGCGGCGTAGCACGCGGTGGCGTCGGCGACCAGCACGCGCATGCCGTAGATGTCGAAGACCTGCGAGAACGTGTAGTGCTTCTCGCGCATCTTCTTGTAGACCGAGAAGATCGTCTTCTCGCGGCCGGAGACGTGGGCCGGGATGCCCGCCTTGGCGAAGCCGTCGCGGATCACGTCGAGCAGCCGGTTCATCACCTCGCGCCGGTTGCCCCGCGCGGCCTTGATCGCGCCGGCGAGCACGCGATAGCGCATCGGGTACAGGTGCTTGAACGCGAGGTCCTGCAGCTCGAGGTAGAGCGCGTTCAGCCCCAGCCGGTTGGCGATCGGCGCGTAGATGTCGACGCGTCTCGTGCGCGATGCGCCGCCGGTGCGAGCGCGCCATCGCGTCGAGCGTGCGCATGTTGTGCAGCCGGTCGGCGAGCTTGATCAGGATGACGCGGACGTCCTTCGCCATCGCCAGCAGCATCTTGCGGAAGTTCTCCGCCTGCGCTTCCTCGCTCGACGTGAACTCGATCTGGTCGAGCTTCGACACGCCGTCGACCATGTCGGCCACCGGCTTGCCGAACGACGCTCGATCTCGGCCTTGGTGACGGTGGTGTCCTCCATCACGTCGTGGAGGAGCGCGGCGGCGAGCCCGTGGGCGTCGAGCCGCCATTGCGACAGGATGCTGGCGACCGCCAGCGGGTGGGTGATGTAGGGCTCGCCGGACTTGCGGAACTGGCCGCGGTGGGCCGACTCGGAGAACTCGAACGCGCGCTCGACGAGCGCGATCTCAGGCGGCGGCAGGTAGTTGCCGAGATGCCGGGTGAACTCCGCGATTTCGGACATTCCCGGCAGCGCTCATTGCCGTTGCCGGCGCTGCGGCGTCAGCTCTGGCCCTTCAGCAGCATCTCGATGCCGACCTTGCCGGCCGCGATTTCGCGCAGGGCGATGACGGTGGGCTTGTCGCGGTCGGGCTCGAGCAGCGGCGTCGAGCCGGCGGTGATCTGGCGCGCGCGATTGGTCGCCGCGAGCGTCAGCTCGAAGCGGTTGGGAATCCTGGCGAGGCAGTCGTCGATCGTGATGCGGGCCATGGTCGTAGGTACCGGTCGGTTCATTTCAGGTCGGGGGTGCCAGCAGCGATTGAAGCAGCGCTGCGTGCCGCGCGCATTGCGCCGCCGCGCGCAGGCGGCTCGCGCGGACGATCGCGGCCAGGTCGTCGACCGCCGTCGCAAATTCCTGATTAATAATAACATAATCGAATTCCGCGCAGTGGCGCATTTCCTCGCGCGCGGCCTCGAGCCGGCGGGCGATCACCGCCGGCGCTGTCCTGCCCGCGCTTGTCGAGGCGCTCCCGCAGCGTCGCGAGCGACGGCGGCAGGATGAAGATCGGTCAACGCCGACGGCGACCAGGCGGCGCACCTGCTCGCGCCCTGCCAGTCGATTTCGAGCAGCACGTCGTGCCCGGCGGCGACCTCGCTCGCGAGCCACGTGGCCGAGGTCGCGTACCAGTTGCCGTGGACGTGGGCGTGCTCGAGGAACTCGCCCGCCGCCTTGCGGGCGTGAAACTCCGGCTCGTCGACGAAATGGTAATGGACGCCGTCGATCTCGCCGGGGCGCGGCGGCCGCGTCGTGTACGACACCGACAGCCGGATGCCCGGCTCGGCTCGAGCAGCGCGCGGACGAGGCTCGTCTTGCCGCCGCCGGAGGGCGCCGCGATCACGTACAGGTTGCCGGCCGGAACCGCAGGCGGCAGCGCGGTTGCCTCGGCGGGAGCTTGCGCCGCGCGCATCGCGACTCATTCGATGTTCTGCACCTGCTCGCGCATCTGCTCGATCAGCACCTTGAGCTCGAGCGACGCCTGCGACAGCTCGGCGTCCACCGATTTCGAGCCGAGCGTGTTCGCCTCGCGGTGCAGTTCCTGCATCAGGAAATCGAGGCGCTTGCCGGCGCTGCCGCCGGCGGCCGAGCACGCGCCGCACTTCGGCGACGTGCGTGGCGAGCCGCGAGACCTCCTCGGCGACGTCGATCTTGGTCGCGAACAGCGCGAGCTCCTGCTTCAGCCGGTCCTGATCCGGATCGAGGCCGGCCTCGCGCAGCCGGGCGCCGAGCCTTTCGAGATACGCGGCGTGGACGGCCGGAATCCGCGGCGCGACCCGCGCGACCTGCGCCTCGATCGCCGCGCAGCAGGCGTCGAGCGTCGCCTTGGTCTTGGCGCCTTCGCGGGCGCGCGCGGCGGCGAGATCGCGCAACGCCTGGCCGACGAGCTCGTGCGCACGCGCCGCCAGCTCCTCGGGCGCGACGGTGGGCTCGGCGAGCACGCCCGGCCAGCGCAGGATCTCGTTGATCGACAGCGGCGCGGCGCCGGGCGCGTGCTGCTGCACCTCGCGTCGCCGCGGCCGCGAGCTGCTGCGACGCGCGCCGGGTCGATCGGCGAGCGCCGCGGCGCCGGGCGTGGTGCGATTGAGCGCGATCCGGCATTCGACCTTGCCGCGCTTCAATTCCGCCGCGATGCGCTCGCGCAGCGCGGATTCGAGGCCGCGCAACTCGTCGGGTAGGCGCAGCTGCAGGTCGAGGTAGCGGTGGTTGACCGAGCGCAGCTCGACGGCGAGCGAAACCCCCGGCAAATCGGCGGCAACGGCCGCGAAGCCGGTCATGCTGACGATCATCGGGCCTTTTTTGCAGCTTTATGCACGTTTTCCGGCTTTACATTGGCCGCGTGGTTGTCGAGAATGTATGCGTTATCCACACCTGGCGCAAGGCCGTTGCGCAACCGCTGACGCGCGCGATGCGGCGCGTACGCTCTCCGCGCACGCACGCACCAATGGCCGTCACCAACCAATCGCTCCCCGCGGACTACCGGCTGCTGAACTACCGGATCGACCGGCAGATCAGCCGCGGCGGCTTTTCGATCGTCTACCGCGCGTACGACGAGACCGCGACGCCGGTCGCGATCAAGGAATACCTGCCGGCGTCGCTGGTGCTGCGCACCGAGGGCGACATCGTGCGCGCGAGCTCGGCCGAGAACCTCACGTCGTTCCGCTACGGGATGAAGTGCTTCTTCGAGGAAGGCCGCGCGCTCGCCAAGATCAATCACCCGAACGTCGTGCGCGTGCTGAATTTCTTCCGCGCGAACGAAACCGTCTACATGGTGATGCGCTACGAGCGCGGGCGCACGCTGCAGCAGCAGATCCAGCTGCGGCAGGAGCAGATGTCCGAGCGGCTCGTCCGCCAGGTGTTCATGCAGCTGCTGAACGGGCTGCGCGAGGTGCACACGCACAAGCTGCTGCACCTCGACATCAAGCCCGCGAACATCTACCTGCGCACCGACGGCTCGCCGGTGCTGCTCGATTTCGGCGCCGCGCGCCAGACGCTCACGTCGACCCGCCCGAAGCTCGCGCCGATGTACACGCCGGGGTTCGCGGCGCCGGAGCAGTACCGCGAGCCCGACCGGCTCGGGCCCTGGACCGACGTCTACGGCGTGGGCGCCAGCATGTTCGCGTGCCTCGCGGCGTTCGCGCCGCAGGCCGCCGACGCGCGCATGCAGGAGGACCACCTCGTCTCGGCGAAGAAGATCTGGTCGGGCCAGTACTCCGACGACGTGCTCGAGGTCATCGACTGGTGCCTGCGCCTCGATCCGCTCGAGCGGCCGCAATCGGTGTTCGCGCTGCAGAAGGCGATCCGCGACATCCCGTCGAAGAAGCGCAAGAGCACGTTCCTCGGCAGCCTCAAGCGCAAGCTCTTCACCGAGATCGGCGCGTGAGGCGACCGATGCCCGTGCCCGGCAAGGACCCCGGCTGATGCAGTTCACGATCTTCCAGGACAGCCGCAAAGGCGCGCGCAGGGTCAACCAGGACCGGATCGCCTACACCTACGGCCGCGACACGCTGCTGCTGGTCGTCGCCGACGGGATGGGCGGGCACGCCGGCGGCGAGATCGCGGCGCAGATCTGCGTGCGGCTGTTCATCGAGCGCTTCCAGCGGGAAGCGAAGCCGATCCTCAAGAATCCGTTCAAGTTCCTGCAGGATTCGATGACCCGCGCGCATCAGGCGCTCGGCTCGTACGCGAACCAGTTCTCGATGCTGGAAACGCCGCGCACGACGTGCGTCGCCTGCGTGGTCCAGGCCGGCCACGCGTACTGGGCGCACGTCGGCGATTCGCGCCTCTACCTGTTCCGCGCGGGCAGCTGATCGGCCGAGACGAAGGACCATTCGAAGGTCCAGTACCTCGTCGACCAGGGCATCATCGGCGCGCGCGAGGTCGCCACGCACCCCGACCGCAACCGGATCTTCAGCTGCCTCGGCGGGCTCGTCGATCCGGTGATCGATCTCGGCAAGCGCACGCTGCTCCGCAACGGCGACCTCATCGTGATGTGCACCGACGGGTTCTGGAGCGTGCTGTCGAAGGACGAGATCGCCAGCTGGCTCACGTCGACGCCGATCCTGCAGACCGCGCCCAAGATGATGCGCGAGGCCGAGAAGCGCGGCGGCGCGAGGGCGACAACCTGTCGGCGATCGTCGTGCGCTGGGGCGCGGAGACGCTGCCCGACGAGCCATCGACGACGATCACCGAGACGATGGGCCTGGGCGAGTTCGAGACCCAGATCGATCGCACGCTGACGCTCACCGACCGCACCGGGCGCGCAGCGCGACCTGACCGACGACGAGATCGAGCGGGCGATCGCCGAGATCCAGGCCACGATCCAGCGCTACCGCGATGACAGCTGCTCCCGCTCGCTGATTCCTGATCCCTGCCATGCGCCAGCTCATCATCGACACCGAGACCACCGGCCTCTATCCGCAGCAGGGCCACCGCATCATCGAGCTCGCCGCGCTCGAGGTCGTCAACCGCCGCGCGACCGGACGCACCGTCCATTTCCGCCTCGACCCCGAGCGCGAGATCGACGCCGGGGCAACCGAGGTGCACGGGATGACGTGGGACGACCTCAAGGGCAAGCCGAAATTCCGCGACGTCGCGGCCGACTTCGTCGACTTCGCGGCCGGCGCGCAGTGGGTCATCCACAACGCGCCGTTCGACCTCGCGTTCCTCGACGCCGAGTTCGGCTTCGCCGGCATGCCCCCGTGCGCGCGAAATCCACGCCGGCGTCATCGACACGCTGGCGCTCGCGCGCGAGCTCTTCCCCGGCAAGCGCAACAATCTCGATGCGCTGTGCGAGCGCTTCGGGATCGACAACGCGCAGCGGACCCTGCATGGCGCGCTGCTCGACGCGCAGCTCCTGGCCGAGGTCTATCTCGCGATGACCCGCGGCCAGGAAACGCTGACGATCGACATCGCCGCGCCAGCGCTGCTCGCGGAGGCCGCCGGTGCCGGGCCGGCGCGCTGCCGCCGCGGAGCCGCGCGCCGCTCAAGGTGATCGCGCCGACGGCCGCGGAACTCGCCGCGCACGCCGAATATCTCGCCGCGCTGGACGTGGAGTCGCGGGGGCCGTGCATCTGGCTGCGCCTCGAGTCCGACGACCGAACTGGCGCCGGCGTGACCGAAGCGGAAGCGCTCGCGATGGCGAGCCGACATTCGTCCGGCAACGCGGCGCCCGCCATGGGTGCAATGAGCGTCGCCCCTCGACGCACGCGTCGCAGCAGCGGCTGCGTGCGCCGCGATCCGCGCTGGCGACCCGGTGACGACGCCGCCACCGCGGTCCCCTCAACCGCGAGCTGTCGCTGCTCGCCTTCAACCGGCGGGTGCTGGCGCTGGCCGAGGACGCCGCGCGTTCCGCTGCTCGAGCGCCTGCGCTTCCTGTGCATCCTCGCCAACAATCTCGACGAGTTCTTCGAGATCCGGGTCGCGGGAGTGAAGGAGCAGCTGCGCGCAAAACTGACGGCGCCCGGTATGCGCTGCAGCAGGGCCGGGCGCTGTTCGCGCAGATCGGCAGCGAAGTCGCGGGCGCTCATCGCCGACCAGTACCGGGTTCTCAATGTCGAGGTGCTGCCGGCGCTGGAAAAAGGCGGCGTGCGGCTCGTCCGGCGGACCGAGTTCACCGCGGCCGAGCGCGCGTGGGTCGCG
The DNA here is from genome assembly GCA_963810845.1 of uncultured beta proteobacterium. GTDB lineage: Bacteria > Pseudomonadota > Gammaproteobacteria > Burkholderiales > Casimicrobiaceae > CAIWHR01. The sequence continues at coordinate 140,120 of CAWEOX010000003.1, read as the reverse complement.
CAGTATTTCGAGCGCGAAGTGCGGCCGCTGCTGACGCCGATCGGGCTCGACCCCGCGCACCCGTTCCCGCAGGTCGTCAACAAGAGCCTCAACTTCGTGATCGAGCTCTCCGGCCGCGACGCGTTCGGGCGCGAAGGCGGCATCGCGATCGTCAAGGCGCCGCGCGTGGTGCCGCGCGTCATCAAGCTGCCGCGGGCGGTCGCGGGCGACGACCACGCGTTCGTGATGCTGTCGTCGGTGGTGCACGCCCACCTGCACGAGCTCTTCGCCGGACGCGACGTCGTCAACTACTCGCAATTTCGCGTCACCCGGGATGCCGACCTCTGGATCGACGAGGAGGAGGTGAAGAACCTGCGGCAGGCGCTGCAGGGCGAGCTGCCGCAGCGGCAATTCGGTTCGGCGGTCCGGCTCGAGGTCGCCGCCGCATGCCCCGACCGGCTGGCGCGCTTCCTGCTGCAGCAGTTCGAGCTCGACGAGACCGACCTCTACCGGTGCGACGGGCCGGTGAACCTCGCGCGGCTCGCATCGCTGATCGACGAAGTGGACATCGACAAGCTGAAGTACAAGCCGTTCGTGCCCGGGCTGCCCGATCGCCTGCGCGACGCGCCCGACATCCTCGCGGCGATCCGCGAGCACGACATCCTGCTCCATCATCCGTACCAATCGTTCGAGCCGGTGGTCGAGTTCATCCGCCGCGCCGCCGACGATCCCGACGTCGTCGCGGTCAAGCAGACCGTCTATCGCACCGGCGTCAATTCGCTGCTGATGGAAGCGCTGATCGAGGCGGCGCGGCGCGGCAAGGAAGTGACGGTCGTGGTCGAGCTGATGGCGCGGTTCGACGAGGAAGCGAACATCAACTGGGCCGAGCAGCTGGAGCGCGCCGGCGCGCAGGTCGTCTACGGCGTGTTCGGGCTCAAGACCCATGCCAAGCTGGCGCTGCTCATTCGCCGCGAGCGCCGCGGGCGCGGCAAGGCGCGGCTCGTGCCCTACGCCCACCTCGGCACCGGCAACTACCATCCGCGGACGACGCGGCTGTACACCGACTTCGGCCTCCTGACCGCCGACCCCGCGATCTGCCGGGACGTCAACGAAGTGTTCGTGCACATCACGAGTCTCGCGCGGGCCGGCCGGCTGCAGCGGCTGCTGCTCGCGCCGTTCACGATGCATCGGCGCGTCATCGAGATGATCCGGCGGGAAGCGCGCCACGCGCGCGACGGCAAGCCGGCCCGGATCGTCGCCAAGATGAACGCGCTGCTGGAGGAGGGCGTGATCAACGCGCTGATCGCGGCATCGCAGGCCGGCGTCGACGTGGATCTCATCGTGCGCGGTGCGTGCGCGCTGCGCCCGGGCGTGCCCGGGCAGTCGGAGAACATCCGCGTGCGCTCGATCCTCGGCCGCTTTCTCGAGCACCACCGCATCTGGTATTTTGCCAATGCCGGCGACCCGGAGGTCTGGCTGTCGTCGGCCGACTGGATGGGGCGCAACCTGTTCAAGCGGATCGAAGTCGCGTTTCCGGTGCGCGACCCCAAGCTCCGGCAGCGGATCGTCGACGAAGGACTGCTGTGCTACCTCGCCGATAACCGGGATGCGTGGGCGCTCTCCGCCGACGGCGCGTGGAAGAGGATCGCGCCGCGCGGCCGTGCCCATTCCCGCCGCGCTCGGCGCAGGCCGAATTGCTCGCCCGGATGCGCGAGCCCGACAAGAAAGCGTGAGGGACGACCGAATGGACCTTGTTCTCTGGCGTCATGCGGAAGCGGAGCCCGGCGCGCCCGATCTCGGGCGGCGGCTCACGCCCAAGGGGCAAAAGCAGGCGGAGCGGATGGGCGCGTGGCTGGAAAAGCACCTTCCCGACTCGGCGCGGATTCTCGTATCGCCGGCCGATCGCGCGCAGCAGACCGCGCTCGGGCTCGCGCGCAAATTCAAGACGATCGATGATCTCGCGCCGGGAGCGTCGGTGGCCGCGGTGCTCGCCGCCGCGAACTGGCCCGATTCGCGCGAGCCCGTGGTCGTGGTGGGGCACCAGCCCACGCTCGGCGCCGTCGCGTCGTTCCTCCTGTCGGGCGCGGAGGCTGACTGGTCCATCAAGAAGGGCGCGGTGTGGTGGCTGTCCAACCGCGACCGGTCGGGCGCGTCGGCCGTCGTCCTGCGGCTCGTCATCGGTCCCGATTTCGTTTGACGAGGTGCAGCCGCCGCGGCGCGCCGGACGAGCGGTGCGCGCGACGGCGCACCCGCGACGATCAGTCCGGGAGCCACGCGTAGCCCTGGTCGGCCCATTCGCGCTGCTCCTTGTCGAGCAGGTGCGCCGTCAGCGGATGGGCCTTGAGCCAGCGCGCCGACACGCCGAAGCGGATCCGCGCGGCGACGCCGAGGCGGATGCGCGGCAGAGTCGATCGGCGCTCGCGCGTGATGGAAGAGCACGGCCAGGCGCAGCGCCACCAGCTGCGCGCGGAATTGCGGGTTGGCGAGCGCTGCCGCCATTTTCGACAGCCCGCCGCGGCAGCCGAACACCAGCCACGACAGCGCCTGCTGCTCACGCGCGGAGAAGCCCGGCATGTCGGCGTTTTGCAGGATGTAGGCGCCATGCTTGTGAAAGCCGGTGTGGGATACCGAGAAGCCCGTTTCGTGCAATAGCGCCGCCCATTCGAGGTGCTGGACCGACGCCGGATCGGGCTCCGCAACGGCCACGCGGTGGAGTGCGACCGCCATGGCGGCGATCCTTGCCGCGTGGTCGCGATCGATGCGCCAGCGGGTCTGGAACGACGCGACGGTGGCGGTGCGGATGTCGCGCCGCACGGTGCGCCCCAGCAGGTCGTAGAGGACGCCCAGGCGCAGCGCGCCGCCGACCGGGTTGATCCGTTCGACGTCGAGCTCGGCCATCGCGGCCGCCATCACCGCGAGCCCGCCGGCCAGCACCGGCGCACGCTCGGGCTTGAGCGCGGCGAGACGCAGGCGTTTCACGTGGCCCGCCGAGACCATCCGCCGGCGCAGGCCGGCCAAGCCTTCGCGCGTGATGCCCGCCGCCGACAGCCCGTTCTGCTCGAGGATTTCGGCCAGCGCCAGCGCGGTTCCCGACGACGCGTACGCGGTGCGCCAGTGCGTGCGGCTGAATTCGCGGGCGATGGCCTCGATCTCGGCGCCGGCGGCGGTCTCCGCCGCGACAAACGCCGGCGCCGTCAGCGCGCCATCGGCGAAAAAGCGCTGCGTGATGCCGACGCAGCCGATCTTCAGCGACTCGAGCCGCTCCGGCACGAGTCCGCGGCCGATGATGAATTCCGTCGAGCCGCCGCCGATGTCGATGACGAGCCGCGGCTCGTCGCTCGCCGGCAGGACGTGCGCGACGCCGTTGTAGATGAGCCGCGCCTCTTCGTAGCCGGTGATGACGTCGATGGCGAAGCCCAGTGCGCGCTCCGCCTGCGGCAGGAAGGTCGCGGCGTTCTTCGCTTCACGGAACGTGTTGGTCGCGACGGCGCGAACCGCCGACGGATGCGCTCCCTTGATCCGCTCGCCGAAGCGGGCGAGGCAGGCGAGGGCGGCGCGGCGCGCGTCGGCCGTGAGCCGGCCCCGCGCGTCGAGCGCCGCGCCGATGCGCAGCGTCTCGCGCCAGGTATCGAGCCGGTAGATCTGGTCGCCCTCGACGCGGCCCACCTCCAGCCGGAAGCTGTTCGAGCCCATGTCGACGACGGCGAGCGTGGCGGCAGTGAGCGCGGCAGGAGGCATGGGAGCCACGAGCGTAGCAGAATCCGCGCCGCATTCGCAGGGGCAGCGCGCAAGTCGCGGTGACGGCGGTTTCCGCGCCCGCCGCTTTCCTGCTACGCTCGCCGAGCGCATTTCGCGAGCACCCTGGTTGCCGTTTCCCATGCCCATCGATTACCTCCAGAAGATCCTGACCGCCAAGGTCTACGACGTCGCGATCGAAACGCCGCTCGACCCAGCACCGATACTGTCGCGGCGGCTCGGCAACCGGGTGCTGCTGAAACGCGAGGACCAGCAGCCGGTCTTCTCGTTCAAGCTGCGCGGCGCGTACAACAAGATGGCGAACCTGTCGCCGGCGGCGCGCGCGCGCGGCGTGATCGCGGCCTCGGCCGGCAACCACGCGCAAGGCGTCGCACTGGCGGCGCAAAAGCTGGAGTGCGAGGCGACGATCGTGATGCCGGTGACCACGCCGCACATCAAGATCGCGGCGGTGGAGGCGCGCGGGGCCACGGTCGTGCTGCACGGCGATTCGTACAGCGACGCCTACGCGCACGCGCTCGCGCTGCAGAAGAAGTCGCACGCGACGTTCGTGCATCCGTACGACGACCCGGATGTCATCGCCGGCCAGGGCACGATCGGCGTGGAGATCCTGCGCCAGTGGCAGGGGCCGCTCGACGCGATCTTCGTCGCCATCGGCGGCGGCGGCCTCGCCAGCGGCATCGCGTCGTACGTGAAGCGCGTGCGCCCCGAGATCAGGATCATCGGCGTCCAGCCGGTCGACTCCGACGCGATGGCGCGCTCGATCGCGGCGGGCCGCCGGGTCAGGCTCGCTCACGTCGGGCTGTTCGCCGACGGCGTCGCGGTCAAGGAGGTGGGCAAGGAGACGTTCCGCATCTGCCGCGAGCTCCTCGACGACATCGTGCTGGTCGACACCGACGCTACGTGCGCGGCGATCAAGGACGTGTTCGAGGATTCGCGCTCGATCCTCGAGCCGGCCGGCGCGCTTTCGGTCGCGGGCATCAAGACCTGGTGCGAGCGGCATCGGGTGAAGGACCATACCTTCGTCGCGATTGCCTGCGGCGCCAACATGAACTTCGACCGCCTGCGCTTCGTCGCCGAGCGCGCCGAGCTGGGCGAAAAGCGCGAGGCGATCATCGCCGTCACGATTCCGGAACGGCCGGGGAGCTTTCGCGAATTCTGCGAGCTGCTCGGCAAGCGCTCGGTCACCGAGTTCAACTACCGCTATGCCGACGCGAAGATCGCGCATCTCTTCGTCGGCATCGAGGTCACCGGCCGCGACGAGATCGTGCACCTGCTCGCCGAGCTGAAGCGCCGGAAGATCGAGGCCTACGATCTTTCCGACAACGAAATGGCGAAGCTGCACGTGCGCCACCTGGTCGGCGGCCACGCGCCCGTCGGCCGAAAACGAGATCCTGTACCGGTTCGAGTTTCCGGAGCGCCCCGGCGCGCTGATGCAGTTCCTGGACAGCATGAGCCGCGGCTGGAACATCAGCCTGTTCCATTACCGCAATCACGGCGCCGACTACGGCCGCGTGCTGGTCGGCATCCAGGTGCCGCCGTCCGACAAGGCCGAATTCCGCGCCTTCCTCGACCGCCTCGGCTACGACTGCGTCGACGAGACGGGCAATCCCGCCTACCGGATGTTTCTCGGCCACTGACCCGGGGACCCGGCGGGCGGCGGCCGCACCCGACTCCTCGCGCAGGAGAGGCCGTCCGACCGCGAAACTTGCGTTGCCGTCGCAAAAAAGCCAGCAATGGGCATGAAATCCTTATTCTGGCAAGGTTTATGCTCTAGGCAAGGACGCCGAGGCGTGGCAAACTCGGCTTCGTGCGGCTTCCCGGCCCAGCGCCCCGGCGCGGCCGCGACCGCCGTTGACAGAAGGGGAAGACGTTGCCGGAGACGAATCCGCTGACCGGGGTCAAGGTCATGGTGATCGATGACTCGAACACGATCCGCCGCAGCGCGGAGATTTTTCTTTTGCAGGCGGGATGCACGGTGATCCTGGCCGAGGACGGCTTCGACGCCTTGGCCAAGATCGCCGACCACCAGCCGAACATGGTTTTCGTCGATATCATGATGCCGCGGCTCGATGGCTATCAAACCTGCGCCCTCATCAAGAAAAACGCCAAATTCCACGCCACGCCGGTGGTGATGCTGTCGTCGAAAGATGGACTCTTCGACCGGGCGCGCGGCCGGATGGTCGGTTCCGACCAGTATCTGACCAAGCCTTTCACCAAGGAAAGCCTGCTGAAGGCGGTCGCCGCCCATGTCAGGAACCCCGGGGGATTGCAAAAGTGAGCACGAAGTGCCGTGATCCGGAACGAAATGGGGCGGGTTCCGGCCCCGAGGCTGAGTACATAGGACGGGACATGCAACATGGCCATCAAGAAAATCCTCATCGTCGACGACTCGCCCACTGAACGGCATGTGCTGAACGACCTCCTGACCAAGGCCGGCTACGACGTCATCGCCAGCGACAACGGCGAGGACGCGATTCGCAAGGCCAGGAACGACAAGCCGGACGTGATCCTGATGGACGTCGTCATGCCCGGCCTCAACGGCTTCCAGGCGACGCGCGTGATCAGCCGCGACCCGCGAGACCAAGGCGATCCCGGTCATCATCTGCACGTCCAAAGGCCAGGAAACCGACAAGATCTGGGGGATGCGGCAGGGCGCGCGGAGTTACGTCGTCAAGCCGATCGACAGCGACGAGCTGCTCGCGAAGATCGCGGCGCTCGACTGATCTTATCGCGACAGCGTCATGGCGCGTGCCGGCAAACTCGACCTACGCGTGTTCCAGCAGGAACTCGCGGCCCGGCTTGCGAGCAAGACCGCGGCGCAGGTCGAGTCGTCACGGCTGGGGTTCTCGGCAGCGGGGGCGCAGTGGCTCATTCGCCTCGCCGACGCCGGCGAGGTCATCGCGATGCCGCCGTTGGCGAGCGTGCCGCTGACGAAGCCGTGGTTTCTCGGGGTGGCCAACATCCGCGGCAATCTCTACAGCGTCATCGATTTCGCCGGCTTTCTCGGCCACGCGCTCGCGGCGCCGCACGTCGCCGGCGGCAGCAGCCGCCTCGTCCTGTTCGGACCGCGCGCCGGCGACCTGCGGGCCGGCATCGTGGTGCCGCGGGTCATGGGCTGCGCAATCTGGCGGAGCTCGCGCCCGCCTTGGCGCCCGCCGACGCCCCCGCCTGGTATGGCCAACGCTGGATCGACGCCGACGGCGCGGCGTGGCAGGAGATCGACCTCTCCGGCCTCGCCCGGGATCCGGAATTCCTGCAGGTCGGCCTTTGACGCGCTGCCGACCGGACGAGCCGGCGCGCGGCGGCGCGATCGCCCGCGGACGACCCCACAAGAACTCGCGCTGCCTTGGAGGAAACATGGCATTTGAACTGAAGCTGCCGAAGCTTTTCGGCGCGGGCAAGGGCCGCAACCCGGCGAAGGGACGACGACTCGAGATGCCGACCACGCAGGTCATGACTGGCCGCGCCGATCGGCTACGATCCGCTGGCGTCGGTGTCGATCATGGAGCAGCTGCGCACGGCGACGTCCGACTCGCGGATGCCGCGCAAGCTCCCGCTGATCGGGCACCTGCCCATCGTCCAGCAGTTCCAGGTTCTCGGCGTGGTGATGGCGACATTCTTCGTCTTCGCCGCGCTGCTGGTGTTTCTCGACGGCCGGCAGGCGGCGCAGGCGGCGGCCTCCTCGGCGACCGCGACCGAAATGCAGATGCTCTCGCAGCGCCTGGCGCGCGGCACGGCGCTCGCGGCGCAGGGGCAGACCACGGCGTTCGCGGCGGTGACCGACAGCCGCGACCGCTTCAAGACCGACCTCGACGCGCTGCAGTCGGGCGGCGTCGTCAAGGGCGTCAACCTCGACGTCGCGCAGGACGATTCCACGGTCGTCAAGCTGCTGCAGGACATCAAGACGCGCGCTGGGACCGCGTCGACGCCAACGCCCAGCGCGTGATCGACAACCAGCAAAGCCTCACCTCGCTCGCCAAGGGGCTGGAGAGCATCAACCAGCGGCAACAACGCGCTGCTCGACCTCGCGCAGCAGGCGGCGCAGCAGATCGGGCAGGGCGGCGGCACGCTGCGCGAGATCGAGTACGCGAACCAGCTCGCCGTGCTGTCGCAGCGCATCGCGAAGAACGCCAACGCGCTCGCCGTCGAGCGACGAGATCGATCCCGAGGTCGCGTTCCTGCTCGGCAAGGACGCGAGCACGTTCCGCGACATCCTGAACGGGCTGCTGAAGGGCAGCGACGCGCTGCGCATCGCGCCGTCGCGCAGCGAGGACGCGCGAGCGACGCTCGCCGAGCTGCAGAAGCGCTTCGCCGCGTACGACGCCGGCGTCGGCGCGATCCTGCAGAACATGGCGCGGCTGGTCGCCGCCAAGCAGGCGGCGCGCGGCGTCAACAACGAATCCGAAGCGCTGCTCGGCGACACCACGCGCCTCGCCGCGCGAGTTCGAGGGCGGCGAGGCCGCGCGGCTACGCGCTGTGGGCGGCGATCGTGTTCGCCGCTGCTCGGCGCTCGTCGCGCTGCTGCTCCTCGGCAAGGTGTTCCTCGACGATGCCCGCGTCCGCGCCTACGAGAGCGAGCGGGAGAACAAGCGCAACCAGGAGGCGATCCTGCGGCTGCTGAACGAGATGGGCAACCTCGCCGACGGCGACCTCACCGTGCAGGCGTCGGTGACCGAGGACGTGACCGGCGCCATCGCCGACTCGATCAACTTCACGATCGAGGAGCTGCGCACGCTGGTGAAGGGCATCAACTCGGCGACCGACCAGGTGACGAAGGCCACGCAGGACGCGCAGGCGATCTCGAACCGCCTGTTCGAGGCGTCGCAGCGGCAGAGCCGCGAGATCCAGCAGGCGTCGGGGTCGGTGCTGCAGATGGCGCAGTCGATCGACGAAGTGTCGCAGTCGGCGGCGCAGTCGGCGCGCGTGGCGCAGCAGTCGCTGGCCGCCGCCGAAAAAGGCGCGCAGTCGGTGCAGAACCAGATCGCCGGCATGAACGACATCCGCACGCAGATCCAGGACACGTCGAAGCGCATCAAGCGCCTCGGCGAATCGTCGCTCGAGATCGGCGAGATCGTCGAGCTCATCTCGGACATCACCGAGCAGACCAACGTGCTCGCGCTGAACGCCGCGATCCAGGCGGCGTCGGCGGGCGAGGCGGGCCGCGGCTTCACCGTGGTGGCCGAGGAAGTGCAGCGCCTCGCCGAGCGCTCGGGCGAGGCGACCAAGCAGATCGAGGCGATCGTCAAGACGATTCAGGCCGACACGCAGGACGCCGTCGCGGCGATGGAAAAGAGCACCGAGGGCGTGGTCGAGGGCGCCAAGCTGTCCGACGCCGCGGGCCAGGCGCTGGACGAGATCCGCAGCGTTTCGCGCGAGCTCGCCGAGCTGATCGGCGGCATCTCGGCGCAGACCCAGAAGCAGTCGACGTCGGTGTCGGACGTCACGCGCGGCATGCAGGGCATCCTGAAGATCACCGAGGAGACGACCGAGGGCACCAAGCAGACCAACGTGTCGATCGGCCAGCTGACCAAGCTCGCGGCGGAGCTGCGCAGTTCCGTCGCCGGATTCAAGGTCTGACGCGGCGCGGCGCGCACGCCATCGCGCGCCCAGGCGACCGGCCCGTCTGCGACGACCCGGCATGCGACGCGCATGAGCTCCGTGACGATCGACACCGCCACCGGAATTCGACGTCGGGCCGCTGTCCTGGGTCCAGGGCGAGATCGACCAGGCGCTCGCGCGCGGGCAGGAATCGCTCGCGGCGTTCCGGGCGGCGCCGCAGGACGCGACGCCGCTGAAGCACGCGCAGGCCCATGTCCACCAGGCCGCCGGGGCCATCCAGATGGTCGGGCTCGACGCGGTGGTCGCCGTTCACCGACGAGATCGAGCGCGGGCTCGCGCGGCTCGAGGCGCCGATGCCGCGGCCGAGTGCCGGCCGCGTGCGACGCGATCGACCGCGCGTGCCGCAAGCTCAAGGTCTTCCTGGCCGAGGTGGTCAGCGGCGCGCCGCTCTCGCGCTCAAGCTCTTCCCCGAGTACGAGGCGATGCAGCGGCGCGCGGCGTCAAGCGCCGCGGCGGCCAGCGACCTGTTCTTCCCCGATCTGTCGCGCGCGCGCGCCGCTGCGCATCGGCGCGCCGACGTCGTCGCCGCGGCGCGGCGCCGCCGCGCAGCTCGTGCGGCAGCGCCGCCTGTTCCAGCAGGGCCTGCTCGCGCTGGCTGCGCGGCGATGCCGCCGGGCGCGCGGGCGATGCGCGACGCCGTCGGCGGCATCGAGGCCGCTCACCGCGCAGCCGGACCTGCGCGCGTTCTGGTGGACCGTCGACGCGCTGCTCGACGCCATCGTCGCCAGCGGTCTCGAGCCCGAGCTTCGGCGCGAAGCAGCTCGCCGCCCGGATCGACCTGCAGATCCGCCGCGTGGTCGAAGGCTCGACCAAGGTCGCCGATCGGCTGCGGCGCGAAGTGCTCTACTACGTCGCGATCAGCGCGCCGGTCACCGCCGCCGGTGCGCGAGGTGCAGCAGGCGTTCAGGCTGGCCGAGCTCATCCCGTCGGCCGACGTCGCTGTCGGCCGACATGGTGCGCCTCGAGCCGCTGCTGCGCGCGGCGCGCGAGCAGATCGGCGCGGCCAAGGACGCCTGGCTCAAGTTCACGTCGGGCCGCGCGGAAAACCTGCCGCGGCTGAAGCAGACGATGGCGGCGGTGCACGGGCAGGCCGCGGAGATCGGCAACGCCGCGCTGACGAGGCTCACCGCCTCGCTCGCGGCGCGGCTCGACCGCGATGCCGGCGCTGCAACATGCCCGAAGCGCTCGCGATGGAGTACGCGACCGGCCTGCTGCTCGCCGAAAACGCCTTCGACAACTACTCCGGCCTGACGCCCGATTTCCCGAAGCAGGTCGACGCGATGCTCGCGCGGCTCGACGCCGTGCAGTCGAATCGGCCGCTCGACGCGGCGGCGGCGGCGCCGCAGCTCGACGAAATGTCGAAGCGCGCGCAGGAGCGGCTGCTGCTCGCGCAGGTGGTGCGCGAGATCCAGGTCAACCTGCGCCACATCGAGCAGGTGCTCGACGCCTTCTTCCGCGATCACGCGAAGCGCGCCGAGCTCGCCACGCTGGCGAAGGACAGCCGGCAGGTCGGCGGCGCGCTGCGCATGCTCGGGCTCGACCAGGCCGAACAGCTGCTCGCGCTGTGCCAGGCGCAGATCGAGGCCTACGCCGATCCCGGACACCGCCGGTGTCGAACGACGACCTCGAGCTGCTCGCCGAATCGCTGTCGAGCCTCGGCTTCTACGTCGAGGCGGTCGAGCAGCAGCGGCCCGATCGCGAGCGCCTGATCGTGCCGCTGCTGCGCAAGCGGCTCGGGCGAGGCGCCGCGCCGACGCGGCCGACGACCGCGGCCGAGTCGGTCGAGGCGGCGGTCGAGGAATTGCGCAGCGCGCTGCCCGAGATCGTCGCCGAAGTGCGCCGCGCGCCGGCCGATGCCGCCGCGCGCGCGGGGCTGCGAGACCAAGCTCGCCGACCTGCGCGACGATGCGGAGCTGATCGGCGACGACGGCCTGGTGGAGCAGGCCGGCGCGGCGCTGAAGGAGCTCGAGGCGGGCGGCACGACGGCGCTCACCGCGGCGGTCGACGCGATCGCCGAGAGCGGCGCCGCCGCGCCGGCGCCGGCGATCTCCGCGGAGACGCAGCGCCTGCTCGCCACCGACCAGAAGCAGCTCGACGCCGAGTTCCTCGACATCTATCTCACCGAGGCGGGCGAGGTGCTCGACACCGTCGGCGAGCACCGCGCGCAGCTGGAGCACAACCCCGGCGACCGCGACGCGCTGCGCACGGTGCGCCGCGGATTCCACACGCTGAAGGGCAGCGGCCGGATGGTCGGCCTCGACGAGCTCGGCGAGCTCGCCTTCGACGTCGAGAAGATCCTCAACCGCCTGCTCGAGGAAGACCGCCCGGTGACGCCCGCGGTGCTGGCGATGATCGACGTCGCCGAGCGCTGCTTTCGCGGCTGGGTCGCCGAGCTGCGCGAGCACGGGCGCGTGCGGCCGGACGCGACGGCGCTGCATGCCGCGATCCGCGCCCTCGAGGCCGAGCTGCCCGGCGCCGCGAATCGGTGCTGAAGCGCGCGGCGCCGGTCGTGCGCCGGCCGCCGCAACGCCGGCAGACGGGCGCCCGCGGCCGAGCCGGTGCGAGGGATCGAGCTGACCGAGGTGTCGGGCGTCGAGGAGACGCGAGGCGCGCCGCGAGCTGTCGCGGCGGTCGGCGAGGACGGGCGCTGGCGACGGAGATCGCCGTCGATCGAGTTCGCCTCGGCCGCGGAGCGTCGACGGTCGCCCGCGGGCGGCGCGCCGCGCGGCGGGCAACCGCTCGCTGCCGCCGCGCCGCGGCAGAGCCGGAGCCGGACGAGATCACGGTCGGCGACGTCACGCTCTCGGCGTCGCTGCACCGCATTCTCAGCGACGAGGCCGACCTGCACCTCGCCACGCTCGCCGCCGAATTCGCGGCGATGCAGTTCGATCCGCAGCAGGCGCCCTCGGCGGCGATGGTGCGGGCGAGCCACACGCTGTACGGCATCAATCGCACCGGCGGATTCCCGCTCCTCGCGCACACCGCCAAGGCGCTGGAACAGTGCCTGCTCGGCCTGCAGCAGCCGAGCCGCCGCCGCCCGATCGGCGCAGCCGGTGCTCGCGCGGCGATCGACGCGCTGCGGCGCTGGTCGCCCGGGTCAAGGCGCGCGCCGCGTTCACCGCGGCGACGAGGCCGAGGCGCGGCGATCCAGTACGCGCTCGAAGCGCTGCGGCCCGGAGCGGCGGCCGGGCATGCGCCGGAGGATGCCGAAGCGCTCGCGGCGCGCGAGGCCGCGCGCGACGAGGAGGCCGCATCGCTCCCGGACGGAACCCCGACCGCGATCACGGACGGCATTGACCTGACAGCGTTGCCGCCGCCGAGGCCGCCGCTGCCGAAGCGCTGCCGCCGAAGCCGCTGCAGCGCGGCCGAGCCGCGCGCCGAAGCGCTGCTGCAGAAGCTGCCGCTGCCGAAGCCGCCGCTGCCGAAGCCGCCGCCGCCGAAGCTGCCGCCGCCGAAGCCGCCGCGCCGAAGCCGCCGCCGAAGCCGCCGCTGCCGAAGCTGCCGCCGCCGAAGCCGCCGCCGCCGAAGCTGCCGCTGCCGAAGCCGCCGCTGCCGAAGCTGCGCTGCCGAAGCCGCCGCTGCCGAAGCCGCCGCTGCCGAAGCCGCCGCCGCCGAAGCCGCCGCGCGAGCGGCCGCCGCCGGCTGCCGCCGCCGAGCCGCCGCCGCCGACGGCCGCCGCAGCCGCCGACGGTCGCGCAGCCGATGCGGCTGCGTGCCGCGCCGGAAGCCGATCCGCTCGCCGGCGTGCGCGACGACGTCGACGAGCAGGTGCTGCCGATCTTCCTCGAGGAAGCCTCCGAGCTGTTCCCGCAGGCGGGCGAGGCGCTGCGCGCCTGCGCCGCTGCCGGCCGACGACGGCAGCGCGCAGCCTGCGCCGGACGCTGCACACGCTGAAGGGCAGCGCGCGCATGGCCGGCGCGATGCGCCTGGGCGAGCTCACGCACCGGATGGAATCCCGGCTGGAGGACGACGACGCGCTCGCGGCGCCGGGGACCGGCGCTTTCGATCTGCTCGAGTCCGACCTCGACCGCATCGCGTTCGTGCTCGACGCGCTGCGCGAGGGCCGGGTCAACGTCGCGCTGCCGTGGTCGCGCCGCGGCGGCCGACGAGGCCGCGTACCCCGGCGGCGACACGGCCGGCCATGCCCGACGCGGTCGTTCCGCATCGTCGCGGCCGCTGCCGCCGCGCGGCGCCGGCGCCGAGCCGGCCGTCGTCGTGCCGCTCGTCGCCGCGCGGTGCGCGGCTCCCGCGGCCGGCGAAACGGTCGAGGCCGAGTCCGGCCAGCGCGCGCTGCTGCGCGTTCGCGCCGACATCATCGACCGGCTGGTGAACGAAGCCGGCGAGGTCGCGATCACCCGCGCGCGCATCGACGGCGAGCTGCGCGCGCTGAAGGCGAACCTGCTGGAGCTCACGGCAGCGTCATCCGCCTGCGCGCGCAGGTGCGCGAGATCGAGATCCAGGGCGAATCGCAGATCCAGTCGCGGATGTCGCACGTCGGCGAGAGCGGCCGAAGGCTTCGACCCGCTCGAATTCGACCGCTACACGCGCTTCCAGGAGCTCACGCGATCGCTCGGCCGAGGGCGTCAACGACGTCGCCACGGTCCAGCAGTCGCTGCTGAAGAACCTCGACGATGCCGACGCCGCGCTGCTCGCGCAGGCGCGCTACTCGCGCGACATCCAGCAGCAGCTGTTCTCGATCCGCACGGTGCCCTTCGGCAGCCTGTCCGAGCGGCTCTACCGGATCCTGCGGCAGACGGCGAAGGAGCTCGACAAGCGCGCCAACCTCGAGATCCGCGGCGCCCAGGTCGAGCTCGACCGGCTCGGTGCTGGAAAAGCTCGCCGGGCCGCTCGAGCACCTGCTGCGCAACGCGCTCGACCACGGCATCGAGCCGCGCGCGGCGCGCGCCGCGGCCGGGAAATCGGAGACCGGCGAGATCGCGCTCACCGTCCGCCAGGTCGGCAACGAAATCGCGATCGAGCTCTCCGACGACGGCGCCGGGCTCGACCTCGAGCAGATCCGCGCCAAGGCGGTGGCGCAGGGCCGGATCGCCGCCGACGCGGCGCCGACCGACGCGCAGCTGATCGAGTGCATCTTTCACCCCGGCTTCTCCACGGCGACCCGCGTCACGGCGGTGTCGGGCCGCGGCATCGGGATGGACGTCGTGCGCTCGGAGGTCGCGGCGCTCGGCGGGCGCGTCGAGGTCGCCACCGAGCGCGGGCGCGGCACCACCTTCCTGCTCTACCTGCCGCTCACGCTGGCGGTGGCGCAGGCGGTGCTGGTGCGCGCGGGCGGCAGGCTGTGGGCGCTGCCGGCGCCGATGGTGGAGCAGGTGCAGCAGGTCAAGCCGGAAAAGCTGCTCGACCTCTACGTCGCGCGCGGTCGTGGAATGGCAGGGCAAGCGCTATCCGTTCCACTACCTGCCGCGACTGCTGGGCGATGCCGCAGCACAACCCCGAGAGCGCGCGCCACAACGCGGTGATGCTGCTGCGCGCCGGGCAGAACGTGGCCGCCGTCCACGTCGACGAAATGATCGGCAACCAGGAAGTCGTGGTCAAGAACATCGGCCCGCAGCTCGCGCGCGTCGCCGGCATCGCCGGCGCGACGGTGCTCGGCAACGGCGAGATCGTGCTGATCATCAACCCGGTGCAGCTCGCGCAGCGGGCGGTGGTGCCGGCGTTCGACCCGACGGCGCCGCGATCGCATGGCTCGTGGCCGCCTGCGGCCGACGGTGAAGGCGGCGGTCGCCGGGCCGCCGCTCGTGATGATCGTCGACGACTCGCTCACCGTGCGCAAGATCACGAGCCGCCTGCTGGCCCGCGAAGGCTTCGACGTGATCACGGCGAAGGACGGCGTCGAGGCGCTGGAGATGCTGGAAAGCGAGGCGCCCGACGTCATCCTGCTCGACATCGAAATGCCGCGCATGGACGGCTTCGAGTTCACGCGGATGATCAAGCGCGACACCCGGCACGCGCACGTTCCGATCATCATGATCACGTCGCGCACGGCGGAAAAGCACCGGGCGCTGGCGCGCGAGCTCGGGGTCGACCTCTACCTCGGCAAGCCGTTCCAGGAACAGGACCTGCTGCGCAATTTGCGCGAGATGCTGGCGCTCGCTCATTGAGCCGCCTCGCGGCGTACGGGCCCGGCATCGACCGGTCCTCGGTTCGCCGCCACCAGGTCTTTCCCGCCAAAAACCGCGTCCGCCCGCCGAAACCCGGCTCGGGTCGGGCGATTTTCGGCGACAATTGGCGTCTGGACCAAATTGGAGGGAAGGGTAATGGCGCAATTCGCCACTGAGAACATCCGCACCGTCGCGTTGGTCGGGCACGGCGCATCGGGCAAGACCACGCTGGCCGAGGCGCTGCTGCACAAGGCCGGAATGATCCCGGTCGCCGGGCAGCGTCGAGCGCGGCACGACGGTCAGCGATTTCGATCCGCTCGAGAAGACGTACCAGCATTCGCTGCGCTCGTCGCTCGTGCATCTCGAGACCGCGGGGACGCGTGTCCACATCGTCGACACGCCCGGTTTTCCGGATTTCATCGGCCAGGCGATCGGCGCGCTCGATGCGGTCGAGACCGTCGCGGTGGTGGTCAACGCCCAGGCGGGCCTCGAAATGATCACGTCGCGGATGATGGACTGGGCCGCGAAACGAAAGCTGTGCCGCATCGTCGTCGTCAACAAGATCGACGCGGACAACGTCGACCTGCCGGCGCTGCTCGCGCAGATCCAGGCGGCGTACGGCAAGGAGTGCCTGCCGATCAACCTGCCGGCCGACGGCGGGAAGCGTATCGTCGATTGCTTTTTCAATCCCGCCGGCGACGCCGATTTTTCGTCGGTGGCGGCCGCGCACCAGGCGCTGGTCGACCAGGTGGTCGAGGTCGACGAGGACCTGATGTCGCTGTACCTCGAACAGGGCGACGTCGAGCCCGAACAGCTGCACGCGCCGTTCGAGAAGGCGTTGCGCGAGGGACATCTCGTTCCGGTGTGCTTCACCAGCGCGCGCAACGGCGTCGGCATCGCCGAACTGCTGGAGATCATGGTCAAGCTGATGCCGAACCCGACCGAGGGCAATCCGCCGCTGTTCTACAAGGGCGAGGGCGAGGCCGCCGCCGAGTTCCGCTCCGATCCGGATCCGAAGAAGCACGTCCTCGCGCACGTCTTCAAGGTGGTCGTCGACCCGTTCGTCGGCAAGCTCGGCGTCTTCCGCGTCCACCAGGGTACCGTGACCCGCGACACGCAGCTCTTCATCGGCGACGGCAGGAAGCCGTTCAAGGTCGGGCATCTCTTCCTGCTCCAGGGCGCGAGGAACATCGAGATCGAGCGGGCCGTGCCCGGCGACCTCGCCGCGGTGGCGAAAGTGGACGAGATCGAGTTCGACTGCGTGCTGCACGATTCGCACGACGAGGATCACATCCACATGCGGCCGCTCGAATTCCCGGTGCCGATGCAGGGCGTGGCGATCACGCCGAAAAAACGCGGCGACGAGCAGCGGATTTCCGACGTGCTGCACCGGATGATCGCCGAGGATCCCACGATTTCGCTCGAGCACGATCCCATTCTCAACGAGACGGTGCTGCGCGCGCTGGGCGAGCTGCACCTGCGGTCGGTGCAGGAGCGCATGGCCTCGCAGTTCAAGGTCGAGGTCGACACGCGGCCGCCGCGGATCCCCTACCGCGAGACGATCACCGGCAAGGCCGAGGGCTTCCATCGCCACAAGAAGCAGACCGGCGGCGCGGGGCAATTCGGCGAGGTGTCGCTGCGCGTCGAGCCGAGAGAGCGCGGCGCCGGCTTCGAGTTCGTCGATGCCACCAAGGGCGGCGTGATTCCGCACCAGTTCATGCCTGCGGTACAGAAGGGCGTCGAGCAGGTGCTCGTCACCGGCGCCATCGCCGGGTTCCCGCTGCACGACGTCAGGGTCATCGTGTACGACGGCAAGCATCACCCCGTCGACTCGAAGGAGGTCGCGTTCGTCAGCGCCGGCAAGAAGGCGTTCCTCGATGCGGTGGCGAAGGCGAAGCCGATCGTGCTGGAGCCGATCGTCAGCGTCGAGGTCATCTGCCCCGAGACGAACACCGGCGACATCGCCGGCGACTTGTCGTCGCGGCGCGGGCAGGTCACCGGCACGCAGGGATTGCAGCCCGGCGTCATCGCGATCAGCGGTCTCGCGCCGTTAGTCGAGCTCGACGGCTACTCGGCGCGGCTGAAATCGGTGACCGGCGGCCACGGCTCGTGGTCGATGCAACTGTCGCATTACGAGCCCGCCCCGCCTTTACTGCAGACGCAGCTCGCCAGCGAGTTCAAGAAATCACGGAAGCAGGAAGAGGATTGACGGACAAATAGGACCAGACGAGCGCCTGGTCGACGATCACGGTCTTCCGCGCGGGAAGCGCAGGTCGTTGGCGCGGATCTCGTGTCGCCACAGCGGGTTGCCGTCGCTGTCGTAGGCCTCGAGCGCGATGCGGCGATCGCCGCCCGGGCCGCTGACGCGAATGAGGCCGAACTGGCGCCTGCCTTGCAGCGTCCCGGCGACGACGTCCGGATTCTCCCGCTCGGCGTCACCGGGCTTGGTCACCGGCTGCGACGTGAGCGGCGACGACGTGAACTCGTACAGCGGATACGCGCCTGCGCGCTCGATCTTCAGGAGCTCGCCGAAGTGGCGATCGCCCGAGAGGAAAATCACGCCGTCGATCTTTTGCTCGGTCAGCCACTGCGCGAGCCGCTTCTGCTCCTGCGGAAACTGGTGCAGGCCTTCGAAGCGGCTCGCCCGGTTCCAGAACTGACCACCGGCAGCGACGAGCTTGATCGGCGCCCGCGACGAGACGAGCGCCTGCTTCAGCCACTCGAACTGCGCCGGTCCGAACATCGTCTTCTCGGGCAGGTCGGGATAGCGGTCGGGGTACCGGTAGGTGCGGTCGTCGAGCAGGAAAAGCTCCACGTCGCCGACGCGGGCCCACCCGAACGCGCCGGGAACGCCGGGCAGGCCATGGCTCGGGTTCGGCCAGTAGCGCTCGAAGAGCTTCAGCGTTTCGCCCTTCAGCACGTACGAGCCGTCGGCGTCGTTGGGCCCGAAATCGTGATCGTCGAGGATGGCGAGGTGCGCCGTGCCGGTAAGAAGCTTCTGCAGCGGCGGGAAGCGCCTCGCCTGTCGATAGCGCGCCGCCATCGACGACGGATCGAGCAGGTCCGGTGTCTGCAGGTAGACGTTGTCGCCGAGCCAGAGCATGAGGTCCGGCGCCTTGGCGGCGATGGCGTCGAAGATCTGGTAGTCCCCGCCGCTTCCACGAAAGACCGGATCGGGATTCGCGAGATAGTGGCACGAGCCGATGGCGATGGTGAGCTCCGCGGCGGCGCTCGCGGTATTCCAGTAACGCTGCGTGCGGATGACCCCGTCCTGCGCCTCGCCCTGCGCGGCGATCCGGTAGCGATACGCCGTTCCCGGTGCGAGCCCGGGGATGCGCACGGTCACCACGTGGTCGTGCGCGGCGTCGGCGACGAGTGAGAGCCGGCGTGCCTCGCCGCCGGCCTCCGGCGCCACGTCGATCTCCACCGGCCCGGCCCGCTCGGTCTGAATCCACAGCATGACGCTCGTGTAGTCGGCAAAGCCGTGCATCGCCGTGATCGCCGCCGTCGCGGGTGCGGCGGGCAGCAGCGCCACGGCGATCAACGCCAGGCCGGCCGCGAGGAATCGCACTCCATTCAGGGCGAGCGTGATCATGCCGAATTGTGCCGGGGGGGCGCGGAGTTTACAATTCGACGCATGGACAGTCCCTCCGCCGTCTTCACCAACCATTTCCTGATCGCGATGCCGGGCATGGTCGATCCGAATTTCGCCCATACGCTGACGTTCGTGTGCGAGCACAGCCCGGAGGGCGCGCTCGGGATCGTCGTCAACAAGCCGATCGACATGAAGCTCGCCGCGCTGTTCGAGCAGATCGACGTGAGCCTCGCGGACGCGGAGCTGCGCGACGCACCGGTCCATTTCGGCGGCCCGGTGCAGGTCGATCGCGGCTTCGTCCTCCACCGGCCGCTCGGCAACTGGCAATCCACGCTTGCGGTGAGCGACGACATCGGGCTCACGACGTCGAAGGACGTCCTGGAGGCGCTGGGCCGCGGTGCGGGTCCGCGCAACGTGTTCGTCTCGCTCGGCTACGCGGGATGGTCCGCCGGCCAGCTCGAGCAGGAGATCGCGCAGAATGCCTGGCTCACGGTGGCGGCCGATCCGGACGTGCTGTTCGACACGCCCGCCGAAGCCCGGCTGCCGGCGGCGATGAGGCTCCTCGGCATCGATTTTTCGCGGCTTTCCGAAGATGTCGGTCACGCCTGACGCTTGAACGCGAAAATCAAGAGCGCATCGCCCGCGACCGCGGATCACGCGACGGTGCTCGCATTCGATTTCGGAACCCGCAAGATCGGCGTCGCCGTCGGCAATACCGTGGTGCGCATCGCGCATCCGCTGACGGTCGTCGAGGGCGAAGCCAACGCCGCGCGCCTCGAAGCGATCGACGCGCTCGTCGCCGAATGGGCGCCGGGCGCCCTGGTCGTCGGCCGGCCGCTCGACGCGGACGGCAGCGAGCACGACATGACCGCGCGCGCCGAGCGTTTCGCGCGCGCGCTCGAGGCCCGGTTCGGATTGCCGGTGGCGCGCGTCGACGAGCGTTTTACCACCCGGGCCGCGGTCACAGCGTTGACCGAAGCCGGCGTGCGCGGCCGCGCGCGCCATGCGGCGCAGGACGAAGTCGCGGCCCAGCTGATCCTGCAATCATGGTTCGATGAACCATCCCCCGCGAAAGACAACGCCCCCGTGACGATCCCCGACGCCGAACAGACGCTCGCTGCCCTCGCCGACCGCATGCGCGGCGCGGTTGCCCATGACGCCCGCTTCGTCGGCATCCGTTCCGGCGGGGCGTGGCTCGCCGACCGCCTGGTGCAGCTCATCCCCGGAGACCACCCGGTCGGCTACATCGACGTCTCGTTCCATCGCGACGATTTTCACCGGACCGGCCTCAAGGCGGAGGTGAAGCGCACCGAGCTGCCGTTCGACGTCGAGGGCGCGACGATCGTGCTGGTCGACGACGTTCTCTACACCGGCCGCAGCGTCCGCGCGGCGATCAATGAGCTCTTCGACTTCGGCCGGCCCGAGCGCATCGAGCTCGCCGTGCTCGTGGACCGCGGCGGCCGCGAACTGCCGGTCGAGGCCACCTACGCCGGCGCGCGCCTCGCCGTCGCCCGCGATCTTTCGCTGGTGCTGTCGCGGGCGCCGGACGGGCGCCTCACGCTCTCGGCGGAAGCGGCCGCCGGCGGCGTTGCGGCCGGAGGCGACGATGCGTAACCCGCAGCTCGACGCCGACGGCGAGCTCACGCATCTGCTGACGCTCGAGGGACTGCCGGCCGAGATGATCGTCAGGATTCTCGACACCGCGGTCCCGTTCACGTCGATCGCCGAGCGCGACGTGAAGAAGGTCCCGCTGCTCCGCGGCAAGGCGGTATTCAATCTCTTCTTCGAGAACTCGACCCGCACGCGCACCACGTTCGAGATCGCGGCGAAGCGGCTGTCCGCCGACGTGATCAATCTCAACATCGGCGCCTCGTCGACCACGAAAGGCGAAACGCTCCTCGACACCGTCGACAACCTGGTGGCGATGAATGCCGACATGTTCGTCGTCCGCCATGCGCAATCCGGCGCGCCGCATCTCATCGCCGCGCACCTGAATCGCACCGGCCGCACCCATGTGCACGTCGTCAACGCCGGCGACGGCCGCCACGCGCATCCGACGCAGGGGCTGCTCGACCTCTTCACGATCCGCCACTACAAGCGCGAGTTCCGCAATCTGACGGTGGCCATCGTCGGCGACGTCCTGCACTCGCGGGTGGCGCGCTCGCTGATCCACGGCCTGACGACGCTCGGCACGCCGGAAGTGCGCGCGATCGGCCCGCAGACGCTGCTGCCGACCGCGCTGCAGGCGCTCGGCGTGCGGGTCTGCAACGACATGCGCGAGGGCTTGAAGGGTTGCGACGTGGTCGTGATGCTGCGCCTGCAGAACGAGCGGATGCGCGGGGCGCTGCTGCCCTCGGCCGGCGAGTTCTTCAAGCACTACGGTCTGACGCCGGAGAAGCTCGCGGCCGCGAAACCGGACGCGATCGTGATGCACCCGGGGCCGATGAACCGCGGCGTCGAGATCGATTCGGCGGTGGCCGACAGCCCGCGGGCGGTGATCCTCCCGCAGGTGACGTTCGGCATCGCGGTGCGGATGGCGGTGCTCTCCATGCTCGCGCGGAATTGACCCGTGAAAATAGAGATCAGGAACGGCCGCCTCATCGATCCGAAGAACGGGATCGACCGCGTGACCACGCTCTACATCGCCGCGGGCAAGGTCGCCGCGATCGGCGCGGCGCCGGCCGGCTGGAACGCGAACCGGATGCTCGACGCCGCGGGCCTCGTCGTCTGCCCCGGCCTCATCGATCTTTCGGCCCGCCTGCGCGAGCCGGGATTCGAATACAAGGCCACACTCGAATCGGAGATGGCGGCCGCGGTCGCGGGCGGCGTCACCAGCCTCGCGTGCCCGCCCGACACCGACCCGCCGCTCGACGAACCCGGGCTCGTGCAGATGCTGAAGCACCGGGCGCTGTCGCTCAATCAGGCGCACGTCTACCCGGTGGGCGCGCTGACCGTGGGCCTGAAGGGCGAGGCGCTGACCGAAATGGGCGAGCTTGCCGACGCCGGCTGCGTCGCGTTCTCGCACGCGGAGGCGCCGCTCGTCGACACGCAGGTGCTGTATCGCGCGATGCAATACGCGGTGACCTTCGGCTACCGCGTGTGGCTGCGCCCGCAGGACGCGCACATCGGCAAGGGCGGCTTCGCGCATGACGGTGAGGTCGCCACACGCCTTGGCCTTGTCGCCATACCGCCGTCGGCGGAGACGATCGCGATGGCGGTGATCTTCGCGCTGGTGCGCGAAACCGGCGTGCGCGTCCACCTGTGCCGGCTGTCGACCGCCGACGGCGTCGCGATGATGCGCGCGGCGCGGAAGGAGGGCTTGCCGGTCACCTGCGACGTGGCCGTTCACCATCTGCACCTGTGCGACGTCGACATCGGCTGGTTCGACACCCAGTGCCATCTGGTGCCGCCGCTGCGCGGGACGCGCGACCGCGCCGCGCTGCGCGCCGGCCTCGCGGACGGCACCATCGACCTCGTGTGCTCCGATCACACGCCGGTGGACGACGACGCCAAGCAGGTGCCGTTCGGCGAATCCGAGCCCGGGGCGACGGGCCTTGAACTTCTGCTGCCGCTGACGCTCAAATGGGCGACCGAGGAGGAGATCGCGCTCCCCGCGGCGCTGGCGCGCATCACCACCGCACCGGCAACGATTCTCGGGTTGGATGCGGGGCACCTCGCCCTCGGGCAGTCCGCCGATGTCTGCCTGTTCGATCCGGGCGTTCACTGGCTGGTCGAGCCGAAAGCGCTGAAGAGCCAGGGGAAGAACACCCCGTTCCTGGGGCTGGAAGTTCCCGGCCGCGTGCGGTTCACGCTGGTGGCCGGACAGGTCGTGTACGAAGGTTGACCGGACCGGAGGATCCATGACGCTGCCTGCCGATTCGCACTTCGACAGTCTCGTGCCGCGACAGGCGTTCGACCGCCGCGGCTTTCTCGTCACCTCGCTCGGCGCCGGCTTCGCGCTCGCCGTGTTGCCCGTCTCCGCGCAGACGATCACGACGCCGGCGGACGGTCTCGTCGCCGGCGAGGTCAAGGTCAAGACCAAGGACGGCGAGATGCCCGCGTATCGCGCCATGCCGGCCACGGGCGGCAATTTCCCGACGATCCTCGTCGTCTCCGAGGTCTGGGGCGTGCACGAGTACATTGCCGACGTCTGCCGGCGTTTCGCGAAGCTCGGCTATTTCGCGATCGCTCCGGAGCTCTTCGCCCGCGCCGGCGACCCGCGCAAGATCAGCGACATCGGGACGATCATCAAGGACATCGTCGCCAAGACGCCGGATGCACAGGTGCTGTCCGATCTCGACGCGACGGTCGCGTATGCGAAGGCCAGCGGCAAGGCGGACACGGGGAAGCTCGGCATCACCGGCTTCTGCTGGGGCGGGCGAATCACGCTGATGTACGCCGCGCACAACCCGAACCTCAAGGCCGCGGTAGCCTGGTACGGCGCGCTCAACGCGTTCGTGCCCGGCGACAAGACGCCGCTCGACGTCGCCGCGCGAATCAAGGCGCCGCTGCTCGGGCTCTACGGCGGCGCCGACGACGGCATTCCGGTGGCGACCGCCGAGAAGATGCGCGATGCGGTCAAAGCCGGCGGCAACACGCACGTGGAATGGGTCATCTATCCGGGAACGCCGCATGCGTTCCACGCGGACTACCGCCCCAGCTATCGCAAGGAGCAGGCGGAGGATGGCTGGAAGCGCGCGACGGCCTGGTTCAAGCAGTATCTCGGCTGACATGTAGCCCGGGTTGAACGAACGTGCAACCCGGGGAGCGGGCATGCAAACGTCCACCCGGGTTTCGCTTCGCTCAACGCCGGGCTACACGCCGGATCAGGTTTTCTTCGGCACCCGCCCCAGCAGATAGAACTCGTCGTTGGCGCGCATCCGCGTCACGGCCGCCATCCGGTTCGACAGCGCGAAAAACGCCGCGATGCCGCCGATGTCCCACGCGTCTTCCTCGCTGAATCCGTGCGCGCGCAACGCGCCGAAATCGTCGTCCCCGATCTCGGCGCTCCGCAGCGCAACCTTGAGCGCGAACGCGAGCATCGCCTTTTGCCGGGGCGTGATGTCGGCCTCGCGATAATTCACGGCGACCTGATCGGCGACGAACGGGTTCTTCGCGTAGATGCGCAGGATGGCGCCATGCGCGACCACGCAATAGGGGCAGTCGTTGGCCCCGGACGTCGCCACCACGATCATTTCGCGCTCGGCCTTGGTGAGGCCGCCTTCCTTGGCCATCAACGCGTCGTGGTAGGCGAAGAACGCGCGGAACTCGGCCGGCCGCCGCGCGAGCACGAGAAATACATTGGGCACGAAGCCGGACTTCTCCTGTACCTCGAGGATCCGCGCGCGGATGTCGTCGGGCAACTCCTCGAGCTTCGGAACGGGATAACGGCTGATCGATGGCGCGTTCATGCCAATCAGTCTACGCCGGTTCCGGGCGATCAGTTCTTCGCGTCGAGTCGTGGCCCGAGTCGGCTGCGGGCCGCCGCATGACGCCGGCATTGTGTGGATTGATCCCGTCGGTTGGTTGGCAGGTGTCGGTCGTAAGGAGTAGCTCGCGATCAGGCCGGGCGCGGAACGGTCATTCATGGTTCGCCCGGGCCGGGTTAATATCCGGGCCGTCATTCTTCGAAGAGTTGGTTCAGCGATCAACGGAGGGAGGGGCTTACCATGGAGTTTCGTTTGATGATGGCTTTGGTGCTTACCGCGCTTGCGGCAGCCGGTTGCTCGCGCGAGCGTATCGATACCGCGGCGTCGCGAACGCCGGGTTGGCAGCTGAAGCTGGGCGACGGAATGGTGTCGAGCTACGCCGAGTTCGAAAGCGGGGGCGCGCCGAGCGCGATCGGCGTCGTCTGGTCCGCAGGCGCGTTGGAGGGCCTGCCGCACGGCTCGGACGAACATCGGTGCTTCGGCCGCAACAAGGACGGCGCGATGGACGCCGCCACCCAGTGTCAGCACACGTTCGAGTTCGTCATTCCCTTGCCGGACGTCGTGGCCCGACGCCACGACATTCCGTTCAAGTGGGTTCTCCTGAACTGGAACCCCGAGGGACACATTCCTCCCGGGATCTACGATGTCCCGCACTTCGACGTCCACTTCGAGATGGGCGCGATCGCGGACGCCTTCGCGATCGAGCCCGGACCCTGCGGGCCCGAATTCGTCCGCTGCGACCAGTTCCAGACGGGACGGAAGCCGCTGCCTCCGAACTACCTCGCCCCGGATTATGTCGACGTCGAGGCGGTCGTTCCGGCGATGGGGAATCACCTCGTCGACACCACGGGCCCCGAGTTCCAGAAACAACCTTTTACGCGGAGCTGGATCTACGGGGTGTACGACGGGAAGGTGATCTTCTATGAAGCAATGGTCACCCGCGCGTACATGGCGAGCAAACCCAACGGCTGCCTGCCGATCAAGGCACCCAGGGCGGTGGCCGTGGCCGGCTTCTATCCGACGCAATACTGCGTGCGTCACAACGCGACGACGGGCGAGTATTCGGTGTCGATGGAACAATTCACGCGTCGCGATGCCGGCGCTCCGGAAGCGATTCCAGTCAAGGGATAGCGGCTCCGCCGCGTGGCCATGGCTGCTCGCGGTCACCGGCGGCGCGATTTCTGCCAACTTGTTCGTCCGCCGGGTCGGCGGCCGAGGTCGCTCGCAAGACTACAGGAACTTACGCCGAGGCACGACTTGCCAACGCGACGCCGATCATGCTGTCGCGCGTGACCAGGCTCGCAAGCTCCGCTTCGCTCCAGTCGTCGGTGCCTTCGGGGCGCCGTGGCGCGACCAGGTAGCGCATGTCGGCGGTGCTGTCGTGCACGCGGATCAGGACGTCCTCGGGGATCACGGTGCCAAACTCGGCGAGCACGGCACGGGGTTCGCGCACCACGCGCGAACGATAGTTGCGACTCTTGTACCAATCCGGAGGCAGACCGAGAAGCATGCGGGGATAGCACGAGCAGAGCGTGCAGACGATCACGTTGTGGACGCTCCGCGTGTTCTCCACCACCACCAATTTGAGCGGCCCGACGTCAAGACCGATTTCCTCGGCGGCTTTGGACCCGTCGGCAAGCATCCGCTCTTTGTACGCCGGGTCGAGCCATGCGTGCGCCACCATTTGCGCGCCCCGGCCGGCGTTGCGCCCGTCCATGTTCTCCACCTGGCGGCGCACGTCGTCGGCGGTGAAGACCCCCTTCTCGATCAACAACTCGCGCACCGCCACTTCCATCGCGCGGTAATAGGTAAGCGTGTCGTCCTGATCCGGGCGGGGCGGATACCGATGGACGTGCGGATGTTCCGCGGCAGGTTCGTGCTCGTGGCTCATGGTTCCTCCGCCTCCAGCCAGTGCTGGTAAATCTCCACCTCGACGACGTCCGCGGGTTGACCGGCATAGTCGGCCCACAGCTCCTGCTGCAGAAAGCGCACGCGATACAGCGGCTGCCTGGGCAGTCCCGGTCTTGCGTAGGCAAGCTCCTCGGGATTGGGATAGGCGCCGCACAGACGTTCAATGACGCCGTGCTTGCCACGGACGTAGTAAGGCGTGCGCACATGGCCGATGGGGTACGCCGCGCGCACCGCGACGCGATCGCCGACATCGAACCGCGGGGCGATCACGTCAGCCATGGGGTTCCTCACGGTTCTGGACAGCTTCGATCTTGCGGCCCAGCTCCTCCACGGTGATCGCGCCGCGCTGGATGAGCGTCTGGGTGATCGCGTGAATCCAGCGCTCGTAATACGTCATCTTGTCGTAGGCATCGGCGCCAAGGCTCTCGATGTTGCGGCGAAGCTCGTCCACCGTCAGCAGGTGCCGGTCCTTGTCGGAAAGCAACATCATCAGCGCATCCACGCGCTTCTCCCACAGTGCGTAGTCGTGTTCGGTCGGCGCGACGGCTCCAGCGGGCAGACCGCCCATGTCGTGGTGGCTACGAGGATGATCGGGGTCTGTCATGCGCTGCCGCCTGACCGCGCGCTCACGGTGTCGGGGGAACGTACCCCGACGGCATTTCCGCGCCGCCGCCGAAGAAGTGCTGCTCCATCTGCTCGGCGAGCCACTTCCGCGCGCGCGCGTCCGCGAGCGACAGCCGGTTTTCGTTGACCAGCATCGTCTGGTGCCGCAGCCACGCCTGCCACGCCTCCTTCGACACGTTCTCGTAGAGCCGCTTCCCGATTTCGCCGGGGTAGGGGGGGAAATCGAGCCCTTCCGCTTCGCGGCCGAGCTTGATGCAGTGAACCATTCGCGCCATGTCTCGTCACTCCTCACTAAAGCTTCTTCGCGTAAACCTGCGACTTGCGCTGGTAATTGTAAAGCGCCTGCTTCTGCTTGGGCAGGTCGGCGACCGATGCGTTGCGGAATCCACGCTCGAGAAACCACTGCGACGTGCGCGTCGTGAGCACGAACAGCTTGCCGAGCTTCAGCTTGCGCGCGCGGGCTTCGATTTCGAGCAGCAGCGCTTCGCCGTAGCCTTCGCGGCGGAAGTCCGGATGGACGGCCAGCGCCGCGAGCTCGCCGACCTTGTCCTCGGGAAAGGCATAGAGTGCCGCGCAGCCGATGACCGCGCCGTCGTGCTCGGCGACGACGAAACGCTCGATCTCCGTCTCCAGCCGCTCGCGCGAGCGGCGCACCAGGATCCCCTGTTCCTCGAGCGGCTCGATGATCGCGATGATGCCGCCGGCGTCGTCGATCGTCGCGCTGCGCAGGTGCGCGAGCGGCGCCGCCGCGACCATCGTGCCCACGCCGTCGCGGGTGAAGAGCTCGAGCAGCAGCGCGCCGTCGAGGTGACGGCTGATGAGGTGCGCGCGCTTGACGCCGTTGTCGCAGGCGCGCACCGCGCACGGAAGATAATGCTGGACGTCCGGCGGCAGCCGGGCGGCCCCGACCGCGAGCATCGCCTCGGCATCCTTGGTCGACAGCTCGGTGAGGAGCTGGCGGCGCCCGTTGCGCACCCCCTCGGTCTCCATCAGGAACACGAGCTTGTGCGCGTCGAGGCGCACGGCGACCTGGGTGGCGACCTCTTCCAGCGCGAGGTTGAAGATCTCGCCGGTGGGCGAGTAGCCGAGCGGCGAGATCAGCACGATGTCGCCGTCGTCGAGGCGCTGCTGGATCGCGTCGACGTCGACGCGGCGCACTTCGCCGGTCAGCTGCATGTCGATGCCGTCGCGCACGCCGAGCGGCTTGGCGGTGATGAAATTGCCGCTGGAGACGCGGATGCGCGCGCCGGCCATCGGCGAGTTGGCGATGCCGAGCGACAGCAGCGCCTCGATGCGGCTTCGCACCTGGCCCGAGGCTTCGAGCACGCAGTCCATCGTCTCGGCGTCGGTGACGCGCAGGCCGAACGCGTAGCGGCTTTCGATGTTCTGCTGCTGGAGGATGGCCTCGATCTGCGGCCGCGAGCCGTGGACGACGACGATGTGCACGCCGAGGCTGTGCAGCAGGTTCAAGTCGTGGATGATGCCGAGAAACGTCTCGTCGGCGACGACCTCGCCGCCGAAGGCGATCACGAACGTCTTGCCGCGGAAGGCGTGGATGTAGGGTGCCGCCAGCCGGATCCACTGGACGAACGCGCGCGTCGTCGCGGAATGGACGGCGGGCGCGGCGCTGGGAGGCGGTGGCATCGATCGGGGCGGGGCGTGAGATCCACGGCCGGGGAACGCGTGGAGCGGGCCGATTATAACTCCCGTGCGACGCGGCGCCGGAAGCGCGCAACGTATAATTCCGAACCGCCGCCCGTATCCATCGGCCGCCGCACCGCTTCAGACTGGAGAATGCCCGTTCCGGGTTCCCGATGGCCTCCCCCCTCCTCGACAACCTCAATCCCGAGCAGCTCGCCGCCGTCACGCTGCCGCACCAGTCGGCGCTGATCCTGGCCGGCGCGGGCAGCGGCAAGACGCGCGTGCTGACGACGCGGATCGCCTGGCTGCTCGCCACCGGCCAGGCGACGCCGCTGTCGATCCTGGCGGTCACGTTCACCAACAAGGCGGCGAAGGAGATGCTCGTCCGGCTCTCCGCGATGACGCCCATGCATACGCGCGGCATGTGGATCGGCACCTTCCACGGCCTCTGCAACCGGATGCTGCGCGCGCATTACCGCGACGCGGAGCTGCCGCAGCTCTTCCAGATCATGGACACGCAGGACCAGCTCTCGCTCATCAAGCGGCTCTATCGCGCCCACGGCATCGACGACGAGCGCTTTCCGCCGCGGCAGCTCCAGCAGTTCATCGCCGGCGCCAAGGAAGAGGGACGGCGCCCCAACCAGGTCGAGGCCGGCGACGATTTCGTTCGCCGGCAGGTCGAGCATTACGCGCTGTACGAGGCGATGTGCCAGCGCGAGGGGGTCGTCGATTTCGCCGAGCTGCTGCTGCGGAGCTACGAGCTCCTCGTCCGGCACGAAGGCTTGCGCGAGCATTATCGGCGCCGTTTCTCGCACCTGCTGGTCGACGAATTCCAGGACACCAACGTGCTGCAGTACCGGTGGCTGCAGCAGCTCGCCGGTCCGGACGCGGCGGTGTTCGCCGTCGGCGACGACGACCAGTCGATCTACGCGTTTCGCGGCGCGAACGTCGCCAACATGCAGCACTTCGAGCGCGATTTCGCCCGCGCCGACATGCCCGTGCAGCTCATCAAGCTCGAGCAGAATTACCGCTCGCACGGCAACATCCTCGACGCCGCCAACGCGCTCATCCGGCAGAACAAGACGCGCCTCGGCAAGAACCTGTGGACCGCCGACGGCAAGGGCGATCCGATCCGCGCCTTCGCCGCGCCGTCCGACTTCGACGAGGCGGCGTTCATCGTCGATATCGTCAAGGGCATCGACAGCGACGGCATCGCGCTGTCCGAGGCCGCCGTGCTCTACCGCTCCAACGCGCAGTCGCGGGTGCTGGAGCACGCGCTGTTCAACGCCGCCGTGCCCTATCGCGTCTACGGCGGCATGCGCTTCTTCGAGCGCGCCGAGGTGAAGCACGCGCTTGCCTACCTGCGCCTGCTGGCGATGCCCGACGACGACGGGGCCTTCCTGCGCATCGTCAATTTTCCGCCGCGTGGCATCGGCGCGCGCACGCTCGAAGCGCTGCAGGACGCGGCGCGTGGCGCCGGGACGAGCCTGTGGCAGGCCGCGTGCGGCGGCAAGGCGACCGGCAAGGCGGGCGGCAGCCTCGCCGCGTTCGTGAAGCTGATCGACGCCACGCGGGCGGCGACCGCGGGATTGCCGCTGCCGGAGGCCGTCGCGCACGTGAACCACGCCTCGGGCCTCGTCGCGCACTACAAGGCCGAGAAGGACGGGCAGGACCGCCTCGAGAATCTCGAGGAGCTCGTGAATGCCGCCGACTCGTTCCTGCGCGAGGCCGATCTCGCCGTCGATGCGCCGGTCGCGACCGGCGAGGCTGGCGACGTGGCCGCCGAAGAAGGCGCGACCGATCCGCTGACCGCCTTCCTCGCCCATGCCGCGCTGGAGGCGGGCGACACGCAGGCCGCGGAGGGCCGGCCGGCGCTGCAGCTGATGACCGTCCACGCGGCGAAAGGCCTCGAGTTCCACACGGTGTTCGTGACCGGGCTCGAAGAGGGGCTCTTCCCGCACGAGAACAGCCTGTCCGAATTCGACGGCGTCGAAGAGGAGCGGCGGCTGATGTACGTCGCGATGACCCGGGCGAAGCGCCGCCTCTACCTCACGCTCGCGCA
This sequence comes from uncultured beta proteobacterium, assembly GCA_963810845.1. Classification (GTDB taxonomy): domain Bacteria; phylum Pseudomonadota; class Gammaproteobacteria; order Burkholderiales; family Casimicrobiaceae; genus CAIWHR01. Next base: position 109,382 of record CAWEOX010000003.1, on the reverse strand, counting down.
GAGCCGGATGCTGCATGGCCAGGTGCGCTACCACATCGCGTCGCGCTTTCTCGACGAAGTGCCGGCCGAACTGGTGCAGTGGTACTCACCGCGCCGGCGTGCGGTCGACGTCGATGCGGCCGAATGGGGAACCGCCGCCGCCGCGGACGCGCCGCGCGCGACGCCGCGGGCGGCGGCCACGGGCATCTCCGGGCCGGGCTGGCGCATCGGCCAGAGCGTGCGCCACGGGAAGTTCGGCGTGGGCGTCATCATCGACGCCGAAGGCCGCGGTGCCGACCAGCGCGTGCAGGTCAACTTCCGCGAGGTCGGCGTGAAATGGCTGGCGCTCGAATTCGCGAAGCTCGAAGCGGCGTGACGCGGGGCGGCGCATAGCGAGCCTGTCCGTAGCCCGGTTGAGCGCAGCGAACCCGGGGCATTGCGGCGCTCACCCGGGTTTCGCTGCCTCGACGCCGGGCTACGCGCGGGCTCGTCCGGCGCGTGCACTTCGTCGCGGTGGAAGATGTCGCGGTAGCTCACGTAGTCGGAGATGTGGAGCGTCGCGATGAACAGGAACAGGTACGGAAGCAGGACGATCAGCGCAATCGTCGACTCGAGCGTCGCCGGCACGATCAGCCTGATCAGCGTGATGCCGATCCCGGGAACCACGCCGCCGTAGAAGAAGACCATCACCCCGTAGACCGCGATCGCCTTCCAGTTCGCCAGCGCGGCGATGAAGCTGGTGCGCAGCGCGACCCAGGCCGAGCAATCCTGGAACACGACGAGCGCCGGCGCGAACCACATCGCCAGCATCACCGGCAGCGCGCAGGCGGCGGCGAACAGCATCGCGAGCTGAACCTGCTCGTCGGCGAGCGGCAGTTCGTCGCGCGCGCTCTTGCCCGACAGCGCATCGAGCAGCTTGCCGTCGTCGACCAGCGCCGTTCCGAGCACGGCCAGCGTGATCCCGACCACCAGCACCACCCCCAACGGCAGCAGCGCCCAGAGGTTCGAGCGGAACCCCACGAACAGCTGCTTCGGCTGCGGCGTGCCGCCGCGTTCCTGCGACCAGGCGGCGGCGAGAAAGCCGACCGCGAACACCGGCTTCAGTATCGGCGCCGCGATCTGTCCCACGTACGGCAGGAAATCGATGAGGCCGAGGAGCAGGTAATAGAGCAGCATCAGCATGAGCCACGGCAGGCGCGCGAGCGACAGCATTCCGTAGGCGTCGCGCAGCCACGCCACGCCGCGCAGCGCGGGCAGACGCTCGAACGCGATGCCGTCCCGGCCCGTGCTCATCGCCGGGTTCCCTTGCCGGCGGTCGTGCCCGGATCGGGAAACCGCGGCGCGGTGCCGGCGCGATCGCGCAGGATGCGCTCGAACAGCGCCGGGTCGTGCGCGTGGGTGAGCTCGGCGGGGCGCGGGAGATGCAGATCGTAGAGGCGGGACAGCCAGAAGCGCAGCGCCGCGGCGCGCAGGAGCGCCGCCCATTGCGTGCGTTCGTCGGCGGTGAGCGGCCGCACCGCGTCGTAGGCGCCGGCCATCGCGGCGACGAGCTCGGGAATGAGCCCGCCCTGCTGCGCGCCTTCCCTGACGATGCACCAGTCGTTGACGGCGATCGCGAGATCGTAGGCGAGGAAGTCGGTGGCGGCGAAGCCGAAATCGATGATTCCCGACACCCTGGTATCGGAAAAAAGCACGTTGTCGCAGAAGAGATCGCCGTGGATCGCGCCTTTCGGCAGCGCACCGCGGCCGAAGCCGGCGAGAAACTTGAGCTCCGTGTCGAGCAGTTCGCGCTGCGCAGCATCGAGAAAGGGCTGCACTGCGCGCGCGGCCTGCCGCCACCAGGCGGGGCCGCGCCGATTGGTCAGGCGCGTGCGGTACGTGGCGGAGGCGACGTGCAGGCGGCCGAGCGCGTCGCCCACAGCCGCGCAGTGGCCGGGCGTTGGCGCCTGCACCGGCTTGCCCTCGAGCCGGGTGACAAGGCCGGCCGGCTTGCCATTGAGCAGGCTGAACAGCGCGCCGGTGCGATCCGGCTCCGGCGCCGGGCATTCGACGCCCGCCCGCGCGAGGTGCGCCATCAGGTTGAGATAGAACGGGAGCTCTTTCGCCGGCAGCCGCTCGTAGAGCGTCAGCACGTACCGGCCCTTGGCGGTGGTCACGAAGTAGTTGGTGTTTTCGATGCCGGCCGCAATCGGCGTGAGGTCGGTGAGCGCACCCACGTTGTACCGGATGAGCCAGGCATTGAATTCCTCGGCGGTGACAGGTGTGTAGACGGACATCGGCATCGCGGCGCGCGCCAAGGACGCCGCCGGGTCGGGTTTTGCGAAAAGGAAATCAGCTTGTCAGAACGTCAACAGAACCCACAGCGGGACCTTCAGCCCCGAATCGAGACTGTCGCGACGGATGAACGTGAATTCGCCGCCGTCGGGAATCAGGAAGTAGGGCCGGCCGTGGGTGGGCGTGACCTTGATCCATACCAGCTTGCCGTTGACCCGCGCCTCCTCGACGGTTTGGTCCTTCTGGCGCGTGATCGTGACCTGCGGCTCGAGGTCGGCGTCGCCGGCGATCTCCGGCAGCGGCTCGAGGACGGGAGGGGATTTGTTGCCCTGCGCGGTCGGCGCCGGCTGCGCGAGGGCCGCGCCGGCGGCGGCAAACACCACGGCGAGTCCGAAAGCTGCGAGGGAGAGCGGGCGGCGCACGCGGGTCATGGGGATGGCATCGAAGCGGGCAATTTTACCAGACGCGCGATGCTGGTTGGGCGTTCGACGCTAGAGGTTCAGCATCTTCTCCCGTTCGGCGCGTGTCGGCTGGAAGCCGCGTCCTTCGTAGAAACTGAAGATCGCTTCGACGATGGCTTCGGGCTCCTCGATGATCTGCATCAGGTCGACGTCGGTCGCGTCGATCATGCCTTCGCGGATCAGCGTGTCGCGGAGCCAGTCGAGAAGGCCGCGCCAGAACTCGCCGCCGACCAGGATGATCGGAATGCGGCGGCTTTTCCCGGTCTGCACCAGCGTCAGGCATTCGGACAGCTCGTCGAGCGTGCCGAACCCACCCGGCATCACGACGTACGCCGACGCGAAGCGCACGAACATCATCTTGCGCGCGAAGAAATAGCGGAAGTCGAACCCGATGTCCTGGAACTCGTTGCCGCTGGTCTCGTGCGGCAGCATGATGTTCAAGCCGATGGCCGGGGACTTGCCCCTGAAGGCGCCGCGGTTGGCGGCTTCCATGAGGCCCGGTCCGCCGCCCGAGATCACGGCAAAGCCCGCGTCGGAGAGCAGCCGCGCGATCTTTTCGGTCCTCTCGAAATACGGATGGTCGGGCCCGATCCGTGCGCTGCCGAACATCGAGACTGCCGGGCGGATGCCGCGCAGCCTTTCGGTCGCGGCGGCGAACTCTGCCATAATCCCCAGCACCCGCCAGGCCTCCTGGCCATTGGTCGTCTGCATCGCCTGCGGATCGATGAGGTCGGGGATCTTGGTGGTCGTCTGGGACATGCCTACGCTCGTGCTGGTGGATGGGTCGTCGTACCTGTATCGCGCATTCCACGCGCTGCCCGACCTGCGCACGTCGCAGGGCGAGCCGACCGGGGCGCTGCGGGGCGTCGTTTCGATGTTGCGCCGAATGGCGGAAGACGGCAAGCCGGACTGCTTCGCCGTCGTGTTCGACGCGCCGGGCAAGACTTTTCGCAACGACTGGTACCCTGAGTACAAGGCCCATCGTCCGCCGATGCCCGAAGATCTCGTGCGCCAGATCGAGCCGCTGCACGAGCTCGTGCGCGCGCACGGCTGGCCGCTCATCATGATCGACGGCGTCGAAGCCGACGACGTGATCGGCACGCTGGCGATCGAGGCCGCCGCGCGGGGAATGGACTGCGTGGTCTCGACGTCGGACAAGGATCTCGCGCAGCTCGTGCGGCCCGGCATCACGCTCGTCAACACGATGAGCAACGAGACGCTGGACGAGCCCGCGGTGCTCGCCAAGTTCGGCGTGCGCGCGGACCAGGTGCTCGACCTCCTGACGCTCACGGGTGACGCGGTCGACAACGTTCCCGGCGTGAACAAAGTCGGCCCGAAGACGGCGGCCAAATGGCTTGCCCAGTACGGCTCGCTCGACGAAATCGTCGCGCATGCGCAGGACATCCCCGGCGTCGTCGGCGAAAATCTGCGCGCCGCCAAGGACTGGCTGCCGCTAGGCAAGCGCCTGCTGACCGTCAGGACCGACTGTCCACTGCCGGTCAAGGCCGCCGACCTCAAGATCGCGCCGCCCGATGTTGCCGCGCTGAAATCGCTCTATCAGCGGTTCGAGTTCAAGTCGTGGCTGCGCGACCTCCCGGGCGCGGGCAACGAGGACGCGACGCCCGGGGCCGACGCCGGTTCCGCGCTCGCCGACATGGCGTCGAGCGCCGATACCCGCACGTTCACCGCGCGCGACACGCCGGCCGGCGACGCACCGGCGGCGGTGCCGCGGCACTACGAAACGGTGCTCGATGCGGCGGCCTTCGCGCGCTGGCGGGACGCTATCGCCGGCGCGGAGCTCGTCTGCTTCGACACCGAGACGACGAGTCTCGATCCGATGCAGGCGCGCATCGTCGGCCTGTCCTTCGCGATCGAGCCGGGCCGCGCCTGCTACATTCCGCTCGGCCACCGCTACCCGGGCGCGCCCGATCAGCTGGCGCAGGACGAGGTGCTGCGAGAGCTCGCGCCCTGGTTCGCCGACCCGGCGGCGAGAAAGCTCGGGCAGAACGTCAAGTACGACGAGCACGTGCTCGCCAATCACGGCCTCGTGCTGGCCGGCGTCACGCACGACACGCTGCTCCAGTCCTACGTCCTCGAGTCGCACAAGCCGCACGACATGGACAACCTCGCGTGGCGCCACCTCAACGTGAAGACGATCGCCTACGCCGACGTGACCGGCAAGGGCGCGGCCCGGATCGGCTTCGACCAGGTGAGCATCGAGGATGCCACCGCGTATTCGGCCGAGGACGCCGACATCACGCTGCAACTGCATCGCGTCCTCTACCCGCGGCTCGTCGCGGATGCGCGGCTCGACTATGTCTACAGGGCGATCGAGCTCCCGGTGCGCGACGTGCTGTTCATGATGGAGCGCAGCGGCGTGCTGCTCGACACGGCGCTCCTGGCGACGCAAAGCCGGGAGCTCGGGGAGCGCGTGTGGGCGCTCGAGCAGGAGGCCTACGCGGAGGCCGGCCAGCCGTTCAATCTCGGGTCGCCGAAACAGTTGGGCGAAATACTGTTCGAGAAGATGAAGCTGCCCGTGGTCAAGAAAACCGCCACCGGGCAGCCGTCCACCGACGAGGAGGTGTTGCAGGAGCTGGCCGCCAACTACCCGCTGCCGAAGCTGCTGCTCTTGCACCGGACGCTGTCGAAGCTCAAGTCGACCTACACCGACAAGCTGCCGCAGATGGTCAACCCGCACACCGGCCGCGTGCACACGAATTACTCGCAGGCGACTGCCGTCACCGGACGGCTGGCGTCGCTCGACCCCAACCTGCAGAACATTCCGGTGCGCACCACCGAGGGACGCCGGATCCGCGAGGCGTTCGTCGCCCCGCCGGGACATGTCCTCGTCTCCGCCGACTACTCGCAGATCGAGCTGCGGATCATGGCGCACCTGTCGCACGATCCGGCGCTGGTGCATGCGTTTCACGAAGGCGCGGACATCCATCGCGCGACCGCGGCCGAGATTTTCAGCGTGCCGCTCGCCGAGGTCACGGCGGAGCAGCGCCGCTACATCAAGGCGGTGAATTTCGGCCTGATCTACGGGATGGGCGCGTTCGGGCTCGCCACGCAGCTCAACATCGAGCGGGCCGCCGCGCAGCAGTTCATCGACCGCTATTTCGCGCGCTACCCCGGCGTCGCCGAATACATGCAGCGCACGCGCGAGCTCGCCCGTGCCCAGGGCTATGTCGAAACGGTGTTCGGGCGCCGGCTGTGGCTGCCCGACATCAACGCCGGCGGCGGCCCGCGCCGGGCGGCGGCCGAACGCGCGGCGATCAACGCGCCGATGCAAGGCACCGCCGCCGACCTGATCAAGTTGGCGATGATCAGCGTGCAGGACTGGCTCGTGCGCGCGCGGCTCGCGACGAAGCTGATCCTGCAGGTCCACGACGAGCTCGTGCTGGAAGTGCCCGAGGCCGAAGTGGCGCTGGTCACGGCCGAGCTGCCGTTGCGCATGACGGGCGTGGCGCAACTGTCCGTGCCGCTCGTCGCCGACGTCGGTGTCGGAGCGAACTGGGAACAGGCACATTGATATGCCTAAACGCTCACTCCGTTCGCAGGCAGGTTACGAGGCGGCTGCGCCGCCGGTCGCCCGAACGCTCACTCCGTTCGCAGGCAGGTTACGAGGCGGCTGCGCTCACTCTGTTTGCGGACGGATGACCTATCGGCTATTACAAGGGTTCGCCGAAGATGTCCTTGTAGCTCGCGTACATCGACGCCGCGTAGACCGGCAGCAGGACGAACCAGCCGAGCCCGAACGGGATCGAGGCGACGATCGCGAACCCGATGCCCAGCAATCCGTAGACCAGGAACGGTGGCATGTTGCGCATGCACGCGGTGAAGCTCGTCTTCATCGCCGCGAACGGCTCGTCGCCGCGGAACAGCACCAGTGCCGGCGCAAACCAGTAGCCCATGATCAGCGGGATGCCGAGCAGCGTGGCGAGCAAGAGCACGACGAGCGAACCCACCCCCAGCGTCGCCAGCATGGCGATACCGGCCTGCGTCGGGTCGCCGGACATGATCGATGCGACCGTGCCGAAGCCGAGGACACCGACCAGCAGAGCGGCCGCAACCAGCCAGATCACGAACCAGCCGCCGAAATACAGCAGCGCGACGATGATGAGCGGCAGCGCCTTGTCGTTGAAGCAGGCGAAGAGGTGGGCGACCGTCAGTTCGCCGCCGCGATCGAGGGCCCGCGTGCCGACCAGGATGCCGGCGCCCAGCACGGGGTAGAGCAGGGTCGAGGCGATCTGTCCGAGGAACGGGATGAACGAGAGCCCGAACATGATGGCGATGAACAGCAACATGAGAATGATCCAGATCGCCGGTGCTGCGCGGAACAGGCGCCACCCGGATCGCCACCATTCGAGCCCCTGGCCCGCGGCCACCGCCCAGCCCCCGCGCGGGGGCGGATTCGTGCCGGCGCCAGGCACGGGTACGGCAGGCGTGGCAGGCGCGACAGGCGTGAAGTTGTCCATGGCGGCGGAGGCGTCGGGGTCGTTGCGATCACCCTACGTTATCACGCCGCGACACGCTCCGGCATCGCGAGCCCGCGATGAGCGTGTCATGTTCGCGGACGAAACGACGTGTTTGCCGCCGGATGCTGCCGGGCGGGGCGAGCCGCCCGGCGCGCCGGTGCGGCGGCCGGGGTCAGTGCATCGCCTTGCGGTTTTCCCGGGCGGTAAGAATGCGCGCGGCCAGTGCGGGGGGTGCGTCACCGCGGATGAACCACGACGTCTTGTGCGTGACCTCGCTCGTTCGGGTGTAGTCGTACGACCCCAGCAGATGGGCCATCGCGGGGCTGTCGCGGCCGAAGAGCTGCAGCCTGACGACATAGGCCAGGCGGCCCGCCGGCGTGCCGAGCAGGCCCTTCAGCATGGCCCGGCCATGGCCGTGGCCGCGCCACGCGGGGTCGACGCCGGTCAGCCACAGTTCGAAGCCTTCGGGAATGGCCTTGAATAGTCCAAATCCGATCGGCTGGCTCGCGCCACCGCCGCGATCGGGATGGTAGACGTAGCCCGGCACGGCAACCGTCTTGAGGTCGCCGGACGCCGCGTCTTCCTCGATGAAGTAGCCGGTGGTGAGCGCGCGCCGCAGGTTCGAGAAGAACATGCCGGCTTCGCGCGAGTCGGTCGCAAGACTGCTGTCGAAGCCGCCACGGGCGGCGCCGTCGCGAATCAGCGCTCTTAGAATCCCAAGGTGGCCTACATGGGCGGGATGCAACATAGCGATAACCTCCATGGTGACCACCGCATAAGATACATCAGAATCGGCTTTGGTGTACTACAACCGTAAAATATCCGACCACGACTCTTGGCAGACGCCCATGCGCAGACTCTTCACCCCCGCAGTCGGCACGCTCGCGCCCCCGGTTGACGCGCCGCAACGCGACCGCGCCCCGGATGCCCTCGCTCACGGCACCCCGGAACGCCTGCGTGAAGACCTTTGCGCCCTGGTCGGCGCCGGCCGGGTGCTGTCCGGCGCCATCGATCTCCTCCGCTACGCCACCGACGCGAGCCCGTATCGCCTGTTCCCCAAGGCCGTGGTGGTCGCCGGCAGCGTCGATGACGTGCGCAAGGTCCTGTCTTACGCGCGGGAACGGCATGAAACCGTCACCTTCCGCGCGGCCGGGACGAGCTTGAGCGGGCAGGCGCAAGGCGACGGCATCCTGGTCGACGTCCGCCGCCACTGGACCGGCGTCGCCGTGGAGGAGGGCGGGCGGCGGCTGCGCGCCCGCCCCGGCACGATCCTCTACCGCGCCAACCTGGCGCTCGCGCCGCACGGCCATCGCCTCGGCCCCGACCCGGCGAGCGCCAGCGCCTGCACGATCGGCGGCGTCATCGCCAACAATTCGAGCGGCATGTGCTGCGGGACGACGCAGAATTCCTACAAGACGGTGTCGTCGCTCACCTTCCTGCTGCCGTCCGGAACGCTGATCGATACGGCGGACGCCGAGGCCGACGCCCGGCTGGCCGCCGCCGAACCCGCTCTCGCTGCCGGACTCATGGAGATCAAGCGCGAGATCGAGGCCGACGCCGCGCTGGTCGCGCGCGTGCGGCGAAAATTCCGCATCAAGAACACCACCGGTTACCACATGGAGGCGTTTCTCGACGGCGACACGCCGGTGGCGATCTTCCGGCGGCTCATGGTCGGATCGGAAGGCACGCTCGCGTTCATCGCCGAAGCGGTCTTCGACACGATTCCCGACGACCAGCACCGGTTGACCGCGTTCATGATCTTTCCCGACATCCATTCGGCGTGCGCGGCCGTCAAGCCGTTCGTCGACGATGGCGCCGCGGCGGTGGAGCTGACCGATCGCGCGTCGCTGCGCGCCGTCGAGGGCAAGCCCGGAGTCCCGGAGCGCTGGCGTGCGCTGCCGGACGACGCGACGGGGTTGCTGGTCGAATTTCGCGCCGCCAGCCCGGCGGCCCGCGGCGCCGCGGAGCGCCGGGCACGAGCGACGCTGGCCGGGCTCATTCTGCTCGAGCCGGCCGAGTTCACCGTCGACCCGGTGCTCGCCGCGCAATACTGGAACGTGCGCAGCGGCCTGCTGGCGTCGGTGGGTGGCGCGCGCCCCCCCGGCACGTCGTTCATTCTCGAGGACGTCTGCTTCCCGCCCGAACGTCTGGCCGACGGCGCGCTCGACCTGCAGGCGCTGTTCGCGCGTCACGGCTACGCCGGCGTGATCTTCGGGCACGCTTCCGCGGGCAATCTCCATTTTCTGATCACGCCGTCGCTGGCCGAGCCGGCCGAAGTCGCGCGGTTTGACGCGTTCATGCAGGATGTCGTCGCGCTGATCGTCGACAAGTACGACGGCTCGCTCAAGGCCGAGCATGGCACGGGCCGCAACATCGCGCCGTTCGTCGAAAGGGAGTGGGGCGCGAAACTCACCGGCCTCATGTGGAAGCTGAAGCGGCTCGCCGACCCGCACGGCATTCTCGCCCCGGGCGTGATGCTCTCGAATGATCCGGGCAGCCATCTTCTGCACCTGCACACGACGCCGCCGGTCGAGAGCCTGATCGATCGCTGCATCGAGTGCGGCTACTGCGAGCACGTCTGTCCCAGCCGGAACCTCACGACCACGCCGCGGCAGCGCATCGCGTTGCGCCGCGAGACGGTCCGCCAGTCGCGCGGGTCGCCGGTGCAGCGGGCGATCCTTGCCGACTACGACTACGCCGCGGTGCAAACCTGCGCCGGCGACGGCACCTGCGAGCTCGCGTGCCCGGTGGGGATCAACACCGGCGAACTGATGAAGCGCTTCCGGCACGCGGGGCATGGCGCCATCGCCGAGCGCGTCGCGACGGGCCTCGCGCGGCATTTCCGCCCGGTCGAGCGCATCGCGCGCGCGGCCGTGCATTCCGCCGCTGCGACCGCGCGCCTGTTCGGCCATCGCCCGCTGTCGGCGGCGACCGACGTCGCCCGCGCGATCGTCAGCCACGACCTGATGCCGGGATGGCTGCCGGCCATGCCGGCCGCGGCGAGGCGAACGCTTCCCGCAACCCGGCGCGAGGGCGCCGCTGCCGTCTACTTCACCGCGTGCGTCAACCGGATCTTCGGTCACGCGCCGGGGCACGAGCGCGAAAAATCGATCGCCGAAGCGCTGGTGGCCGTGTCGTTGCGCGCCGGGCTGCCGCTGTGGATTCCCGAGGACGTCGGCGGGCACTGCTGCGCGACGATCTGGCACTCGAAGGGCTATGAGCGCGGCAACGCGCTGATGGCCAACCGCACGCTTGCGAGCCTGTGGCGCTGGAGCGAGGCGGGCCAGCCTGCCGATCGTGTGCGACGCGAGCTCCTGCTCGCTCGGCCTTACCCGCGAGATCGTCGACTATCTGACGCCGGAAAATCGCACGCGCCACGCCGCGCTCGCGATCTTCGATTCGATTGCCTGGGCGCACGACCGGTTGCTGCCGAGGCTTGCGATCACGCGCAAGGTTGCGTCGGCGGTGGTCCATCCGAGCTGCTCGACCCAGCATCTCGGCGTCGCGAAGAAGCTCCATGCCCTCGCGGCCGCGATGGCGGACGAGGCCGTCACGCCGGCATCCGCCAATTGCTGCGGTTTCGCCGGCGATCGCGGCTTCCTGCATCCCGAGCTCACGCAAGCGGCCACCGCCGAGGAGGCCGCCGAGGTCGGGGCGCGCACGTTCGACGCTTACCTCGGCAGCAATCGCACCTGCGAGATCGGGCTCAATCTCGCGACCGGGCGCGATTACGCATCGTTCGTCTACCTGCTCGACGAGCTCACGCGCCCGCCGGGTTGACGCGCGCAGTCCCATCGCCGTCTCGCCGCCTCACCGCGGCGGCTTTCCTCTCCGCGATGAAAATTGCGTGCGTTCCATAGCAAGGCGCGCGGGGGCCGTTGATCCAAGTCAACCCCGCCGACGATGGCGGATGTCATCCTACATCCCCAAGTGGCAGTGCGGCGCCTCGTCAATGCGAAGATCGAAGTGCCGGGAGCCACGTTCACTCGCGGGCCCCAAACTGTCATGAGCGCTGCCCGAATCATCCAAGCGATCCGCGCGATCCTGTTCGCCGGTCTTGCCGCCACCACCGTCGCGCACGGCGCCACCACGCCCGCGCCTGCTCCGCTCCCAGCGTCACCGACACCTGTCTCATGTGTCATGCGGACAAGGATGCCAAGGGCGCGGCCGGCAAGTCCATCGCCGTCGACGGTGCGAAGTTCGCCGCCTCGGTGCATGGCGAGATGAAGCTCAAATGCACCGATTGCCATGCGGATGTCTCGGTGGACAAGCTGCCGCATCCCGACAAGCTGAAGCCCGTCAACTGCGCAACCTGCCACGACAAGGCAGTCAAGGACTATGCGGGAACGGTGCACGGCACCGCGCGCAAGGGCGGCAACACCGTCGCCGCCAATTGCACGGACTGCCACGGCACGCACGACATCCTGCGCTCGAAGGATCCGGCGTCGCGCACCAATCACGCCAACGTCGAGGCGACGTGCTCGAAGTGCCATGGCAGCGACACCATGGCGGCGACGGGCAAGATGCCGGGCGGCAATGTCGGCGGCAAATTCCACGACAGCATCCACGGCAAGGCGCTGAAGGGCGCCGCGCAGGGCTCGGCGCCGACCTGCAACAACTGCCACGGCTCGCACAACATCCGCCCGAAGGCCGACGAGAAGAGCCGCACCAATCGCGCGACGGTTCCGGAAACCTGCGGCACCTGCCACAAGCCCCAGCGCGACGCAGTACATGAACGGCATGCACGGCAAGCTGCGGCAGGACGGCGTCCTGGCGGCGCCGGGCTGCACCGACTGCCACTCCGCCCACGGCATCCAGCAGCACGAAACGCCGAAATTCCAGACCGAGGTGATCAAGGAGTGCGGCACCTGCCACGCCGATTATCTGGCGACGTATCGCGACACGTTCCACGGCCAGGTCACCGCGCTCGGATTTTCGCGGATGGCGACCTGCGCGTCGTGCCACGGCGCGCACGACGTGCTGCCCGCGTCGAATCCGGCGTCGAAGGTGTCGAAGCAGAACCGTCTGGCCACGTGCCAGGCCTGCCATGCCGGCGCATCGGCCAATTTTGCGAGCTTCGATCCGCACGCGAACCGGCACGACAAGGCGCGCGATCCGATCTATTACTACGCCGCGAAATTCATGGAGATCCTGCTCTTCGGGGTGTTCGCGTTCTTCGGCGTGCACACGATCTTCTGGTTCTATCGTGAGCTGCGGGTAAAACTGGGCCGCGGCAACGGCAAAGAGAGGCATTGATGGCGATCGCAACGGGTAACCCGGCCGCTATGGTCGGCAGCGGGCAGGCGGGCGGCGCCAGCGTGGCGCAGCGCTACTACCGGCGGTTTTCGCCGCTCGAGCGCGTGCTGCACGCGTGCCTGATGCTCACCTTCGTGGGCTGCGCGCTCTCCGGCCTGCCGCTGATCTTCGCGGATCGGCCGTGGGCGGCGACGCTCGCGCGCATTCTCGGCGGGTTCGAGGGCGCGGGGCTCATCCATCGCATCTGCGCGGCGGTGATGATCATCGTGTTCGTGACGCACGTCGTGACGATGTTCGGCCGAGCGATCGCCGGCGGCCATGTGATGAAGCTCCTGTGGGGACCCGACTCGATGGTGCCGCAGCTGCAGGACGGGATCGACATCTACCGCAACTTCCTGTGGTTCATCGGGCGCGGCCCGCGTCCGCAGTTCGACCGCTGGACCTACTGGGAGAAGTTCGACTACTGGGCGGTGTTCTGGGGGATGATGATCATCGGCGGGTCGGGGCTCCTGCTCTGGTTCCCGGTGTTCTTCTCCAAGGTGCTGCCCGGATGGATGTTCAACATCGCGTCGCTCGTGCACGGCGAGGAGGCGCTGCTGGCGGTGGGCTTCATTTTCACGTTCCACTTCTTCAACGGCCACCTGCGTCCCGAGAAGTTCCCGATGGACGTGGTGGTCTTCACCGGGCGCATTTCCGAACACGAGCTCAAAGACGAGCGTGCCGTCCAGTACGCGCGCATGGTGAGCGAAGGCCGGCTCGAGGCCGCGCTGGCGCCGGCGCCGACCGCGGAAGCGAAGTGGTTCGGGTGGGTCGTGGGCGGCACGGCGCTGGCGCTCGGCATCGTGGCAATCGTGTTGATCGTTTACAGCTTCGTGTAGATACTGGCACTCGGTGGCCGGTGCGCAAGCGCCGGCCGCTTCGGTTCCCCGACGGATCGCGGCGGGGTTTTTTTTTAGGCTCCGCCGGCAGGCGGGGCGCGCGGGCAAGCCCGTGCGGCGGCACGTCGAACAGACGGCATGGCGAGGAGGATCGGTGATGAAGATCAGCTTGGGGCGTCGCACGTTGATGCTGGGAACGGTGACGACGATCGTCGTCGGCGCCATCGCCCTCGCCGTGCTGGCGGCGGGCGGCATCGTCGCCTGGGAATACAGCAACAGCAACGCGTTCTGCACGAACAACTGCCATGCGGTCCATCCGGAGGAGCCGCGGGCGTACGCCGTCTACGCCCACGCGCGCGTCCAATGCGTCGAATGCCACATGGGGAGACTGCCCACGCTGCAGCTGATGACGCTCAAGGCCGCGCACTACCATGAGTTGCTCGGCATGGTCACCGGCTACCACCGGCCGCTCACGGCGACCACGCTGCGTCCGGCGCGCGACTCGTGCGAGGGCTGTCACTGGCCGTCCGTCGACCACGACGACAAGGTCCGCACCAAGATCCACTACGACACCGACGCCAAGAGCACCGAGCAGCGCACGCGGCTTGTCGTGCACACCGGCAGCGGCGCGGCGCGCGAGAAGGCGACGCGGGGCATCCACTGGCACATCGACCAGAACGTCGAGTACGTGACCGACGACCCGCAGAAGCGCACGATTCCCTGGGTCCGGATCACCGGCAAGGACGGCAAGACGACGACCTATTTCGACGCCGCCAGCAAAGTCGGCCGCGCCGAAATGGACCAGGCGGCCAAGCACAAGATGGAATGCGCCGACTGCCACAATGCGGCGGGGCACCCGTTCGTCAATCCCGCCGATCGCGTCGACAACGCGATCACCGACGGCAAGATCGATCGCAGACTGCCGGCGATCAAGACCCGCGCGCTGGCGATCATCGAGGCGGCGGCGCCGCTGCACGGCCCGATGGAGGAGCAGGTCCCGAAGTTCGAGAAGATCATCGCCGACGCCGCGCCGAAGGGCGAGATGAAGCCCAAGGTCAAGGCGGCCGAGGCGCAGTTCGCGACGACGATGCTGGAAATCCTCAAGCTCTCCGAGTTCGAAGCCAAGGACCTCACCTGGAAATCGTTTCCGAATCACGTCGGGCACAAGGATTCTCCGGGCTGCTTCCGCTGCCACGACGGCAAGCACTTCAACGAAAAAGGCGAGGCGATCAGGCTCCAGTGCACGCTGTGCCATGACATCCCGCAAGTCAGCAGCGAGGGCACGGTCAAGACGGTCGCCTCGACGGTGATGGCCGGCGTGAGCCCGCCCGACAGCCACAACGAGGCGAACTGGATGCGCGATCACCGCGCGAAGATCGACGACTCCTGCGCGATGTGCCACGGGCCGATCAAGTGGGGCAAGGACGGCGGCAGCTTCTGCTCCAATCCGGCCTGCCATGGCCGGACGTGGCCGAGCCTCGATCTCAACGCCGAGCCGGCGAAGTCCGCGGCGCCGGCCAAGTCGGCCGAGCCCGCCAAGGCACCCGAGCCGGTCAAGAAGGCCGCCGTCGAACCGAAAAAGAGCGCCGGCAAGTAATCGCCAGGCCATAACGCGCCGCCCGGAGGCATTCGGGCGGCGCGTTCCTTTTGGGGCTGACTGGTGGCCGCGCGGGTGCCCGGCAGCGGTCAGGGTCGCCTGCGGGTGCCCGAGGGTCGCAAGCGTGCCCTCCTATGGGTCCCGGCGCGGACGCGGCCGGCGGGCGTGGGTTGCCCGCTCTTCGCCCGCCGTACCACGCGCGCGCCCGACACGCTTGGCGGCACCCGAAGCCCGCGCCCGGCGGCTCACGCCGCGCCGCAGCGGCCACAGTCGTTACCGCTATTACGCGCAGTAACTCCGTACCGACCGGATGAATTCACATCCGGGGTTGATTAAACCGTGGTGGGGCCTTATTATTAGCACTCGCTTCAGTCGAGTGCTAGCAAGGAAGTCACGGACCCGCCCAGAAGTGCGCCCGCTTGCGACGCATCCCCGACCCGCGGACCAACCGGTCACCGAAGCGATTGATTCGAAACAAAATTCCACTTGGAGTGAGCGCTAACCATGAAGATTCGTCCTTTGCACGATCGTGTGATCGTTAAGCGGGTTGAAGAGGAAAAGAAATCCGCCGGCGGCATCGTCATTCCCGACACCGCGGCGGAAAAGCCTTCGCAGGGCGAGGTGGTCTACGCCGGCCCGGGCAAGACCGACGACAGCGGCAAGCTGGTCGCGATGGGCGTGAAGGTCGGCGACCGGGTGCTGTTCGGCAAGTATTCGGGGCAGGAATTCAAGCTCGACGGTCAGGATCTGCTGCACATGCGCGAAGACGACATCATCGGCGTCGTCGGCTGATCCATTCCGCCCCATTCACGGCATTCAGGAGATAGAACATGGCAGCTAAAGACGTCCGCTTCGGCGAAGGCGCCCGCAACAAAATGATGGTCGGCGTCAACGTACTGGCCAATGCAGTCAAGGTTACGCTCGGGCCCAAGGGCCGCAACGTGGTGCTCGAACGCAGCTTCGGCGCCCCGACGATCACCAAGGACGGCGTGTCCGTCGCGAAGGAAATCGAGCTCAAGGACAAGTTCGAGAACATGGGCGCGCAGATGGTGAAGGAAGTCGCGTCCAAGACCTCCGACGTCGCCGGCGACGGCACGACGACGGCCACGGTCCTCGCCCAGTCGATGTGCAACGAAGGCTTCAAATTCGTCGCCGCCGGGATGAACCCGATGGACCTGAAGCGCGGCATCGACAAGGCGGTCATCGCCGTCGTCGCCGAGCTGAAGAAGATCAGCAAGCCGTGCACGACCAGCAAGGAAATCTCGCAGGTCGGCGCGATTTCGGCCAATGCCGACGAAGCGATCGGCAAGACGATCGCCGAGGCGATGGACAAGGTCGGCAAGGAAGGCGTCATCACCGTCGAAGACGGCAAGGGCCTCGAGAACGAGCTCGACCTGGTCGAGGGCATGCAGTTCGACCGCGGCTACATCTCGCCGTACTTCATCAACAATCCGGACAAGCAGGTCGCGCTGCTCGAAGACCCGTTCATCCTGCTGCACGACAAGAAGGTCAGCAACATCCGCGACCTCCTGCCGCTGCTGGAGCAGGTGGCCAAGGCGGGCAAGCCGCTGCTGATCATCGCCGAGGACGTCGACGGTGAAGCATTGGCCACGCTGGTGGTCAACAACATCCGCGGCATCCTGAAGGCGACCGCGGTCAAGGCACCGGGCTTCGGCGACCGCCGCAAGGCGATGCTCGAAGACATCGCGATCCTCACCGGCGGCACGGTGATCGCGGAAGAGCTCGGCCTCAAGCTCGAAAACGCGACGCTGAAGGACCTGGGCCGCGCGAAGAAGATCGAAGTGGGCAAGGAAGACACGACGATCATCGACGGCGCCGGCGAAAAGGAAGCGATCGAGGCGCGGGTCAAGAACGTGCGCAAGCAGATCGACGACGCGACCTCCGACTACGACAAGGAAAAGCTGCAGGAACGCGTGGCCAAGCTCGCCGGCGGTGTCGCGGTGATCAAGGTCGGGGCGGCGACCGAAGTCGAAATGAAGGAAAAGAAGGCCCGGGTCGAGGACGCGCTGCACGCGACCCGCGCCGCGGTCGAGGAAGGCATCGTCGCCGGTGGCGGCGTCGCCTATCTGCGCGCCCGCGCCAACATCAAGAACCTCAAGGGCGACAACCACGACCAGGACGCCGGCATCAAGATCGTGATGCGCGCGCTCGAGGAGCCGCTGCGCCAGATCGTCGCCAACGCCGGTGACGAGCCGTCGGTGGTCGTCAACAAGGTCGTCGAGGGCAAGGGCAATTTCGGCTTCAACGCCGCGACCGGCGACTATGGCGACTTGGTCGACATGGGCGTCCTCGATCCGACCAAGGTGACCCGCTTCGCGCTGCAGAATGCGGCGTCCGTTGCCGGTCTGCTGCTCACGACCGACGCGATGGTGGCCGAACTGCCGAAGGACGAGAAGGGCATGGGCGGCGGCATGGGTGGCGGCGGGATGGGCGGGATGGGCGGCATGGGCGACATGGACATGTAACGTCCCTGTCTTTCCGCTGTTGCAATACGCAAAGGCCCGGCCCGTCCGGGCCTTTGCACTTGTTGGAGTAGCAAGAACCTCAGGTCCAGCCTGCGGAAATAACGCGCGCATAGACGTCGCGATCGACGTTGCCGCCGCTCAAGACCACCGCGGTCCTCGACCCCGCACGATCGCCTTCCGCCAGCAGCGCCGCGAGCGGCGCGGCCCCGGCGCCCTCGGCGACCTGGTGCGCGTCGGCGAAGTACACGCGCATTGCATCCTCGATCTGCGCATCGGTGACCTCGACCACGCGCGCCGCGCCGCGGCAGATCACGTCGAGCGCCGTCGGGACCGGCACGCGCACCGCCATGCCGTCGGCCATCGTGTTCGCGCTCGCCGTTTCGACCGGACGGCGCGCGGCGAACGACTGCGCGTACGCATTGGCGCTGCTGGAGACGACGCCCACGATCGCGGTGGCGAGCCCCAGCGCGTCACGCGCGCTGATCAGCCCGCAGATTCCCGAGCCGCAGCCGATCGGCACGTAGATCGTCGCGAGATCGGGCACCGCGCGCAAGAGCTCGAGCGCGTAGGTGGCCACGCCGGCGACGAGCTCGCGCGCGAACGGACCGATGAAGCGCAGGCCCTGTGCGCGTGCAAGCTCCGCCGCGTGCAGCCGGGCTTCGTCGAAATCGCGACCGAACTCGATCAGCTCGGCGCCAAACGCGCGCATCGCGGCGTTCTTGTCCGCCGAATTGCCGTGCGGCACCACGATCACGCAGCGCGTGCCGTAGCGCCGCGCCGCGTACGCGAGGCTCTGACCGTGATTGCCGCGGGTGGCGCTGACGATGCCGGTGGCGCCGCCGGCCGCCGCCAGCGTGGCCAGCAGATTGAGGCCGCCGCGAACCTTGAATGCGCCGGTCGGCGTGTGGTTCTCGTGCTTGACCCAGACCTCGCGGCCCGCGCGCCGCGCGAGCAGGGGCCACGCGTACTGGGGCGTCGGCAGCATCGCCGCGTAGACGTGGCGCCCGGCCGCTTCGATTTCCGCGAGCGCAATCATCAGCGCGGCCGCGTGCCGCTGCTGGCGTCGCCGCAGAGCGGCGGGTGCGACCGAATCCTGCGCGCCGCCATGCTACGGATCACACGCCGGGATCCTTGACGTTGTCGACCTTGTCGAACTCGATGTTCCAGTAATGCCCGTCCTTGACCTCGACCTTGCGGATGTAGACGGTGTTCACCGCGTCGCGGGTGGCGGGATCGATCGACATCGGTCCGCGCGGGCTCGTCCAGGCCATGCCCTTCATCGCCGCGACGAGCTGCTCGCCGCTGGCCGTGCCGCCGGTCTTCTTCACCGTCTCGTAGATGAGGTGCATGCCGTCGTAGCCGCCCACCGAATGGAAATTGGGGCGCATGCCGTTGTTGGCCTTCATGAACGCCTCGACGTAGGCCTTGTTCTCCGGCGACGGATGCGCGGCCGAATAGTGGAACGAGGTGACGACCCCCAGCGCCGGCGCGCCGATGGCGTCGAGCAGGTCGTCGTCGACCACGTCGCCGGTGCCGATCAGCGCGATGCCCGCGTCCTTGAGCCCGCGCTCGGCGAACTGCTTCATCACCGCGGTGCCTTCGCCGGAGGGCACGAACACGAACAGCGCATCGGGCTTGGCATCCTTGGCGCGCTGCAGGAACGGCCCGTAGTCGGGACTGCGCAGCGGCGTGCGCAGCGATTCCACGACGGTGCCGCCGGCTTCGGTGAAGCGCTTGACGAACGTCTTTTCGGCATCGAGGCCGGGGCCGTAATCGGTGACCAGCGTGACGACCTTCTTGATCTTGTTCTTCGCCGCCCATTCGGCGATGGGGCCGGTCACCTGCGGCAGGGTGAAGCCGGTGCGGACGATGAACGGCGAGCGCGAGGGGATGATCGACGTGGCGGCCGCCATCACGATCATCGGGACCTTGGCCTCGGTCGCGACCGGTGCCGCGGCCAGCGCGAGCGGCGTCAGGCCGAATCCGGCCAGGACGTCGACGTGCTCCTGCACGACCAGCTCCTGCGCGAGCCGCTTGGTCGTTTCCGGCGCGAGGCCGGTGTCGTCCTTGACGATCAGTTGCACCTTGCGTCCCGCGACGGTGTCGCCGTTGCGCTCGATGTAGAGCCGGCAGGCGGCCTCGATCTGGCGCCCGGTCGAGGCGAAGGGGCCGGTCAGCGGGAGGATGAGACCGATCTTCAGCGGATCGGCGGCAAAGGCGATCCGTGGCGCCCAGGCGGCGCCGGCGCCCACGGCGAGGCCACCGAGAACGCGCCGACGAATCGAAAGGGATGGTCGTTTCATTGGTTTCTCCTTGTTGATCGGCCACACGGCAGCGGCGGAATCGGTCCGGCGATCTTCCTCCGCACTGCATTTCCAAGTGCTGGAATCCGAGGCATCATAAGCGATCGGCCCGCCATGCCCGGCGCGCCGCGCGCCGGGCACGGCACGGCGGCGACCCCTCCCGGCACCCTGCCATAGCCGTAAGGATAAGTCATGACCGTCCGCACTGCACCGCCTTTTCGCGCCGATCATGTCGGCAGCTTCCTGCGTCCGCAGGCGCTGCTCGAGGCGCGAGACGAGTTCCGGAAGGGCGAGCGCACGCGCGCCGCCCTGCGGGACGTCGAGGACGACGCGATTCGCGACGTCGTGCGCTTCCAGGAAGACCTGGGCCTCTCCGGCATCACCGACGGCGAGTACCGCCGCACCTACTTCCACATCGATTTCCTCGAGCAGCTCGCGGGCGTCGAGACCAAGGGCGGCATCGCGGTCAGCTTCCACAGCGCGCACGGCAACGTCGATTTCGCGCCGCCGGTGATGAAGGTGACGGGACCGGTGCGGCACGTGAAGCCGATCCAGGTGGCCGACTTCCAGTTCCTGAAATCGGTCACGACGCGCACGCCGAAGGTCACGATACCGTCGCCGACGATGCTGCATTTCCGCGGCGGCCGCGAGGCGATCAGCCGCGACGCGTATCCGGACCTCGAAGCGTTCTACGCCGATGTCGCCAGCGCGTACCGCGCCGAAATCGCGGCGCTCGGCGCGGCGGGCTGCCGGTATCTTCAGCTCGACGACACCAACCTCGCCTACCTGTGCGACGACAGGATGCGCGCGGGCGCGCGCGAGCGTGGCGACGACCCGGATCTGCTGCCGCGACGCTACGCCCGCCTCATCAACGCCGCGATCGCGGGGCGGCCGGCGGACATGACCGTGTGCGTGCATCTGTGCCGCGGCAACTTCAAGAGCGCCTGGGTGGCCGAAGGCGGCTACGAGCCCGTCGCCCAGGTCCTGTTCAACGAGCTCGAGGTCGACGGCTATTTTCTCGAATACGACGACGCCCGCTCCGGCGATTTCGCACCGTTGCGCCACGTGCCGAAAGGCAAGGTCGTCGTGCTGGGTCTCGTCACCACCAAGCTGTCCGAACTGGAATCGAAGGACGCGCTGAAGCGCAAGATCGACGACGCCGCGAAGCTCGTGCCGCTCGACGCAGCTCTGCCTGTCGCCGCAGTGCGGATTTTCCAGCACCGTCCACGGCAACGAGATCGCCCGCGAGGCGCAGGCGGCCAAGCTGCGCCTCGTCGTCGAAACCGCGCGCGAAGTCTGGGGCAGCGCCTAGTCTCCGGGGCACCCCAAGCGATGCGGCGGCCGCATCGCGGTCCGCCGATCATTCCGGCGCGGGTCCGACGCCGATCGGCGGCGGCGCGAGGTTGACGATGCGGCGGAACAGCTCGCGCGATTCGCGCGTCGCGTCGACGCCCACCAGCGGGTCGTCGTTCGACGCGAAGGCGGCGTCGATGGCCTTCCAGTCGTCGGCGCTCAGTGCCGCCTCCGCGATCGGCAGTACGACGTCTTCCTCCTTGCGCATGTGCGCCCAGTGGAAATCGACATACGCTGTCGCGGCTGCCTCGAACGCGGCGAACGCGGCCGCGCCTTCGCGCCGGTAGCGGTCGAGCGCGCCGGCAAGCTCGGTGATGAATGCCCGGCCGCGCACGTGCTCGGCCTCGAGCTCGTCCAATACCGGCGCGATCCCCGGACTGCGTTTGCGCAAGCGCGCGTAGATGTACTCGTCTTCCTTCGGATGGTGCAGCTTTTCCGGGAAGGCATCGATGTAGGAAAGGATCGCCGCGAACAGCCTGAAGTCGGGCTGCAGCCGCCGCTCGCGAATTTCGGTCACGAGCCAGGTGAGGCCCTGCAGGACGGCCGCGAACGACCGATGCTCGTCCCGGATGATGGCAATGGCGTCGGACATGGCAGCTTGCTCCGGAAGCGTGACGGATTGCTCAGGCGATCGCGACCAGGCGGTCGAGCATCGCGGAATCGCGGGCGAGGCTCGCGCTGTCGGAGGCGTGGACGACGCGGCCCCGGTCCAGCACCACGGCATGCTTCGTCAATGCCAGGGCGAGGCGCGCATGCTGCTCGACGATGATCACGGCCATGCCGGATTCGCGGATCAGGTCGCGGATCACGGCCATCAGTTCCTGCACGATGATCGGCGCGAGTCCCTCCATCGGCTCATCGAGCAGCAGCAGGCGCGGGTTGACCATCAGCGCGCGGGCGATCGCGAGCATCTGCTGTTCGCCGCCGGAAAGCTGGTTGCCCAGATTGCGCCGGCGCTCCTCGAGCCGCGGGAAGAGGCCGTACACGCGCGCCACGTCCCACGGCCCCGGACGCGCCACCGCCGTGAGGTGCTCCAGGACGGTGAGCGACGGAAACATGTAGCGCTCCTGCGGCACCCAGCCCAGTCCCGCGCTGGCGCGCCGCCAGGTCGGCAGGGCCGCGAGGTTGCGTCCCCGCCACGAGAGCGTGCCGCTTCGCACCGTCGTGAAGCCCATCAGCGTGACGAGCAGCGTGGTCTTGCCGACGCCGTTGCGCCCGAGCAGCGCGAGGCTGTCGCCCTCGTGCAGTGCGAGCGAGACGTTGTCGAGGATGACCGAGTCGCCGTAGCCGGCGGTGACCCGGTCGAGCGCGAGCAGCTCAGCCATGCTGCGCCTCGCCGAGATAGACTTCTTTCACCCGCCGGTCGGCGGCGATTTCCGCGGGCGTGCCTTCGACCAGCAGACGCCCGCCGACGATTACCGTGATCCGCTCCGCAAAGCGAAAGACGAGGCTCATGTCGTGCTCGATGAACAGGATCGTCACCTCGCGCGGCAGCGCGGCGAGCACGCCGAACAGTTCGGCGCTCTCCGCCGCCGGAATGCCGGCCGCGGGCTCGTCGAGCAGCAGGATCTTCGGCCGCGTGGCGAGCGCCAGCGCGATCTCGACCAACCGTTGCTTGCCGTAGGCGAGATTGCGCGTCGCAGTGCCGGCGTCGCGGGCGAGATGCAGCGACGCCAGGATGCCGAACGCCTCGTCGATTTCGTCCTTGCCCTGCGCCACGGTGCGGTGCCAGCGCGTCGCCACCCCTTTGCGCTCGCAGATCGCGAGCACGACCGACTCGAGGACGGTGAGGCCCGGAAACAGCGTCGTGATCTGAAATGTCCGCGTCAGGCCGCGCTTGACCCGCTGGTATTGCGGCAGGGCCGTGATCCGCTCGTCGCCGAGGAAGACTTCGCCCGCGGTCGGGGCGTAGACGCCGGTCAACAGGTTGATGAGCGTGGTCTTGCCGGCGCCATTGGGCCCGATCAAGGCGTGGCGCGCACCGGCGGGAAGCGCGAGGCTGATCTCGCTCGCCGCCTTGAAGCCGCCCCAGTGCTTCGACAGGCCCTCGGTGCGCAGCGCGAGGCTCACGGCCGACGCCCGACGAGGATTCCACGCAGGCGGGCGCTGCCGCCGAGGATGCCGTCGCGCGCATACAGCACGACGACGACGAGCAGGAGCCCGATCCAGAACTGCCAGTACACGGGATTGATGCCCGACAGGATGTCCTGCGCGATCATGTAGACCGTCGCCCCGATCAGCGCGCCGTAGAGCCGTCCGGCGCCGCCCAGCACGAGCATGATCATGATCTCCGCCGAGCGCGGAAAGCCGAGCGAATCGAGGCCGACGAATTGCGTGGTCTGGGCGAGCAGCGCGCCGGCGACGCCGGCGATGGCCGCGCTCAGCGTGAAGACCGCGGTCAGGCGGCGTGCGACCGGCGCCCCGATCGCGGGCATCCGCTTCCCGCCGTCGCGGATGCCGCGCAGGCTCAAGCCGAACGGCGAGTTCACCACCCGGCGCAGGACGACGAACAGCACGAACGCGACGACCAGGCTGTAGACGTACGCGGTCTTGCCGTCGAGACGAAACGGAAACGCGCCGAGGAGCTTCCACATCGTGACGCCCGAGAGTCCGTCGACGCCGCCAGTGATGAAGGCCGCCTTGTTCGCGGCCTCGAAGAGCATCAGCCCGATGCCGAGCGTGACCATCAGCCGCGCGAGGTCCTGTCCCCGGACGACGAGGAAGCTGATGGCGAATCCCGCCAGTGCCGCGGCGGCGGCGGCGGCGACGAGACCCGTCAGCGGTTCGCCCCAGCCGTGCACGGCGAGCAGGCCGGCCGTGTAGGCGCCAAGGCCGAAAAAAGCCGCGTGGCCCAGCGACACGATGCCGGCGTAGCCGAGGATGAGGTCGAGCGAAACGGCGAACAGGCCCGTGATGAGGATCTGGCTGCCGAGCACCAGGTTGCCCGGAAAGGCGAAGAACGCCGCCACGGGCAGCAGCCAGAACGCGATCTCGAGCGGCCGCCAGCGGTCGTTGGGGAGCGCGTGCATGGCGCTCGTCGCGGCGTCTTCCTTCATTGACTGCTGCGCCCATTTGTCGGTCCCGCCAAGCGGGAGCGAGCCTTCCTTGGGGCGGCCCGGCGGAAGGCCAATGTGTGCACCCTTGGCGCTGCGCGCCTTCCCGCCAAGCGGGAGCGAGCCTTCCTTGGGGCGGCCCGGCGGAAGGCTCATGCGCGCCGTCCGTACAGCCCGGCCGGGAACAGGATCAGCAGCACCACCATGATCGCGTAAATGACGAACGCACCCACTTGCGGGACGTAGTATTTGCCGGCCACGTCGAATACGCCGAGCAGGAGCGCGGCGAGAAGCGGTCCCTTGATCGTGCCTGCGCCGCCGACGGCAACGACGAGCAGGAAATACACCATGTACCTGATCGGGAACGTGGGATCGAGGCCGAGGACGTCGATGCCGAGACCGCCGCCCAGCCCGGCCAGCCCGGAACCCAGCGCGAACGTGAGTGCGAACACGCGATCGACGTTGATGCCGAGGCCGGCCGAGGCCTGCGGGTTGTCGACCGACGCGCGGATGCGCGCGCCGAAGCGCGTGCGTTCGACGAGATAAGTGAGCGCGACCGTGATCACGATCACGACGGCGATCAGGAACAGCCGGTACGCGCCCAGGTCGATCCCGAGCACGCGCACCTGTCCCTTCAGGAACGGTGGCAGCGCCACGGGTTGCTGCGTCGGGCCGAACACGTAGGTGGCGGCAGCCACGGCCATGAAGACGAGCCCGATGCTGAACAGCACCTGGTCGAGGTGCGTCGCCCGGTACAGGCGTTGGTAGAGGGTTCGTTCCAGCACGATGCCGACGACCGCCGCCCCGGCGAACGCGATCGGCAGCGTGGCGAGGAACGGCACGCCGAGTCGCGTCATCGCCACGACGCACAGGTACCCCCCGATCATCGCGAAGGCGCCGTGCGCGAGATTGACGAAATTCATCAACCCCATCGTCACCGACAGCCCGATGCTGATCAGGAACAGCAGGCTTCCGTAAGCCACGCCGTCGAACAGGACGCCGATCAGGTTGCCTAGCATCGCGAGCGCCGGCGCTTCACCCGCCCGCTGTGGCCCATCTGCTCGCGGCGAATGGCGCCGCTACTTCACCAGGGTCAGATAGCCCCATAGCACGATCAACGCGCCCGCGATCGACATGATCCAGCCCGCGGGATGGAACCGGCCGTCCGGCGATCGCCAGATGACACTGCTGATGAGGCCGCCGACGATCGACCCCGCGATGCCGATGAGGCTGGTCATGATCCAGCCCATGGCCTGCGCGCCGGGCATGATCCAGCGCGCGATGGCGCCAACGATCAGGCCGACGATCACCATCTTGATCAAGCCCATGATGCCCATGCTGCCTCCGGCGAACGGGTGAGGGTTTGAAAGCGGCCGGCCGGAAAGGGCCGATGCGCCGGGCCGGCGCTTCATCATGCCGGTGTGCGATGATGCTAGCACAGCAGCCGGTCGGCGCTTCGACCCAGCGCCGCAAGGCGCGAACCGCAGGGTGCGACTACTGCGCGAGTTGGAGGAAATCGATCATGTTCCGACATCCGCTTCCGGTCCTCTGCCAACACGGTACCGCCGCTGTCGTCTGCATGCTCGGCGCGCTGCTGGCGCTCCCGGCCCTCGGGGCGTCCTGCGCCGCCCGGAGCGGCGCCGAGACGGTGGCGCTCATCGAGCTCTATACGTCGGAAGGTTGCGACACCTGCCCGCCCGCCGATCGCTGGCTCGCCGCGTCGTTTCGCGGCAACGCCGCGGCAGCGCGTGCGATTCCGCTGGCGTTTCATGTGGACTACTGGGACCGCCTCGGGTGGAAGGACCGGTTCGCGACGGCGGCGTATACCGAGCGCCAGTACGCCGCGATGCGCGCCAACCACACCGCCACCGTGTACACGCCGCAGGTGCTGGTGCAGGGCCGCGACTTCCCCGGGTGGCGGGGCAAGGGCCGCAGCGTCAGCAGCGCGGTCGCGGCGGCCAACGGGCGGCCGCCACGGGCGGAGATCACGCTCGACGCGGTGGCGCGACCCGGCGGCGTGGCGGTGAAAACGCAGGTGCAGATCCCGGTCGCCGCCGACCGCGACGGCGCGACGGCGTACGTGGCGCTGGTCGACAGCGGACTCGTCTCCGAGGTGCGCGCCGGCGAGAACGCCGGCGCTCGCCTCACGCATGATCATGTCGTCCGCGTCTTGCAGGCCGCCCCGGCCGTGGATGCCTCCGGCGCCGGTACTGCCGAGGTGGTGTTGCCATGGCCGTCCGAGGCCGGCCACGATCCGACCGTGGTCGCCTTCGTGCAGAACGCGCAGACGGGCGACGTGCTGCAGGCGCTAGCCTTGCCGCTGTCGGAGCCCGCCTGCGCCGTCGCCCCCCGTTGAGCGCCAGGCGGAACCCCGCGGCGCCCCCTGCGGCCTTCCCCGGGTTTCGCTGGCGCTCAACGCCGGGCTCACACGGTCGCCGCCGTGTGACGACGTTGTTGCCGGCGTCAGCAGTCGGACGCGCTCAGCGGACGACCTGCGCGAGCTCGCCGGACTTGTATCGGGCGGCGACCAGGTTGAGGGTCAGCGGCTTGATCCGCGAGCCCATGCCGGCGCAGCCGAACTGCTCGTAGCGTGCCTTGCAGATCTGCTTCGCCGCCTCGCGCGCGGGCTTCAAGTAATCGCGCGGGTCGAACGCGCTCTTGTGCTCGTGCAGGAATTTGCGAACTGCGGCCGTCATCGCGAGCCGGATGTCGGTGTCGATGTTGATCTTGCGCACGCCGTGCTTGATGCCCTCCTGGATTTCCTCGACCGGCACGCCGTAGGTCTCCTTCATCTCGCCGCCGTTCTCGCGGATGATCTGCAGGAGGTCCTGCGGCACCGACGAGCTGCCGTGCATGACGAGGTGCGTGTTGGGGATGCGCGCGTGGATCGCCTTGATCCGGTCGATCGCGAGGATGTCGCCGGTCGGCTTGCGCGTGAACTTGTAGGCGCCGTGCGAGGTGCCGATGGCGATGGCCAGCGCATCCAGCTGCGTGCGCTTGACGAAATCGGCCGCCTGGTCGGGATCGGTCAGCAGCATTTCGCGCGTCATCGTGCCTTCGGCGCCGTGGCCGTCCTCCTTGTCGCCCATCATGGTCTCGAGCGAGCCCAGGCAGCCCAGCTCGCCCTCGACGGTGACGCCGATCGCATGCGCCATGTCGACGACCTTGCGCGTGACCTCGAGGTTGTAGTCGTAGCTGGCGATGGTCTTGCCGTCGGCCTGCAGCGAGCCGTCCATCATCACGCTGGTGAAGCCCAGGCCCATCGCCGACTTGCACACGTCCGGCGACTGGCCATGGTCCTGGTGCATCACCACCGGCACGCTCGGATAGCTCTCGACCGCGGCCTCGATCAGGTGGCGGAGGAAATGCTCGCCCGCGTATTTCCGGGCGCCCGCCGATGCCTGCATGATCACCGGGCTGTCGGTCTCGGTCGCCGCGGCCATGATCGCCTGCACCTGTTCCAGGTTGTTGACATTGAATGCCGGCAGGCCGTAGTCATGTTCGGCGGCATGGTCGAGCAGCTGGCGCATCGAGACGAGAGGCATCGAATTCTCCTGGGTGGAAACGCGTACACGGGGATGCCGCCATTTTACCGGCAATCGCCGGGCGACGGCGGCCCGCCCGGCAGCGGGTGTTCCGCTAGATCATGCCTTGCCGTTGCACGGCGGGGGCCACGCGACACGTCAGATGCGGTGTTCGCCCACCCGGACGATCTTCATCGTGTTGGTGCCGCCCGACTTGCCCATCGGTTCACCGTTGGTGAGCACGATGAGATCGCCGTGCTGGACGCGGCCGCTCTCGACCAGCAGGTCCTCGGCCGACCGGAGCACCACGTCGCGGTCGTGGCCATGCTCGAAAAACAGCGGACGGACGTTGCGGTAGAGCGCCATCTTGCGCTGTGACGTCACCTCGGGCGTCAGGGCATAGATCGGACACCCGCAGTTGTGGCGCGACATCCACAGCGCCGTCGAGCCCGATTGCGTCAGCGCGGCGATCGCCTTGACCTTGAGATGGAAGGCGGTGAACAGCGCCGCCATCGCCACCGACTGATCGATGCGCGTGAACGTGCGGTTCAGGAAATCGCGGTCGAGCTCGACCGGCATCCACTTTTCCGCCTCGATGCAGATCCGCGCCATCTGGTCGACCGTTTCCACGGGAAAGCGCCCGGTGGCGGTCTCGGCCGACAGCATCACGGCGTCGGTCCCGTCCAGCACCGCGTTGGCGACGTCCGACACCTCGGCCCGCGTGGGCACCGGGTTCTGGATCATCGATTCCATCATCTGCGTCGCGGTGATGGTGAGCCGGTTGCGCTCGCGGGCCATCCGCAGCATCCGCTTCTGCAGCCCCGGCACCGTCGCGTTGCCGACCTCGACCGCGAGGTCGCCCCGCGCGACCATGATGCCGTCGGAGGCGTCGATGATCTCCGACAAGGCCGGAATCGCCTCGGCGCGCTCGATCTTGGCGATCAGCAGCGCATGGCCGCCGGCGGCGCGCAGCATCTCGCGCGCCATGTACATGTCTTCCTTGCTTTTCGGAAACGACACGGCGATGTAATCGGCCTGGAACGCGACCGCCGTCTTGAGATCCTCGATGTCCTTGGTGGACAGCGCCGGCGCCGACAGTCCGCCGCCCTGCCGGTTGATGCCCTTGTTGTTCGACAGCGCCCCGCCTTGCACGACATGAGTGACGATGCGCCGCCCGCTCACGCGCTCGACCGTGAGCTTGATCAGCCCGTCGTCGAGCAGCAGCACGGCGCCGGGGACGACGTCGTCGACCAGTTCCTTGTAATCGAGGCCGACGCACGTCGCGTCACCCAGCTCGCAATCGGCGTCGAGCACGAAGCGTTGTCCGGTCTGCAGCACGACCTTGCCGTCGGCGAACTTGCCGATGCGGATCTTCGGGCCCTGCAGGTCGGCCATGATCGCGACCTCGCGCTTCAGCTTGCCGGAAAGCTCGCGCACCATTCGCGCGCGCTCGATGTGGTCGGCCGCGCGGCCATGGGAAAAGTTGAGGCGCACGACATCGACGCCCGCCTTGAGCAGGCGGATCAGCACCTCGGGATCGCTGCAGGCAGGGCCGAGCGTCGCGACGATCTTGGTGTTGCGTGGCAAGCGGATTTCCTCGGGCGGCGGTCGCGAAGCCAGGAATGGTACGGGAATTCCGGCGCGCGCTCGCGTAGCCGGGTTGAGCGCGCGAAACCCGGCTGGCCGGCCCACGTCGCGTCGCTACGACGGGCTCGCGCGGGCGTCAGGCGGCGGCGCGCGTCTCGAGCACCGCCACGGCCGGCAGCGTCTTCCCTTCCAGGAATTCGAGGAACGCGCCGCCCGCGGTCGAGATGTAGGAGATGCGGTCGGCGACGCCGAACTTGTTGATGGCCGCGATCGTATCGCCGCCGCCGGCGATGGAGAAAGCGGGCGACGCCGCCACGGCCTCGGCCAGCGCTTTGGTCCCCCCCGCGAACGCGTCGAACTCGAAGACGCCCACGGGCCCGTTCCACACGATCGTGCCGGCCTTGGCGATGATCGTCTTCAGCACCGCCACCGTCGACGGGCCGATGTCGAGGATCATGTCGTCGGGCCGGAGGTTCTCGATCGCCTTCAGTTCCGGCTTCGCGGAAGCGGAGAATTCCTTCGCGCAGACGGCGTCCACGGGGATCGGAACCTTGCCGGGAAACGCTTCGAGGATCGCTTGCGCCTCGGGGACGAGATCGGCTTCGACGAGCGATTTGCCGACGTGCCCGTGCACCGCGAGGATGAAGGTATTGGCGATGCCGCCGCCGACGATCAGCACGTCGACTTTCGCGGCCAGCGCTTTCAGCACGGTCAGCTTGGTCGAGACCTTCGCGCCGGCGACGATGGCGACGAGCGGCCGCGCCGGGTGCGCGAGCGCCTTGCCGAGCGCGTCGAGCTCGGCCGCCATCAGCGGACCCGCGCAGGCGACCGGCGCGTATTTCGCGAGGCCGTGCGTCGTCGCCTCGGCGCGATGCGCGGTGCCGAAGGCGTCGTTGCAGTAGACGTCGCACAGCTTCGCCATTTTCTGCGCGAGGGCGTCGTCGTTCTTCTTCTCGCCCTTGTTGAACCGGCAGTTCTCCAGCAGCACGACCTGCCCGGGGGCGAGCGCCGTGAGCCACGCGCCACCGTCGACCCAGTCCTTGACGAGCGGGACCGGCGCGCCGACGAGCTCCGACAGGCGGGCGGCGATCGGCGCCAGCGAATCGGCCGCGCTCCACTGTCCTTCGGTCGGCCGGCCGAGATGCGAGGTCACCATCACCGCCGCACCACGCGCGAGCGCGTCGCGGATCGCGGGAGCCGACGCGCGGATCCGCGTGTCGTCGGTGATGGCGCCGTGGTCGTCCTGCGGGACGTTGAGGTCGGCGCGGATGAACACCCGCTTGCCGCGGACATCGACTTCGGAGAGGCGTTTGAATCGCATGGTGATTCCCGATTGGCGACGGCGATGGGCACGTGGGACCGCGGCGCCGAAGCGCCGCGCGACCATCGGCTACTTCGCGATCACGCGGACCATTTCCAGCACCTTGCAGGAGTAGCCCCATTCGTTGTCGTACCAGGCGACGACCTTGACGAACGTGCTGTCCAGCGCCATCCCGGCATCGGCGTCGAACACCGACGTGCGGCTCTCGCCGCGGAAATCGGTGGCGACGACCTTCTCGTCGGTGTAGCCCAGCACGCCCTTCATCGGGCCGTCGGCAGCGGCCTTCATCGCCGCGCAAATCGCTTCGTAGGTGGTTTCCTTCGCGAGCTCGACGGTGAGGTCGACCACCGAGACATCCGATGTCGGGACGCGGAACGCCATCCCGGTGAGCTTCTTGTTGAGCTCGGGAATCACCTTCCCGACCGCCTTGGCGGCGCCGGTGGACGACGGAATGATGTTCTCGAGGATGCCGCGGCCCCCGCGCCAATCCTTGTTCGACGGCGCGTCGACGGTCTTCTGCGTGGCCGTCGCCGCATGCACGGTCGTCATCAGCCCGCGCTTGATGCCCCAGTTGTCGTGCAGCACCTTGGCGACCGGCGCGAGGCAATTGGTGGTGCAGGACGCGTTGGAGATGATCGCCTCGCCGGCGTAGGTCTTGTCGTTGACGCCGAACACGAACATCGGCGTGTCGTCCTTGGAGGGGGCGGACATGATGACTTTCCTGGCGCCCGCCGCGATGTGCTTGCCGGCCGTCTCCTTGGTGAGGAAGAGCCCGGTCGACTCGATCACGATGTCGGCGCCGACCTCGCTCCACTTGAGCTCCGCGGGATCCTTGACGGCGGTGAGGCGGATCTTCCTGCCGTTGACGACCAGCGTGTGGCCGTCGACGGCGATGGTGCCCTTGAAGCGGCCGTGGACGGAGTCGTATTGCAGCATGTAGGCGAGATAGTCGGGCTCCAGAAGATCGTTGATGCCGACCACTTCGATGTCGGGGAAATCCCTGGCCGCGGCGCGAAGCACCATGCGCCCGATGCGACCGAATCCGTTGATGCCAACCTTGATCGTCATGCCGCTCTCCCGTCTCGAGTTTGGGGGGTGTGAGGATGCTGGCTCGCCGCCGCGGTGGCGCAGGCGGCCGCCAGCGCGTCGAGATCGCGCCAGCCGTAGCCGGCCTCGACGAGGTTCATGCCGTCCCACTGGAACGGCTGCTCGGCGAGGACCTCGCCGCCGAGCCTTTCATAAAATGTACGCGCGCCGCGATTTCCGGCGATGACCCAGGTCAACAACCCGGTCGCGCCGTGGGCGCGCTGGGCCTTGACGACGGCGGCGACGAGGCGGCGGCTGGCGATGCGCACCTGCGCGATGGCCGGCGCGTCGGCGCGGCAGCGCCCGGCGGATCGACACCGCGGCCGCCGCGGTGTTCATCGGGACTGCCTTCGTGCTGCGCACTCCGGTATTCGCCCTTGGGATGGCTCCGGCGGGCTCGCTGGGTAACGTCTCGCAGGCTTGTCGGGCGCGCGGGCAACGCCGGCTCGTGGTTTCGCCTTTGCGTAATCTGCGCGCCCGCGGAGCGGGCACGTCCGCGCATGCTCATGCCGCCACCACCTGCCGCACCGCCGCGGCGACGCCGTCGACGGTGAACCCGAAATACTTGAACAACGCACTGGCGGGCGCGGATTCGCCGAACGTATCGAGACCGACGACGGCACCGCGAGGATCATCGGCGGCGCCGACGTACTTGCGCCAGCCGCCGGTGACCCCGGCCTCGACCGCGACCCGCGGCACCCCAATCGGCAACACGCTGTCCCGCCATTCGCCATCCTGTGCATCGTAGACGCTGGTGCAGGGCATCGACACCACGCGCACGGCGATGCCCTCGGCGGCGAGCGCCGCGCGGGCGCCCATCGCCAGCGCCACTTCCGAACCGGTGGCGATGACCGCCACCCGCTTGCCCTCGCCGTTCCAGTCGGCGAGCACGTAGCCGCCGCGGCGGATCATCGCGATCTGCGACTCGTCACGCACCTGGAAGGGCACATTCTGGCGGGTGAAGACGAGGCAGGTCGGGCCGTGCCGCCGTTCGATCGCGGCGACCCACGCCACCGCGGTTTCGACGGTGTCGCACGGACGCCAGAGTTCCATCTGCGGAATGAGGCGCAGGCTCGCCACGTGTTCGACGGCCTGGTGCGTGGGGCCGTCCTCGCCCAGCCCGATCGAGTCGTGCGTGTAGACGTAGATCGTGCCGATTTTCATCAGCGCCGCCAGGCGCAGCGCGTTCCGCGCGTAATCGGAAAAGGTGAGGAACGTGCCGACGTAAGGGAGGTAGCCGCCGGAGAGCACGATGCCGTTGGCGATGGCGCTCATGCCGAATTCGCGCACCCCGAAGTGGATGTAGTTGCCGGCCTCGGTGCGCGTGACCGGTTTGCTGCGCGACCAGTCGGTGAACACGGATCCCGTGAGGTCGGCCGAGCCGCCCAGGAGCTCGGGCAGCGCGGGGGCGAGCGCCTCGATCGCCTGTTGCGACGCCTTGCGCGTGGCGACGGTTTCACCCTTCGCGGCCTGCGCGGCAATGAACGCCGCCGCGGTCTCGGCCCACGTCGCGGGAAGCTCGCCATGCGTGCGGCGGGTGAACTCGGCGGCCAGCGCGGGGTGGGCGACGCGATAGCGGGCGAAGCGTTCGGCCCATTCCTGCTCGACGGCGGCACCGGCATCGCGCGCATTCCACGCGGCATAGATCTCGGGCGGAATTTCGAACGGCGGGTAGTTCCAGCCGAGCGCGACGCGGGTCGCGGCCACTTCCTTTTCGCCGAGCGCCGCGCCGTGCGCCTCGGCCGTGCCCGCCTTGGTCGGCGCGCCCATGCCGATCACCGTCTTGCAGCAGATGAGCGTCGGACGGTCGGTGACCCGATGCGCCGCCCGCAGCGCCGCATCCACCGCTTCCACGTCGTTACCGGCGACATCGGGGATCACGTTCCAGCCATAGGCTTGGAACCGGCGCGGCGTGTCGTCGTTGAACCAGCCGCGCGTCTCGCCGTCGATCGAGATGCCGTTGTCGTCGTAGAAGACCGTCAGCTTGCCGAGGCCCCACGTGCCGGCGAGCGAGCACGCTTCGTGCGAGATGCCTTCCATCATGCAGCCGTCGCCGGCGAACGCATAGGTCCGGTGGTCGACGATGTCGTGTCCCGGCCGGTTGAATTCTGCCGCGAGCAGCCGTTCGCTCAACGCCATCCCGACCGCGTTGGCGAGGCCCTGACCGAGCGGCCCGGTCGTGGTCTCCACACCCGGCGTGACACCGAACTCCGGATGTCCGGGGGTCTTCGAATGCAGCTGCCGGAAGCGGCGCAATTCGCCGAGCGGGAGATCGTAGCCCGTGAGATGCAGCAGCGCGTACTGCAGCATCGAGCCGTGGCCGTTGGACAGGACGAAGCGGTCGCGATTCGCCCATTGCGGATGCGCGGGGTTGTGCCGCAGATGCCGATGCCACAAGGCGACCGCGATTTCGGCCATGCCCATCGGCATGCCGGGATGGCCGCTCTTCGCGGCCTCGACCGCATCCATGGCGAGCGCGCGAATGGCGTTGGCGAGCAGGGAATCGGCGACGGGTGCGGTAGCGGTCATGGCGGGGCCGTGGAAGGTTGCGGGTCGTGGTGGCGGGGAGAGCGGCGCTCGGGGTCGCCGGCGGACCGCGGCGTTCGCCGCCGCGGACGCGACGCGGTGCCCGACGCAGGCGGAAGAAGCGGGTCCGAACAATCCAAAATTATCCCGTGCGGGCGGAGATTGTGCAATAATTTCGATACTCGCTTCCGGCAGCCGCGGGAGAAAAGTCCGATGCCCTTCCGCCCGTGCGTAACGGGGAGCAGGGCATTTTTGTTTGGTAATGCTTGGCCTTGTCCTGGAAGGCGCGGTGCATGGACGGAATCCATCTGTTGGGGGAATGGTACGACTGCCCCGCCCACACGCCGGAATTCACGCGCGCCGATGCGCTGCGTGCGCTGTGCCTCGCGGCGGTCGCCGATGCGCAACTCACGCTGGTCGGCGAATGCTTCCACCAGTTCGAGCCGCAGGGGGTCACCGGCACCGTGCTGCTCGCGGAATCGCACCTCGCGATCCACACATGGCCGGAGAACCGCTTCGTCACGATCGACGTCTACGTCTGCAACCTGCTGCACGACAACAAGGAAAAGGCGCAGCGGCTGTTCCGCGCGCTGGAGCAGGCGTTGAAGCCGCAGCGGACGAAATTCCACGCGATCGAGCGCGGCGGCAAGGATGGCGCGTAAGCCGGAGGACGGGTCGGACGGCGCGTCGGATGGGCCGGACCTCGCCGCCGCGGCGATGATCGAATGCCTCACCGACGACTGGGGCTTTTTCATCCGGTCGGCGCGCCGGTTCGAGCGCTTCCAATCGCCGTATCAGGCCGTGGAAGTCCACGACACGGTGCCGTTCGGCCGCCTGTTCCGGCTCGACGGACATTTCATGACCTCCGAGAAGGACGAGTTCTTCTATCACGAGAACCTCGTCCACCTCGCCGCGATCACGCATCCGGCGCCGCGGCGCGCGCTGATCGTCGGCGGCGGCGATGGCGGATCGGCGGAGGAGCTCCTCAAGCATCCGTCGATGGCGGCGGTGACCCTGTGCGAAATCGACGCCGCGGTGGTCGACATCGCGCGCCGGTATCTGGGTGAGATCCACCACGGTGCGCTCGACGACCCGCGGGTGACGCTCGAGATCGGCGAGGGCTTCGCCTACGTCTGCGAATCGACGGCGAGCTACGATCTCATCGTGCTCGACCTCACCGATCCCGGCGGCCCGTCGACGCCGCTGTACACCGCGGATTTCTACCGCGCGTGCGCCGCGCGGCTTGCGCCGGGCGGCGCGATGACCCTGCACATCGCGAGTCCGGTCGCGCACCCCGGCCGCGTCCGCGACGGCCTCGCCCGGCTGCGCGAGGCGTTTCCCTGCGTGACGCCGTACCTCACGTCGATCCCGCTCTACGGTGGCTTGTGGATGATGGCCTGCGCGTCGGCCACGCTCGATCCCGGCAGCGTGTCGGCGGCCGACGTCGATCGTCGCATCGCGGAGCGCGGCATCACCCGCCTCCAGCATTACAACGGCGACATGCACCGGGCCGCGCTGGCGCTGCCGAATTTCGTCCGCGTTCTCGCCCGTAAGCCGGGTTGAGCAAACGCGGAACTCGGCGCTGTCTAAGCGCGGCGCCCATTCTGTCGCCGGGGAATGTGGGATAGGGGACTACAGGCAGGGTCGCGGCGGCCTTCGCCAATATCCGTCAACCGGCGCTGCCTCGGTGGCGTTTCTGGAAATTATGATGGCCTCGTTCCCGCCACGGCGGCAACGAGGCTTGAACGGCACCGGGTCGCCCGCATCTTCCTTGCGTAACCCGAGCCGGCTTCGGGGTTTCCTTGGGATGCGGTGATGGCAGGAGGTTGCAACGTGATCAATCTGACCGATGCGATGCACGACGCCGATTATGTCCTGATCGACGGCGTGATGTTCGAGACCGCTTATCTGCGCGTTCCCGACGAATACACGGTCGCGGATGACGTCGTGCTCGAAGCGACGCGCGGCGAGGACGAAATCGCCTTCACGCGCGGGGATGTCGATGGCGCCGAGTCTTTGGGCGATGGCGTCTATCGACTGAAATCCGGAGCGCTGTTGCGGTTCCTCACGAGCGCCACCATCCATTGAGGGGCAGGTCGCGCCGGCATTTCGTCAGGCCTTTCCGCGAGCCATTTCGCGTGCGCCGACCGGGTCCCCGCTTGGCGTACTCCTTTTGGGTTGCTGGTTGACCCTCTGGACGCGTATTACAATCCCCCTTTCGCCGGAGGAGGATTGCCGATGGTCTCGACACGCAGGGAAGCACTGAAGGCGGGCGGGGGCGCGACGCTGCTCGCTCTGATCGCCGCGGCCGGCTGGGTCGTGCCGCAAGCCGCGCGGGCGCAGGCCTGGAACAAGGCCGCGTTCGAAGCCAAGACCATGGACGAGACGATGAAGTCGCTGGGAGGCGGCACGGCGGCGCAGAGCAAGGACATTGCGTTCGTGTCGACGCCGGACATCGCCGAGAACGGCGCGGTCGTCCCGGTCGGCGTCACCAGCGCCCTTCCGAAGACGGAATCGATCGCCATCCTGATCGAGAAGAACCCGAGCATGCTCGCGGCGTCGTTCGATATTCCGCCCGGCACCGACCCCGCGATTTCGACGCGCGTCAAGATGGCGCAGACGTCCAACGTGTATGCGCTGGTGAAGGCCGACGGCAAGTATTACGTCGCATCGAAGGAAATCAAGGTCACGCTCGGCGGCTGCGGCGGCTAACCGCCCCGCGACGAGCGCACGCGACCGGCACCGAGGGAACAGGCCATGGCAGATCCGATGAAAATCCGGGCGACGCAGGTCGGCGATTCGACCGAGGTCAAAGTGCTGATGAACCACGAGATGGAAACGGGCCAGCGCAAGGACGCGCAGGGCAAGACGATCCCGGCGTGGCATATCCAGACCGTCAACGCGACCTACAACGGCAAGACGGTGTTGTCGGCGCAATGGGGCCCGGCGGTGTCGAAGAACCCGTTCCTGGCGTTCAAGTTCAAGGGCGGGGCCAAGGGCGAAAAGGTGCAGATCACCTGGGTCGACAACAAGGGCGACAAGCGCACCGACGAGGCCACCATCGCCTGACCGCCGATCCAGCGTCGGGCGCAGCAGGCGCCCGCGATCCACCCGAGTGCGCGCGAGACGTGCCGGGGTTTCCCAAGAGGAGTTCGCATGCGACAAATTCACCGAGGTGGCGCGCGCTCTGCCGCGCTCATCCTTGCCTTGCTGCGCGCCGGTCGTGCTCGGCCAGGGCAGCGCCGTGGAGGAGATCGCCAAGTACCGCGCGGCGTTGCAGGACGGCAACCCGGCCGAGCTCTGGGAAGCCCGTGGCGAGGATCTCTGGAAGAAGCCGCGCGGCCCGAAGAACGTGTCGCTGGAACAATGCGACCTCGGGCAGGGTGCCGGTGCGGTGAAGGGCGCCTACGCGCAACTGCCCAAGTATTTCGCCGATGCCGACCGGGTCATGGATCTCGAAACCCGCCTCGTCTGGTGCGAAGTGAAGCTGCAGGGCTATACCGAGGCCGAGGCGAAGAAAGGTCCGTTCGGCGGGCCGGACAACAAGTCCGACATCGAGGCGCTCGTGGCGTACATCACGGCGCAATCGCGGGGCGTGAAGATGAACGTCGCCATGAACAACCCGAAGGAGCAGGAGGCCTACCGGCTCGGCGAGAAGATGTTCTATTTCCGCGGCGGGCCGCACGATTTCGGCTGCGTCACCTGCCATGCGGCCGACAACACGCGGATCCGCCTGCAGGACCTGCCCAACCTCACCAAGACCGAGGGCGCGCAGAAGGCCTACACGACCTGGCCCGCGTATCGCGTGTCGCAGGGCGAATTGCGCACGTTCCAGTGGCGGTTGAACGACTGCTTTCGCCAGCAGCGCTTCCCGGAGCTCGAATTCGCGTCGGATGCGTCGATCGCGCTGACGATGTATCTCGCGCGCAATGCCAACGGCGCCGCGTTCGACGCGCCGGCCATCAAACGCTGACGGAGGCGCGCTCATGCAACCGAGGCTGTTGGCGTGGTCGTGCGCCGCCCTGCTGGGCGTCGCCGGGGTGATGGTCGGGTGCGCCACCGCGCCCAGTGACGCCGAGACGTCCGCCAAGGCGGCGGCGATGCTGAAGAGCTCGTTCAAGGCGCGCGGACAGGCGAAGCTCGACCGCCTCGACCAGGACGAAACGCAGAAAGTCTGCAGCGAATACGCGGGCAAGGCGCCGCCGAAGGACGTGGCCGAGCGGATCGAAAAGGCCAATCTCGCGACGGTCAAGTGGCCCGCCGACGGCAAGTACGTGGGCGACTGGAAGAACGGCGAGAAGATCGCGCAGTCGGGCCAGGGGATGCAGTATTCCGACGATCCGAAGCAGCCCGCGGGCGGCAACTGCTACGCCTGCCATCAGCTCGACCCGAAAGAAGTCTCCTACGGCACGATCGGGCCCAGCCTCCATCAATTCGGCAAGAAGCGCGGTTACGGGCCGGAGATGCAGAAGTATGCGTACGGAAAGGTCTACAACCCGGACGCCTACAACGCCTGCACCAACATGCCGCGCTTCGGCCACAACGGGATACTGACCGAGCAGCAGGTCAAGGACGTCGTCGCGCTGCTGCTGGACCCGGCCTCGCCCGTGAACAAGTAGCCCGGCGTTGAGCGAACGCGAAACCCGGGTGGTTGCCTCGTTGGGCGACAGCCCGGGTTTCGCGCTGCTCAACCCGGGCTACGACCGGGCCGCGTCCCGTTCCGCCGGCGCTTTCTTCCTGCCTTTCCATGAACCGCCGCGATTTCCTGCAGGTCCTGGCCGCCGGCGCCGCCGCCGGCATCGCGCTCGACGCGCACGACGTCCTCGGTGAGACGCGCGACGGCGCGTCGGCTTACGACCTCCCGCGCTTCGGCAACGTGAGCCTGCTGCACTTCACCGACTGCCACGCGCAGCTCCTGCCCAGCTACTACCGCGAACCGAACGTCAATCTCGGGCGTTGGCGAGGCGCGAGGGCGGCCGCCTCACCTCGTCGGCGATGCGCTGCTCAAGCATTTCGGGATCCCGCCGGGCACGCGCGACGCGCACGCGTTCACCTATCTCGATTTCGCGGCGGCGGCGAAGACCTACGGCGCGGTGGGCGGCTTCGCCCATCTCGCCACGCTCGTCGGCAAGCTCCGTTCGTCGCGGCCGGGCGCGCTGCTGCTCGACGGTGGCGACACCTGGCAGGGTTCGGCGACCGCGCTCTGGACGAAGGGCCAGGACATGGTCGACGCCGGCAAGCTCCTCGGGGTCGACGTGATGACCGGGCATTGGGAGTTCACGCTCGGCGCCGACCGGGTGAAGGAGATCGTCGACCGCGATTTCAAGGGCCGGATCGACTTCCTCGCGCAGAACGTGAAAACGGCGGATTTCGGCGACGCGGTGTTCCCGCCGTACGTGATCAAGGAGATCGGCGGGGTGCCGGTCGCCATCGTCGGGCAGGCGTTCCCGTACACGCCGATCGCCAACCCGCGCTACTTCGTGCCGGAATGGACGTTCGGCATCCAGGACGAGACGCTGCAGAAGGCCGTCGACGAGGCGCGCGGCAAAGGCGCGCAGGTGGTGGTGCTGCTGTCGCACAACGGCATGGACGTCGATCTCAAGCTCGCGACCCGGGTGCGCGGCCTCGACGCCATCCTCGGGGGCCACACCCACGATGGCGTGCCGGCGCCCACGCTCGTCAAGAACGCCGGCGGGCAGACGCTCGTCACCAACGCCGGCAGCAACGGCAAATACCTCGCGGTGCTCGATTTCGACGTCCGCGGCGGCAAGGTCGCCGACTATCGCTACAAGCTCCTGCCGGTGTTCTCCAACCTGTTGCCCGCCGACGCGCCGATGGCGGCGCTGATCGAGAAAATACGCGCCCCGTATCGCGACAAGCTCGGCGAAAAGCTCGCGGTGACCGAAGGGCTGCTCTACCGCCGCGGCAACTTCAACGGCACCGCCGACCAGCTGATCCTCGACGCGCTGATGGCGGAAAAGAACGCCGAAATCGCGTTCTCGCCGGGATTCCGCTGGGGCACGTCGCTCCTGCCCGGTCAGGCGATCACCTTCGAACACGTGATGGACCAGACGGCGATCACTTACCCGTACGTCACGGTGAGCGAGCTCACGGGCGAGATGATCAAGACGATACTGGAGGACGTCGCCGACAACCTGTTCAACCCCGATCCCTATTATCAGCAGGGCGGCGACATGGTGCGCGTCGGCGGCATGCGCTACGCGATCGCCCCGAACGCCGCCATGGGCTCGCGCATCACGCGGATGACGCTCGGCGACAAACCCATCGCACCGGCGAAGAAGTACAAGGTCGCGGGCTGGGCGCCGGTGTCGGAGGACGCGAAAGCCGCCGGCGGCGAGCCGATCTGGGACGTGCTGGCCCGCTATCTCCGGGCGCACCGGACGATCGCGCCGCGCACCCTCAACCTGCCGGCCATGGACGGCGTCGCCGGCAACCCCGGCATGGCCTGACGCGGGGGCCGCGCCCCGGCGCCCGCCGTGCCCGCCAACCGGTCGGCTGCGGGAAGAGTTCGCCCCGACGCTACTTCCGCGCGCGGAGCTGCTCGGTGATCGCGACCAGGCGGGCGAGCGGAAACTGGCGGACGATGTCCTCCTTCGTGCCGACGAGGACGCGCGCCAGCGACCACGCCGCGCGCCTGCCGCGCCGCGCGGTTATACGCTTCCGCGTAGCGAGCGTCGCGATCGTGGACGGCGATGATCCCGTGGCTCGATCGCCGGCGAGCAGCTGCCGGTACGTCGCGCTGACCCGCGTGTACTTCCCGGGATCGATGCTGCAGATGACGCCGTGCAGGCGGGTGTACCCAGCGGGGACCCGGCCGTGGCGCGCGGGCTCAGTTGATGATGACGCGCGCGAACTTGCGCTTGCCCGCCTGCACGACGATCGTCGTGCCGGCGGCGATGACGAGGCCTTTGTCGGCGACGAGGTCGCCATTGACCTTGAGTCCGCGCTGGGCGATGAGGCGCAGCGCTTCCGACGTCGAGGCGACGATTCCCGCCTGCTTCGCGAGCTGCGCGATCGGCATGCCGGCCCCGGCGGTGTGGAGCGTCACCTCGGGCATGGTTTCCGGCAGCGCGCCTTCGCGGAACCGGGCGTCGAATTCGGCCAGCGCATGCTCCGCCGCCGCCTGCGAATGGAAGCGGGCGACGATCTCCTGCGCCAGCATCACTTTGGCGTCGCGGGGATTGCGGCCCGCCGCGCATTCGGCCTTGAGCGCCGCGACGTCGGCAAGCGGGAGAAACGACAGGAGCTCGTAGTAGCGCCACATGAGCAGGTCGGAGATCGACATCAGCTTGCCGAACATTTCGTTCGGGGGCTCGGTGATGCCGATGTAGTTGTCGAGCGACTTCGACATCTTGTTGACGCCGTCGAGACCTTCGAGCAGCGGCAAGGTCAGGATGCACTGCGGCTCCTGGCCGTAGTGCCGTTGCAGCTCGCGGCCGACCAGCAGGTTGAATTTCTGGTCGGTCCCGCCCAGCTCGACGTCCGTCTGCAGCGCCACCGAGTCGTATCCCTGCGCCAGCGGATACAGGAACTCGTGGATCGCGATCGGCTGGCCGCTCTGGTAGCGCTTGGCGAAATCGTCGCGCTCCAGCATGCGCGCCACCGTGTACCGCGCCGCCAGCTTGATCATCCCGTCGGCGCCGAGCGGCGAGAGCCATTTCGAATTGAACGCGACCTCGGTCTTCTCGCGGTCGAGGATCAGGAACACCTGGTCCGTGTAGGTCTTGGCGTTGGCCGCGATTTCCTCGTGCGACAGCGCGGGGCGGGTGACGTTGCGGCCGGTCGGGTCGCCGATCAGGCCGGTGAAGTCGCCGATCAGGAACGTGATGTGGTGGCCGAGGTCCTGCAGCTGGCGCAGCTTGTTGAACTGCACCGTGTGGCCGAGGTGCAGGTCGGGCCGCGTCGGGTCGAAGCCTTCCTTGATCCGCAGCGGCTTGCCGCGGGCGAGCTTGGTGACGAGCTCGCTCTCGACCAGCAATTCGTCGGCGCCGCGCTTGAACACGGCGAGATGGTGCGCGACATCGACGGGCATGGTGGGTAGGCGTCGGTTGCTTGCGCCCGCGTCGGTCCCGGCAGCCCCGGCGACAGGCCGGGACGTCGTGGCGGGGGACAGGGAAGCAGGGTTTGGTAGAATCGCGGCACCGCAGGTTTCTCCCTTGACGATGGCCGCGTACAAAGTTCGAATTCTAACGCAAAGCATGTGCCGGACCGTGGCCAGCGCCCTTGGGGCCCGGTCCGCCGGCCAGTGGCTTGCCGTGGCGGTGCTGGGCTTGTCCGGCGTGGCAGCGTCCGGGTTGGTCCCGGACACGACGCGGGAGACGGTCCCCGCGCGGGCGATCCTGCGCGAATTGCCGAACCCGGTCATCGCGGCGCTCGACGCGCCGGAGGCGGCCGCGCCGGCCGCGCGTTATTGGCGCGAGGAGCGCATCCGCCGCGGCGACACCATCGGCAGCGTGCTCGCGCGCCTTGCCGTCGACGACCCCGAGGCGACGGCGTTCCTGCGCGCGGATCCGGCCGCGCGGCCTCTCTACCAGTTGCGGCCCGGCAAGCCGCTGCGGGTCGAGATCGACGCGGCGGGACGACTCGAATCCCTGCGCTTTGTCGCCGGCGGCGGCGACTTGCTGTCGATCGAGCGCCACGACGACGGGTTCACGGCCACGTCGAGCGCGGCACCGGTCGAGATGCGCTGGGCGATGGCGTCGGGCGAGATCACCTCGTCGCTGTTCGCCGCCGCCGATGCGAACGACCTTCCCGATGCGGTCACGCTGCAGCTCACCGACGTGTTCGGCGGCGACATCGACTTCTATCACGACCTGCGCCGCGGCGACCGCTTCGCGGTGGTCTACGAGGTGCGCTATCTCGATGGCGAGGCCGTCGGCGCCGGGCGCATCGTCGCCGCGGAGTTCACCCATCTCGGCAACGTCTCGCGGGCCTACCTGTGGCGCGATCCCGCCGGCGTGGAATCGTATTTCGCCGACGACGGCAGCGCGTTGCGCAAGGCGTTCCTGCGCTCGCCGATGGAGTTCTCCCGCGTCGCGTCGGGCTTTTCCAATGCCCGGTTCCATCCGATCCTGCAGACCTGGCGCGCGCACAACGGCGTCGACTATCCGGCGCCGATCGGCACCCCGGTGCGGGCCACCGCCAGCGGCAAGGTTCTCCTCGCGGGCGCGCAGAACGGTTACGGGAATGTGGTCCACGTCGAGCATCGGGGCGCGTTCTCGACGCTCTACGCGCACCTGTCGCGGATCGCGCCGGGGATGAGACCGGGAACGCGCGTCGTCCAGGGTGACGTGATCGGCTACGTCGGACAGACCGGCTGGGCCACCGGTCCGCATCTGCACTACGAGCTTCGCGTCGCCAACGAGCCGCGCGATCCGCTGACGGTCGCGCTGCCGAATGGCGAACCCTTGTCACCGGCCAACCGGTCCGCCTTTACCGCCGGCATCAAGCCGGTCGCTGCCCAACTCCTGCTGGCGCGGTCGTTCGCCGGTTCGCCGCTTGCCCGCGCGGAGTAGCGGCACGGTCGTTTCCCTGTTCGCCGCCCATGCGCGGTGAATGCTGTGCCGGCGTGATGTCGGGCACGAGCCTCGACGGCGTCGATGCGGTGCTCGCTCGGTTCGACGGCGCGGCCTGCACCGTGCTGGCCGCCGCCCATCGGCCCTTCCCCGAAGCGCTACGCGCCGAATTGCTCGTGCTGCAGGCGGCGGGGCCGGACGAGCTCGGCCGCGCGGCCCGCGCCGCGAACGCACTGGCCGACGCGTATGCCGACGCCATCGCCGCGGTGCTCGCCGCGGCCGGCGTCGATGCCGGCGATGTTCTCGCCGCCGGTGTGCACGGACAGACCGTTCGCCATTGCCCCGACGAAGGCTGGACGCTGCAGCTCAACAATGCCGCGCGGGTCGCCGAACGCGTCGGGATAACGGTCGTCGCCGACTTTCGCGCGCGCGATGTGGCCGCCGGCGGGCAGGGCGCGCCGCTCGTTCCCGCGTTTCATGCGGCGCTGTTCGCGCGTGACGACGCCGACCGGGTCGTCGTCAACATCGGGGGCATCGCCAATCTCACGCTGCTGCCGGCCGGCCGCGACATCGCCGCCGTGCGCGGCTTCGACACCGGGCCCGGCAATGTGCTGATGGACCTGTGGTGCGCGCGCCATCGCGGGGAAGACTACGATCGCGATGGCGGCTGGGCGCGGTCGGGCCGGATCGACGAGGCGCTGCTCGCGGAACTGCTTGCCGAGCCGTATTTCGCGGCGGCGCCGCCGAAAAGTACGGGACGCGATCGCTTCAATGCCGACTGGCTCGCGACCAAGGTCGCCCGGCATGTGGCGCGGGGAGCGCCGGCGCCGGCTGCCGCCGACGTCCAGGCGACG
Source organism: uncultured beta proteobacterium (assembly GCA_963810845.1). Lineage (GTDB taxonomy): Bacteria > Pseudomonadota > Gammaproteobacteria > Burkholderiales > Casimicrobiaceae > CAIWHR01. The sequence goes on along the minus strand of CAWEOX010000003.1, from coordinate 64,830 downwards.
CTCCTCGCACTCACCGCGCGCACCATCGCGGAGGCGGTGGCCGCGGCGGGCGCTTCCGCGACCGCGGAGATCCTGGTCTGCGGCGGCGGGGCGAAGAACGGCGCGCTGCTGACGGCGCTCGGGAGCGCACTCGCGCCGCGCACCCTCGCCACGACGGCGGCGTACGGCGTCGCCGTCGAGCACGTGGAAGCGCTCGCATTCGCGTGGCTCGCGCGGCAGGCGCTCTCGGGCCGCCCGGGGAACCTTCCGGCGGTGACCGGGGCGCGGGGCCCGCGCGTCCTCGGTGCGATCTATCCACGGTGAGCGTCGGCCGGCGGCAGTCGTGGCGGACGACGTCCGCCAGGAACGGAGCTTTACCGCTCGTGAGGCGGAATGGCCCTGATGGCAGCCGCGAACCGTGCATGAGCGGCCGGATCCACCGGCCGGTGCTTGATCCGGGTGCTCGCGGGATCCTTACCCAGATAGTTGTCGCCGTTCCAGTTCTTCGCCGGCCTGACCGGTCGGGAAACAAAGCCGCCCCCGCAATTGGGGCAAACGTTGCCGAGGACGCTGTCCACACAGGTTGCGCAGAACGTGCACTCGTAGCTGCAGATGCGCGCGTCGAGTGAAGCGGGGGGCAGCGGTTTGTTGCAGTGTTCGCAGCTAGGTCTCAGTTCGAGCATGACGATCTCGCCGGGGTTCAATCGCGCGAGCCTCAATAGTGAAGGGCCGATCGTGCCGGTCAGGCATGGGTTTGGCTGCGCGAACGCGACTTGGGGAGTTTCCCGCGGAACGCTCGCACCCCAAGAGACGCTCGACCAGGCTGGTCGTGTCCTTCATGGCCGATCTCGGTCGGCAGGTCGATGCGCGCCGGACTCATGGCGACGTCGACCGGCCGTTCATGGCCGTCCCCCGCTGCCGCGAGAAGGTGGGGGGCGGCCGTCGTGGACTCGAGCTCCGCCGGCAGCACTACCAACGCGCCCACGGTGATCGCGGCCATCGCGATCGCGATCAATCCCAACGTGGCGCGAGGTGTCGAAGGTTCGTAGCTGTTCATGTGCCAATCCTCTAGCGGTTTGCCCGGATGCGCGGGTTTGCACATCAGCGAACGGCGTCGCCCGGACCTGCGCCGGCGCTCTGGCCGACGACGCCGCGCGTGAGGCGACGACGATCAACGCACTCTATCGGGCGAGTGTGGCAGCGTAAATTCGCCGGGAGGCCATTTTTGTTTCGTTTGTTTCATGCGTGCCGTCGATCCCGCAGCCGCGTGGCGATGCACAGTGCCGCGCAGAGGGCGCTCAATCGGGAGGCGCTGCCTCGCCGTCCATCGCCAGCTCGGCGACCACGCGACGAACTTCGCTGGGCAGGAAGGGTTTCTCGATCACGGGTTGGCCGCTCTCGGAAACAAACTCGCGCAATGCCGAGGCGAGCGTGTCCCCGGTCACGAAGATGACACGCCCGGCCTGCCCGGGCCAGCGCCGTTCGATCTCGTGATAGAGGGCGCGCCCGTCGATATCGGGCATGCGGATATCCGTGAGGATCGCATCGTAGTGTTCCGCTGCCATCCGCTCCAATGCTTCGCGCCCGGAGCTGGCGGTTACCACGCGATGCCGCGCGCCGGCCAGGATCTCGGCCAGTGCGTCGCGAATTTCGGCCTCGTCATCGACCACGAGGATCGTGCGCTGACCTGCGTCCGCCTTCGGCAGGCGGGCCGGCGTCGGGGCCGACCGCCCCGACGGCGCCGATCGGCAGCGCAATGGTGAACACGGCGCCGCCCTCGATCGGCGAAGCGACCGTGAGCGTGCCGCCATGGGCTTCGACGATGCCAAGACTTACCGCCAATCCAACCCCCAAGCCGATTCCTATGGGCTTGGTGGTGAAATAGGGCTCGAATACCCGCGCGCGAAGGTGCGCCGGAATGCCAGGCCCGTTGTCGGCCACCGTGATGCAGACCACGTCCGCGAGGGAGTCGAAGCAGCTCGTCACGCGTATCCGGCGCGGTGCGGGCTGGTCCTGCAGGGATTGTTGCGCATTGATGATCAGGTTCAGCAACACTTGATGGAGCTGGTCGGCGTCGGCGAGGATGAGCGGGATATTCCTGGAAAGGTCGAGCTCCACGTCGATGTTGCTCCGGCGTATGGCATAGCTCGCGATGTCGAGCGCTGCCGACACCACCTCGTTCATCGCCACCGGGCCCCGTTCGGGCTTCTGCTGTCGCGCCATGGCCAGGAACGTCCGCACGATGCGCGCGCAGCGCTCGGCGGCGGTGCGAATCTTCAGCGCCGCGGCCTGGGTCGCCGAGTCACCACGTTCCTCGAGCAATACCGCCCGCGCCACGACGACGGAAAGCGGATTGTTGAGCTCGTGGGCGACACCGGCCAGCAGCGAACCGAGCGCCGCGAGTTTTTCGCGTTGGTACAGCGTTTCGCGCTGTCGCGCCAACTCTGCCGCGGAGCGCCTCTTTTCGGTGATGTCCCGGGCGATGGTCAGCACATGGGGCTTGCCTTGATACTGCATCGGGACTCCGTGCACCTCGAGCTCCAGGGCGGAGCCATCCCTGCGGAGCTCCGTCAGTTCGAGGTGCAGCGATTCGCCGGCGGCGACCGATCGCAGAAACTCGGGATGGTACGAAGGGCCCGTCCAGCTGCCGGGCGGCAATGCGGAGGACTCGTCGTGGGCTATAGCCGTACATCCGCCACAGGGCCGGATTGGTATCCACGATCTCGCCCGCGGCGTTCCACAACGCCAATCCGTCGATCGACGCATTGAACATGGAACGATACTGCTCCTCGCTCGCGCACAACGCCTCCTCGGCCATCTTGCGGTCGGTAATGTCGCGCGCGAGCGCCAGTATCCGGTCCTGTCCGCCGATGGTTACGCGCTTGCCGAACACCTCCTGCCACCGCAGGCCGCCCGCTTTGTTCCTGCTATGCCATTCGACGCGCAGCTGCTCCCCCGCCACCGCACGGGCGAACAGCTCCATCGCGCCTTGCTGGTTGTGAGGGTGCACACCGGAACCGAGCGTACCGAGATCGATATGTCGGAACTCCTCGCGACTGTAGCCAAACGCGGCACAGGCTCTGGGATTGGCATCCACGATGCCGGCGGTTTCGATGTCGATGACGAAAATGGCATCCTCGGCGGCGTCGAAGATCGCGCGGTAGCTTGCCTCCGACACCCGCAGTGCCTCGTCGGAGCGCTTGCGCTCGGTGATGTCGGTGGAAATGGCGAGCGCCATCGCATCGAAGGCACGGCTCAGCCGACCGAGCTCATCTCTCCCCTTGAGGCCGCTGCGGGCGGCGAGATTGCCCGCCGCGAACTGGTCGGCCGAGAGCACCAGTCGCGCGGTGCGCCGGGTAAGGAGGAAATGGAACACCAGCCACATGGCCAGCGCCAGCGCCGTCACCCAGCCGGCCCAGTAGAGCGATTGCTGAAGAACCTGCGCGCGCGCCTCCGCCTTGTAGCGCTTGAGGTCGTAGGCGAGAAACACGCTGCCGGTTCGCGAGGGACGCAGTTCCTCGCGCGCACTGCCCATCAGGATGCCGGCGTGACCGAGCAATTCGTTGCCGTTCGATTCGATGGTCATTCCCGCGCGACGTTCGCGAATGGCCCAGCCTGATTGATCGGGATCGAAATGCGGCAACACGTCCGCTATCTGCCGCCCCAGCCAGGCGCGCCGCGTCGCGGCGATGACGGTGTTCTGGTCATCCGTCAGCGCGGCGAGCGTGACATCGTGGTTGTGCGCCAGCACCGCGATCTCGTGTTGCGCCGCCGCCATATCGCCCTTGAGCAACAGATACTCCAGCGTGCTTTGCAGGCGAGACATCTCCTGGGCCAACCGCTTGCGGCTGTCTTCCTCGGCCGCGCGCTCCGCCTGGGGCACGTGATAGAGGAGGTTCACCGTGCTGAGCGTCGCGGCAAAGCCAGCAGGATGAGCGGGACCGTGAGCTTGAGCGACGCCGGAACGCGCATGGTCATTGGCGCCCCCACGCTTGCGGCTGCGCGCGGCTGCAGCTGCCGCCCGAGAGCAGCACGCGCCTTGGGGCGGCCCGGCGGCGCTCATCTCGGCAGGTCCGCCAGCGGTCCTGGCGCAAGCACGCCTTCGATCTTCAGCCCGGTGCGCAGCAACTTCGCGTCCACCATCAACGCCATGAGTCGACGTCCGGTCACCGCCAGCTCCGGTGTCGGCCCGCCGAGCATCCGGAGATTCTCTTCGCGGGACGGAATATGCAGACCCTGCAGCGCCGCCAGGAACTGCTCTCCGCGTCGTCTGTTGGCGAATGCCCATGCGTCGCGCCGCGTCCTTGGGCTCGCGCTCCATGTAGTCGATCGCGCCGAACCAGCCGGCAAGCAGCGCCTGGATGGCCTTGGGCTGCTTTTCGAAGACGCTGGCGCGCACCGCCAGCAGATCGACGATCTCGCCGGGAATCTGGGTGCTGTCGAACAGAGTCGTGGCACCGGCTTGCAGGAACTGGGCGCGATACGGGTCAAACGTGACGGCGCCATCCACCTGGCCCTTCTCGAATGCGCTCGGTTGCTCGTTCGACTCCAGGTGGACGACGTTGACATCGCTCGCCTGCATGCCATTGAGTGCCAGCGCCCGGCTCAGCACGAAGGCGCCCAGGGCGCTGCTTTCCACGGCGACCGATTTGCCTTTGAGGTCCTGCATCGTCCGCATGCCAGCGCCGGCCTATGACCACGTCGGCCCCGTGGGACACGTCGACCACCAGGATGATCCGCGGTTGAAACCCGTCCACGGCGAGCCCGAACAACTCGTCCAGGCTGATGACCATGCCGTCGATGGCCTGATTGCGAAAAGCACGAAGAACTTCGCTCGCCGAGGGATACTCCACCAGCTGCACCGCCGCAGGGTCCAGGCGACCCAGCTCCCGCGCCAGGTAAAGCGGCTCGCTCCCGATCCAGACATTGGTACCGATGCGCAAGGCGGTTTCCGGTTCGCGCATGCAGCCCGAGAGCGTCAGCAACAGCGCGACGCAGGCAAGAACGCACAGATGCCTTCGCGTGCGCAGGTATGGGCTCATTGGGATTCTCACCCTCCGTCCGGCACGAAGATGTAGCCCTCGTTGCGGATGGTCCTGATGAACCGCGGATGCTCGGGATCGGGCTCGATCTTCTTGCGCAACCGCATGATGCGCAGGTCCACGCTGCGGTCGAATGGGTCCCAATCCCGTTGCTGGCTGAGATTCAGGATGCGTTCACGGGAGAGCGCCCGGTTGGGATGTTCCGCAAGCGCCTTCAGCAGATCGAACTCCAGCGGCGACATCGCCACCTCTCCCCCATTCTCGTCCGTGAGCCGGTGCGCGGCGACGTCGAGCACGCAGCGTCCGATGCGCACCCTGGCAGCGCCAAGGTCGGCACGGCCCGCGGCCGAGGTGCGCCGCAGCACGCTCTTGACGCGGGCCACCAGCTCACGCGGGTCGAACGGCTTGGGGACGTAGTCGTCGGCGCCCATCTCGAGGCCCACGATCCGGTCCACGACCGTGGCGGCGGACGTCAGCATGACGATCGCGATCGACGCGTAGCGCTCACGCAGGTGCCGCGCAAGACTGAGGCCGTCCTCGCCCGGCATGTTGATGTCCACGAGCGCGAGGTCGATGGAATGCTGAGCGGCAATCGCCTTCGCGGCGCTGGCGCTCTCGGCGCCCATCACCGCGTAGCCGTGGCCAACGAAGTACTCCTCCAATACCTCGCGGACGTCCGGCTCGTCGTCGACGATCAAGAGTGTGGCTCTCGGGCTCACAGGCGCTGTCCCCCTCCATTGCGCCTCGCCGGCGGGCGAACGATCGAACCCGCGGTGGGCGGAATCGAGAATCGTACAACTATCGCGTCGTGATGGGGAGGTCAAGGGAACGGGCTCGCAATCCTGTCATCGGGACGGTCGAGCGCCAAGGATAAATCGATTCCCGATCGATTGGACACCTGTCGGGCCGGGTGAAACAAATGAAACAAAAGGGCGCTCGGAGTGAAGTTCTCCTGCCGCACCTGCCCGATACATTGCACCTACCCGAGTCGATGTGCACCGCGCGGCGCGGGCCCTATCCGATCGTTACCGAATGTGAGTCTTCAACCGATGACTGAATTGCAAAAGGGCGCCGAACGCTCGCTCGTGTCATGCAGCCTGTGGCTGCACATCGGATTCATCGGTGCGTCCGCACTCGCTGCCGGACTGATTCGACTGTCCGCCGGGAACGCGGGCGCGCTGTCGGCGCTGGCGCTGGCTATTTCCGGAGGCGTGCTGGCGCTGGCGAGCTGGCGCCGTGGCCGGACCGTGCTCGACTCCGGAGAGCGAGCGGCGGCCGGCGGTGCCGATGCAGCGGGCACGTTCGTCTCGCGCGCCATTTCCAGGCAAACCGGACGCAGCGCGAATCGCCTGTTGCCCCCCATTCCGCTGCCAACGAACAGGAGCCTCGGTGATGACCGTCGCTATACAACGTCTGACTGAACGTGTTCGTGGCGCGCTGGTCGCGCATTTTCTGGCGTTGCCGATGACGGACCGCTACCTGCGCTTCGGTTCGCCGTTCGGGCGAGCAGCCATCGCCGCCTACGTCGACCGCATCGCCTTCGACCAGGACGCGGTGCTGGGCGCTTACGACGATCGGCTCGCGCTCGTTGGCGTGGCGCATGTGGCCTTCGCCGACGATCTCGCCGAACTCGGGCTCTCGGTCCTCCCGGCGTATCGTCGCGGCGGCATTGGCAGTGCGCTGTTCAAGCGCGCCGTGACGTGCGCCCGCGGCCGTTTCGTGTCGAGGCTCGTCATGTACTTTCTGTCGGGAAACGTCCCGATCATGCGCATCGCGCAGAGGTTCGGCATGAACATCGCTACCGGCGGCGGCAATGCGGACGCTCGTCTCGAGCTGCATTCGGCCTCCAGGATATCGGGCGCGGTCGCGGGCAAAGCGCCCGCCGTGGGGTAAACAAGGAGGCAAGCGTGGTGACAAGAGATTCAGGTCGTGCCGCGGGTGCCGACGGCATCGGATCGCTGATCCAGGCAGCGGCGATTTTTCTTGGCGCCTACGTTGCCATGTATTTGGCCGTCACCGGGGTTGTCCATCTTCTGACCTCGCCCAATGCTGCCGCGGCCGTCACCTACGTTGTGCTGGCGCCGGCGTCAGCGCCCAACGCGTCGGCGCCCGCGGTCGCCGTGGGCGCTCGGGAAATGTTGCGCCGGGCGTGACGGCGCTTTCGACGCAAACAGTTCCGCGACCGACGATTCGCCACTCAAAGGACAACCCATGCGCAATTCAATCGGCTTCGATGCCGCGTGGTCGACCCATCGCCAGCTGCCTCGATTCGCGCGCGCCCGTCGCTCGGTCGGCCTCGGCGGGATCATCGTCGCCGCGATCCGGGTCGCCGGCGCAATCGCGCGCCGAGTGCTCACGCATTACCGGCAACGTCGCGACGCGAGAATGGTCTACGACGCGCTTCGCGAGCTCGATGACCGCACGCTGCACGATCTTGGCTTCGACCGCAGCGAGATAACGTCGGTCGCGGCGGAAGTGACGGGCGAAGCAGAGCCCACGCGCGCGCGTTGCGTTCGGCAGCGGCGTCCCTCAGATCGCGGCTGAAGCCAAGGTTGCGGGCGCGACGGCCGCACGCGGTGCCGAGGCAGCGCCGTCGCGCGCCGCGCACGCCGTCACGAATGCCTCGATCCGGTCGTTGATGCGATTGGCGTCGTCAACCGGCGCCATGTGGCCGGCGTCGAACCACCAGGTGCGGCGATTGGGCAGCGCCCAGGCCAGCACCGTGACGATGCGTTGCGCGACCGGGGGGCTGCGGGTGCCGGCGAGCAGCATCGTGGGCACGGCGATGGCGCGGAGGTCTGCGGGGCGCAGCGGCCAGCGCCATGCGGCATGGAAGTCGAGCGGCACTTTGCCGATTCGGCGCTCGATGCTTGTCCGTACCGGCAGCGGCAGGCGCGCGTAGCTGCCATCGCCGCTCCAGTAGTCGACGAATGCCTGCGCGGCGTCGCCGCGATGGCCCGCCGCGACGAGGCGGGTGACCCGATCCTTGAGCCGCGTGACGCCCTCGAGGGCGGGGTCATCGTCCTCCAGCAGACGAAATGCCACCGGCTCATACAGTGACAAGCTCGCGACGCGGTCGCCCCGGGACTGCGCGAGTCGCAACGCGACCAGACCGCCATACGAGTGCCCGACAACGTGGACGCGGACCCGGGATGCGACGAGACGGTCGAGGCGCTCCGTGACCAGCCGCACTTCATCGTCCAGCGTGAACGCCGCCGCCGCGGAAGGCGCCGGGTTGTCGCCATAGCCGCAAAGGTCGAGCGCGATCACGCGAAAACGCGCGGCCAGCCGGGTGGCGAGGGCGGTCCACTGCGATTTCGAGCCGAGTGACGAATGCAGCATGACGACCGGCTCGCCGGCGCCGGCGACGAAATAGCCGGGGCGGTCCCCCGTCGGTCGCCTTGCCGGAGCGTCGACGATGGAAGTGACGCGTGGAGTTGAGTTCATGTCGATGCCTGCAGGGCGCTTTCCTCGCCTGTGCGCGCGAAACTGCGCCGGGCATTGGCGGCGAGGGTGGCCGGCGGGTCGGTGCGCGAGGCGGGCCGGGGGCCGCTGCCCGATGTGACGGTGACGATGCGCACGCCATCGCCCTGCTGAAGGCTGAACCCGACATCGTGCGCACGGCACGGCGTCGTGATCGATACGGTGACGATGTCGGAGAACCCGATGACGACGCACGCGTCGCCGGCGGGTCCGCGCGCGATCGCGTGGGGTGTCTCGTTGCGCTGGTGCATTGCAACCTCGCTGAAGGATTTGCAATGCAGTCTAGCGGCCGAGTGTGTTCGGGCAACTTCGCCGCCGGCCCTGTCTTGTTTCGTTTGTTGCGCGGACCGCCCCAGGGCGGGAAATCAGGGCGGACGCGTCGCCACGGTCGGGAAAACAAACGGGGCCGCGAGGGCCCCGTTGTCGGTCGATTGAGGGTGGCGTCAGGCGGAAAACGACGACCCGCAGCCGCAGGTGGTGGTCGCGTTCGGATTCTTGATCACGAACTGCGCGCCTTCCAGGCCTTCCTGGTAGTCGATCTCGGCGCCGACGAGGTACTGGTAGCTCATCGGGTCGATCAGCAGCGTCACGCCGCCTTTGACGAGCGACGTGTCGTCGTCGTTGGCGACCTCGTCGAACGTGAACCCGTACTGGAAGCCGGAGCACCCGCCGCCCGTGACGAACACGCGCAGCTTGAGCTCGGGATTGCCTTCCTCTTCGATCAGCGACTTCACTTTCTCCACGGCGCTGTCGGTGAAGAGCAACGGGGCGGGCATCTCGGTCATATCGTTCATGGTTGCTCCTGACGTACGGTATCCAATTATCGGTTGTTTCGCCTGTATTCGGCAACCCTACTCGCGTGAGGGAAGTCCGCTCGTTCGGTGGAGGCGGAGCGGGTCAGCCGCCGCCCTGCCGTTTCAATTCGACCACTGCCGCGCTGCCGGGTTCGTTGTCGTTGTGAATCAGGCGTCCCTGGATGACGGCGCCGACATGCATCGCCAGCGTCCGGTAGGAAACGTCGCCGACGACCCGCGCCTTGGCCTGCAGGTCGAGATGGCCCTCGACGGTGATCGGCCCATTGATCGTGCCGTTGATCACGAGGTGCGAAACCCGGATTTCGCCGTCGACGCGCGCCTGCTCGCTGACGACCAGCGTTCCCGGCTCGCCGGCCGCCGCGATCACGTTCCCCTGCAACTGGCCATCGATGCGCAAGCCACCGGTGAACGTGACGTCGCCGTGAACCACGGTGCTCGCGCCGATCAGGCTGTCGATGCGCTTCAGCGGCGAGTGCTTCTTACGTTGCCACATGGAGGCTCCTCAGGGGAAATTCAAACTCCGGGTGGCTCGCGGGTTGGCCTGGCCCTCTTCGAATGCGCGCGCAGTCACGGATCGCACCTGGGCGCCGGGCGAAACGCGAAAGGCGCCCTCAACCCGCTGATAGTACTTGAAATTGAGCTTCAGCGGCGCCGCCAGGTCGGGCTGCTCGTCCGGCAGCGACAGGACGATCGGACGGGCGAGCCCGCCGCCGGCGGCGGCGGGCTGCACCGTGACCTGCAGCGCGAGATTGCCGTCGAACTCCGCGGTCGGATTTCCGCCGCGCACCACCAGCATGGTGTAGCGGAACAAGTCGTCGCGCACGCGCTCGACGGCGAAGCGCTGGATCGAGAGGCCGACCTGCTTGTTCGAATCGGCGACCAGTTTTTGCAGGAAGACGAGATCCTCCTTGAGCTCCGAGTTCTCGTTCTGCAGCTCGGCCGCCTGCTTCGACAGCGCCGTCTGCGCACCGTCGCGCATCGCGAGCTCGCTTTCGAGGCGGGAGGTCTTGGCCCGCAGCTGGGCGGCTTCGGCGCGCAGCTGCGCGGCCTCCGTCTCGAGGCTGGCGATCCGGGCCTCCGTTTCCCGGCGGTTCATCCCGCCCAGGATCTGGCCGAAATCGAAGCCCCACCACCACATGCCCCCGACGACGGCGACAAGCGTCGCCACCAGCCCCGCGCGCCAGGGCCACGACAGGTGGGTGCGCACCGCCATCCGCGGCGCGCTGATGCCGAAATGCAGACGCATCCGGCGCCACCAGACGGGCATCGGCACCCGGACACTCCTACGGCAGGACGGGCAGCGCGGTGAGTCCGGTGGTCTCGGGCAGGCCGCACATCAGGTTCATGTTCTGGATCGCCTGCCCGGCGGCGCCTTTGACCAGGTTGTCCTCCACCGCGAGGATCAGCGCCATATCACCGCCCTGCGGCCGGTGCACGGCGATCCGGCAGACGTTGCCGGCGCGCACCGAGCGCGTGTCGGGGGCGCTTCCCGGCGGCATCACGTCGACGAACGGCTCGCCGGCGTAGCGCTTTTCGTAGAGCGCCTGCAGGTCGATCCCAGGGTCCGTCAGCCGCGCGTACAGCGTCGCGTGAATGCCGCGAATCATCGGCGTCAAATGCGGCGTGAAGACGAGCTTGACCGGCGCCTTGCTGGCGCCCTGCAAGCCCTGGACGATTTCCGGATGGTGGCGGTGGCCCTTGACGCCGTAGGCCTTGAAGTTGTCGCTGGCCTCGGCGAACAGGAGCCCGACCTCGGCTTTGCGGCCCGCTCCGGACACGCCGGACTTGCAGTCGGCGATCAGGTGCTCGGTATCGACGACCCCCGCTTCGAGCAGGGGCAGGAACCCGAGCTGGACGGCGGTTGGGTAACACCCGGGGTTGCCGACAATGCGCGCGCCGCGGATCGCCTCACGATTCATCTCCGGCAGTCCGTAGACCGATTCGGCGAGGAGGTCAGGGCACGTGTGCGGCATCCCGTACCATTGCTCGAACACCGCCGCGTCCTTGAGGCGGAAATCGGCGGCGAGATCGATGATCTTGACGCCTTGCCCCGTGAGGGCACGGGCTTCGGCCATCGCGACGCCGTGCGGCGTCGCGAAGAACACGACGTCGCACCCCGCGAGGCCAGCCTCGGCGGGGTCGGCAAACGCGAGGTCGTAGCGGCCGCGCAGGCTGGGAAACAGGTCGGCGACGCGCGTGCCCGCGTCCTTGCGCGACGTGATCGTCCGGACGCTGGCTTGCGGGTGTGCGGCGAGCAGGCGCAGCAGCTCGACTCCGGTGTAACCGGTGCCGCCGACGATGCCGATGGTGATCATGGCTTGCCTCGCATGCGAGAAACCCGCCTTTTCGCTGGGCATTGATTCTAGCATCGGGCCCGCGGGCGCCTGCCGGCCGCGCGGCGCCCGACGGTCGCCAAGCCCGCACGGGCGGCATCCACAAGCACAAAGGCCGCCTCGGCGGCGGCCCTTGCGGCTCGAAACGGAGGTCGTCCGGTCAGCGCTTGGAGAACTGCTTGCGGCGGCGGGCCTTGTGGAAGCCGACCTTCTTGCGCTCGACTTCCCGCGCATCGCGGGTCACGAGCCCGGCCTTCGACAGCGTCGGCTTGAGCGCGGCATCGTAATCGATCAGCGCGCGGGTGATGCCGTGGCGCACGGCCCCGGCCTGGCCGGACTCGCCGCCGCCGGCGACGTTGACCATGATGTCGAACGTCGTGTCGTGGTTGGTGAGCTTCAACGGCTGGCGCACGACCATGCGGCCCGTCTCGCGGGCGAAGAACACGTCGACCGGCCGGTCGTTGACGACGATGTTGCCGGTGCCTTTCTTGATGAACACGCGTGCCACCGAGCTCTTGCGGCGGCCCGTGCCGTAGTAATAGTTACCGATCATGGGAGGTCAGATGTCGAGAGGTTTCGGTTGTTGCGCGGAATGCGGATGGGCGTCGCCGGCGTAGCACTTCAGCTTTTTCAGCATCTTGTAGCCAAGCGGACCCTTGGGCAGCATCCCCTTGACCGCCTTCTCCAGCGCGCGGCCGGGAAAGCGCTCCTGCATCTTGGCGAAATTGGTTGTCGTAATCCCGCCGGGGTAACCGCTGTGGCGGTGGTAGAGCTTGTCTTCGGCCTTATTGCCGGTCACGCGGATGGCTTCGACATGGGTGACGATGATGAAATCGCCCGTATCCATGTGCGGCGTGTAGATCGGCTTGTGCTTGCCGCGCAGGCGCAGCGCGATCTGGCTGGCGAGGCGTCCCAGCACCTTGTCCGTGCCATCGACCACGAACCAATCCCGCTGGATATCCTGCGGTTTGGCGGAAAAGGTTTTCATTGAGGCTATCCGAGGGGGTCAAGTCAGCAAAGTCTTGGATAATAATACGTTAGCGGGTCGACTGTCAAACCGCGGGTGGCTTTCGCGCGGGCGTCGCCGGGCCAAAAAAAAGCGCGACCACTGGGATCGCGCTGGAGTATCCCGCCATAGGAGGAGGATGGAGGAATGGCCCGCGGCAGGAGAAGGAGGGCTCCAGGATCGCGGACGTGCCATGATATTGGCATGGTGCGACGCACAAATCAAGTCCGGGCCGGGCCCGCCGTCGGGGCGCAGGCGCCGCCCGGCGGCCGGGCGACGGCGTCGCGAGGATCGCGCCGTGCGCCGGCAGGCGCGCGCTTGAACGCGCGGGTCGCGGGGATTCGCAATGTCGCAACAGGAGGCCGGCGATGAAGGCACGGGTGAAGTGGGTCGAAGGCACCAGCTTCGTGGGCGAAACCGGCAGTGGTCACGCGCTGGTGATCGACGGGGCACCGGAGCACGGGGGCCGCAACCTCGGCGCGCGGCCGATGGAGCTGGTCCTCACGGGCACGGTGGCCTGCACCGCGTTCGACGTGGTGCTGATCCTGAAGAAAGCCCGGCAGCCGATCGCCGATTGCGTCGTCGAAGCGGAAGCGGCGCGCGCCGCCGTGGAGCCGAAGGTCTTCACCCGGATTCACCTGAAATACCACGTCGCCGGCCGCGGCCTCGACCCGCGCCAGGTCGAGCGCGCGGTCAAGCTGTCGAAGGAGAAGTACTGCTCGGCGACGCTGATGCTCGCGAAGACCGCCGAGATCACCTACGAGATTTCAATTGTCGAGGGCGACGCACTGCCGGCGCCGGCGGCGGCGACCGATTGAGCTGCGCCGGACGCTACCGCCCTCCCTGGCTGTCGTGCAGCAGCCGGATAAGGCTCGACGTATCCCACCGTCCGCCGCCTCGTGCCTGCAACCGCGCGTAGAACTGGTCGACCAGCGCCGTCACCGGCAGCACCGCGCCGTTGGCCCGGGCCTCGGCGACGCAGATGCCCAAGTCCTTGCGCATCCAGTCGACGGCGAACCCGAAATCGAATTTGTCGGCGATCATCGTCTTGCCGCGATTTTCCATCTGCCACGACTGCGCGGCGCCCTTGCTGATCACGTCCAGCACTTTTTCGACGTCGAGCCCGGCCTTGGCCGCGAAGTTGATCCCCTCGGAGAGTGCCTGGACCAGGCCGGCGATGCAGATCTGGTTGACCATCTTGGTCAGCTGGCCGCTGCCCGGGCCGCCCATCAGCGTCACCGCCCGCGCGTAATGGGCGAGGACGCTCTCGGCGCTGGCATAGGTGGCGGCGTCGCCGCCGACCATGATCGTCAGCTTGCCGTTTTCGGCGCCCGCCTGTCCGCCGGACACCGGGGCATCGAGAAAGCCCACGCCCGCGGCCGTCGCCGCCGCGTGGACCTCGCGCGCCACCTCGGCCGAAGCGGTCGTGTGGTCGACGAGAATGGTGCCGGGCTTCATTGCGGTGAGCGCGCCGCCCGGGCCCAGGGCGACCGCGCGCACGTCGTTGTCGTTGCCGACGCACATCAGCACGAGCTCGGCCCCGGCCGTCGCGGCCGCGGGGGTCGGCGCGCTGGTGCCGCCATGTTGCTCGACCCATCGCGCGGCCTTGGCCGGGCTCCGGTTGTACACGGTGACGCGGTGTCCGGCGCGGGCGAGATGACCGGCCATCGGGTAGCCCATGACGCCAAGACCGAGGAACGCAACTGTCTTCGAAGCCATCGCTTACTCCGTGAGTTCAGGGGCGCCGCCGCTTGACGCCGCCGGGGTGGGGACGATATCGCGGCCGTAACGCCACTTGAGGAACAGGATCGCCGCAGCGAGGCAGAGCGTCACCACATTGGCGACGATCAACGGCAGCGCGCCCACGCGGATGCCGTACCAGAGCCAGAGGCAGACGCCGACGCTGAAGATCCCGAACATCAGCCACGAGATGTCGTGGGCCGAGCGCGTCTTCACGATCCGGTAGACCTGCGGCACGAACGAGATCGTGGTGAGCGTGCCGGCGGCGAAGCCGAGCGCATCCTGCGGAATGTCGGTCGCGTTCACTGGAGTGATTCGCGCTTGGGGCGGCCCGGCGCGCTCATTTGCGCTCGAGTTCGGCGCGCGCGGCGGCGATGGCCGCGCGCACCTGCGCCGGAGCGGTGCCGCCGGGATGGTTGCGGCTCGCGACCGAGCCGTCGAGCGTCAGCACGGTGAAGACGTCAGCGCCGATCGTGGGGGCGAAGGCCTGCAGCTCGGGCAGCGGCAGGTCCGCGAGGTCGACGCCCTTTGCCTCGGCGTGGCGCACCGCGCGTGCCACCGCCTCGTGCGCGTCGCGGAATGGCGTGCCCTTCTTGACCAGGTAGTCGGCGAGGTCGGTCGCGGTGGCGAAGCCCTCGCGCGCCGCCGCGCGCATGCGCGTGGCATCGACCCGGATGCCGGTCGCGACGAGGTCGGTCATCACCGCGAGCGTGTCGGCGAGCGTATCGACGGTGTCGAACAGCGGCTCCTTGTCCTCCTGGTTGTCCTTGTTGTAGGCGAGCGGCTGGCCCTTCATCAGCATGAGGAGGCCCATCAGGTCGCCGACGACGCGGCCGGCCTTGCCGCGGACCAGTTCCGGGACGTCGGGGTTCTTCTTCTGCGGCATGATCGACGACCCGGTACAGAAACGGTCGGCGAGCGCGATGAAGCCGAAGCGCGGGCTCATCCACAGGATCAGCTCTTCGGCGAAGCGCGACAGGTGCAGCATGACGAGCGCGGCGGCGGCGCTGAATTCCAGCGCGAAATCGCGGTCGGAGACGGCGTCGAGCGAGTTGGTGCAAAGACCTTCGAAGCCGAGCTCGCGCGCCACGCGGTCGCGGTCGATCGGATAGCTCGTGCCGGCGAGCGCGGCGCTGCCGAGCGGCAGCCGGTTGACGCGCCGGCGGCAGTCGGCGAAGCGTTCCATGTCGCGCGCGAGCATCGACTCGTAGGCGAGCAGGTGGTGGCCGAAGGTCACCGGCTGCGCCACCTGCAGGTGAGTGAAGCCGGGCATGATCGTGTCGGCGTGCGCGGCCGCGAGATCGAGCAGCGCGCGCCGCAGCGCGGCGAGCTGCGCCGCGAGCGCATCGATCTCGCCGCGCAGCCACAGCCTGATGTCGGTCGCCACCTGGTCGTTGCGCGAGCGCGCCGTGTGCAGCCGCTTGCCGGCATCACCGACGAGCGCGATCAGCCGTTTTTCGATGTTGAGGTGGACGTCCTCGAAGTCGCGCGACCAGGTGAACTCGCCGCGCTCGATTTCGCCGCGGATCGATTCCATGCCGCGCTCGATGGCGGCGAGGTCGCCGGCTTCCAACACGCCGACGGCGGCCAGCATCCGGGCATGGGCGAGCGAGCCCGCGATGTCGACGGCGGCCAAGCGCCGGTCGAAATCCACCGAGGCCGTGTAGCGCTTGACGAGATCGGAGACGGGCTCGCTGAAGCGGCCGGACCAGCCGCCCGGCGGCGAACGTTTCTGGGACGGGTCGGAGTCGGCCATGACGTGCGGGCGTGGATCGAAAGGGAGGCGCGGGCCGCGGCGTACGTCCGCAATGCTTGCATCGCCAGCAACGCATGCCGACAATAGGCACATGGCAACGGCAGGACCCGCGACAGCAAATTCGGCGCAATGCTTCTCGTGCGACGTCCGCACGCGGCTATCGCGATGTCACCGATTATAGGACAAAAGCCGGAGTCCCTGCCGTTCCCGGACTTCCGCAATCTGGGAACGATCGCCCGGATCCTGTTGGGCGCGAACGCGCTCTTTGCCGTCGGCGCGCTGGTGCGGGCGGCAAGCTGGGGCGCGTGGCCGGAGGTATGGCTGGACGCGGTCGCGATCGCGGAACCGCACCTGCTGATCGAGTTGACGCTCCTCGTCGCACTCGCGCCATGGTTCGGCCTTGTCCCCTATCGCGTGGGCGTCGGCGCCGTCCTGGTGCTGACGGTCGCGGTCGGCCTGCTCACCGATGTGCTGCTCGGGGGGCTCGCGTCGCTGCCGGCGGGTTCGCTCTCGCGGCACCTCGCGCTGGGACTCTTCGTTGCCGGCAGCCTGTTGTTCTATTTCCATCTGCGCGCCAAGGCGCTGTCGCCGTCGGTCATCAGCGCGCGGCTGGCGGCGCTGCAGGCGCGCATCCGCCCGCATTTCCTGTTCAACAGCATCAATGCGGTGCTCTCGCTCATGCGAACGGATCCGCGCCGCGCCGAAACCGCGCTCGAGGACATGGCCGACCTGTTCCGCGTGCTGATGAGCGACAACCGCAACCTGGTGCCGCTCGCCGACGAGGTCGACCTGTGCCGCAAGTATCTGGCGCTCGAGCATCTGCGGCTCGGCAGCCGCCTGCGCGTCGAATGGCACTTGAACGGCATGCCCGGCGATGCGCTCATTCCGCCGCTCGTGCTGCAACCGCTGCTCGAAAACGCCGTTTACCACGGCATCGAGCCGCTGAGCGCCCCGGGCGTGGTCTCGATCAACATCTTCGCCAAGGACGGGCACGTGCACGCGATCCTGCGCAATCCTTACCGTGCGGAAGGCGGCCGGCATCATGCGGGCAACAAGATGGCGCTCGGCAACGTCCGCGAGCGCCTGGCGCTGCATTTCGATGTCGAGGCGGCGCTCGAATCAAAAGTGAAGGGCGACAGCTACGAAGTGCACATCCGGATACCGTACCACACCGCGGCGCGCACCCCGGTCGCCGCGGCGCCCGGCTTCGCCGCGGATCGCGAACGGGCCGCGGCGAAGGATTCCGGGCGCTTCCCGCGCCGCGCCGAAACACCCGGGGCCTCGCGTGACTGAAGCCCCGCTGCGCATCCTGATCGTCGACGACGAAGCGCCCGCGCGGCGGCGCTTGCGCCAGCTGCTCGACGATTGCGGCGACGTGCTGCCGCTGACGATCGTCGGTGAAGCGGGGACCGGACGCGAGGCACTCGAGCTGTTGCACGCGGTGGCGGCGGATCTGGTGCTGACCGACATTCACATGCCCGACATGGACGGCCTCGAGCTCGCCCGGCACATGCTCAAGTTTCCCGATCCGCCGGTGGTGATCTTCACGACCGCCTACCAGGAGCATGCGCTCGGGGCCTTCGAGGTGAGCGCGATCGATTACCTGTTGAAGCCGGTGCGGCTGCCGCGACTGCTGACCGCGCTGCAAAAAGTGCCGCGGCTGAAGCCGCTCTCCGCGGTCAGGCTGGACGAGCTGCCCGCGAACGCGCGCCGGTTCCTGTCGATCACCGAGCGCGCGCGGGTCGTTCTGGTGCCGGTCGAGGATGTGGTCTACCTCAAGGCCGAGCTCAAGTACATCACCATCCGCACCGTCGAGCGCGAATACCTGCTCGAGGAATCGCTGACCCGCCTCGAGGAGGAATTCGGGGCGCGGTTCGTGCGCGTGCATCGCAACTGCCTCGTCGCGCGGGACTTCATTCGCGGCTTCGAACGCCGGCTCGGCGACGACGGCGACGCGCACTGGGAGGTTCTGCTGCGCGATGTTCCGGAATCGCTGCCCGTGTCGCGTCGCCAGCAATCGATCGTCCGGGAAATCGGTCGCGAGTAGCTTGGCGTTGAGCGAAGCGAAACCGGGGTAGGCGCAGCCCTTGACACCGCCCACCCGGGTTTCCCCTTCGTTCAACCCGGGCTGCGAAATGGCCGGCCCATCCGCGCCACCTGCGATAATGGACGTCTTCCGCGACCCTGAACCCCACTCCCGCCATGCCCTCTCCCCGTACGTTGATCTGCGGCTCGCTTGCGTTCGACACCATCATGGTGTTCCCCGACCGCTTCGGTCGGCACATCCTGCCCGACCAGGTGCACATGCTGTCGGTATCGTTCCAGATCGGGCAGATGCGCCGCGAATGGGGCGGCTGCGCGGGCAACATCGCCTACAACCTCAAGGCGATCGGCGGCGAGCCCGTCGTCATGGCGACGCTCGGCGACGACGGCGCGCTGTATCGCGAGCGCCTCGGCAAACTCGGGATCGCCGCCGACGGCGTGCGCACCGTCGCCGGCACGTACACCGCGCAGGCGTTCATCATCACCGACCTCGACGACAACCAGATCACCGCGTTCCACCCGGGCGCGATGAACTGCTCGCACGAAAATCGCGTCGGCGATGTCGCCGCGGTGGCGCTCGGCATCGTCGCGCCGGACGGCCGCGACGGCATGCGCGCCCACGTCGAGCAATTCGCCAATGCGAGCGTCCCGTTCATGTTCGATCCGGGGCAAGGCCTGCCGCTCTTCTCCGGGCCCGAGCTGATCGAGATGATCGACGCGGCGACCTACGTCGCGGTCAACGATTACGAGGCGCGTCTGCTCTGCGAGCGCACCGGCCTCGCACTCGACGAGATCGCGCGCCGCGTCGAGGCACTGGTCGTCACCGAGGGCGGCGACGGCTCATCCATTCACGCCGACGGCCGCGTGCTGGCCATTCCGGCCGTCGCGCCGACCGCGCTGTCGGACCCGACCGGCTGCGGGGATGCCTACCGCGCCGGGCTCCTCTACGGAATCGCGCAGGAATGGGAATGGGAAAAGACCGGGAGGCTTGCGGCGATCCTCGGCGCGGTCAAGATCGCGGCGCAGGGGGCGCAGAATCACGTGATCGACCGCGCGGCGATGGCGGCGCTCTACGACGAAGTGTTCCACGGCGAGCTCTGGTGAGCGTTCGCCGCGGCTATTCGAACGGCTTTGGCGTCATCGGCAGGCGGCCGGGGACCTGAAACACGCGGCGGTCGTCCAGCCTGATCGCGGTCAGCGTCCCGCCCCACAGGCATCCCGAATCCAGCATCATCACGTTCGGCGCGAGCAGGAGCTCGAGCGTCGACCAGTGGCCGCAGACGATCGTCTTGCCGGCGGAGGCGCGCGCTTCGTGGAAATACCACGGACGGAAGCCTTCCGGCGCGTGTTCGGGCCCGCGCTTTTCGCGAAAATCCATCCTGCCGTCGGCCGTGCAGAAGCGCAGGCGCGTGCAGGCGTTGACGACGACGCGCAGCCGGTCGAAGCCTTGGAGGTCGTCGCGCCACGCGTCGGGCGCGTCGCCGTAGAGGCTGCGCAGAAAGGCATCGTGATCGCCGGCGGCGAGCGCCGCCTGCACCTCGCCCGAGAGCGCGAGCGCGGTCTCCGGCGTCCACTCGGGTAGCAGCCCGGCGTGGACCAGCAGCCGGTCGCCCTCGACGACGACGAGCGGCCACGATCGCACCCAGGCGAGGAGCTCGTCGCGATCCGGCGCCGCGAGGATCGGCGCGAGCGTGTCGCGCTTGTGTTGCCGCGCATGGCCAGCGGCCACGGTCAGCAGGTGAAAGTCATGGTTGCCGAGGACCGTGACCGCGGCCTCCCCCAGCGCCTTCACTTCGCGCAGCACCGCGAGCGAGCCGGGGCCGCGGTTGACGAGATCCCCGACGAGCCACAAGCGGTCGGCGCGCGTGGAAAAGCCGATCATCTCCAGCAACTGGCAGAACTCGGCGTGGCATCCCTGGATGTCGCCGATCGCGTAGAGACTCATCGCGCGGGCAACGAGGTCAGCGCCGGCGCGGTGGCGAAGGTGCCAGCAAAGGGGAGGGGAGAGGGCATGCGGATGTTAAGATGCGCCGCGATTTTATCATTCATCCTGCGCCCCCACCTCTCCGCTCACGATGGCGTTCCCGCTCAATCCCGCGCAGCGCGACGCCGTGCGCTATCTTGACGGTCCGCTGCTCGTGCTGGCGGGCGCGGGCAGCGGCAAGACCCGCGTCATCACCGCCAAGATCGGCCACCTCATCGAGCGCGGACACGATCCTGCGCGGATCGCGGCGATCACGTTCACCAACAAGGCGGCGCGCGAAATGCACGAGCGGGTAGGCGAGCTGCTCCGAGCGGAAGGCAAGCACAAGCAGGCCGCCGATCTGACGATCTCGACGTTTCACGCGCTCGGCCTCAGGATCATTCGCGGCGGCGCGAAGGCGTTGGGATTGAAGCCGGGGTTCTCCATCCTCGGCCCCGACGACGCCGAGCCCATCGTCGCGGACTTGGTCGCCAGCAGCGACCGGTCCCGCGCACGCGCCGCGTTGTGGCAGATCTCGCGCTGGAAGAACGCGTTGGTGCCGCCGGGCGCGGCCGTCGCGCTCGCGCAAAGCGACGAGGAGCTCGCCGCGGCCCACGCCTACCAGCGCTACGACGACACGCTGCGTGCTTACCAGGCCGTCGATTTCGACGATCTCATCGCCTTGCCGGTGGCGCTCCTCGCGGCGGACCCGGCCGCCGCGGCGAAGTGGCGCGATCGCTGCGCGCACGTGCTGATCGACGAATACCAGGATACGAATCCCGCGCAATACCGGCTCCTCAAGCTGCTCGCGGGCGACGCCGCGATGTTCACGGCGGTCGGCGACGACGACCAGGCGATCTACGGCTGGCGCGGCGCGACGGTCGACAACCTCGCGCAGCTGCAAGAGGACTATCCGGCGCTCAAGGTCATCAAGCTCGAGCAGAATTACCGGTCGACGGTGCGCATCCTGCGCTCGGCGAACGCGCTGATCGCGAACAATCCGAAGCTCTTCGACAAGCGGCTGTGGAGCGAGCTGGGCCACGGCGAGGCCATCCGCGTCACGCCGGCGGCCGACGACGAGGCCGAGGCGGAAGGGGTCGCGCGGCGCATCCTCGCGCACAAGTTCGGCGAGCGGGCGAGCTTTGCCGATTACGCGATCCTCTACCGCGGCAACCACCAGGCCAAGGTCTTCGAGAAGGCGCTGCGCGAGCACAACGTCCCGTACACGGTTTCCGGCGGGCAGTCGTGGTTCGATCGCACCGAGATCAAGGACATCGTCGCGTACCTGCGGCTCATCGCCAACGACGACGACGATCCCGCGTTCATCCGCGCGATCACGACGCCGAAGCGCGGCATCGGCGCCACGACGCTGGAAAAACTGGGCACGGTGGCCGGCACGCGCCACGAGAGTCTCTTCGCCGCCGCGTTTGCCGCGGAGGCGACGGCCGCGATCCCCGCGCGGCAACGCGAAATTGTCGCGGCGTTCTGCAAGTTGATCAACGATCTGCGGTACCGCGTGCCGCGCGAGCCGGCGGGCCGCCTGCTGGGCGAATTGCTCGCCGCGACCGGGTACGAGGGCTGGCTCGTCGCCAACTGCGATCGCCCGCAGGCGGCCGCGCGCTGGCAAAGCGTGCGCGATTTCGTCGGCTGGCTCGGCAAGAAGGGCGAAGACGACCGCCGCAACCTGCTCGAATTGACGCAGATGATCGCGCTGATCACGACGCTCGAAGGCCAGGAAGGCGATACCGCCGACGCGGTGCGGCTGTCCACGCTGCACGCGGCCAAGGGACTGGAATTCCCGCATGTCTTCCTGGTCGGGCTGGAAGAGGGCATCCTGCCGCACCGCGAGGCGGTCGCCGCCGGCGACGTCGACGAGGAGCGCCGGCTCATGTACGTCGGCCTCACCCGGGCGCAACGCAGTCTCTCGCTGTCGTACTGTCGCAAACGCAAGCGCGCCGGCGAATGCGGCGACAGCGCCCCGTCCCGGTTTCTGGGCGAGCTTGCCCAGGACGACCTTCGTTATGCCGGGGCACCGCAACCCGCGGCCGACGCGGCCACCGAAAAGGCGGCCGGCCGGGAACGGTTGAAAGCACTCAAGGCGGCGCTCGCGCCGTAGGTCTCGCCGCGACGGTTTGACACGGCCGCGCGCGCGCGGATAATTCATCTCGGCGCCGATTTGAGCTTCAGCTTGCGGGCGCCTTAAAAAATGCCGCTAAAGCGAGGTGAAGCCCCCGTCCGGGGAATTTCCGGGCCCGTGGCGCGAAACCCGTTCAGCGGACGCCGAACGGGTTTTTTGTTGGCCGTGAACCGGAACCGCGCGCGTCAGCGCCGGGGTGGCGCGGCCGAGGAGCAACGATGAGCACGCAGCAACCGCCGCGCGGATTCACCACCACCATCCTGCACTGCGACCGCGAGGCCGGGATCGAGCACGGCGCATTGCACAAGCCGCTGCACCTGTCGGTCGCGTACGGCTATCGCGACGCGCGCGATCTCGCCGCCGTGTTCCAGGGCAAGGCGCCGGGGTATGTCTACGGCCGGCAGGGCAATCCGACGTCGGCCGCGCTGGAAGCCAAGATCACCAAGATGGAGGGCGGCGTCGCGACCGTCGCCTTCGCCACCGGCATGGCGGCCATCGGCGCGGTGTTGGTGTCGCTGCTGCGCGAAGGCGATCACATCGTCGCGAGCCGGTTCCTGTTCGGCAACACGGTGAGCCAGTTCAACACGCTGGCCGCGTTCGGCGCCGCGGTCACCTACGTGGACGCGACCGACGTCGCCGCGGTCGAGCGCGCGCTCACGCCCGCGACCCGCATCGTATTCGTCGAGACGATCGCCAATCCGCGCACGCAGGTCGCCGACCTCGCGCGGATCGGCGCGCTGTGCGCCGCGCGCGGCCTCGTCTACGTCGTCGACAACACGATGACGTCGCCGTGGCTGTTCCGGCCGAAGACGGTCGGGGCGAGCCTCGTCGTCAACGCCCTGACGAAGTACATCGGCGGGCACGGCAACGCCCTGGGCGGCAGCATCACCGACACGGGGCTCTTCGACTGGACGCGCTTTCCCAACATTGCCGACGCCTACAAGACCGCCGCGCCGCCGATGTGGGGTCTCACGCAGATCCGCAAGAAGGGCCTGCGCGACTGGGGCGGCACGCTCTCCGCCGACCAGGCGCATCACATCGCCGTGGGCGCCGAAACCCTGGCCCTGCGGATGGAGCGCTGTTGCGCCAGCGCGCAGGCGCTCGCCGCGTTTCTCGCCGCGCATCGCCAAGTGCGCGCGGTCCACTATCCGGGGCTCGCGACGCATCCGCAGCACGCGCTGGCGAAGGAGTTGTTCGGGGCCTGCGGCGGACTGTTGTCGTTCGAGCTTCAGGACGGCGTCGATTGCTTCGATGTCCTCAACCGCCTCGCGATCGTCGTCTCGTCGTCGAACCTGGGCGACAACCGGACGCTCGCGATTCCGGTCGCGCACACGATCTTCTGGGAAATGGGGGCCGCGCGGCGGGCGGAAATGGGCATTGCCGACCAGTTGATCCGCGTGTCCGTCGGCATCGAGGATCGCGACGACCTCATCGGCGATTTCGCGCAGGCACTCGACGCGTGATCCGAGCGCGAACGCGGATCGCGCAGGCGAATCGACATCCGCCGACGGATCGCATCACTCCGACGATGCGGGTGCCGTGACCTCGCGCAGCCGCGCGCCGGCCGAGTCCACTTCGAGATAGCTGGCACGATCGTACCAGTCGGGCAGCACCCAGCGCTCGCGTGCCGCGCCGTCGACGACCTGCTCGTGGTGCGCGGGCCGGTGCGTGTGACCGTGAATCATCCGGGTCACGCCGTGGGCGCGAAACGCGGCGGCCACGGCACCGGCATTGACGTCCATCATCGCCTGCGTCTTGGTCGCGGTCTGCTCGCCGCTTTTCCGGCGCATCCACGCGACGATCGCGCGCCGCAGGAAATAGGGCAGCGTCAGAAAACGGCGCTGGCGCGCGGGGTCGCGAGCCCAGGTCCGGAAGCGCTGGTACGCGGCGTCGTCGGTGCACAGCTCGTCACCGTGCAGCAGCAGCGTCGGCGCGCCGGCGAGATCGACGACGATTTCATCGGGCAGCAGTGTCGCGCGCGGCGGCGGCGACGAAGCGCTCACCGAGCAGGAGGTCGCGGTTGCCGCGCATCACGCTGACCGGAACGCCGGCGGCGGCGACGGAGGCGAGCGCCGAGGCGACGCCGGCCGCCAGCGGTTCGCGCAACTGGTCGTCGCCGATCCAGGCGTCGAACAGGTCGCCCAGCACGTACAACGCCGCCGCTTCGCGCGCCGGACCCCGGCAGAAGGCATGGAACGCTTCCACCAGCACCGGGCGCGCCGGCGACAGGTGCAGGTCGGAGATGAAAAGCGTCGGCCGCATGGCGATGGCGGAGCCTCGTTCGACCGCGCGGACCTTCCGATCTCCGTGTGGGCCGGGTGGTGGTGCCGCGACCAGGGTCCTGCCGCGGCGGCCCGCGCGGCCGTGGACGTGCGCTAGGTCGCGACTTCCTCGGCGCGCACGATGATCACATCCTCGCGCGGCACGTTCTGATGAAACCCGCTGTCGGCGGTGGCCACGCCCTTGATCTTGTCGACGACGTCCTGGCCCGCGACCACCTTGCCGAACACGCAGTAGCCCCATCCCTGCGCGGTCGGCGCGGTGTGATCGAGGAAGCTGTTGTCGCCGACATTGATGAAGAACTGCGCGGTCGCCGAATGGGGATCCGAGGTGCGGGCCATCGCCACCGTGTAGCGTGTGTTCTTGACGCCGTTGGCGGCTTCGTTGGGCACCCCGGCGCGCGTCGGCTTCTGCTTCAACCCGGGCGTCATGCCGCCGCCCTGGATCATGAAGCCGTCGATGACGCGGTGGAACACCGTGTTGTCGTAGTGGCCGTCGCGGACGTATTGCAGGAAGTTGGCAACCGTCTTGGGCGCGCTCGAAGCGTCCAGCTCGAGCGTGATGTCGCCGTGATTGGTGTGCAGGATGACCATGGCGTCTCCTCTATTTCGCGTCGACGACGTAGGCTTTGGTGATGACGACCCGCTCGGCCGGGACGTCGGTCGGAAACGGTCCACCGGCGCCCGTGGGGCCTTTGGCGATCTTGTCGACGACATCCATCCCGGAGACGACCTTGCCGAAGACCGTGTAACCGTAGCCTCTCGCATCGGCCGACCGGAAATTGAGCGCCTTGTTGTCGTTGACGTTGATGAAGAACTGCGCGGTCGCCGAGTTGGGGTCACTGGTCCGCGCCATCGCCAGCGTGCCCGGCACGTTGAGGAGGCCGGCCTTGCTCGATTGCTCGGACTCGATGGGCACCGGCGGCTTGGTCGGTTTTTGCTGGAAATCGGTGGTGAAGCCACCACCCTGGATCATGAAGCCGGCGATCACCCGGTGAAACTGGGTGCCGTCGTAGTGCTTGGCCTTGACGTAATCGAGAAAATTGGCGACGGTCTTCGGCGCCGCGTCGGGGTAGAGCTCGACGCGGATCTTGCCCGCCGTCGTATCGAACTCGACCTGCGGATTGGTGGCGGCGGCGGGAAGCGCGACGGCCAGCGAAGACATTGCCAGCGCGGCGAGGGTGATCAGGAACGGACGGCGGAACATGCGCAAACTCCTTGGTGGGTCAAGTCGGAAAGATCGCTCGGGGGGCGGGCGTACAGGGTATGTCTCCAAGGTCGCTATTTCGTTCCCAGCAGCTGCCGCACCAGCAACAGCTTTGCGGACGCGCTCTTGTTGCCGCGGTCGAGTGCCGCGGCGCGATCGTAGTTCGCCGCGGCGAGCCGCGCGTAAATGTCGCCCAGGTTCTCGTGGGCAATCGCGAAATCGGGCGCCGTGGCGAGCGCGGTCTCCAGCGCGACGCGGGCGCCATTGTAATCGCCTTTCTGCGAATAGAGGACCGCGAGGTTGTTGTACGGTTCCGGCAATTCCGGGTAGTCCTCGGTCAGTGCGCGGAAGGTCGCCATGGCGGCGTCGGTCTCGCCGCGCTCCGTCTCCACGACACCCTTGAGAAAGCGCGCCTGCGCTTCGCGGGGGCGCTGCGCGAGCAAGGCATCGATCCGCGTAGCCGCCGTCGCATAATCCTTGCGCGCGATCGCTTCCCGAACCTCCTTCAGGCCCTGCGCATAAGCCTTGCGCGCGTCGTCCGAGAGTTCCGGCGGGATGATGGCGGGGGCGTCGACCTGCGCCGAGGCATCGGTTTGCGCGGTCGCGCCGTGCCCGGCCGGCAGCGACGCCGCCAGGAGCAAGACGAGGGCGAAAGCAAGGCGGGTCGATGGGGACAGGCGTCGCACGGGGAGGCACCGCAGGGGAAGCCGGGATTGTAGCCCGGCGTCGAGCGGCAGCGAAACCCGGGGCAATCGTGGTCATTGCCGCGTCCCCCGGGGTTTCGCTGCCGCTCGACGCGGGGCCACGATATCGGGGTTGCGATATTCGGGCTACGGCTGCTGCGCGCGCAATCGCGCGATGGTCGCGTCGATCAGCCGCCGCGCGATCGAAACGCTGCCCGGCAACGCGGGCAGCGCGTCGAGCGAAAACCACTGCGCGTCGGCGATCTCGTCATCGCCGGGCCGCATGTCGCCGCCCGCGTATTCCGCCGTGTAGGCGATCATCAGCGAATGGGGGAACGGCCACGACTGGCTGGCGAAGTAGGTGATGCCGGTGACGTCGATGCCGACTTCCTCGCGCACCTCGCGCCGGATGCAGTCCTCGATCGTCTCGCCCGCCTCGACGAAGCCGGCGAGCGCGCTGTACATGGCGCCCGGAAACCGGTGCGCGCGCGCGAGCAGCAGTTCGCGACCGCGCGTGACCAGCACCATCATCGCCGGCGAATTGCGCGGATACGCGACGTGGCCGCAGGCCGGGCACTCCTTGGCCCGCTCGCCGTCCTTGGCCCGCGTCGGCGTGCCGCAGCGGCCGCAGTAGCGATGGGTGCGGTCCCACTCGACGATCTGGAAGGCGCGCCCGGCCAGTGCCAAGAGCGGCTCGGGCAGCTTGAAGAACAGCGATCGCAGCCCGGCGAAGCGCAGCGCGCGGGCTTCCGCGTCGCTGTCGCCGACCGCGTCCGGCAGCGTGACGGCGACGCACGCGACCCCGTCGAGCTCGCCAAGATAATGCTGGGTGCCCGCGAGCCCGGCGCGTTCGAGTGTTGCCAGCGCGGGGATCGTCGGCGCGTCGTCGGTGCCGCCGACCACGAGCTTCGCCTCGCGGTACGCGAACGCGAGCGTCTCCGATGGCAATGCCGGGGGCAGGACGTGCGAAGGGGAAAAGCCGTGCGGGGTGTGCATGAGAAGAATGAGCGCGTGCCGCGACCGACGATTATCCTCCGCGAGGGCGCGTTGCGCAGAGGGGCGAAGAACGCCTAATGATCGCGGTGCGTGGCGAGGAGGCGGCTGAACACCCATCCGATGACGAGCGTCGCGAAGGCGCCGGCAACCACGATCGGCGTCGTCGAAAAGCGCTCGGCCGCGGTCCCCCCGGCGACGAAGCGCGCGGCGACCAGTGCGCCGAACTGCGGCGCAAACGCGCAGCCCAGCGCGGTGACGGCCGACGCCATGCAGGCCCAGGCGACGAGACGATACTTGCCGAAGCGGTCGCCGGCGATACCGTAGGCCGCCTGCAGGAGGCCGTAGGCGATCGCGAACGCGGTGACGACCTGCGCGGCCACGCCGAGCCCGATGCCGAACTCGGCGTCGAGCCGCGGCAGCAACGCATCGGTCACGCGCATCGAGGCCGCGCTCGCGAAGGCCGCGAACGACAGCGCGGCGATCGGCCAGCGCAGAAGCGCGCCCGCGGGCGCCGCACCGGCGGCCGGCATTACCGGGCGTCCGGCATGCGCCAAGCCGGAGGCCGGCCTCTAGCGGCCGACGCCGGCGATCGCGCCGGCGTTGACCACTAGGCGAGCGAGAGCGGCAGCGTGCGCAGGCGCTGGCCGGTCGCGGCCGCCAGCGCATTCGCGAGCGCGGGCGCGATCGGCGGCACGCCCGGTTCGCCGACGCCGGTCGGCTTGGCCGCCGACGGCACGATGTGGACCTCGATCTTCGGCATCTCGGCGATGCGCAGCACCGGGTAATCGTGAAAGTTCGATTGCTCGACCGCGCCGTCCTTCAGCGTGATCTTGCCGTACAGCGCGGCCGACAGGCCGAAGCCGATGCCGCCCTCCATCTGCGCGCGCACGTTGTCCGGGTTGACCGCGATGCCGCAGTCGACGGCGCACACGACGCGGTCGACGGTGAATTCCTTGCCCCGGACCGTGACCTCGACGACCTCCGCGACCACGGTGTTGAACGATTCGACGACGGCCACCCCGCGCCCGCGCTTCTCGCCGGCCTTGGCCGCGGCGAGCGGCGTGCCCCAGCCGGACTGCTTCGCCGCGAGATCGAGCGCGGCGAGATGCCGCGGATGCTTCGCGAGCAGCCCGCGGCGGAAGGCGACCGGATCCTTGCCGGCAGCCTGCGCCAGCTCGTCGATGAAGGTCTCGGTGCTGTAGGCGTTGTGCGTCGCGCCGACGCTGCGCCACCACAGCACCGGCACGCCGACCTTCGGCGAATGCAGGTCCACCGCGAGGTTGGGAATCGCGTACGGCAGCGTCGCGGCGCCTTCGACCGACGTGCCGTCGATGCCGTCCTTCACCATCATCGCTTCGAACGGCGTGCCGGCGATGATCGACTGGCCGACGATGCGGTGCTGCCAGGCGACGACGGCGCCCGCCGCGTCGAGCCCGGCCTTCAGCGTGTGGTAATACGCGGGCCGGTAGAAGCCGCCCTTCATGTCGTCCTCGCGGGTCCATATGGAGCTTGATCGGCACGTCGAACTTGCCCTGCCCGGCGAGCACCTTGGCGATCTCGGCCGCCTCGACGAGGTAATCGCTCACCGGATTGGCGCGGCGGCCGAAGCTGCCGCCCGCGTAGAGCATGTGCAGCTTGACCTGCTCGGGCTTCAACCCGAGGACTTTGGCCACCGAGTTCTGGTCGCCCGTCTGGAACTGCTCGCCGTTCCACACTTCGCAGCCGTCCTTCGCCAGCTTGACGACGCAATCGAGCGGCTCCATCGCCGCATGCGCGAGGTACGGAAACTCGTACGCCGCCTCGAGCGTTTTCGCGCTGCCGGCCATTGCCTTGGCGGCGTCGCCGTCGCTGCGGGCGACCTTGCCCGGGGTCGCGGCCAGCGCCTTGTAATCGGCGAGGAGACCGGCTGTGGACACGTTGAGCGCATCCGACTCGTCCCACGTGACCTTGAGCGCGTCGCGGCCTTTTTTCGCGACCCAGAAGCTCGTCGCCAGCACGGCGACGCCGCTCGGAATTTCGACCACGTAACGGACGCCCGGCACGGCGGTGACGGCCTTGCGAATCGATGCTCTTCACGCGCGCGCCGAACTTCGGCGGATGCGCGACCACCGCGATCAGCATGTCGGGGAGCTTCACGTCCGCGGTGAACTGCGCGGTGCCGTTGGACTTGGCGCGCGAGTCCTTGCGCGGCGCGCTCTTGCCGATCAGCACGAAGTCCTTCGGATCCTTGAGCTTGACCGTCGGTCGGCACCGGCATCGTGGCCGCCGCGTCGGCGAGCTGGCCGAACGTCGCCTTCCGCGCGCCGCTCGCTGACGACCCCGTTCTTGACGGTGATCGATGCCGCGGGAACGTTCCACTGCTTCGCCGCGGCCGCGACCAGCATCGCGCGCGCGGCGGCGCCGGCGGTGCGCAGCTGCTCCCAGGAATTGGCGATCGACGACGAGCCGCCGGTGCCCTGCGCCGGCCCCCACGACAAGTTGTTGTAGAGCTTCGCGTCGGCCGGCGCGCCTTCGACCTTCACCTGCTCCCACGACGCATCCAGTTCCTCGGCGACGAGCGTGGCGAGCCCCGTGTACGAGCCCTGGCCCATCTCGAGATGCTTGGCGATGACGGTGACGGAATTGTCGCGGCCGATGCGGACGAAGGCGTTCGGATCCGGCGCGGCGGCAGGTGCCGGGGTCTGCGCTTGCGCGCCGCCGAGCCAGAAGCCCAGCGTGAGCCCGCCGCCCGCGGCGATCGACGCGGCGGCGGAAGCCTTCAGGAAATCGCGCCGGCTGACATTGACGATGGCGAGTTGGGTCATGGCGGTCTCCTTCAGCCGAGGCTCTTCGCGGCTTCCTTGATCGCCGCGCGGATGCGAACGTAGGTCGCGCAGCGGCAGAGGTTGCCCTGCATCGCGGCATCGATGTCGGCGTCGGTCGGCTTCTTCTTTTTCGAGAGCAGCGCGGCGGCGGCCATCACCTGGCCCGACTGGCAGTAGCCGCATTGCGGCACGTCGAGCTTCTCCCATGCCGCCTGCACCGCCTGCGCCTTCGCGCGTCTTCAGGCCTTCGATGGTCGTGATCTCGGCGCCGTTCTTGAGCGACGACAGCGGCGTCTGGCACGACCGCACCGGCTGCCCTTCGACGTACACCGTGCACGCGCCGCACAGCGCCATTCCGCAGCCGTACTTGGTGCCGGTAAGCCCGAGCGTGTCGCGGAGGACCCAGAGCAGCGGCGTGTCGCCGTGCACACCGACCGCGATGTCGACGCGCTCCTTGTTGACGAACAGGATGGCCATGGCAATCTCCCGAGGCGCGAAGGCGGAAAAGCGCCATCGTAGCCCGGGTTGAGCGGCAGCGAAACCCGGGGCAGCCGGGCATCGCGTGCCGCCACCCGGGTTTCACCTTCGTTCAACCCGGGCTACGGTATAATTCTCGTTTCCCCGAAAGGCCGCATCGCCATGGAAGCCGAACGCCTCAATCAGATCGCCGCCACGCTTGCGGACCTGCGGACGCGCGCCGCCGAACTGCGGAGGTATCTTTGACTTCGAGGTGAAGGCCGCGCGGCTCGCCGAAGTCGCGAAGGAACTCGAAGACCCGAAGATCTGGGACAACCCGCAACGGGCCCAGGAGCTCGGCAAGGAAAAAAAGCAGCTCGAGGACGTCGTCGTCGCGCTGACGGCGCTCGACACCAATCTCGCCGACAGCGCCGAGCTGTTCGAGCTCGCCCGCGGCGAGGGCGACGACGCCGACGCTCGAGGCGGTCGCGAAAGACGTCGCCGGGCAGGAAGCGATCGTCGCCGATCTCGAGTTCCGCCGGATGTTCAACAATCCGATGGACCCCGCGCCGTGCTTCATCGACATCCAGGCGGGCTCCGGCGGCACCGAGGCGCAGGACTGGGCGGCGATGCTGGAGCGGATGTACCTGCGCTACTGCGAGCGCCGCGGCTACAAGACCGAGCTGCTCGAGGAGACGCCGGGTGAAGTCGCCGGCATCAAGAGCGCGTCGATCAAGGTCACCGGCGATTATGCGTATGGTTATCTGCGCACCGAGATCGGCGTCCACCGGCTGGTGCGCAAGAGCCCGTTCGACTCCAACGCGCGGCGGCACACGTCGTTCGCGAGCGTGTTCGTCTATCCCGAGGTCGACGATTCGATCGTCGTCGACATCAATCCGGCCGACCTGCGGATCGACACGTTCCGCGCGTCCGGCGCCGGCGGCCAGCACATCAACAAGACCGATTCCGCGGTGCGGATCACGCACGGACCGACCGGCATCGTCGTCCAGTGCCAGAACGACCGGTCGCAGCACCGCAACCGGGCCGAGGCGATGGCGATGCTGAAGTCGCGCCTCTACGAGCACGAATTGCGCAAGCGACAGGCCGAGCAGCAGAAGCTCGAGGACGCGAAGACCGACATCGGCTGGGGTCACCAGATCCGCTCGTACGTGCTCGACCAGTCGCGGATCAAGGATCTGCGCACCAATTACGAAGTCGGCGACACGCAGCGGATCCTCGACGGCGACCTCGACGACTTCATCGCGGCGAGCCTGAAACAGGGAGTGTGACGATGTCCGACAACAACAAACGCGCCGCGCCGGTCGCCGCGCGCGCAGGACGAGAACCAGATCATCGCCGAGCGCCGCGCCAAGCTCGCCGCGCTGCGCGCGAGCGGCAACGCGTTCCCCAACGATTTCCGCCGCGACGCGCTGGCCGCGGATCTGCACAAGGCGCACGACGCGAAGACCAACGAAGAGCTCGAGCCGCTGCACGTCGTGGTGTCCGTCGCCGGGCGGATGATGTTGAAGCGGGTGATGGGCAAGGCGAGCTTCGCCACGATTGCCAGGACATGAGCGGCCGGATCCAGCTCTACATCACCACCGACGCGCTCGGCGCCGAAGCGCACGACGCCTTCAAGCATTGGGACCTGGGCGACATCGTCGGCGCGACCGGCCACCTGTTCAAGACCAAGACCGGCGAGCTGTCGGTCAAGGTGACGGCGCTGCGGCTCCTGTCGAAATCGCTGCGCCCGCTGCCGGAAAAATTCCACGGGCTCGCCGACCAGGAGCAGAAATACCGGCAGCGGCATGTCGACCTGATCACGAACCCGGGCTCGCGCGACGTCTTCGTCAAGCGGTCGCAGATCGTGCAGGCGATGCGCGAATTCTTCGTCGAGCGCGGCTATCTCGAGGTCGAGACGCCGATGATGCACGCGATCCCCGGCGGCGCCGCGGCGCGGCCCTTCGTCACCCACCACAATGCGCTCGACATGGACCTGTACCTGCGCATCGCGCCGGAGCTCTATCTCAAGAAGCTCGTCGTCGGCGGCCTGGAGAAAGTGTTCGAGATCAACCGCAATTTCCGCAACGAAGGCATGTCGACGCGGCACAATCCCGAGTTCACGATGCTCGAGTTCTACGAGGCCTACCAGGATTATCACTACCTGATGGACCTGACCGAGACGCTCTTCCGCGATCTCGCGCGCGAGGTGCTGGGCACGACGACGGTCGAATACCAGGGCACCGCGATCGAGCTTGGCCGGCCGTTCGACCGGCTGACGATGGCCGAGGCGATCCACAAGTATCACCCGCAGTACCCGTTGGCCGAGCTCGCGAATCCGGCGTACCTCAAGGTCGCGCTGGCGCCCTTCGGCGTCGAAGTGTTCGCCACCGACGGCGTCGGCCTGCTGCAGTTGAAGCTGTTCGAGGCGACGACCGAGGACAAGCTCGTGCAGCCGACGTTCATCGTCGCCCATCCGACCGATGTCAGCCCGCTCGCCCGCGCCAACGACGCCAATCCGGCGGTGACCGATCGCTTCGAGCTGTTCGTCACCGGCCGCGAGCTCGCCAACGGCTTTTCGGAGCTGAACGACCCCGAAGACCAGGCGGCGCGCTTTGCGGCGCAGGCGCAGGCGAAGGAGGCCGGCGACGAGGAGGCGATGTTCTACGACGCCGACTACATCCGCGCGCTCGAATACGGCCTGCCGCCGACGGCCGGTGAGGGCATCGGCATCGACCGGCTGGTGATGCTGTTGACCGACAGTCCGTCGATCCGGGACGTGATCCTTTTCCCGCAGCTCAAGCGAGGAGCACGCGCCGGGTTGAGCGCAGCGAAACCCGGCGGGCAGCGGCGTGGTCCTGGCCGCGCCACCCGGGTTTCGCATTCGCTCAACACCGGGCAACGACCGCGGCTACGACCCGGTCGGCGAGGAGACAGGCTATGGCAACCGATTTTCGCTCCGACACCGTGACCCGGCCCACGGCGGCGATGCGCGCGGCGATGGCCGCCGCCGCCGTGGGCGACGACGTCTTCGGCGACGATCCCAGCGTCAACGCGCTGGAGGCCGAGACCGCCGCGCTGCTCGGCTTCGAGGCGGCGCTGTTCGTGTCGTCGGGCACGCAGTCGAATCTGATCGGCGTGATGACGCACTGCGCGCGCGGCGACGAGTACATCGTCGGGCAGGACGCGCACACCTACCGCTTTGAGGCGGGCGGGGCCGCGGTGCTGGGCAGCGTGCAGCCGCAGCCGCTCGACAACGCCCGCGACGGCACGCTGCCGCTCGCCGCCATCGAGGCGGCGATCAAGCCCGATGATGCGCACTTCGCCCGCACGCGCCTCGTCGCGCTCGAGAACACGATCGGCGGACGCCCGCTGCCCGCGGGCTACACGCAGGCGGTGCGCGAGCTCGCCGACCGTCGCGGCCTCGCCATGCATCTCGACGGCGCGCGGCTGTGGAACGCGGCGGTGAAGCAGGGCGTGGCGCCGCGCGCCATCGCGCAAGGCTTCGATTCGGTCTCCGTGTGCCTGTCGAAGGGCCTCGGGGCGCCGGTCGGGTCGCTCTTGTGCGGCGGCCGCGATTTCGTCAAGGCCGCGCGCCGCTGGCGCAAGATGCTGGGCGGCGGCATGCGGCAGGCCGGGATCCTCGCCGCCGCGGGCAGCCATGCGCTCGCCCATCACATCGCCCGCCTTGCCGACGACCACGACAATGCCGCACGGCTCGCCGCCGGACTCGCGCGGCACCAGGCCCTGGACGTCGCTCCCGCGCAGACCAACATGGTCTTCGTCGGCGTGCCGCCGGCGCTGGCCGCGCCGTTGGCCGAGCATCTCGCCGCCGACGGCATCATGATCACGGGCACGACGCGCCAGCGCTGGGTCACGCATCTCGATGTCGCCGCTGCCGATGTCGACCGCGCGATCGGCAGCGTCGACCGCTTTTTCAGTGGGCGCGCGCCCCATTGACGCATACCCACCAGGGGTATACGATGGGCGGATGGAAAACGCGGTCGCCACGGCTCCGCCCCCCGCAGCGGCGGCAGCGCAGCAACAGCGCATCGACCTCGGTCTCGAGGGGATGACCTGCGCCGCGTGCGCAACCCGGATCGAAAAGGTCTTGAATCGCGTTCCCGGCGTCAGCGCGAACGTCAATTTCGCCACCGAAACGGCGACGGCGCGCTTCGATGCCGCCGCGGTCAGTCCCGATGAGCTCGTCGCCGCGGTCGAGCGCGCCGGCTACCACGCTTTCGTGCGCCACGACCCGGAAAAGGAACGCGCCGCCGATCAGGCGCGCAAGGCGGCCGCCTATTCGGCGCTGAAGCGCGAAGTGATCGTCGCCGTCGCGCTCACGCTGCCGCTCCTCGCGCAGATGGGGCCGATGCTCGCGCAAGGCGAATGGTTCGGCGGGGCCGCGCATGCCGAGCTCTTGCCGCGCTGGCTGCAATTCGCGCTCGCCACACCGGTGCAGCTCTGGGTCGGTCGCCGCTTCTACACGGGCGCCTTCCACGCGCTGCGCGGCGGCGGCGCCAACATGGACGTGCTGATCGCTTTGGGCACGACGATGGCGTGGGCGTTCAGCGCCGTGGTCACGATCCTCGGACTGCATGCGCAACACGTGTACTTCGAGGCCGGCGCCGCCGTGATCACGCTGGTGCTGCTCGGCAAGCTGCTCGAGGCGCGCGCGAAGGCCGGCACGTCGACGGCGCTCGAAGGGCTGCTCCGGCTGCAGCCGAAGACCGCGCGGATCGAGCGGGCGGGCGCGGTGGTCGAGGTGCCGCTCCGCGAGGTCGCGACCGGTGACCGCTTCGTGGTGCGCGCGGGCGAGAGCATTCCGGTCGACGGGATCGTGCGCGCCGGCAGCTCGGCGATCGACGAGAGCATGCTGACCGGCGAAAGCCTGCCGGTGCCGAAGGCGCCGGGGGCAAGCGTGTACGCCGGCACATTGAATCAGGACGGTCTTCTGACCTGCGAGGCGACCGGCGTGGGCAGCGCGACGCTGCTCGCGGGCATCGTGCGGCTGGTCGCCGAGGCGCAAGGGTCCAAGGCCCCGATTCAGCGCCTCGCCGATCGCGTGGCCGGCGTCTTCGTTCCGATCGTCGTGGCGATCGCCGCGCTGACCTTCGGCGTCACCTGGTGGCTCGCCGGTGCCGCGACGCCGGCGCTGGTCAACGCGGTCGCGGTGCTGGTGATCGCGTGCCCGTGCGCGCTGGGCCTCGCGACCCCGACCGCGATCATGGTCGGCACCGGCCGCGGCGCGCAGATGGGCGTGCTGATCCGCAATGCGACGGCGCTCGAGGAGGCCGGGCGGCTGCGCACCCTCATCGTCGACAAGACCGGCACGCTGACCGAAGGCCGGCCCGCGGTCACCGACATCGTCGCGCTGCCCGGTGCGACGCGCGCCGATGTGCTGCGTCTCGCGGCGAGCCTCGAACAGGGGTCGACCCATCCGCTGGCGCGGGCGGTGCTGGCCGCGGCGCGCAGCGAAGGGATTGTGGAGCTTGCGGTGCAGGACTTCGAATCGGTGCCGGGCCGCGGCGCGCGGGGTCGCGTCGCCCCGCAACACGCCGAGGCGATGTTGGGATCGCTCGACTATCTGGCGGCCAATGGCATCGAGGTTCCGATCGAGGCGGCCGCGCCGTTGCAGCGTGCCGGGAAGACGGTGGTCGGTGTCGCCGTCGACGGCCGCGCGCTGGGGCTCATCGGCTTCGCCGACGCCGTCCGGTCGACGTCGAAGGGCGCCGTGGCGCGGTTGCGCGCGGCCGGCATCGAGGTCGTGATGCTGACCGGCGACAACGCCGAAACCGCGCGCGCCGTGGCCGCGGCCGTCGGGATCGACGATTTCCGCGCCGGCGTCATGCCGTCGGCCAAGGCGGATGCGGTGCGCGCGCAGAAAGCACGCGGGATGGTGACCGGCATGGTCGGCGACGGCATCAACGACGCCCCGGCGCTCGCCGCCGCCGACGTGGGCTTCGCCATCGGCGCGGGCTCCGACATCGCGATCGAAGCCGCCGACGTGACGCTGATCCGGAACGATCTCGACGCGGTCGTCGACGCGATCCTGCTGTCGCGCGCCACGCTCGCGAAAATCCGGCAGAACCTGTTTTTCGCGTTCGCTTACAACGTGCTCGGCATTCCGCTCGCCGCCGCGGGCATGCTGAGCCCCGTCATCGCCGGTGCGGCGATGGCGGCGAGCTCGGTGTCGGTGGTCGGCAATGCGTTGCTGTTGAAACGGTGGCGGCCCGCGCCCAATCGAGACGAGGAGATGACGATGGAAACAGTGACAATCAAGGTCGGCGGCATGACCTGCGGCGGTTGCGTGGCGGGGGTCACGCGCGTGCTGAAGGCGATCCCCGGGGTCGACGACGTCGCCGTGACGCTCGATCCGGGCGTGGCGAAGGTCGCCTTCGACCCGTCGCGCACGGGTGTCGCGGCGTTGCGCGCGGCGATCGAAGGCGCCGGCTATGACGTCGCGGGCTGAGCCGAGCGCAGCGCCGGCCAGGGCATCGTCGAGGCGGAGCCCGGCGCCAGTCGCGGCGCGCGCGGCGCATCCACTCGTCGCGCGCCACGACAAGGCCGGCTTGGTCAAGCGCCTCAACCGCATCGAGGGCCAGGTGCGCGGGATCGGCCGGATGATCGACGAAGACCGCTACTGCATCGACGTGCTGACGCAGGTCAGCGCGGTGCAATCGGCGCTCGACGCGCTCGCGCTGCAGCTTCTCGAGCATCACCTGCACGGCTGCGTCCAGCACGCGGTCAAATCGGGCGATGGCGACCACGCGATCGCCGAGGCGCTCGAAGTGATCCGCAAGTTCGGACGGTGAGCGTTCAGCGCGGAGCGTTGCGCTCGATCCACTGCGCGAAAGCGGTCAGGAACTTGAGCGCGTGATCGCGCGTCGAGGCATCGTTGAGCGCCCCCTGGTCGTCGAACAGCGTGGCGGCGTTCCGGACGTACATCTCCGGCTGCTGGAGCATCGGCACATCGAGGAACACCATCGACTGCCGAAGGTGATGGTTGGCGCCGAATCCGCCCAGCGCACCCGGCGAAACGCTGATCACCGCCCCGGGCTTTCCGCTCCAGACGCTCTTGCCATAGGGGCGCGAGCCGACGTCGATGGCGTTCTTGAGTACGCCCGGCATCGAACGGTTGTACTCCGCCGTCACGAACAGCACCGCATCGACGCCCCGCACCGCATCGCGGAACTCGCGCACCGGGGCGGGCGGATCCGGCTCCCAGTCCTCGTTGTAGAGCGGCAGCGCGCCGATCGCGACGATGTGGAGCTGCAGTGGCGCCGGCGCCAGCGCAATCAGCGCGCGGGCCATCTTCAGACTGAAGGATTCCTTGCGCAGGCTGCCGACCAGGACCGCGACGTTTACGTTCTTGCTCATGAGAGGCCCTCCGAACGGATTGCGGCCTTCGCGCGACGACGGCGAAGCTCGATCATGGAGCGCAGCCATGCTTCGAAGGTTGGGCCGCCGGTTGCACCGGAAGTTGCATTTGACCGCGCACGTCGATTGCCGGCCGTCGTCGCCGGATGACATAATCCCGCCCGGCGGGGTGTAGCGCAGCCCGGTAGCGCGCTTGCTTTGGGAGCAAGATGTCGGAGGTTCAAATCCTCTCACCCCGACCCAAAAACACATGGAAAATCAATCACGTCCAATGCGGAGCGGAAGGGGGATCCCGCGCCGCGACTCGCGCAGCCTGATTACAATTCGGAGCGCCACAACGAGCTGGCGCGGCACAACGAGCTTGTGAACGACCGATTCCCGCGAGCCGGACAGTCAAGTTCCGGGTTGCGATATGATTGCGCCGCTTTGGGGGCATGATGTCGGAGGTCAATCCTCTCGCCCCGACCAGAATACCGATATGCAAATGGATGATTCCACACCGGCGACTGCGCCGCTATCCAGGACGCCCGGATCAGCGGGCGCGACGTTGCCGCGATTCGCGTCGTCAGGGAGGCGCACGCTCCGCCAAATGCACGAGAGCGCCCTCAGCGCAGCAGCATCCATTCGTCGGCGCCGGTGTCGCGCGTGGAACCGACAGGCTCATTTCGCCGACGGTGGCCAATACCTGGCTCGAGCTCGGCGTGGAGGGCGGCGTTCTCGCGCTGTTGGCGTTTGCCTGGGGGCTGCTCGCGACACTCTATCAATGGGAGCGACTGACATGGGAGAACCGCGCGGTGGGCACGGTGCTGGTGCTTTACTTCCTGTTGAGCTGGCAGTTTGTCCAGACGTTCCCGCGGTTGGATCAATGGTTGAGCTTTTGGATGGCGTTGACGGCGGTGCGCGCCCAAGCGGCAAACCGGGTGGGTGAACCAGGCGGACCCTGAATCGATCGGGCAGCCGCCGAACGCCGTCACCGCCTCGTGCGCTCGTGCGTGGTAGGAGGCGTCCGACACGGGAATGCAGCGACTGCCGATGCCCTCGCCGCCACGCGCGGCGTACAGTGGCCCGGACAATGACAACGAGGAGGGCGTCGATGTCTCCGGTCGCTGTATCGAATGCCGATCGCGGCCCTGTCGCCGGCCAGGCAAACCGCATCGTGCCTGACTGGTTCGTCCGCGCGGGACTGCGTTTCTTCACGGCATCCCTCATCGCGGCACTGGCTGTCGTCGCACTGGCGCCGCTGCCCGCCATTCGCCTGCTGGGTGCGATTGCGTGCGCGTGCGCGACGGCCGGCGTGCTGTTGCACCTCTACGCGATGCACGTCAATGATCCGCAGGCCTTCGTCGCACTAAGGCAGCGGCTGCGTCCAATCGCCGGCACGCGCAGGCGGCTTGGCGTTGAACAGATGGAACTGACCGTTTACCACGCTATCCTCGTCGCCGCGTTCATCGGCATCGTCATCTGGGCGTTCGGCCGCAAGCGCAAGCAACGCTTCGAGAAGGACGCCAGGATCCCGTTCGACGACCGCAACGCTTGAGGGTCGGCAAACCCCTAACCTGCCGCCCGGCCCGGCGGAGGTGCTGCGGTGCCGGGTGAAGGTCTGCAATCGGCACTACAATCCGTGGACCATTGACAGCTTCGCGGAGAAGGACCACGGCAAGCGGCACCAGGATGCAGCGGGCTTCGATCATCGCGTTGGCGCTGGCGGCCGCCGTGACGGGGGCGACCGCGGACGTTGCGGCGGAGTCCGGGGTTGCTTTCGACCTGCAAGCCCACCGCGGCGGCCGGGGATTGTTCCCCGAGAACACGCTCACTGCGTTTCGCGGGGCGCTGGGGATCGGCGTGACGACACTCGAGACCGACCTCGCGGTGACGCGGGACGGGGTCTTGGTGATTTCGCACGACCCCGCGCTCGGCTCCGACAAGGTCCGAGGCCCCGACGGCCAGTGGGTAGCGGATCCGGGCCCTCTGATCCATTCGCTCACGCTCGTCGAGCTCAAGCGCTTCGAGCTTGGGCGCCTCAATCCCGCGAGCGCCTACGCCAGGAACTGGCCCGACCAGCGGCCGCAAGACGGCGAGCGCTATCCCACGCTCGCGGAGCTCTTCCTGCTCACGGCCGGCCATCGGCAATCGGTTCGGTTCAACCTCGAGACCAAGATCACGCCCACGCAGCCGGAGAACACGGTCGATGCGCAAACCTTTGCGCGGATCGTGGTCGACGAGGTGCAAAAAGCGGGCGTGGCAAGCCAGGTCACGATCCAGTCGTTCGATTGGCGCACGCTGATCGAAGTCCGCAAGATCGCTCCCGCGATCGAGACCGCGTGCCTCACGATCGAGTCGCGGGACATGGACACGGTGACGGCGGACGGGAGCGGCGCGTCGCCCTGGCAGGCGGGGCTGAAGCGCGCGGATTACGGAAACAGCCTCCCGCGATTGGTCAAGGCGGCCGGATGCACGACGTGGTCGATGTTCTGGCGCAACCTGACCCGGGAGCAGGTGCGCGAAGCGCACATGCTGCAGCTCAAGGTATTGCCGTGGACGGTCAACGACGCGACGGACATGGCGCGACTGATCGACTGGAAGGTCGACGGTCTCATCACCGATTACCCCAATCGCTTGCGGGAGGTGATGAAGGAAAAGGGACTGCCGCTGCCCTGATGCGGCCCGCTTACCCCGGAGAGGCTCTGCGCGATGGGGCGAGGCGAGCCTCCCGGAAGGAGCGACCGGCTATTTGATCTTTTGAATCCGCTCGATCTCGACCGCGTAGAGTTTCTGGATCGCCGGATCGTAGGTCGCCAGCGCCTTGTCGACCACGGGTTTCGCAATTTGCCGCATGCGCTCCTGCTGGGCCGCCGCCACCTCGTTGAACTGCATGCCCTTCGCCTGGAGCTCGCCGACCGCCTTGTCTGCCGCGGCGCGACTGACCTGGCGCTGATAGTCACGCGCCTCGAGGGCCGCATCCTGGAGAATCTTCTGCTCCGCGGGCGTGAGCTTGTCCCAGAACTTCTTGCTCACCAGGATGATGTTGGTCCCGTAGACGTGATTGGTCGCGCTCACGAACTTCTGCACTTCGTAGAACTTGTTCGAGAGAATGACCGAATAGGGATTCTCCTGGCCGTCGACGGTTTTGGTCTCAAGCGCCGTGTAGAGCTCGCTGAAGCTCATCGGGACGGGATTGGCCTTGAAGGCGTTGAAGGTGTCGAGGAAGACCGGATTGGGAATCACGCGCAGTTTGAGACCCTCCAGATCTTCCGGCTTGGTGATCGGCCGCTTGCTGTTGGTGACGTTGCGAAATCCGAGGTCCCAATAGGCAAGGCCGATCAATCCTTTTTCCGGCAGCTTTTCGAGCAGGGCCTTCCCGAGAGGGCCGTCAACGAGCGCAAACGCCTGCGGGTGATTGCTCACGGTGAACGGGAAATCGATGACCCCGAAATCCTTCACGATTCCCACCAGCGACGTGGTTGCCGGCGACTGCATTTCCTGTACGCCACCTTGCAGCGCCGACGTCTGCTGCTGCTCGGTGCCGAGCTGGTTGGACGGAAACTCCTTCACCTGCATCTTCCCGCCGCTTTTCGCCGCGACGATCTCGGCGAACTTCCGCACGCCCATGCTGACCGGGTGATCGGTATTGTTCAAATGCCCGAAGCGGATGATCCGTTCCGGAACGGCCTGGCCAAGCGCCGACGACGTTCCGATCATCGCGCCTGCGGCAACAATTGCCGCGATGACTGCTTTCCTGTTCACGGTGCCCCCTTAGTCGGAACCCGATTCGTGGAATCCGGTCCCAAAGAAACGTTCGTATTCCAATCGGCGATGCCGTTGGCCGCACGAGCATATACCGCGCGCCGTTGCCTGAGAATGCCGCGGACCGGCAAACTGTGCGGCATGCGCACACTATAAACGGCATTGGTCACTGATCTTCGAGCACGCGATTGGCCCCGCCAAGCGGTTGACCTCGACGAAAACAAGGAAATCGATCCATTGGACAATGTCCTCGACCAACCGAAGGAGCAGCCGTGATAACCCGCTCGATCGCCCGCTGCGGGCGGTCAAAAATTGCGACGGATCAACTCCAGCTGATATAGATGCGCCGCTTCCTCGTCGGCAGGATGTCGGAGGCTACAATTTCGTGCGCACGAATAATCCTCCAGGGCCCTGCCATGAGCTTCCCCACGCAAATCCTTCCGGATCATCATCGGCATTGCGACAATCTCTTCGTCGCCGCGGAGGAATCCGCCCAGCGCGGGGATTGGGCGCTGGCCGGACCCTCGTTCGAGCGCTTCCACGGGCAGATGAAGGCGCACTTCGAGGCCGAGGAGCGCGTGCTGTTTCCGGCCTTCGAGGCCGCGACCGGCATGAGCGAAGGTCCGACCCGGATGATGCGCTACGAGCATGACCAGATGCGCGCGTTGCTCACCGAGCTGGCGGCGGCCTGCGCGGCCCATGACCGCGAAGCTTATGCCGGCGTCGCGGAGACGTTGCTGATGCTGATGCAGCAGCACAACATGAAGGAAGAGAACATCCTCTATCCGATGTGCGACCAGGCGCTGGGCGCCGAGGCGGAACGTCTCGGGGCGACGATGAGCGCCATGCTGGAAACGGGGGCCGCCTG
Organism: uncultured beta proteobacterium; assembly: GCA_963810845.1. Taxonomy (GTDB): domain Bacteria; phylum Pseudomonadota; class Gammaproteobacteria; order Burkholderiales; family Casimicrobiaceae; genus CAIWHR01. The sequence goes on along the minus strand of CAWEOX010000003.1, from coordinate 22,116 downwards.
ACCCGCGCCTGATCGACGTCCGCGCTCGGCTCCCGCGGCACGGACGCCGCGCGGGTTCGGAGCGCGTGGACGCACCCCTTCAATGCAGCCTACCCTGTCGTTCGAACAGGCGCCGCCCATATCGGTGCCCTACCGGTTTTTTCTCACCGCGCCGCTGTTTGGTGCCGTCGCCGGACTGATCCTGGCCGTGCTCGGGCCGGCAACGTTCCAGTCGCGCTGGTCGCCCGGTGCGCTGGCGATGACCCACTTGATCGTCGTCGACTTCATGTTGCAGGCGATGTGCGGATCGTTGCTGCAATTCGTCGCGGTGGTCGCCGGCGCCAATATCTGGCGGCCCCGCCTGGTCGCGGCCGTGGTGCATCCGCTGATCACCACGGGCGCGATATTGCTCGCCTCGGCATTCCTGTTCGAGCAGCAGGTGCTGTTCGTGTTTGCGGCGCTGGTGTTCGTGGCGGCGTTGGGCTTGTTCCTGACGGTGATGGCGATTGCGCTGCTGCGCACGCCGGCAAGGGGCATGAGCATTCATGTGCTGCGGTTGGCCGTGCTGGGCTTGCTGGTGACGGTAGGGTTCGGCGCGACTCTGGCGGTCACGCTGGGCTTCGCGCTGAATCCGGAGCCGGGCTGGTCGTTGTTGGCGCTGATCAACGTCCATGTCGCCTGGGGTCTGGGCGGCTGGGCCCTGATGCTCGTGATCGGCGTCTCCTATCTGGTGGTGCCGATGTTTCAGCTGACGCCAGCCTATCCGGCATGGTTCACGCGCCTGCTGCCCGCCGGCTTGTTCGTCGTGCTCGGCTTGTGGACGCTGCAAGTCGTTCCTGCCACGGGCATGGCGCCGGCCTGGCAGGCCGGCGTGGGATTGGCGGGCGTGCTGCTCGCGGGTTCGTACGCGGTCACCACGCTCTGGCTGCAATCGCGCCGGCGGCGCCGGCAGACCGACGTCACGTTCCTCTTCTGGCGCGGCGCGATGCTGTCGCTGCTGGCGTTCGCGTTGTCGTGGATCGCGTTCGCGGCGCTGCCGGCGATGGGAGAGGACCCGCGCGCGCCGGTCTGGCTCGGCGTCCTCGCGCTGCCGGGGCTGTTCCTGTCCGTGATCACCGGCATGCTCTACAAGATCATGCCCTTTCTCAACTGGCTGCATCTGCAGCAAGGGGGCGGGGCGGGCATGGCGATGCCGAACATGAAACAGATGATCCCGGAGCGTTCGATGCGCGGGCAGATGCTGCTGCACTTCACCGCGCTCGGGTTGCTGCTCGCCACCGTGCTCCTGCCCGCGCTGGCATTGCCGGCGGGACTGGCCTTCACGGCGTCATGCCTGTGGCTCGAATGGAACCTGATCGGCGCGGCACGCGTCTATGCGCGCTTCCGGGACAAGGTCCGCGCGGCCGTCGCGGGGCGCACGGCGCAGCCCGATCAGCGCTAGCAAGCGATATCCGGCGGTAGCGCCGGGCCGCCTCGTCTGCCGACGCCTCGACAGCCGGCACGCCGCCTCGCGCGGCTCGACAATGCTTCGGCGAACGACCCCCGCCGTCGCGCCTGCGCACACCTAGGCGCTACCCTTGACAGGCAAGTATTTACTTGCATAATATGCGCGTGACCGATGTCGACAAGGTGTTCAAGGCGCTTGCCGATCCCAGCCGCAGGCAGCTGCTCGATCGGCTCTACGCCGACAGCGGCCAGACCTTGACCGAGCTGTGCCAGCACCTCGACATGACGCGGCAGGCGGTTACTCAGCACCTCGGCGTGCTCGAAGCCGCCAATCTCGTCACCACCGTCTGGCGTGGACGGGAGAAGTTGCACTACCTGAACCCGGTGCCGGTGCACGAGATCTACGAGCGCTGGATCCGGAAGTTCGAGCGCAAGCGCCTGCAGGTCTTGCGCGAGCTCAAGCAAAGCCTGGAAGGAGACGACCTTGGATAAACCGCAATTCGTCTACGTGACTTACATCGCAACCACACCCGAAAAGTTGTGGAACGCGCTGACGGAACCGAAACTGGCACTGCAGTACTGGGAGCGCGAGAACGTGTCGGATTGGAAGCCGGGATCGAAATGGGAGCACCGGCGCGACGATCCCGCGCACACGGTCGACCTCGTCGGCAAGGTGGTCGAGAGCGTTCCGCCGCGCCGCCTGGTCCTGACCTGGGCGTCCCCGGCCGACGCCGCGAATCCCGCGAAACATTCGCGCGTCGCCTTCGATATCCAGCAGATCAACGACATGGTGCGACTGACCGTCACGCACGACGAGCTCGAGCCCGAGTCCGCGATGCTGCGAGGCATCACGGAAGGGTGGCCGCGCGTGCTGTCGAGCCTCAAGTCGTTCCTGGAGACCGGGCGCCCGCTGCGCACGTGGGAGGGGAAGGGCGCATGACGCCCGGGCAATCGCCCGCCTTTGTGCGATCCGCATGGCGGGCTCTCGATGATTCTTCTTCGACTGCAAAGGACCGGCTATGGAAAATCGCAAAGTGGTGTCCAGGGACGAGTGGCTCGTCGCGCGCCAGGCGCATCTCATCCGGGAGAAGGAATTCACGCGTTTGCGCGATCGACTCGCGGAGGAGCGGCGCCTGCTGCCGTGGGAGGCCGTCACGAAGGCGTACGTGTTCGACGGGCCCCAAGGACAGCAGACGCTGCCCGAATTGTTCGACGGGAGAAGTCAGCTGATCGTCTATCACTTCATGTTTGCCCCGGACTGGACGGCGGGCTGCCCGCACTGCTCGTTCTGGGCGGACAACTTCGACGACATCATCGTGCATCTGAACCACCGCGACGTGACCATGATCGCCGCGTCGCGGGCGCCGTACGCGAAGCTCGCCGCGTATGCGCAGCGGATGGGCTGGACCTTCAAGTGGGTATCGTCCGGCGGCACCGACTTCAATTTCGATTATCAGGCGTCGTTCACGCCGGAGGAGCTCGCCGCGAAGAAGGCGCTGTTCAACTACACCATTCAGGATCCGGGCGTGTCGGAGCGCGAGGGCGTCAGCGTGTTCTACAAGGACCCGGCGGGCAGCGTCTTCCACACCTATTCCGCCTACGCGCGCGGCATCGACATGCTGAACACCGCGTACCACTATCTCGACCTCGCGCCCAAGGGCAGGGACGAAGGCGGCCGCGGTCAGTACTGGGTGCGCCGACACGATCAATACGATGTCGCGAAGTGAGACCTCGGGGACGCGGTAGAATCCAGGTCTGCACGATGTCCTCCAGGAAACCCATGGCTCGATTGCCAGCGCCTTCCCTGCTCGTGTTTGCACTGCTGCTTCTGCTCGGCGGCTGCGCAATCCGCCCGATCAACCCGCCGATCACGCAGGTCGACCCGACTGCCGGCTACCGGTTCGAGTCGCGCTTCGCGCATGCCAAGGACAGAGCCAACCTGGTCATCCTCGCCTTCTCGGGTGGCGGCACGCGCGCGGCCGCCTTTTCGTACGGCGTCCTGGAATTCCTTCGCCGCACCGAGATTGTCGGTCCGAAGGGCAACACCGTCCGCCTGCTCGACGAGGTCGACGTCATCACCGGCGTGTCGGGCGGCAGCTTCACCGCGCTGGCCTACGGCCTATACGGCGACAAGCTGTTCGACGAATACGAACAGCGCTTCCTGAAGCGCAACGTGCAGGGCGAGATCGTCTCACGCACATTCAGCCCGGCCAACTGGGGCAAGCTGTGGTCGACGGGCTGGGGTCGCTCCGAATTGGCGGCCGAGCTGTACGACGAAATCCTGTTCAACGGCGCCACGTTCGGCGATCTCGACCGCGGCGAGGGCCCGATGATCATCGCGTCGGCCACCGACATCTCGACCGGCTCCCGGTTCGTCTTCCACCAGCCCCTGTTCGACGTCATTTGCTCGGATCTCAATGCGGTGCGGCTCTCGCGCGCGGCGGCGGCTTCGTCGGCGGTGCCGGTCGTGCTTTCACCGGTCACGATCAACAACTACGGCGGAACCTGCCACATGACCACGCCCGCCTGGGTGAACCTGTTCCTCGACAACGATAACCCGCCGCGGCCTGCAGCACGGGCGATCCGCTCGCTCAAGGCGGCGCGAGCCTTCGGCGACGGCGTTCATCGGCCTTACCTCCATCTCGTGGACGGCGGCGTGTCGGACAACGTGGGCATGCGCGCGGTGCTCGACGCGCTGGAGATCCTCGAGGCGCTGCACGAGGCCGGCCGGCCGACGCCGCTCGACACCGCGCGCAGGATCATCGTGTTCGTCGTCAATTCGCTGTCGTCGCCTCCGACGAACTGGGACGAATCCGAGACCCCGCCTGGTACGGTGGACATTCTGCTCAAATCGGCGGGCACTCCCATCGACGCCTTTTCCTTCGAGGCGGTCGAGCTGCTGCGGGACACCGCGGCGCAGTGGCAGACGATGCGGCTCATCCGGAACTCCGCGGCGATGGCGGCCAACAAGGATCCGGCGGTGGCGGCCGTGATGCGCATCCCAGATGCCGAGATCTACGCCATCGACGTGTCGTTCGCCGCGTTGAAGGACAAGGCGGAGCTCGACTATCTGAATCAGCAGCCCACGACGTTTGTCCTGCCTGACGAGGCCGTCGATCGGCTGCGCGCCGCGGCGGGAACGATCATCAAGGACTCGCCCGAATTCAAGCGCCTGCTGAAGGATGTCGGCGCCAGAATCGTGGACAACGCGCCGCCAGCGAAGGCGCCGTAGCGATGAAGGGGCCGCCGACTCAGTTGCCGGGCGGCCGGCGCGCGGTCATTCCCGCCGGCATGACGCCGGTCGCCAGCAACGACACGGTGAGCGAAAGGCGACGATCGGCGATCGCCTGCTGCTCTGGCGTCAGCGTCGTGTAGAGCGCGCGCCCCAACGCGCCGATCTCGTCGACGAGCGCGGCGCGGCTGCGCATGTCGGCGGCGATCCGGTCCAGCTGCTGCGGGGCGGTTGAAGGCGCGGGCGTTGCCGTGCGCGCCTCGAAACGGATGCGCGCGATTTCGTCGGCGAGCTTTTGCACCTTGTCGGCGTAGGCGCCCCACGCGCCGCGCTGGGCCGGGCTGAGCTTGAGCTCGTCCTCCACCTGGTCGAGTTGCGTCTGGACGAGGGCGCCGGAATTCAACGGCGCCTCGGCGAGAGGCGCGGCGCGCATCGCGTCGGGCCGCGAACCTTCGCGGCCTCCGCCCGTGCCGCCGCGCGGCCCGCCCTGACCACCGGGATATTGCGCCCATGCGGTCGTGGACATCGCGATCGCGACGAGCAACCCGAGTAACGCTGATTTGTCGGTCGACATGAACGTCGTGGTCAAGGGTTGTTGGCCGGCAATTCCGCCGCCGAAATCAGGACGGCACAGTTCGCTTTCATGAGTGCTTCCTTCCGATTCAATGGCGTCCGCGGCGCATTCGATCAATCCCGGCACGATACGCGGATCCTGGACGCATTCGACGGCGCCGGTGCGCACAGTGTATCCGTCACCGGCGTCGATCGCGCGGCCGCGCGATCAGCGTAACGCGAGATCGACGCGCATCGGCGAGGCAGGCAGCGAAACGCCCGCGCCGGGTGTGGCCGCGCCACGCGCCTCGTTGCCGAGCCTGGGCGCGACCAGGAACAGCCGCTCGGCGGCGACACCCTTGGCGACGATCGCGTCCCTGACCGCCCGGGCGCGGTCGTTCGCGAGCGAGCGCAGCGCCTCGTCATCGACCTTGGCGCTCGCGTAGAGCATCGCCTCCATCTCGGCGGGCGGGATGTCCTTGAGCATGCCCAGCACGTTGCGCGGCCGGTCGGGCAGCGGCGCCTCGCGGTACGCCGCGGTGAGCCAGCGGGTGCGCTCGTCCGCGCCGATCGTGACGTCCGCGACCGATGCCGGTGCCGTGCCTGCCGCCACGAGCGACTTCATCTTCTCGCGCCGCATCGCAGCGTCCACCGTCGCGTGGCGCAGTGCCTCGCCATCCGTCGCCGGGTCCGCGCGTCCGCCGACGTCGAGCTTCAGCGCGGGGCGGTCGGCGAGCGCCTTGGCGAGCGTGTCGGTGCGTTTTTGCGCGTCGTCCCCGAGCGCCGCGCTGCCCGCGGAGAACATTACCGTCGACAGCTCCTCACCGCCGCCGAATACCGCGGACAGCAGCGCGAACGGCGCGGTCACCGCCTTGGTGATCAGGTTGACGATCACCTGGATGATGAGCCCGCCGACGGAGAATTGCGGGTCGTCGAGCGAGCCCGAAATGGGGAGCCGGATGTCGATCACGCCGCGCGCATCCTTCAGCAGCGCGACGGCGAGCAGCACCGGGAGCTTGGTCGCGTCCGGACTCTCGACGCGCGCGCCGAAGGTCAGCTGGTCGAGCACGATGCGATTCTCGGCCGAAAGTTTGCGGTTCTCGATCTGGTAGTGCACGTCGAACGTGAGCTTGCCCTTCTCGATACCGTAGCCCGCGTACTTGGACGAATACGGCGTGAGCGGCGGCAGGTCGACGTCGCGCGCCTTCGCGAAGATGTCGAGCGACAGTTCCTTCGCGAAGGGATGGATGCGTCCCGTGATCTCGACCGGCGCCGTGTGCTCGACCCGCGCGGTGATCGCGACGTCGCCGGCCTGCTCGGCCGACATCGTCGTGACGCTGCCCGTGACGTCGGTGAGGTTGGACGAGTAATTGGGCTTGACGAAGAAATCGGAAAAGTTCACGTTGCCGCGCGCGAATTCGATGCGCCCGATCGACACCGGCAGCGCTTCGCGGGGAGCGGCGGTCTCGGCCGGCGCCGGCGGCTTGGCGTCGGGGGCGGGCTCCGGGCTGGCCCCGGGCGTGAGGAGACGGGTGAGGTTCAGGCTACCGTCGGGGTAGACGATCACGCGCGCGTAGAAATCGTCGACCCCGATCCGGCCGACGGAGGCGCGGAACGGCGCCGTCGTGACGTCCAGGCCGTCGAGCGCCAGCGCTTTCCAGCGCGCGAGATCGGAGGACGTCGGCTGGTCGAGCGCCGCGAAATTGGTCACGGCCACGTCGCCTTTCCAGGCCGCACGAAGCGGGGCGTTGTCGGGCACCGCCACGGACATGCGCCCCTTTGCCGCCAGCGTGCCATCGGTGAGGACGACGTTGACGCGGGATTCGATATACGGCTTGAGCGTCCCCAGCGCGAGACCGGTGGTTTCGAGCTGGCCTTCGACGGTCAGCGGATTGGTGGTGATCGGACCCGCGAACGCGACGCGCCCGCGGGCGCCGACCTGCGCGCGCACCGTGACGTCGGTCTTGCCGGCGCGCGCGTTGGTGAATTGGTCGCCGTGACGGCGAGGTCGCGCACCGCCAGCTTGACCGGCGGTCGCGGCACGCGATCCTCGACGTCGATCGCAACCTGATCGACGGCAATCTTCTTCGTCAGCAGCGTCCAGGTGGCGTTGTCCGCGGACGTGCCGGTGCTCGCCGTGGTCTTCAGCAGCCGCGCCATCTCCAGCGTGCCATCGGCCTCGCGCACCAAACGCATGCGTGGCGCCGCGGCTCTGCGCCTCGTTGACGGTCACGGTGCGGCCGCGCAGGTCGACGTCGATGCCGTGGATGGCGAGTTGCGGCACACGCCACAGCGGCTCGCGGTTGCCGGGCACCGCCAGCCGCACATCGGCCATCGACGCCTCGCCCTCCGTGAGACGCAGGTTGCCGGACGGGTCGAGCGCGAACGCGGACGCGTAATCGAGCGAGCCCTTTTGCACGTCGACGGCCAGCGCCGACTGGTAGTAGGGGAACAGCAGGCCGAGCGCGAATTTCGACAGCGCGAAGCGGCCGGTGGCGGCCGGCACGGTCGGCAGGACATCGGCTTCGCCCGAGAAGGTCGCGATCCGGTCGGAGGACACGAAGTCGAGCTTGACGTGCGCCTTCTCATCCGGCTTCGTGGTGAGATTCGATGCGTCGAGCGCGATGTCGATCAGCGTGGACTGGAACCCCGATGTCTCGTCCGAGAGCGCGAGGGCGCCGCGGGCGATCGCCAGCTTGCCGATCGACACGGCCCACGGCCGCGCGCGCGTCGCCGCGGGGGCCGTTGCGGCTGCCGGTGGCGCGGTGGCCGCGGATGGCGCCGTGGTGACGCGGGGCGTCGTGCCGGCCACGGGTGTTTTCGAAGCCGGGGACGGCGCATCGGCCAGCAGCCGCGCCCATTCGAGCGTGCCGTCGGCGAGGCGCTTGAGATCGCCCACTGGCGCGTCGATCGCGACCGAGGCAATGCGCGCGCTCGTCGCCGTAGAGATCGATGCGCTCGACCGCGACGGCAATCCGCTCGGCCGCGGCGAGCACCGAGCCGTCGCCGCGTTTGAGCGCGAGCCCGTCGACGCGCGCATCGCCGCGCAATTCCAGCCGCCGCTCGCCGGCCTTGCCGGCGACGAACACCACCTGGAGGTGCGTCGTGAGCGTGCCGCCGGCAACCTCGAAGGGCGGCTTCGCGGGCAGGTACGCGACATACGATGGCAGCGGCAGGGCGACGAGGTCGATGTCGAGCGTCGCCTCCGGGGACTCCGCGAACGGCAGGGTCGACCCACCCAGCGTGAAGCGCGACCCATTGAGCGTGCCGTTCATGCGCGGGGTGACGCGAATGTCGACCTGGTAGCGCAACGACGACAGGAACGGTATGCCGATGTCGAGCCCGGCCAGTTCATGCTTGCGGCCCGTGACGCCATCGTCGAACGCGATCGAGCCGTCGTCGATCTCGATGTTGTTGAGGGAAAAATGCGTCGGCTCCGACGGTCCGGCCAACGCCTGCTCGATCAGGTCCTCGATGTTGTAGCGGCCGTCGCGATCGCGCGCGAGCGATAGGCTAGGCCGCGTGACCTTGAGCGCATCGAGGACCGGCGCCCGGCGCCAGACCGAGGCCAACGACAGATCGGCGACGAGCGCGTCGAAGGCGAAGAACGGGAGAGGGCCGTTGCGGTCGGCGATCGCCAGCTTGCGGACCGTCAGCCGAAGGTGGAAGGGATCGAACGCGACCGCTTCGACCGTGGTTGGCCGACCGAGCGCTGCGGTGAGCCGGGATTCGAGTTGCCACCGGACCACCGGCGGGACCACGATCCACGCCGCGAGCGTCAACAGCGCGCATGCGCCTAGCGCGTAGGCGAGCCAGCGCAGCCAGGCGTGGCGGCGCGCAGGAGACGCAGTCGACTCGGACATGGAACTCTGCGGCAATGCAGGCGGGGCGCTTCCACGGCGCGACCCGCGCGGCTTCCAATTCTACGCGCGACGCGGACGGCCCGTCGGGCCTGCCGTTACCGGCGGCGAGGGAGCGCGCGCGCTCGATGCCGGACTCCGCGCCTAGCCGATTCTGGTCAGCTGCGTCTTGTACGCCGCGCCACGCTGCACATACGCGTCGACGTTGACGCGCATCGCGGCGAGATCGGCGTCGGTGATCGGGCGATGGATCTTGGCGGGGGCGCCGACGATCAGCGAGCGATCCGGAAAGACCTTGCCTTCGGTGATCACGGCCCCGGCGCCGATGAGACAGTCGCGGCCGATGACCGCCTTGTTGTAGACGATCGCCTGCAGCCCGATCAGCGTCCCGTCGCCGATGGTGCAACCATGGAGCGTCGCCTGGTGCCCCACCGTCACGTTGGCGCCGATGGCCATCGGACAGCCCGGGTCGACATGCAGCACGGCGCCGTCCTGGATGTTCGTATTGTCGCCGACGCTGATCGTGTCGTCGTCGCCGCGGATCACGGCGCCCGGCCAGACGCTGGCGCGCTCTCCCAGCGTCACCTTGCCGATGACGGTCGCTCCGGGCGCGACGTACGCGGAGGGCGCGATGCGCGGCGCGTCGGCGCCGAGTCGATAGATGGCCATGGGAAACGTCCTTGCGTTGGCGCCGCGAGCGCGGCTCGATCAGGTTGCCTGGATCACGCCGCGGCGCAGCTGGTCGCGTTCGAGCGATTCGAACAGCGCCTTGAAATTGCCTTCGCCGAAGCCGTCGTCGCCCTTGCGCTGGATGAATTCGAAGAACACGGGGCCGAGCAGCGTGTCGGAGAAGATCTGCAGCAGCAGCCGCTGCTTGCCGCCCTCGGTCGTGCCGTCGAGCAGGATGCCGCGCGCCTGCAGGTCGTCCACGCGCTCGCCGTGCCCCGGCAGCCGCTCGGCGAGCATTTCGTAGTAGGTCGCGGGCGGCGCCTTCATCAGCGGCACGCCGGCCGCGCGCAGGCTGTCCAGCGTCGCGATGAGGTCGTCGGTGAGCAGCGCCACATGCTGGATGCCTTCGCCGTTGAATTTCATCAGGAACTCCTCGATCTGACCCGTGGCGTTCGAGGCTTCCTCGTTGAGCGGGATGCGGATCTTCCCGTCCGGGGCCGTCATGGCGCGCGACGTGAGGCCCGTGTACTCGCCCTTGATGTCGAAATAACGCAATTCCCGGAAGTTGAAGATGCGTTCGTAGAACGCCGACCAGTAAGCCATGCGGCCGCGATACACGTTGTGCGTGAGGTGGTCGATGATCCTGAGCCCGTGCCCCTTGGGGTGGCGATCGACGCCGGCGATGAAATCGAAATCGATGTCGTAGATCGACTTGCCGTCGACGAAGCGATCGATCAGGTAGAGCGGCGCGCCGCCGATGCCCTTGATCGCCGGCAGCCGCAATTCCATCGGGCCGGGCGGCAGCTCCACGGGCTGGGCGCCCTGCTCGAGCGCCCGGTTGTAGGCCCGATGCGAATCCCTCACCCGGAACGCCATCCCGCACGCCGACGGCCCGTGCTCGGCGGCGAAGTACCACGCCACGCTCTTCGGCTCGTTGTTGACGATGAAGTTGATGTCGCCCTGCCGATAGAGCACGACGTCTTTCGAGCGGTGGATCGCCACCTTGGTGAAGCCCATTTTCTCGAACAGCGGCTCGAGGACGTTGGGCGTCGGCGACGCGAACTCGACGAACTCGAAGCCCGTCAATCCCATCGGGTTGTCAAATAGATCCGCCATCGCTTGCCTCCTCCGTTTCCCCGCCGCTAGCTCTTGAGCCGGTAACCCGTCCTGAAGATCCACGCGATGATCACCAGCGCTATCGTCATGAACACCAGCGTCATGGCGAGGCTGATGCCGACGTGCACATCGGCGATTTCGTAGAAGCTCCAGCGGAAGCCGCTGATCAGGTAGACCACCGGATTGAACAGCGTCACCTTCTGCCAGAACGGCGGCAGCATGTCGATCGAATAGAAGCTGCCGCCGAGAAAGGTCAGCGGCGTGATGATCAGCAGCGGGACGAGCTGCAGCTTCTCGAAGCCGTCGGCCCAGATGCCGATGATGAAGCCGACAAGGCTGAAGGTCACGGCCGTCAGCACCAGAAACAGCAGCATCCAGAACGGATGGGCGACGTGCAGCGGCACGAAGAGACCCGCCGTCGCCAGGATGATGAGGCCGAGGATGATCGACTTGGACGCCGCCGCCCCGACGTAGCTCACGACGATCTCCAGATATGAGACCGGCGCCGACAGCAGCTCGTAGATGGTGCCGGTGAAGCGGGGAAAGTAGATGCCGAACGACGCGTTGGCGATGCTCTGCGTCAGGAGCGACAGCATGATGAGTCCGGGAACGATGAATGCGCCGTAGCTGATCCCGCCGACCTCCTGGATGCGCGACCCGATCGCGGCACCGAACACGACGAAGTACAGCGAGGTCGAAATCACCGGCGAGATGATGCTCTGCATCAGCGTGCGTCGGGCGCGCGCCATCTCGAACGTGTAGATCGCGCGGACGGCGTGCAGGTTCATGCCTTCTCCGTCACGAGGCCGACGAAAATGTCTTCGAGCGAGCTTTGCGTCGTCTGCAGGTCCTTGAACCGGATGCCCGCCTTGTCGAGGTCGTCGAGCAGGGCGACGATGTTGGTTTCGTCGCCGTGCGTGTCGTAGGTATAGACGAGCTCGCTGCCGCTGCCGGACAGCTCCAGGTGGTAGTCGGCGAGCGCCTCGGGAACGCGCGGCAGCGCATCCTGCAAGTGCAGCGTCAGCTGCTTCCGGCCGAGCTTGCGCATCAGCTCGGCCTTGTTCTCCACCAGGATGATCTCGCCCTTGCTGATCACGCCGATCCGGTCGGCCATCTCCTCGGCCTCGTCGATGTAATGCGTGGTGAGGATGATGGTGACGCCGGCGGCCTGGAGCGAGCGCACGAGCTCCCACATGTCGCGCCGCAGGTTGACGTCGACGCCGGCGGTCGGCTCGTCGAGGAACAGGATCCGCGGCTCGTGCGACAGCGCCTTGGCGATCAGCAGCCGGCGCTTCATGCCGCCCGAGAGCGTCATGATCCGGCTATCCTTCTTGTCCCACAGCGAGAGCGACCGGAGGACCTTTTCGATATGGGCGGGATTTGCGCTCTTGCCGAACAGTCCGCGGCTGAAGGACACGGTGTTCCACACCGATTCGAACGCGTCGGTGGTAAGTTCCTGCGGCACGAGGCCGATCAGCGCGCGCGCGGCGCGGTAGTCGGTGACGATGTCGTGCCCGTCGACGAGCACGACGCCTGCGGACGGGTTGACGATGCCGCAGATCGCGCTGATGAGCGTCGTCTTGCCGGCGCCGTTCGGGCCGAGCAGGGCGAAGATCTCGCCGCGACGGATGTCCAGGTTGATGTTCTTCAGCGCCTGAAAGCCTGACGCGTAGGTCTTGGACAGGTTGGATACGGAGATGATCGTCGGCATGGACGCGATGATAGACGATGGGCCGATGCGGCGGCGACCGGTGGCCGGCCGATGAGCGGCGACCCGGAACGGCGGTTTCTGGAACGGCGGCTCGCCGAGCTGCCCGGCTGAAACACCGCTTCGCCGACGACTCCGCGCGGGAACCGCCTGAACGATCCGTGCGCCCGGATGTCGATTTTGAACGCGGCCGTTCGACTAGTAAGTGAAGGACCGCGCATTGCCGGGCCACTCGGCCCTGCGGCGCCCCTGATAGTCATTCGTTCAGTATGGATATTCGGGAGCGAGTCATGGTTGCGGGGCGAAGTCGCGCGGCGCGATCCGCCCCGGTGGAACAGGGAGTGGACACCCGGCCGCAAACGTCCGGGACATTTCACAAGGAGAGATGACGATGCGATTCATGGTAATGGTCAGAGCCACCAAGGACTCGGAAGCGGGGGTGTTGCCGGACGAGAAACTCCTGGCCGAGATGGGCAAGTACAACGAAGAACTGGTGAAGGCGGGCGTCATGCTCGCGGGCGAGGGCCTCCACCCGAGCTCGAAGGGCGCGCGCGTCCGCTTCTCCGGCAACACAACGGACGGTGATCGACGGACCGTTCGCCGAGACGAAGGAGCTGATCGCCGGCTTCTGGCTATGGCAGGTGAAGTCCAAGGAAGAGGCGATCGCCTGGCTCAAGCGCTGCCCGAATCCCTTCCCCGGCGGCGAATCGGAAGTCGAGCTTCGCCAGCTGTTCGAGGCGGACGACTTCGGCGCCGAGTTCACGCCCGAGCTAAGGGCGCAGGAGGAGCGCCTGCGCGCGCAGGTGGCGGCGCAGAAATAGCCGCCGCCGTCGCGAGTCCTGCGCCCCTGCGCGCGGGCGCGTTCGCCGCGCGGCCGCGCCGCTGGCGGCCGTCGCCGTTCCCCAAGAAAAAGGAGATCCCATGCAAATCCAACCGTACCTGTTCTTCGAAGGCCGGTGCGAAGAGGCGGCGGAGTTTTACCGCCGCGCGCTCGGCGCTGAAGTGACGATGCTGATGCGCAACAAGGACAGCCCCGAGGCGCCACCACCGGGCACGCTGCCGCCGGGGTCCGAAAACAAGGTGATGCACATGAGCCTCAAGATCGGCGACACCACGGTGCTGGCCTCCGACGGCCACTGCTCGGGCAAGCCCACGTTCCAGGGCTGTTCGCTGTCGCTGACCGCGAAAGACGATGCCGAGGCGGAGCGGACGTTCGCCGCGCTGGCCGACGGCGGCCAAGTGCGGATGCCGCTCGGCAAGACCTTCTTTTCCTCGCGGTTCGGCATGCTCGCCGACCGCTTCGGCGTGCCGTGGATGGTCTACGTCGCGCCTTGACGGTGCGTTTGTTCCATCGCTCAACGGCGGGATGCGGTCCGGTCGACAGAGCGGGGCGACCGGACCCGCCGTTCACGTTCATGCGACACCTCCGTTTCGCAACGTGCAGAGGTGGGGCGTGAGGACTCCTGCGCGCCGGGAAGCCGCGCCGGCCCGCGCGCTAGCGGCGCTTGACCGTGAGCGTAGCCGTCTTCGTCACGCCGGCATAGGACGCCGAAATGACGGGCAGCGCGCTCCGCTTTTGCACGGTCGTCGTCACCGTGAAGGTTTGCGCTTTGGCGCCGGCGGACACGAGCACGCTCGCGGGTACCGTCGCCGCGGCGGGATAGGAGCTCCGCAGCGTGATCAGCGCGCCGCCCACCGGGGCGGGCGACGTGAGCGTGACGGTGCCGACGGCGGGCTTGCCGCCGGCCACCGTCGTCGGATTCAGGCTCAGCGTGGCGAGCGTCGGCGGCGCGGGTGGATTGACCGTGAAGGTCGTGGTTGCGCTGGTGCCGTTGTACGACGCGGCCAGCGTCGCCGCCGTCGTCTGTGCCACCACCGCCGTCGCAATGCCGAAGGTCGCAGCGTTTGCCCCTTGCGCGACGGTGGTGCTGGCCGGCACCGTCACCGCGGAGCTCGCGCTCGACAAGGCGACGACCGCGCCGCCGGCGGGCGCGGCGGACGAAAGCGTCACCGTGCCGGTCGACGCGCTGCCGCCCGCGACCGGGTTGGGGCTGGCGCTGAGCGCGGCGATGGCGGGGAGGCCCGATGGCGGTGGGGTCCATCCCAATTGCACGACCTCGAAATCGCTCGCGGTGAGGGTCGCGAAGGCGGGGTTCAGGATGTCGTTGTTCCAGCGCGGGTCGAACGTCCCGGTGATGTACAGGTCGGATCCGTTGTCGGCAACGATGAGGCCGTATTTCTGCATCGCGCGGAAGATCTTCTGCGCGTTCGGGTCGCCGGTGCGCAGCGCGGGGTCGAGGCCGCCGACGCTGGTCTTCAATCGCAGCCGCGCGCCCATCGGCAACGCGCCGGCTGTCGACCCGGCGCGATGCGAGGCGGGGTACACGTAACCGTTGGTGGCACGCACGGTCACCCGGAACGCATGGCCGATATCGGTGACCGCGGGGTTCCAGGCGTCGTCGTAGCGGACGAGCCCCGGAAAGATCGCGAGGCCTGCGGCGTCGGCCGACGTCCACGTGTCGGGGCGGCGGTTGTTGGTCTTCAGGTCGAAGAACGCGCCCGACCCCGCGTACCACTTGCCCTGTGCGGTGTTGTAATAGGCGTTGTAGAGCTCGTAGAGCGTCCGGTTCGTGCAGTCGATGACGAGCAGATGGCGATCGGACTGGCTGCGCTGATCGACGTTGGCAGGCGCCCCGCCCTCGACCCAATGCGCCTGCGTGATCGCTTGCGCGGGCAGCGGATAGAACGGGACTCCCTCGCCCGTTGCGTCATTGACGCCATCGCTTTCGTCCCAGTAATCGAACGTGACCGCCTGCTTCGGCTGCGTGCCGTCGACGATCGCGTACGGCATGCCGTAGATGTCGACGCTGCCGGGGGAAGCCTCGCCGCCGAAGTCAGGATGCAGGCGTCGCGTGCCGCCGTTGTTGATGAACGCGATGTAGCTCGCCGAGGCCGGATCGACCGGTGCCGAACGGATGTCGAGGTTCCACCAGTTGTCGGGCGGGAAGAGCGGCAGCGGTCCCGGGGGAGCCGCGCCTTCGACCGGAACCGAAGCGGGGCACTGGGCCGACGCAACGGCAGGCGCCAAGAGCACCAGCGTCGCGGCCAGCAGGACGAGGATGGTTCTGAAGCGCATGGCGACCTCCGGGGTTGGACTCGCGGCCGCCGTGCCGCCGGCGCTGTCTATGACAATAGCATAACACGATTCCGGGAGATGACGCGGCCACGCGGACCCGTCGCGCGCCAGTGCGCTAACGTGAGGTGCCTTGCAGCGAGACGAGCCGGGCGATGATGATCGCCGGATAGAGCTGACCGGTTAGCGCCTCCAGCATCGCGATCGAGCGTGCGATGCGGGCGACCGGCGTGATGTCGCCGTAACCCACGGTCGTCAGCGTGACGAAGCTGAAATAGATCCAGTCGGCAATCCCCGTCTTGGGATCCAATCGCCCGGCGAACGCCTGCGGGACCAGCGAATCCACCATGGCGTACGCGGCCGCGCACATGACGCCGAGCAACAGGTACAGCACGATGGCGCCGAAGATCCGGTCCGCGAGCGCGCGCCCGGACGCGAAGACATTGATCCCGACCGCGCCGGCCAGCGTGAGCAACGCCATCAGCGTCGCCGCGTCGCGAAACACCGGCAGCGCGGCAAAGGGGAGGACCCATTCGCTCCACCGCGCGACGATCGTGACCACGCTCAGCACGACCAGCAGGACGGCAACCTTGCGATGCTCGGCGACCGCGGCGACGCCGCTGATCAGAATGAGCGTCACCAGCACATCGGAGCCGAGGCGCCACGCGGCCCCGTACGACACAATGCCCGGAAGCACGAAGACGCCGCCCACCAGCACGAGCAGGAGTCCGGACATGCCACTCGTGCGCAGCCACGCGACGTGCCGTTGGCGCAGCGACAGACGGCCGCGCGGAATCGGGGACGCCGAGGGCGAGCTCTGTGCTGCCGGGTCGACCATGCGGTCTCCGTGCCGATTCGGGGTGGCCGATTATAAGCATGGCGGCGGGACTGGTAACCTGTGGCTACCGCCGGCGGGCGCGGGACGAGGGAGAATCGCGGTGAATCTGGCGCAGTCACTGTTGCACGCACTGAAGGCGCATGGCGCGCAGGAGATCTTCGGCATCCCCGGGGATTTCGCGCTGCCGTTCTTCAAGGTGATCGAGGAATCCGGCATCCTGCCGCTGTACACGCTGAGCCACGAGCCTTCCGTCGGCTTCGCCGCCGACGCCGCCGCGCGCGTGCATTCCACGCTCGGCGTCGCGGCGGTCACCTACGGCGCCGGCGCGCTCAACATGGTCAATCCGGTGGCCGCGGCGTTCGCCGAGAAATCGCCGGTCGTGGTCATCTCCGGCGCGCCGGGCGCCGGCGAGGCGAGCCGCGGCCTGCTGCTCCATCACCAGGGGAAGACGCTGGACTCGCAGTATCGTATCTACGCGGAGATCACCTGCGACCAGGCGCGCCTCGACGATGCGGAGCGCGCGCCGGCGCAGATCGCCCGCGTGCTGCGGAACTGCCTCACGCATTCGCAGCCCGTCTATTTCGAGCTGCCGCGCGACATGGTCGACGTGCCGTGCGCGCCGGTGGACGCGGCGCCGCCGCCCGACTACGACGAGGAGGCGCTCGCGGCTTGCGTCGACGAGATCCTCGAGGCCCTCGCGAAGGCGGCGTCGCCGGTCATGATGGTGGGCGTGGAGGTGCGCCGCTTCGGGCTCGAGGCGAAAGTCGCCGCGCTCGCCGTGCGCCTCGGCGTGCCGGTGGTGACGAGCATCCTCGGCCGCGGCCTCCTCTCCGACGCCAAGGCGCCGCTGATGGGCACCTACCTCGGCGTGGCGGGCGCACCGGAGCTCTCGGCGCGGGTCGAGAACTCGGACGCGCTGCTCTTGCTCGGCGTGATCATCGCCGACACGAACTTCGGCGTCTCGGCCCGGCAGATCGACATGCGCAAGACGATCCAGGCGCTCGACGAGCGCGTGACGCTCGGCCATCACACCTACCCCGGGTTGCCGCTCGGCGCGCTGGTCGACGCGCTGCTGGCACGTACCGTCACGCCGCGCGCGATCCCGTCGTTCATCGCGCCCTCGTATCCGCGCGGCCTCGTCGCCGACGATGCGCCGATCGCGCCGAACGACATCGCGACCGCGATCAACGATCTGATGGCGACCTGCGGCCGGCTGCCGATCACCGCCGACGTCGGCGATTGCCTGTTCACCGCGATGGAGATCGAGAACACGGCGCTGGCCGCGCCGGCCTACTACGCGTCGATGGGCTTCGGGGTCCCGGCCGGACTGGCGCTGCAGGCGGCCAGCGGCGAGCGGCCGCTGATCCTGGTCGGCGACGGCGCCTTCCAGATGACCGGGTGGGAGCTCGGCAACTGCCCGCGTTACGGCTGGGATCCGATCGTCGTCGTCTTCAACAACGCGAGCTGGGAGATGCTGCGGACGTTTCAGCCCGAATCGAAATTCAACGATCTCGGCGACTGGAAATTCGCCGAGATGGCGGCCGGGATGGGCGGCGACGGCGTGCGCGTGCACACGCGGCGGGAGCTGCAGGCGGCGCTCGCCCGCGCCGTCGTCACCCGCGGCCGCTTTCAGTTGGTCGAGGCGATGATTCCGCGCGGCGTGCTGTCATCGACGCTCGAGCGCTTTGTCGCCGGCGTCAAGCGGCTGAGCGCGCGGTGAAATGAGCCTGAGGAAGCTCTGACCCCGTCCGCGTCGCGCCGGGCAGGGCCTTGCGGCGGCTACTTCGCCGAGCGATCGCCCACCTGGTAGCTTGCATGGCAGGCAGCGCACTTCTGCAGGAGTTCCGCGAGCTGGCCGAGAGTGTGCTTGGGCATCGCGATGCCGTTCGGCGTCGAGCGCCATCGTATCGAAGCCGCGATGCACGTCGAAGGCGAGGGTCTTGAACGGCAGCGGGAGCTTGCCGATCATGCCCGCGGGCACGTCGTGACTGCGGGCAGTGCCCATTGCGCTCGCAGCCTTCGCCACCGCCTTCATGTCGTCGCGTGCGAGTCCATCCGCGACGAGTTGCACGCCGACGACGAATTCCCGCATCTCGCGCAGCATCAGCGCACGCTCGGCCGGGTCGAGAAGAACTGCGATTCGCCCGTCCGGTGCCTCTTGCGTGGAACCGGCAACGATGAACTTGTAGGCCAGCGCGACGACGACCAGCAGCAGCGCCGCGATGAGCGTCAACTGGATCCGATTGCGGGTCGGGGCACGCATCGCGGCGTCTTCGGGCACGGGCGGCGATGTCCGTCGGGCGACCGTGCCGCGAGCCGATCAGGCCTTGCGCCCGATCCGCACGCGCCAGACCTCGGGACCGGATTCGATCTTGTCCCAGTCGAAGACCGGGCCGAGCTCGGCCTGGAACTGATAGAACAGCGGGATCGGGTCGTGATCGTTTACGAGCATGAAGCCTTCGCCGGGAGCGAGCTCGCGGAAGGTCTTGAAGATCAGCGGGTGCCGGTCGCGAGGGGCGAGGGTGCGAACGTCGATCGTTGTCTTGACTGGGGTTTCGGTCATCGGTTTCTCCATCGAAGGTGGCGGCCAATAACGCTATTACGGTACTACAATACCGTAATAGCGGCGCGGCCGTAATTGATGCGCATCAAGCGCACGGCAACTCGCGGAGAGCGACCCGGGAGGTCGGCGCGTTCGCCGCGTGTCGCTGGGACGGATCTCTGCGCCAGCGCGACTTCGACGACGAGGCAACAGACTCCAAGAAGGCCGATCCGGATCAGCAGCGTGTGAAACTTCCCGTGGCATTGCGCCCGGTGTGGTGCGCCCGGCTGACGACCCACGCTGGACCGTGACAAGAGCACTGTCAAGGAATTGCGTTTCGACTCTCGGGGTATCGTCCTCCGCTCGCGCGATCGCGCGCTAATCCTTGCCGGTCGTCTCGGCGCCCGCATCCGCAGCAAGCGCGCCGAGGCGCGCGCGCCATTCGGCCAGCGCTTGCGCGAAGGCCTCTTTCGCGGCCGGGACCGGTTCGCCGCATTCGTAGCACGCATCGGTCATCCGGTCGAACCAGCGGCAGCCGCAGGCCTCGCAGGCGAGCTCGGGGGCGCCGGCCGGATTGCGGAAGATCATCGGCATGCCCCGAGAAACGCGAGCCCGAGCGAATCGAGAAAGTCGTCGTATCCGGCATCCTGCAGCTCGTGCCGCGTCCGGAAGACGAAGAACATCACGTTGCCGCGCCGGATGAGGCGCTTCATCGCGCGCAGCGTGGCCGCGGGCGGTGTGGCGGCGAGCTCGCCGCGCGCTTCCTCGTCGGCGACGAACAGCAGGTCGAGGCCGGCCAGAGCGAAGCTTTCGAAAGGCTCGAGCGTGACCGCGATGCGCCCGGCCGCGGCGTCGAACGCGAGCATCGGCATGCCCGCGCATTTCGCTGCCGCCGCTTCGAGCCCCGCGAGCCGGCGCCCGCCCGGCGCGAACCCCGGTTGCGCGATCAACCCCATGCGGGCGCCGTCGGCGAGCTCGGCGAACAGGGCTTCGCTGTCGTCGAACACGTCCTGCCAATGGGTCACCGTGCCGCCGGTCCCGGCCGCGGTCGGGAGCGGCGTTGCCACGCTGTCCTGCAGCGCGTCGGTGTCCATTGACTAGAGCCTCGCGCCGAGCCGGAAGCCTTCGTTGATCGCGGCGTCGAGCCCGCGCGGCACCAGCGCATCGCCGCAGCCGTGCACTTCGTCGACCATCCATTCGAAGTCGTGGAACAGCTCCTGGTTCGACCGGCGCGGCGCCGCCGCGATGACGGTGTCGGCGGGAATCATGCGCGCGCCGCCCCGCTCCGCGACGATGTGCACGCCTTCCGCCGTCACCTTGACGACCCGCGCCTGGGTCACGGTGTCGATGCCGAGCTCGTCCACCCACGCCGAGTGCCGCCACTTGAACGACGGCATCACGTCGCCGGCGATGCGTTTTTCGCGCTCGACGAGCGTCACCTTCGCGCCCTTGTGCGCCAGCGCTTCGGCGACGACGAGGCCGATCTTGCCGGCACCGATGACGACCACCGTGCGCCCGGTGGGCACGCGCCCGTGGGCGACCTCGGTCGCGTCGAGCAGGAGCTCCGATCCTTCGATCGGCTGCATCCGCTCGCGGTCGATGCGCGCGCCCGTCGCGACGACGGCGACGTCGTATTGATGCAGCACGCTGCGCATCAGCTTGGGCGTGACTTCGGTGCCGAGCTTCACCTCGATGCCAAGCTTCTTCGTCATGACTTCGTAGTGGCGGACGATGCTCATCAGGTCGTCGACACGGGCGAGATCGTTGCTCGCATAGGCGACGAGATTGCCGCCGATGCGATCGGCCTTGTCGAACACGACCACGTCGTGCCCGCGCTTCGCGGCGGTGATCGCGCACTCGATCCCGGCGGGGCCCGCGCCGACCACCATGATCTTCTTCTTCACGGCGGCGGCCGTCACCTGGTATTCCGGCTCGATCTCGTGCCCCAGCGCCGGGTTCATCGTGCACGTGTACGGCAGGTCGCGAAAGAGCCGGGACAGGCAATTGAGCGAGCCCACGCAGCGGCGCACCTCGTCCAACCGGTCCTCGGCGGCCTTGTGCACGAGCTCCGGGTCGGCGAGCAGCGGCCGGCAGACTTCCCAGTAGTCGAACTCGCGCTTGCTGATGCACTCGTTGGCCATCACCGGGTCGGGCAGACGGTTGCCGAACGCGATCAGCGTATCGGGAAACATCTTCTTGGCGCGCGCCGCGAGGTAGTTCCAGTGACCCGGCGCGATGTCGCGGCCGATCGACGATTCCGGCGCTTCCTGCCAGCCGACGGTGACGCTGATCATGTCGACGCCGCAGTCGACCGCCTGCTGCATCAGCTCGAAGCACTCGTCCTCGCTGTTGCCGCCCCAGCGGTCCATCAGCTCGGCGCCGTTGAGACGGATGATCAGCGGATTGTCGGGCGTCGCCTCTTTGATCGCGCGGATGAGGTCGCGCATGAAGCGGCCGCGGTTCTCGGTCGAGCCGCCGTATTCGTCGGTCCGCTGGTTGGTGAAGCGCGAGTTGAACGTGGCCAGCAGATACCCCATGAAGCTCGTGACCTCGGTGCCGTCGAAGCCGGCCTTGACCGCGCGCCGCGCGGCGTCGGCATGCTGGCGGACCACTTCGTGGATCTGCTCCTTGGTGATTTCGCGCGGCGGGCGGAAATGCGGCAGCGTCTGCGGCACGATCGAGGGCTGCAGGCAGTAGCCGAGATCGATGCCGCCGTAGCGCCCGGCGTGCAGGATCTGCTGGATCGCGACGGCGCCGGCATCGTGGATGTAGCCGGCGATCTCCTCGAACTGCGGCAGGAACTTGTCGTCGTAGATCGCGATCTGGCGGAAGTAGGCCTTGCCCTCGCCGAGCGGGTCGGGGTACGCGCCCTGGTTGGTGATGATGCCGCACCCGGTGCCGGCGATCACCTTCGTGCGCGCGAGCTCGCGCCGGCTGATGAAGCCGTCGCGCGTGTTGTAGTTCGACACGCAGCACGCGCCGTACTTGATCATGTTCTTGGTCGCGAACTTGCCGATCCGTCCGGGCCGGAACAGCTCCGG
>CAWEOX010000002.1:0-37620 GCA_963810845.1 uncultured beta proteobacterium | reverse complement strand
GACCCGCGCGCTGTCCGCCTGTTCGCCCCGCGCAATCGCAAGGTCCTGCCGCAGGTCGCGTTCGAGGTCGACGTTTTGCGCGTTGAGCACCTCGAGGCGGGTGCGCAGATCGGCGGCGTCGCGCGCCGCCGTCTCGCGCGCCGCCGTCAGCGCGGACAGCCGCGACAGGGCGATCGCCGCGAGCAGGACCGCGACGGTGAGCAGTGCGAGAGCGAGGACCGCAACGAGGAAGATCGCGGATTCGGGCATGGCGGAGCGTTACGCCGCCTCGCGGCTCGCCTTCTTGCGCTCGTGTTCCTTGAGGAAGCGCTTGCGGATGCGGATCGACTGCGGCGTCACCTCGACCAGCTCGTCGTCGGCGATGAACTCGACCGCATACTCGAGCGTCAGCGCGATCGGCGGCACGAGGCGCACCGCCTCGTCGGTGCCGGAGGCGCGGACGTTGGTGAGCTGCTTGCCCTTGATCGGATTCACGACGAGGTCGTTGTCGCGGCTGTGGATGCCGATCACCATGCCTTCGTAGAGCTTGTCTCCGGGGGAGACGAACATCTTGCCGCGGTCCTGCAGCTTCCACAGCGCGTAGGCGACCGCCTCGCCGTCTTCGGCCGAGATCAGCACGCCGTTGCGGCGGTCCGGGATCTCGCCCTTCAACGGATTGTAATCGTCGAACACGTGGCTCATCAGTCCCGTGCCGCGCGTGAGATTCATGAACTCGCCCTGGAAGCCGATGAGACCGCGCGCCGGAATGCGATACTCGAGCCGCACCCGGCCGCGGGCGTCGGACTCCATG
Organism: uncultured beta proteobacterium; assembly: GCA_963810845.1. GTDB lineage: Bacteria > Pseudomonadota > Gammaproteobacteria > Burkholderiales > Casimicrobiaceae > CAIWHR01. Next base: position 36,830 of record CAWEOX010000002.1, on the reverse strand, counting down.
TTGGTGAGCTCGCCGCGGCGCGGGCCGAGGGCTTCCATGACGGCGCCCTGATTCGCGTCCTCGACGTCGACCGACAGCGCCTCGAACGGCTCGCAGGTGACGCCGTCGATCTGACGCAGCACGACCCGCGGCCGCGACACCGCGAGCTCGTAGCCTTCGCGGCGCATGTTCTCGATCAGGATCGTGAGGTGCAGCTCGCCGCGGCCCGACACCAGGAACGCATCGGTATCGCCGGTCTCCTCGACCCGCAGCGCGACGTTGGTCAGGATCTCCTTCGCCAGGCGATCACGCAGGTTGCGGCTGGTCACGTACTTGCCTTCGCGGCCGGCGAGCGGCGACGTGTTGACCTGGAAATACATCGACAGCGTGGGCAGGTCGACCTTGATCGGCGGCAGCGCTTCCGGCGCCTCGACCGACGCGAGCGTGGTGCCGATGGTGAGATCGTCGACACCGGTGATGAGGACGATGTCGCCCGCTTCGGCGGCCGCGACCGGCGCGCGCTCGAGTCCCGCGAACGCCAGCACCTGGCCGATCTTCGCCTTGGGCGGCACCGCGCCCTCGGCCGGCGGACCGTTGAGCACCGCGACTTCCTGCCCCGGCGCAATGCGGCCCCGGCGGATGCGGCCAATCGCGATCCGGCCGAGATAATTGGAATAGTCGAGCGCGCTCACCTGGAACTGCAGCGGTGCATCGGGATCGCCGACCGGCGCGGGAACCGAGGCGAGGATCGTTTCGAACAGCGCGCGCAGATCGGCGCCTTCCGGCTTGACGCCGGCCTTGGCGAGCGCGACGTCGGTGGTCGCCCACCCGTTCAGCGCCGACGCGTAGACGACGGGAAAATCGAGCTGCGCTTCGCTCGCGCCGATGCGGTCGAAGAGCTCGAACGTCTGGTTGACCACCCACTCCGGCCGCGCGCCGGGGCGGTCGACCTTGTTGATGACGACGATCGGCTGCAGGCCGAGCTGCAGCGCCTTCAGCGTGACGAAGCGGGTCTGCGGCATCGGCCCTTCCACGGCGTCGACCAGCAACAGCACGCCGTCGACCATCCCCAGCACCCGCTCGACCTCGCCGCCGAAGTCGGCATGCCCCGGGGTGTCCACGATGTTGATGTGCGTGTCGTGGTACCGGACCGAGCAGTTCTTGGCGAGGATGGTGATGCCCCGCTCGCGCTCGAGATCGTTGCTGTCCATCACCCGTTCGGTGAGATGCTGGTGCTTGGCGAACGTGCCCGCCTGGACCAGCAGCTTGTCGACCAGCGTCGTCTTGCCGTGGTCGACGTGAGCGATGATCGCGATGTTGCGCAGCGGGCGGACGGAGGTCGTCATGATGTGGGGTCGGCAATGCCAAAACCGCGGCCACCGGTGGCCGTGGAAAACCATAAATTATAGCCGAAAAGCAGGCTGCAGCGCCACGAATATTTTGTAAAATCCGAAACTTAGGCTATGATTCGACTTCGGGCGGCCATTCCGGTCACCGCCCACCCAAGCGCCGGGAAGTTGGCGGTCTGTTACAGCCCGCCCTGCCCCAAGCGTCATCAACCCGAAATCCGCTGCCTGGACCGGAAATCCCGAAGGGGATGGCCGCGCCAGGAGTGCATATGCAAGTCACGAGCTTTGCCGAGCTCGGCCTGCTGCCCGAGCTGTTACGGGCCGTCGCCGAAGCCGGCTATACCACGCCCACGCCGATCCAGGTGCAGGCAATCCCGGTCGTCCTCGAAGGACGCGACGTCATGGGCGGGGCGCAGACGGGCACGGGCAAGACCGCCGGCTTCGCGCTGCCGATCCTGCAGAAACTCGCCCCGCAGGCGAACACCAGTCCGTCACCCGCGCGGCACCCGGTGCGCGCGCTGATCCTCACCCCCACCCGCGAGCTCGCGGTCCAGGTCGAGGAATCGTTCCGGACCTACGCCAAGTACACGAAGCTGCGCTCGACCGTCGTCTACGGCGGCGTCGACATCAAGGCGCAGCTCGAAATCGTCCGCGCCGGCGTCGAAATCCTGGTCGCCACGCCGGGCCGCCTGCTCGATCACATCGAGCACAAGAGCGTCTACCTGGGCCAGGTCGAGATCTTCGTTCTCGACGAAGCCGACCGCATGCTCGACATGGGCTTCATCCCCGACATCAAGCGGATCATGGCGCTGCTGCCGGTGACGGCCAAGCGGCAGAATCTGCTGTTCTCGGCCACGTTCTCCAACGAGATCAAGAAGCTCGCCGATCAGTTGCTGAATGCCCCGCAGCTGATCGAAGTCGCGCGGCGCAACACCGCCGCCGAAACCGTTACCCAGGGCGTGTACAAGGTGCCCTCGGACGGCAAGCGGCCGCTGCTCGAGCACCTGGTGCGCTCCGGCGCCCTCAAGCAGGTGCTGTGCTTCATGCGCACCAAGCACGGCGCGTCGCGGCTCGCGAGGCAGCTCGAAAAGGATGGTTTCGCCGCCGAGTCGATCCACGGCGACAAGAGCCAGCAGGCGCGGATGGAAGCACTCGACGCGTTCAAGGAAGGCAAGCTGCAGGTGCTGGTCGCCACCGACGTCGCGGCGCGCGGTCTCGACATCGAAGAGCTGCCGCACGTGCTGAATTACGAGCTGCCGCACGTTCCGGAAGACTACATTCACCGGATCGGCCGCACCGGCCGCGCCGGGCTCTCCGGCGAGGCGATCGCGTTTGTCGCGCCGGAAGAGGAAAAGTACCTCACCGAGATCGAGCGGCTGCTGAAGAAGACCGTACCGATCCTGACGGCCGAAGGCTTCGATGTCATGACCGGCCGCATGGCCCGCCCCGAGCGCGGCAGCCGGCCGGCGCACCGCGAGGGCAGCGAGCGCACCGAGCGCGCGCCGCGAACGCCTCCGGGCGAGCGCGCCGAACGCGCGCCGCGAACGCCGCCGGGCGAGCGTGCCGAACGGGCGCCACAGGCATCGGCGAGCGGGCGCCACGGCGAGAACGGCACCGCAGAACACGCCGTCCGTGAACGCCCGCACGGCGACTCGCGGCGCGAGGAGCGCGAGCGCGCGTACGCGCTCAATCCCGACCAGCCGCTGCCGCCGCCGGCGGCGGCGACACCCGCGGCGGGTGGCGCGCTGATGAAGACGGGCGCGCACGCTGGCCGCCACGCGTCGCACAAGGCGCGGCCCGTGCCGGCACTGCTGATGAAACGTCCGGCCCGCGAGCCCGAGAACGTCTGACCGCCGCCGGTCACAGCCCTCCCGCCCTGGTCGTCACCGGGCTCTCGGTCGACTTCACGACGACCGAACGCACGGTCCACGCGGTGCGCGACGTCTCGTTCGAAGTCGGACGCGGCGAAACCATCGCCATCGTCGGCGAATCGGGCTCCGGCAAATCGGTGACGGCGCTGTCGCTGATGCGCCTCGTCGAGCACGGCGGCGGCAGGATCGTCGGCGGGGAGCTCTTGTTCGGCCGCCCCGACGGCAGCCGCATCGATCTCGCGCGCGCCGATCCGGCGACGATGCGCACGATTCGCGGCGCCGAGATCGCGATGATCTTCCAGGAGCCGATGACCTCGCTCAACCCGGTGTTCACGGTCGGCGAGCAGATTGCCGAATCGATCCGGCTGCACCAGCGCAAGGATAACGCGGCCGCGAACGCCGAGGCGCTGCGGATGCTGGAGCAGGTGCGCATTCCCGAGGCCGCCCAGGTGCTGACGCGCTACCCGCATCAGCTGTCGGGGGGCATGCGGCAGCGGGTGATGATCGCGATGGCGCTGTCGTGCCGTCCCACGCTGCTGATCGCCGACGAGCCGACCACCGCGCTCGACGTCACGATCCAGGCGCAGATCCTGGCGCTCATCCGGATCCTGCAGGAAGAAATGCGGATGGCGGTGATCTTCATCACCCATGACATGGGCGTGGTCGCCGAGGTCGCCGACCGGGTCGTGGTGATGTGGCGCGGCGAAAAAGTCGAGGAAGGCCCGGTCGAGAAGATCTTCTCCGCGCCCGCCCATCCTTACACCCAGGCGCTCCTGTCCGCGGTGCCGCGGCTGCACTCGATGCGGGGAACGGACGCGCCGCGCAAGTTTTCGCTGGTGCGGATCAACGGCGGCGCGCGCGACGCGGGCGGGGCGGCGCTGCCGCCGCCCACGCCCGGCAAGCCGCTCCTCTCGGTGCGCAAGCTCACGACGCGCTTCGACGTGAAGGCCGGCTTTTTCGGCCGGGTCACGCGCCGCGTCCATGCGGTCGAGCAGGTGAGCTTCGACCTGGCCGCCGGGGAAACGCTGGCTCTCGTCGGCGAGTCCGGCTGCGGCAAGTCGACGACCGGGCGTTCGCTCTTGCGCCTCGTCGCGATCGAGGGCGGCAGCATCGAGTTCGCCGGCCGCGACATCGCCAAACTCCCGGCGAGCGCGGTGCGTCCGGTGCGCCGCGACATCCAGATGATCTTCCAGGATCCGTTCGCGTCGCTCGATCCGCGCCTCACCGTCGGCTTTTCGATCGCCGAGCCGCTGTACGTGCACGGGGTCGCCAAAGGCCGCGAGGCCGAGGAGCGCGTCCGCTGGCTGTTGCAGCACGTCGGACTCTCGCCCGACCATGCGCAACGCTATCCGCACGAATTCTCCGGCGGCCAGCGGCAGCGGATCGCCGTGGCGCGCGCGCTGGCGCTCAATCCGAAGATCATCATCGCCGACGAAGCCGTCTCCGCGCTCGACGTCTCGATCCAGGCGCAGATCGTCAATCTGCTGATCGACCTGCAGGCCGAGTTCGGCGTTTCCTACCTCTTCATTTCGCACGACATGGCGGTCGTCGAGCGGGTGAGCCATCGCGTCGCCGTCATGTTCCTGGGACAGATCGTCGAGATCGGCCCGCGGCGCGCCATCTTCGAGAATCCGCAGCATCCGTACACGCGCAAGCTGATGGCGGCCGTTCCCGTCGCCGATCCGGCCAAACGGCGCCGCCAAAGGGAGTTATCATCCGACGAAATCCCGAGCCCCATCCGCGCGGCCGGCGACGAGCCCGTGGTGCTGCCGTTGCACGAGGTCGGTCCGGGGCATTTTGTCGCCACGCATCGGATTGCGGGGGCGTATTGACGGAGCGGCGCCCGGGTTTGCCGCCACCCGGGTTTCGCTCCGCTCAACCCGGGCTACAAAACGGGTACGAATTCGCGAATCACCGCGTTTTTTTCTGAAGGAGGTCCTACGATGAAGCTGCCATTGCACCCTCTCGCCGTCGGCGCGCTGTTCGCCGCCGCGTTTGCCGCAGGTCCCGCGCTTGCCGCCAAGGACGTGACGTTCGCGGTCGCGTCGACGTTCACGACCACCGATCCTTACGACGCCAACGACACGCTGTCGCAGGCGATGGCCAAGTCGTTCTACGAAGGCCTCTTCGGCTTCGACAAGGACATGAAGCTGATCCCGGTGCTCGCCGAGAGCTACGACGTCAGCAAGGATGGCCTCGTCTACACGATCAAGCTGAAGAAAGGCGTCAAGTTCCACGACGGCACCGATTTCAAGGCCGATGCGGTCAAGACCAATCTCGATCGCGTCACCAACCCCGACAACAAGCTGAAGCGCTACGGCCTCTACAACAACAACATCGCCAAGACCGAAGCCGTCGACGACTACACGGCGCGGATCACGCTGAAGACGCCGTTCTCCCCGTTCATCAGCCAGCTCGCGCATCCGTCGACGGTGATGATCAGCCCGACCGCGCTCGCCAAGTACGGCAACAAGGACATCGCCTTCAATCCGGTCGGCACCGGACCGTTCAAGTTCGTCGAATGGAAGGCCACCGACTACCTCAAGGTCGCGAAGTTCGACGGCTACTGGAAGAAGGGTTACCCGAAGGTCGACACGATCACCTGGAAGCCGGTGGTCGACAACAACTCGCGTGCGGCGATGATGCAGACCGGCGAGGCGCACTTCACCTTTCCGGTTCCCTACGAGGTCGCCGAGGTGCTGAAGACGAAGCCCGACCTCGACGTGGTCGCGGCACCGTCGATCGTCTTGCGCTACCTGTCGATGAATACCCAGCAGAAGCCGTTCGACAATCCCAAAGTCCGGCAGGCGATCGCGTACGCGATCAACAAGGACGCGGTGGCGAAGGTGGCGTTTTCCGGCTATGCGGCGCCCGCCGAAGGCGTCGTGCCCGCGGGCGTCGAGTATGCGGTGAAGCTCGGCCCGTGGCCGAACGACGTCGCCAAGGCGAAGCAGCTGCTGACCGAGGCCGGCTATCCCAACGGCTTCGAGACGGAGCTGTGGTCCGCCTACAACCACACGACGGCGCAGAAGGTGACGCAGGTCCTCCAGCAGCAACTGCAGCAGATCGGCATCAAGACCAAGATCACGCTGCTCGAAGCCGGCCAGCGGGTCGAGAAGGTCGAGAGCTGGCAGGACCCGAAGACCGCACCGGTGCGCCTCTATTATGTCGGCTGGTCGACGTCGACCGGCGAAGCCGACTGGGCGCTCCGACCGCTGCTCGACGGCGGGTCGTGGCCGCCACGGCTCTTCAACACCGCGTACTACAAGAGCGACAAGGTCGACGCCGACATCAAGGGCGCCCAACTCACGACGAACTCGGCGGAGAAGGCCAAGCTCTACAAGGACGCGCAGGAACAGATCTGGGCCGATGCACCGTGGGCGCCGCTGGTCACCGAGCGCCTGCTGTCCGCCAACAACAAGAAGCTGTCCGGTGTCTACGTGATCCCGGATGCGTCGTTCAATTTTTCCGAGATCGATCTGAAGTAACCGGGTGCCCCTCACCCCGGCCCTTTCGCCGCGCCGCGGGTCGAGGGGGACTCTGTGTGCGGCCTCCGGATCTCGCACCCGATGCACTCCCTCTCCCGCGGCGCGGGGTGCGACGCGCATGCGTGACCCATCGTTGACGGAGGCGTAGCGCGTGCTGCAGTACATCGTCAAACGCCTCCTCGGTCTCGTGCCGACGCTGCTCATCGTCGGCATCATGGTGTTTCTGCTCGTGCACCTGCTGCCCGGCGATCCCGCGCGCCTGGCGGCCGGTCCCGATGCGACGCCGGAAACCGTGCAACTCGTCCGCCAGGACCTCGGGCTCGACCGCCCGCTCCCGCAGCAGTTCGTCCGCTTCGTCAGGGGCGCGGTCTCCGGCGACTTCGGCAAGTCCATTCGCACCAAGCGCGCGGTCGCGACCGAAATCGCCGATCGCTTCGCGCCCACGTTCTGGCTCACCATCTGGGCGATGGCGTGGTCCGTAGTATTCGGAATGGCCATCGGGATCGTGTCCGCTGTCTGGCGCAACCGGTGGCCGGATCGGCTGGGGATGACCTTCGCGGTGTCCGGCATCTCGTTCCCCGCGTTCGCGCTCGGCATGGTGCTGATGCAGATCTTCGCCGTGCAGCTCCACTGGCTGCCGACGGTCGGCGCCGACACCTGGAAGCATTACCTCCTGCCGTCGTTCACCCTGGGCGCCGCCGTCGCCGCGATCATGGCGCGGTTCACGCGCTCGTCGTTTGTCGACATCCTGCAGGAAGACTACATCCGCACCGCGCGCGCCAAGGGTCTGTCGGAGCCGGTCGTCGTCGCCAAGCACGGGCTGCGCAACGCCCTGATCCCGGTCGTGACGATGATGGGCCTGCAGTTCGGCTTCCTGCTGGGCGGATCGATCGTGGTCGAGGTCGTGTTCAACTGGCCCGGGATGGGCCGGCTCCTGGTCGACGCGGTCGACATGCGCGACTACCCCGTGATCCAGGCGCTGGTGCTCCTGTTCTCGCTCGAATTCATCCTGATCAACCTGGTCGTCGACGTGCTGTACGGGCTCATCAACCCGACGATCCGCTTCCGCTAGGACTCCCGTGGACGAAACGACATCGACGATCGCCGATGCGGCCCTTGGGCTCGAGGCCGAGCGCGTGCGCACGCCGTGGTCGGAATTCTGGCGCAAGTTCAGGAAGCAGCACGTCGCGCTGGCCGCCGGCGGTTTTGTGCTGATCCTGGTCGCGCTGGCGATACTCGCGCCCTACGTCGTGCCGTTCGACGCGGAGAACTTCTTCGACTACGACACGCTCAATTCACCACCCTCGGCGAAGCACTGGTTCGGCGTCGACCCGCTGGGCCGCGATATCTTCAGCCGGCTCTTGATGGGCTCGCGGATTTCGCTCACCGCCGGTTTCGTGTCGGTCGCCGTCGGCGCGGTGATCGGCACGTTGCTGGGTCTCGTCGCCGGCTATTACGAGGGCTGGTGGGACCGCGCGATCATGCGCCTGTGCGACGTGCTGTTCGCCTTCCCCGGCATTCTGCTCGCCATCGCGATCGTGGCGATCCTCGGCAGCGGCATGGCCAATGTGATCATCGCGGTGTCGGTATTCAGCATTCCGACGTTCGCGCGGCTCGTGCGCGGCAATACGCTGGCGCTCAAGCACCTGACGTACGTCGAATCCGCGCGCAGCATCGGCGCGTCCGACAGCACGATCGTGCTGCGCCACATCTTTCCCGGCACGATCTCGGCGGTGGTCGTCTACTTCTCGATGCGGATCGGCACCTCGATCATCACCGCCGCGAGCCTGTCGTTCCTCGGCATGGGCGCGCAGCCGCCCACGCCGGAATGGGGGGCGATGCTGAACGAGGCACGCTCCGAGATGATGACTGCGCCACACGTCGCGCTGTTTCCCGCCATCGCGATCTTCCTCACCGTGCTCGCGTTCAACCTGCTGGGCGACGGCCTGCGCGACGCGCTCGATCCCAAGATCGAGCAGCGATGAGGCCTCATGTCGGCCGCCTTCCCTCCGGCCCACTCGACACGATCGCCGACGTCGCCGGCGTGACCGTCGGGCATGCGACGCTCGCCGCCGGCGCGCTGCAGACCGGCGTGACCGTCATCCGGCCTCATCGCGGGCGACCCGTTCCTGCACAAGGTGCCCGCGGCCGCGGTCGTCATCAACGGCTTCGGCAAAAGCGTCGGGCTGATGCAGCTGAACGAGCTGGGGGTGCTGGAAACGCCGATCGCGCTGACGACGACGCTGTCGGTCGGCACGATCGTCATGGCGCAGGTCCGCGCCGCCATCGCCGACCATCCGGGCCTCGCGCGCACGACCACGACGGTGAATCCGCTCGTCTTCGAGTGCAACGACGGCTTCCTCAACGACGCGCAGGCGCTGGCCGTCACCGAGGCGCACTACATCCAGGCGCTCGCCGCCGTCGACTCCGCCGTCGCGCGCGGCGCGGTGGGGGCGGGACGCGGCATGTCATGCTTCGGCCTGAAGGGTGGCGTGGGCACGGCATCGCGCCTCGCGGGCCACGGCGAATCGATATTCACGCTCGGCGCGCTGGTGCTCGCGAACTTCGGGCGCCTCGAGACGCTGACGCTTGCGGGGCGGCCGCTCGGCGCCCTGCTCGCGGAGCGGCTGGCCGCGCGCGAACGGCGCGCCGCGCCGCAGCGCGACCAGGGCTCGGTCATCGTCGTGCTCGCGACCGACGCACCCCTCGACCATCGCCAATTGCGGCGCGTGGCGACGCGCGCGGCTGCCGGCATCGGCCGCACCGGGTCGTATTACGGCCATGGCAGCGGCGACATCGCGCTCGCGTTCTCGACCGCGACGACGGTTCTGCATGAGCCGCCCGATGCGGTGCGCGAGGTGCGGGTGCTGGTCGAGACCGGACTCGAGCCGTTGTTCGAGGCCGCCGCCGACGCCACGGAACAGGCGATCGTCGACGCGCTGTTCGCCGCAGAGACCGTCACCGGATACGCCGGGCATACCCGCTACGCGCTCACCGATCTCGCGCCGGATTGGGCGGACCTGATCCGGTGACGGCAGCAGTCGCGCCACCGCCCGGCCCGCCGCGGTCGATGAGCCCTGCATTCGTCGCCCACTGCCGCGCCGGCTTCGAGCCGGAAGCCGCTGCCGATCTGCAGCGTCTCGCCGAGGCCGCCGGGACCGTGCTCGACCTCGACGCGCCCGTGGGCCGCGGCTTTGTCGTCGGCTGGCCGGCGCGCTTCGATCGCGCGCGCTGGACGAAGACGCTTGCGGCCGCGGCGCCGATCTTCATCCGTGCGCTGTTCATTGGCAGCGGACCCCACGTCCTGTTCGATGCCACGCGCACCAAAGGACGTCCGGATCGGGTCGTGCCGCTTCTCGCGCTGATCGACGCGCTGCGGGGCAACCCGCCGCTGCGCGTCCCGGCGTCGGTGGCCTATTCGGAACTGCGCCTCGAAACCGCGGACACCAACGACGGCAAGGAGCTTTCCGGACTCTGCCGCGCGCTGGCCGCGCCGCTCGCGCAAGCGCTCACCGAACGCGGTGCGCTCCTCGAAGACCGCGAAGCGCCGGAGCCGGTGGCCCGGCCGCGCCTGCACGTGCTGTTCGCCGATGGAGCGCACATATTCGCCGGCATCAGCCTGCCGCCGTGGGGAAGTCCGTGGCCGATGGGCATTCCGCGGCTGCGGATGCCGCGCGAGGCGCCGTCGCGCTCGACGCAGAAGCTGGCCGAAGCGTTCGTCGTGTTTCTCGGCGAGCGCGCCCCCGAAATGCTGCGTGCCGGGATGAAGGCGGTTGACCTCGGTGCCGCGCCGGGCGGATGGTCGTGGCAGCTCGCCCACCGCGGCTTGCGCGTCACCGCGATCGACAACGGCCCGCTCAAGGGCGAAGTGGCGCAGGACTCGCTCGTCACGCATCTGCGCGTCGACGGCCTCTCCTTCCGGCCCCACCGTCCGGTGGACTGGATGGTCTGCGACATCGCCGAACAGCCGGCGCGGATCGCCGCGCTGGTCGGACGCTGGATCGCCGACGGTCACGCGCGGCGGACGATCTTCAATCTCAAGCTGCCGATGAAGAAGCGCTACGAGGAGACGGTGCGCTGCCGGCAGATCATCGACGACGCGCTGCGGCAAGCCCATGGGCGCTGCCGGCAGATCATCGAAGACGCACTGCGGCAAGCCCATGTGAGCTATCGGATTTCGCTGCGTCAGCTCTACCACGACCGGGCGGAAGTGACTGGATTCGTCGAGCGAATCGCGTAGCGTTGAAGGTTCATCGCGTAGCTGCGTCGACATCGGTTGTGCCGCAAACAGACTGCCGGGAGCCGATGGGCTCCGTCAAAACTTGGTGCGTCATCCCGATCCTCTTGCGCGCTCGGGGCAGAGCGCGATCATGGACCGCTGGAGCAGGCGGCCGTCAGAAGCCGCCGGCGGTCGCGCACGTGTACACTTTGCGCACACTTGCTGCCTGGCCGAGTGGGCGCCACGATCGAGGTACGGTCGCCGTTGCTCGACTTGTTCGTTGCGCACGCGGGAGATGATGCAATGAAACGAAGACAGGCACTTCGTACGTCTGTTGCCTTGACCCTCGCGTTTCCTCAGTCCCGTTGGTTAAATGCGCAGCCCGGCGCCCTGTCGGCCATGGCGCAGGACAACTACCCCAGCCGGCCGGTGAAGATCATTGCGCCGCAGGCGCCCGGCGGCGGTGTGGACCTCGTGGCGCGTCTCATCGCCGACCGGTTGCGCATCGCCATGGGCCAGCCCTTCGTGATCGAGAATCAGGCCGGCGCCGGCGGCGCGATCGCGACGCAGATGACCGCCCGCGCGCATCCGGACGGCTATACGCTGATGATCGGCTATGTTGCCACGCACGCCACCAACCCCGCGGTGAAGCGCAATCTCGGCTACGACGCCGTCAAGGATTTCACGCCGATCGCGATGCTCGGCGGCACACCCAACGTACTCGTGGTGGCGCGCGCTGTGCCGGTCAACACGCTGCAGGAATTCGTGACCTATGCCAAGGCCAACCCCGGCCGGGTCGATTACGGCACCTCGGGCGTGGGCACACTGAACCACCTGGTGATGGAGCAGTTCAAGCATGCTTCCGGCGTGCCCAGCATGGCCGTGCCCTATCGGAGCATCGGCCAGGCCTTCACCGATGCGATGGGCGGTCAGATTCAGGTGATCTTTCCGGGACTCGCCGCCGCGCTGCCGCACGTGCGCTCGGGAGCGTTCAGGCCGCTCGCCGTCACGGGCGAAACGCGCCAGCCCCTGCTGCCCGACGTGCCGACGTTCAAGGAATCCGGCTACGCGGGCTTCGACGGTCTCACATGGTACGGCATCGTCGGACCGGCGAATCTGCCCGCGGCGATCACCAGAAAGCTCAACGCGGAGATCAACAAGGTGCTCACCTCGCCCGACCTGCGCGACACCTTCACGGCGGAAGCGCTCACCGTGATGCCGATGACACCCACGCAGTTCGGGAAGTACATCGCCGACGAGATCGCGCACTGGACGGCGGTCGCCCGCGCCAGCAAGATCGAGCCCGAATAGAAGCACGAACGAGCACGACGATGCCTCACCCGCAACCATCCGTCTCGGAGCAGCTCGCGGCGGCCTTCGGCGGCATGCCACCGGCCCTTCCCGTCGCCGTCGAGCGCATGTGCGATGCGGTGCTGATGGACGTCACCGGCCTGTGCGTGGCGGCGCGCCACCGCGACTACCTGCGGGCCGCGTTGCGCGCGAGCGCGGAACCCGGCGCGTGCACGCTGATCGGGCACGCCGGCGGCTTCAACGTCGCCACCGCGGCGCTATGCAACGGCACCGCCGCGCACGGCGAGGATTACGACGACACCTTCGAAGGCGGCCCGGTGCACGCGGGCGCCGTGATCGTCCCGGCCGTGCTCGCCGCGTCCGAAGCGCATGGTCTCGCGGGCGGCGACTTCGCGCGCGGCGTCGCCGTGGGTTGCGAGGTCATGTGCCGCCTGTGCCTGGTGGCACCGAAGCGCGTGCACAAGGCAGGATTTCATCCCACCGCGGTGTTCGGCGCGCTCGGCGCGGCCGCGGGGGTGGCTTCCGCGCTACGTCTCGACGGCACGCAGTGGTTCAATGCGCTGGGTATCGCCGGCAGCATGGCTTCGGGGATTATCGAATATCTTGCCGAAGGGGCCTGGACCAAGCGCATGCACCCGGGCTGGGCGGCGCAGGCGGGTTATCGCGCCGCGCGCATGGCCGAGGCCGGTTTCACCGGTCCGCGCACGCTCTTTGACGGCGCGCATGGCTTCTTCCATGCCTTCGCCAACAGCGACGGCTGCGACTTCCGCGCCATGCTCGACGGCGCGGGCAGGCAGTGGCTCTGCGCCGACATCGCCTTCAAGCCCTACGCCTGCGGCACCATGGCTCACCCGTACATCGACTGCGCGCGCAAGCTCGTTGCCGAAGGTGTGGCGCCCGGCGATGTGGCGTCGATCGAGTGCAAGACGGCCGAAGGTATCGTGCACCGCCTGTGGGAGCCGCTCGCAGCCAAGCAGCATCCGCCCAACGGGTACGCCGCCAAGTTCAGCATTCCCTACGCCATCGCCGTCGGCATGTTGCGCGGCGACGCCGGACTAAGCGACTACGAGGAAGCGGTAGTGCACGACCCCGCCGTACGCATGCTCGCCGGCAAGGTGCGCTACGTCGTCGATCCGGACAATCCCTATCCGCGCCAATTTACCGGCCACCTGCGCGTCACGCTCAAATCCGGCGAAGTGCGCGAGGCAAGCCAGGGACATTTTCGCGGCGGGCGCGATGAGCCAATGTCGGCCGCTGCTCTCGAGGCGAAGTTCGTCGCCAATTGCGCTTACGGCGGCTGGAACGCCGATCGCGCGCACAGCGCACTTGCCATACTGCGCACGATACGCGCCGCGCCGCGCGTCGACGTCAGCGAATTGCGAGGCTAGAAGATCACCATGGACAGCACACCGCTCAAGGGCAGGGTCGCGCTGGTCACCGGCGCGGGGCGCAACATCGGGCGCGCCATCGCGCTGGCGCTGGCCGACGCCGGCGCGAAGGTGGCGGTGAACGTGCGCGCGAGCCGCGACGAGGGCCAGTCCGTGGTGGACGAAATCGGGGCGCACGGTGGCGATTCCATGCTGGTTGCGGCCGATGTCACGCAGCGTGCCGACGTGGACGCGATGATCGCGGCGATCGCGCAACGTTTCGGACGCCTGGACATCGTCGTCAACAATGCCGCGATACGCCACGAGAGGGCGTTCGCTGACCTGCCCTACGCTGAGTGGCGCGCGGCGCAGGCGTATGCGTCGACGGCGCCTTCCATTGCACGCAGGCGGCGTTAGGGTTGCTGCGCGACAGTGGCGCGGGCACCGTGATCAACATCGGCGGGCTGACCGCGCACACCGGTGCGTCGAAGCGCGCGCACGTCGTCACGGCCAAGGCGGCCCTGGGCGGCCTGACTCGCGCGCTGGCGCACGAGCTCGCCGAGTTCGGCATCACCGTCAATTGTGTCTCGCCCGGCATGGTCGATACCGTGCGCAAGGGCGCAAGCGCAACGACCAAGCCCGAGCATCACGCCGGTCACGATTCCTTGCTTGGGCGACGCGGGCACCCCGAAGAAATCGCCAGCGCCGTCGTGTGGTTGGCCGGTCCCGGCGGGCGCTTCACCACCGGCCAGACCGTGCACGTCAACGGCGGCGCTTACCTGGGCGGTTGATCTCGGTGCCGCGCAGCTTGCGGAGCCATTCCGCCTGGCCGCTATTCAAGCCGTCGGGCTTGGTGTAGCGTTGCGCGTTCCGTTATCAGACCTCCGACACCCATGCATTCACTGGCACGCTTTGCCTTCTTTTGCACGCTCGCGTATTCGGGTGTCGCGGCAGCCGCCGATGGGGTGCTGACGTATCCGGCGGCGGCCAAGGTCCCGGTCGCCGAGACCTATCACGGCATCACGGTCGTCGACGACTACCGCTGGATGGAGAGCGACGCATCGCCAGAGGTGAAGGCGTGGGTGCGGGAGGAGAACGCACTGACGCGGAAATTTGTGGACTCCGTCCCGCAACGGAAGGAAATCGGGCGACGTGCCGGGGAACTTCTGGGCGCGAAGACCGTTTCCCGTTACGACATCAAGTATCGCGGCGGCGTCGCGTTCGCGCTGAAGCTCGCGCCGCCAAAGAATCAGCCGGCGCTCGTCGTCATTCCGGCTACGCTCGATGCGGACAAGGAACGGGTGGTGCTCGACCCAACGGTCCTTGACCCCAGCGGCCGGACGACGATCGATTTCTACACGCCGTCGTACGACGGCAAATACGTCGCGCTATCGCTGTCGAAGGACGGCAGCGAAGACGGGACGGCCTACATCTACGAAGTGGCGACGGGAAAGCGCCTCCCCGACACCGTGTCGCGCGTGACGTACCCCACGGCAGGCGGCAGCATCGAGTGGGCGGCGGACAGCAAGGGCTTCTACTACACGCGGTATCCGGGCGACGACGAGCGACCGGAGGCGGATCGGCACTTCTTTCAGACCGTGTGGTTCCACCAGCTCGGCAAGCCCATTGCGGCTGATGCGTATGTGATCGGTCGCGAGTTCCCGCGGATTGCCGAGATTGAATTGGCCGGCAGCAAGGATGGCCGCGACCTGCTCGCGCAGGTGAGAAACGGCGACGGCGGCGAGATCGCCTATTACCTCAAGCGGTCGCGCGGGCCGTGGACGCGGGTCGCCGACTTCACCGATGGCGTCAAGCAAATGCGCCTCGGACAGGACGGCAATCTCTATGCGCGTTCGGTCAAGGACGCGCCGCTGGGCCGCATTCTCGCGATCCCGCTCTCCGACGCGCGGCTCGAGCGCGCGCGTGTCGTCGTGCCGGAATCCTCGTTGTCGGCCGACAGTGTGACGGTGGCACGATCCCGTCTCTATGTTCAGTACCGCGACGGCGGGCCTTCACAGGTGAAGATGTTCGACCTGCGCGGGGCGCCGCTCGGGGTTCTGCCTGCCGAGGCCTTGTCGGACACGACCGTCAGCACCGTCCTCGACGGCGACAATGTTCTCGTGCGCGTGATGAGCTTCGTCACGCAGCCCACGCGCTATCGCTACGATGCGCGCGCGAATCGGCTGGCGGTGACGACGCTCAATGGCAAGCTTCCGTTCAACCTGGACGACGCGGAAGTCGAGCGCGCCTTCGCCGTATCGAAGGACGGCACGCGCGTTCCCGTGATGATCCTGCACGCCAGGAACATCAGGCTGGACGGCACGCATCCGACCCTCCTTTACGCCTATGGGGGTTACGGCATCAGCATGATCCCGTACTTCAGCCCCATGAACCGGCTGTGGCTCGACTACGGCGGCGTGTTCGCGCTCGCCGCTATCCGAGGGGGCGGCGAATACGGGGAAGCGTGGCACGAAGCGGGCAAGCTGACGCGCAAGCAGAATGTCTTCGACGACTTTGCTGCTTGCATGCAAATGCTCGTCGAGCGCAAGTTCACGAGTCCCGGCCGGCTCGCCATCATGGGCGGAAGCAACGGCGGGTTGACCATGGGGGCCGCCCTGACGCAGCACCCGGAGGCGATGCGCGCCGTCGTCAGCGAAGTGGGCATCTACGATACGCTGCGCTGGGAGACGCAACCGAACGGCGAATTCAACGTCACCGAATTCGGCAGCACAAAGGACCCGGCCCAGTTCAAGGCGCTGTACGATTATTCGCCGCTGCTGCGCATCAAGGACGGCGTCAAGTATCCGGCCGTGCTGCTGACGACGGGCGACAACGACGGCCGCGTGGCGCCGTACGAGTCGCGCAAGCTCGCGGCGCGCCTGCAGGCGGCGAGTGCATCGGGCTTGCCGATCTTGCTGCGTACGGACGCCGAAGCGGGGCACGGCATCGGCACGGCGCTGGCGAGCGAGATCGAAAAGGAGGCCGACGTATACACGTTCCTCGTCGATCAGCTCGGCATCCCGGGGCCGGTGAAGGCGCCATAGAAAACGCTAATCGCGCAGCGACGCCCGTGCGGCCCGGTCGCGCGCCCAATCGCGAAGGTGATCGACCTTCTCCTTCATGGTCTTCGACAGCGGCACGATCCGCGCCGCGGAGCGCATCAGGTCATCGAACGTGAGCGCGTGCTCCGCGAGCCGCGCCCGGGTAATGGCCGAGATGACGCACTGCTCGACCTCGGCCCCGGTCCAGCCTTCGGTGATGCCGACGAGCCGCTCGAGCCCCAACCCCGACGGGTCCGTGCCGCGGCGCTGCAGGTGAATCCTGAAGATCTCGAGGCGCTCGTCGCCGCGCGGCAGATCGACGAAAAACACCTCGTCGAAGCGTCCCTTGCGAATCATTTCCGCCGGCAGCAGGTCGATCCGGTTGGCGGTGGCCGCCACGAACAGTCCGCGCACCTTTTCCTGCATCCAGGTCAGGAAGAAGGCGAAGATGCGGGCTTGCTCGCCGGACGTCGCCGCGGAGGTGATGCCCAATTCGATTTCGTCGAACCACACCACGGCCGGGGCCATCGCTTCCATCGTGCGGCAGGCCTGGGCGAAGGCCCATTCCGGCGGGCCGTGCCGTCCGGAAAAGATTTCGGCCATGTCGATCCGGTAGAGCGGCAACTGGAAGCAGGCGGCGATCGCCTTGATCGACAGGCTCTTGCCGCAACCGGACACGCCCATCACCAGCACGCCTTTCGGCACCATGTCGACGCCGACGCTGTCGCGCGACTGGAACATCGCTCGCCGCTCCAACAGCCACTTCTTCATCACCTCGAGGCCACCGACGGCGTCGAGGTGCCCGCCTTCGGCGACGTACTGGATGGTGCCGCTGCGATTCACCGACACGCGCTTTTCCTCGAAGAGCGCGGGCAGCGATTCCTGCCCCAGCACCTTGCCGCCGACCAGCGCACGCTGGATGGCAAAGCCCGCCTCGTCGAGGGTCAGCCCCTGGAGCGCCCGGGTCATCAGCGCCAGCGTCGCTTCGCTCTCGTCGGCCTTGCCCCCCGCCGCCACGAGCGCGGTCGCGCGTTCCTCGAGGAAGGCCCTCATCTCGACCGCATCCGGCACGTTGAGCTCGACCGGCACGATGTCGCGCGTGAGCTCGTCGGGTATGACGCGGACCGCGGCCGAGATGACGACGAACTTGCCGTGATCGAGGCAGAGCTCGTAGACGTCGCGCAGGCGCCGGCGGACGTCGGCCGCCGCGCGCAAGGGCTCGTGGAAGTCCTTCAGGTGGAATAGCGCCGGCCCTTTGAACGCGGCGATGAAGTCGAGCGCGGCACGCGCGTCGGTCGTGTCCTTCCCGGTCGCCCGTTCATCGCCGCAGCGCATGCCCTCGGTCAGGCTCCATGACCAAAGTGGAACCGGCTTCGGGAAAAAATGCCGCGCGGCGTCGCGCAACAGCCGGCCGATCCGTTGTTCCTCGGCGGAGACGATGTAGAGCAACGGGCGGCCCGAGTCGAACAGCGCGCGCAGTTGCTTGCTCGAGCTGCTTTGGAGAGCACGGGTTGAGGCGGTTTGCATTGCCACCGACGGCGCTCAACGAGCGTCGGAACGGGATATCCGGAACGTGGGGATCGAGCGCCGAAAAAAAACGGATGGAAGATTCGTCCGTACCGCGACCGTACCACGCGTTTTGGCCGAGTGGCAATAGCGGCGGCCGGATTGCCGAGCGCGTCTCGCGCTCGCCGGGCAGCGCTCACTGGTATCCTGTCGCGCCATGCAGATTCACGTGCCCGACCCGGCGTACACCGGCTCCGCGCTGGCCAGATCCAACTTCCGGCTCGCGGTCAAGATCTCGTTCTGCTTCGTCGGCCTGCTCTGGTTCATCCCGCTGCTGGGCTGGGGTCTGGAACTGGAGCGTTTCGGCATCCGGCCGCGCGAATGGGTCGGCCTGCCGGGCATCCTGGTGGCGCCGTTGCTGCACGCCGGCTTCATCCACCTGATCGCCAACTCGCTGCCGCTGCTGGTGCTCGGCACGGCGATGCTGCACCTCTATCCGCGCGCGGCGCTCAAGGTCCTGCCGGCAATCTATTTCGGACCCGGAATCGCGGTTTGGCTCTTCGCCCACGAGGGCGTCCACGTCGGCGCCAGCGGCCTCGTCTACGGCATGGTCGGCTACATCTTTGTGGCGGGCCTCATCCGCCGCGACCGGCGCGCGATCGCCGCGTCGCTGCTCGTCGCGTTCATGTACGGCACACTGGCGTGGGGGGTGCTCCCCATCAAGCCCGGCGTGTCCTGGGAAACCCATCTCGCCGCCGCGCTGATCGGCGTGGGGATGGCGCTTCTGCTGCGGCACCTCGATGTACCGCCACGCGTGCGCTATGCGTGGGAAGACCAGCCGGACGACGATGAAGGCGAGGACGGGCCCGCGAGCGACGAAGGATCGTCAGGCGACGATGGGCCGTCGGGCGAAACGACGGCGCCCCCGACGTTGCATTGACGCCGGGCGCAGCCGCAAGCGCACCGCCGGCGTCGCGGCCATTGCGCCCCGGCTCAACCTTCGTCGGTGATGATCCCGAGCCGCTGGTAGGTCGGTCGCAGCAGGTGCGACAACGCGGGTAGCCGCCGGCGGAACCAGACCGCCGCCGCGACGCACAGGAGTCCGTTCACGAGAAACGTGGCGGGCGTGCCCCACGCGGCCGCGAGCGCGCCCGCCGCGAGGTTGCCGAGTGGCGCGACGCCGAGGAACGCCATCGTGTAGAAGCCGGCGACGCGGCCGCGCAGCCGGTCGTCGACGATGGTCTGCAGGATCGTGTTGGTCGACGCGGCGGCGAGGATCACGCCGCCGCCAACCAGCATCATCAGCACCAATGCGAGCGGAAAGATGCGCAGGTAGGCAAAGCCGGCAAGGGCCAGGCCGGCGGTGGCCGTCGCCGCCGCGATCACGCGCCCCAGCCCGCGGATCGTCGACCGCCCGGCGAGATAGACGACGCACAGCATCGCCCCCGCACCGGCAGCGGACAGCAGCAGGCCGAGCGTGTGCGGGCCGCCGCCATAAAGGTCTTTCGCATAGACGGGCATCAGCGACGAATAGGGCGTGATCGTCCACGCCAGCACGGCGACCAGCGCCAGCAGCGCACGCGTCGGCGCGAAGCCGAACACCCAGCGCGCGCCCTCGACATAGCTTGCCCACCAGCCGGTGCTCGCCGCCGCGCGCGCCGCCGCGGGCCAGCGCAGAAACGCGATGGCGACGATCACCGCGACGAACGAAAGCGCGTTGAGCGCGAAGCAAAGCGCCTCGCCGACCAGCGACAGCAGCATGCCGGCGAGCGCCGGCCCGACGATCCGCGCCATGTTGACGATGAACGAATTGAGCGCGATCGCGTTGGGCAGATCGTCGCGATCATCGACGAGGTGGACGTAGAGCGTCTGCCGCAACGGCACGTCGAACGCCGACACGATGCCGAGCCAGAGCGCGAAGGCAATGAGATGCCAGACTTCGACGTGGCCGAACGCCGTCAGCGCGGCGAGCGCGAGCGACTGCGTGAGCAGCAGCGACTGGGTGAAATACAGTGCGCGGCGCCGATTGACGCGATCGGCGATGACGCCGGCGAACGGGCCGAACACGAGGATGCCGATGCTGCCGCAGAACGCGACCGCGCCCAGTACCCACGCCGATCCGGTGAGCCGGTAGGTGAGCCAGCCCATCGCCACCTGCTGCAGCCAGGTGCCGATGAGCGACAAGCTCTGGCCGATGAAGAACAGCCGGAAGTTCCGGTGGCGCAGCGCGCGGAAGGTGTAGGTCGGATCGAATCGCATCGCCAGATACTGCGCTCCGCAAGCACCCGATCCCGGCGAGCGGCACGGCGGCCCGGGAGGCCGGCCGCGACGGAATCTTCCGGACCGCTACCCCGACAGCCTGGAGAGCTGCGGTTTCAGTTTCGCGAGCGTCGCGCTGAACCCGCTCAACCGCGCCCGCTCCTGCTCGACCACCGCCGCCGGCGCACGCGCGACGAACCCGGCGTTGCCGAGCTTCGCATTCGCCTTGGCGATTTCCGCTTCGAGCCGGGCGATCTCCTTGCCGATGCGCTCGCGCTCGGCGGCGACGTCGATCTCGATATGCAGCATGAGCCGCGTCTGCCCGACCATCTGCACCGGCGCATCGGTATGCGGCAGCTCGTCGACGATCCTGACCTCGGCGAGTCGTGCCAGCGGCGCCAGATACGCGGCGGACGCCGCGAGCCGCGACCGGTCCTGCGCGGTGCCCGGCGCCGCGAACAGCGGCACCTTCTGCGCCGGCGACACGCCCATCTCGCCGCGCAGCGTGCGGCAGGCGTTGACGAAGTCCTTCAGCGCGACGATTTCCGCCTCCGCTTCGGGGTCGCGCAGCGCAGCGTCGGCCCGCGGATACGGGGCGAGGGAAACGCTGTCACCCGTCGCTCCCGCGAATGGCGCCACCGTCTGCCACAGCTCTTCGGTGATGAACGGGATGAACGGATGCGCGAGGCGCAGCGTGGCTTCGAGCACGCGCGCGAGCGTGCGGCGGGTGCCGCGCTGCGCGGCGTCGTCGCCCTGCGCGAGGCTCACCTTGGCGAGCTCGAGGTACCAGTCGCAGAACTCGTCCCAGACGAACTCGTAGATCGCCTTGGCCGCGTGGTCGAACCGGTAGAGCGCGAGATCCTCGGCGATTTCGGTCTCGGCCTGCTGCAAACGCGAGAGGATCCACCGATCGGCGATGGCGAGCGTCACCGGCCGCGACGCATCAAGCCCGACGTCCTTGCCGTCGACGTTCATCAACACGAAGCGGGTCGCATTCCACAGCTTGTTGCAGAAGTTGCGGTAGCCCTCGCAGCGGTTGAGGTCGAAATTGAGCGTGCGGCTGTAGGTCGCGAGCGAGGCGAACGTGAACCGCAGCGCGTCGGCGCCGAACGACGGAATGCCGTCGGGAAACTGGCGGCGGGTGCGCTTCTCGATCGATTCGCGCTGGCTTTCGAGCATCAGTCCGTAGGTGCGCTTGGCCACCAGCGTGTCGAGATCGACGCCGTCGATGAGGTCGAGCGGGTCGAGCGTGTTGCCCTTCGACTTCGACATCTTCTGGCCTTCCTCGTCGCGCACCAGCGCATTGATGTACACGGTGCGAAACGGGACCTCGCCGGTGAAATAGGTGGTCATCATCACCATCCGGGCGACCCAGAAGAAGATGATGTCGAAGCCGGTGACCATCACCGACGACGGCAGGAACTTGGCGAGCTCCTTCGTCTCCTGCGGCCAGCCGAGCGTCGAATGGCACCACAGCGCCGACGAGAACCAGGTGTCGAGCACGTCCTCGTCCTGGACGAAGGTCGACGGCTCCCGGCTGAGCCGGGCGCGCGCCTTGGCCCGGGCGCCGGCCTCGTCGTGCGCGACGTAGACATTGCCCGCGTCGTCGTACCAGGCCGGAATCCGATGGCCCCACCACAACTGGCGCGAAATGCACCAGTCCTGGAGATTGTTGATCCAGTGCAGATACGTGGACAGCCACTGATCGGGGACGAATTCGACCCGGCCCTGCGCGCCGCTCTTCGGGCTCGCAATGCCGCCGTCGACCGCGGCGAGGCAGAGGTCCTGGATGCTCTTGCCAGGGAACAGCGGGTGGGTCGGCGGCGCCGGCGTTCGCAGCGCGACGAACCACTGGTCGGTCAGCATCGGCTCGACGACCTCGCCGGTGCGCCCGCAGCGCGGCACCACCATCTTGTGCGGCTTTTCGCTGACGACGAGACGCAGCGCCGCGAGGTCGGCGAGCACCGCCTTGCGCGCCACGTAGCGATCGAGGCCGCGGTACTTCGCCGGCGCGTTCTCATTGATCGTCGCGTCGAGAGCGAGGATCGGGATCGGTGAGAGCCCGTGCCGCAGGCCGATCTGCCAGTCGTTGAAATCGTGCGCGGGGGTGATCTTCACGCAACCCGTCCCGAATTCGCGGTCGACGTAGCTGTCGGCGATCACGGGGATCGTGCGGCCGGTGAGCGGCAACGTTACCTGCTTGCCGACCAGCGCGCGGTAGCGCTCGTCGTCGGGATTGACCGCGACGGCGACGTCGCCCAGCATCGTCTCGGGTCGCGTCGTGGCGACGGTGATCGAACCGGTGCCATCGGCCAGCGGGTAGCGGATCTCCCAGAGCTTGCCCTGCTCCTCTTCGCTTTCCACCTCGAGATCCGAAACGGCCGTGCCGAGCTTGGGATCCCAGTTGACGAGCCGCTTGCCGCGATAGATGAGGCCGTCGTCGTGCAACCGCACGAACGTCTCCCGGACCGCGGCGGACAGGCCCTCGTCCATCGTGAAGCGCTCGCGCGACCAGTCGCCCGACGTGCCGAGCCGTCGCATCTGGCGCGTGATCGTCGAGCCGGATTCCTCTTTCCACGCCCACACCCGCTCGATGAATTTCTCGCGGCCGAGATCGTGCCGCGAAATCCCTTCGGCGCGCAGCTGGTTCTCGACCACGATCTGCGTCGCGATACCGGCATGGTCGGTGCCGAGCTGCCACAGCGTGTCGAAGCCGCGCATCCGGTGGTAACGGGTCAGCACGTCCATCAGCGTCTGCTGGAACGCATGGCCCATGTGCAGCGTGCCGGTGACGTTGGGCGGCGGCAGCTGAATGCAGAACGGCGGCGCCCCGGCGGCGCCGGAGGGCTTGAAGTAGCCGCGCGATTCCCAGATCGGGTACCACTTGGCTTCAATCGCGTGCGGTTCGAAGCTCTTGGCGAGTTCCATGGGGTGGCCGCGGCCGAGGCGGCCGAAAGGCATGCAAAAGCTTGAAATTATAACGGAAACACCCGCGGGCCTCGCCGGCGCGCGGGTGTCGGGAGAGGAATGGCTCGCGCGGGACGCGTCCCGGGCGCCAACCTATTGCTGCCGCGGCGGCGGCGGTGACAACTGCGAGCCGGCGGGTGGCGGACCGTATGGCCCGCCTTGGGCGTTGCCGTACATCGGGGGGTAACTGGCGCCACGTGTCGGTATCTGGTTACCCTTCGCGTACATGCATTGCATATAGGCGCCGTCGTAGCGCTGCTGCAACTGGTACGACGACGCGCCGGCGACGTTGCTGCCGGCCGCGGAGCCAAAGAGGAGGCCGGTGCCGCCGCCGATGGCCGCGCCCTGCCCCGCCTGTCCGCTCGCCGAGCCGATCGCGGCACCGACCGCAGCGCCCAACAGCGCGCCGCCCACGGCTTGCGCCGTCGCGGTGTTGGCCGCGGCCTCTCCGGCACCCCCAACCGCTGCAGAGGCGTATTGGCGGCATTCGAAGTCATCCGCGCGAAACTGGTCGAACGGCTTGTACTGCCCCGGCAACACCATCACCGCGGGGCCTGTCGGCACCGTCACGCAACCGCCGAGGCCAACCGCGACGGCGACGCCGACGGCGATGAATGCACCACGCCTGGCCATCGCCCTCATTGGATCTGCCCCGGCTGCACGGCAGCGTCAGGCATCACCTTCAGCCAACCGGTGCTGCAATTGGGTACATCGGGGTAGAAGCCGGCCGGATCGCGGCAATAATAACGATATCCGGGATCCTGCTGAACGTAGGTGGTCGGTCCCGGATCGGCGTAGACGGCGCCCGGCGCCGAATAGACGGCGGCGGCGGGGTACGCATAGGAGATAATACGGATACGCCGCACCGTAGTACCCACCGTAGTATGGGTAATACCAAGGAGCCCAATAGCCAAGGCCTAACGCGGCGCCCACTGCCAACCCATACCCGTAGCCGTACCAACCCCGGTAGCCGTAGCCATAGCCATGCCCTCCGCGATAGCCCCCGCCATACCAGCCGTATCCCCCGCCATGCCGACCGGATCCTCCGCCCTGCCAACCGGATCCTCCGCCATACGATCCGCCGCCGCCATGCCAGGCGCCACCCGAACCCTGAGTGCCGCCGCTGTGGCCACCCCAACCCCCGCCCATCGAGCCGCCACCACCGCCACCTCCGCCCCGGTGTTGGGCGAGACTCGTTCCCGCCAACGCAAACGCGGCGGCTCCAACCATCGCTGCGGTAAGTAATTTGTTCATCGCGCGCTCTCCTGCCATTCGGCGGTCCACGAAGATAGAACCGATCCTGCGCCAAAAGTTCGTCCGTGGCTCCGCGAATCGCGATGACCAGCGGACAGCAGTCGCGACATTTTTGTAACGATTCGTGTCAATCGCGGCGTTGCCGTCTTTACCGGGACACTTGACACTCGACACCTCGCCCGGCGGCACCTGTAACGGACTACGTACCTTTAACGGCGCGAAGGCGCGAAACGTTGACCGGCCGCGACGCCGTGCGTCGGGTAGGTGCCGCGCAACGCGGACAAATGGGTTACGCGCCACCGTCGTGCCGCCACTTTTCGATTTCGCGCTCGATCGCCTCGGCCACGTAGCCGCGCAGCAGCTGGCCCACCTGCTGATTGATCGTCGCCACGAGATCCGCGCTGGCGCGATCGACGATCGGCTGCAGCCGCGCCGTGAGCTGCTCCTGGAGCCCGGTGTCGGTGAAGATGTCGATCCTCTGCAACACCTGCATCCGCACATCCTCAGCCAAGGTGACCCAGCGCGCGGCGTCGAGATCGCCGTTGTCCGGCGACGGGACCGGCGCTGACGGGCCGGCGGCCCCCGGCACCGCGGCGGCAATGGCTTCCGGCTCCACCCCAGCGACGGCTTCCGGCTCCGCCCCAGCAACGGCTTCCGGCTCCGCCCCGGCAACGGCGTCCAGCACCGAATCGGCAACGGCCTCCGGCAGCGGCGCGGCGACCGCTTCCGACAGCGGCGAGGCGGAACCCGCTTCCCCGGTAACCCGACGCACCTCGTCGCGCGTCAACTCGCCGTCGTCGAAGTCGGGCCATTGCGCCGCTTCGGCGGCGTCAGCGGGCACCTCGATGATCGAGATCGGGTCGAAGTCTTCGACGATCTCGGTCAGGATTGGGACGTCGGCGGCGGAAGAATCCTGGATGCTCCTGTCAGGCGCAGGCCCTTGCGCCGGCATGTCCACGAACGCATTTGCCGCAGACTGGGCGTCCGGTGTCGGCGCGCCCGGCAGGTTGTCGTTCGCGGCCGCGAAGACATCGGTAAGCACGGGGAAGTCGCCTGCGGGATCGGCGGCCGCCGCCTCGCGCAGCCGGTTCCGGCGCATCAACGCGTCGGCCTGCTGGAGCAATTCGCGGGCGGTCGCCAAGCCCTACTCCCGCTGCGCCAGATTGTGCGAGCGCAGCGCATAGCCGCGCTCCTTGTAAAACCGCCAGCGCTCTCGCCCAGCGGCGATCTCGTCGTCGCCGGCGCCGATGATCTCGACCAGCCGCTCGAAGCGCGAAAAAAAAGGCGGCGGCGACCGATGAAGGTTGATGAGGACGGCCGCCGGCCCCTCGTGCACGAGCGCGTGATCGACGACGATCGGCGTCTCGGCGGCGACGGCGCTCGCGAGCCGGCAATGCGGCAGGAATCCGGTCGGCGGCAATCGCCACAGCCGCGCGTCGAGTTCCGCGGTGCCTTCTTCGCTGGGGGTGAGCACGCGCACGCTGCCGTGCTGCGCCCACGCCTTCGCCACGAGCCGCGCCGCGATTTCGAGCCGATCGGCGCAATGCGTGTAGAAATCGATCGTGGTCACGGCGGCGCGGCGGCGTTGATTTGGCGCGAGGATTCCGCGGCGCCTACTGCGCGGGCGGCTCCTGCGCCAGGAGCCACGTGGTGAGCATGCGGCACCGGACGCCCGGTCGCGCCCTTCTCCTTGCCCTCGTTCCACGCGACGCCGGCAATATCGAGATGCGCCCATTCGAATTTTTTCGCGAATCGGGACAGGAAGCACGCGGCCGTGATGCTGCCGCCGGCACGTCCCGCGATGTTGGCGAAGTCGGCAAAGTTGCTGTTGAGGCCTTCCTGGTAGTCGTCCCACACCGGCATCTGCCAACCGCGATCGTGGGCGTCATCGCCGGCGGTGAGCAGCGCGCGTGCCAGCGTGTCGTTGTTGCTGAAGACGCCGCAGGCGACGTGTCCCAACGCAATCACCATCGCCCCCGTGAGCGTGGCGATGTCGACCACCGCCTCGGGATCGAAGCGTTCCGCATAGGTGAGCGCATCGGCCAGAATGAGACGGCCCTCGGCGTCGGTGTTCAGCACCTCGATGGTCTGCCCCGACATGCTTTTCACGACGTCGCCGGGCTTGGTCGCGCGGCCGGACGGCATGTTCTCGCAGGCCGCGACGAGGCCGACCACGTTGAGGCCCGCCTTCAACTCGACCACCGCCCGCATCGTGCCGAAGACGGCGGCGGCCCCGCACATGTCGAATTTCATCTGGTCCATGTCGAGACCCGGCTTGAGCGAGATGCCGCCGCTGTCGAACGTGATGCCCTTGCCGACCAGCACCAGCGGCTTCTGCTTTTTCGCGCTGCCGTGGTATTCGAAGACGATGAACCGCGGCGGCTCGTCGGTGCCGCGGGTGACCGAAAGGAACGAGCCCATGCCGAGCCCCTCGATTTCCTTGCGCTCCAGCACCGTGACCTTGAGGTCCGGGAATTCCTTGCCCATGTCGAGGGCGCGCTCGCCGAGATAGGTCGGCGTGCAGACGTTGCCGGGAAGGTTGCCGAGATTCTTCGCGAGGTCCATGCCGTGCGCGATCGCAAGCCCGCGCGCCGCCGCAAGCTCGCCCGCGACCAGGTCGGAGCGCTGCGGCACCGACAGCGTCAGCTTGCGCAGCGGCCGTCGCACCTCGGTCGGCTGGCTCTTCAAATCCTCGAACCGGTACACGGCATCCATCGCCGCGACCACCGCGTGCTCGACGCGCCACGCGACCTCGCGCCGCTTCACCTTTTCCTCGGTAAGGTAGATGACCGCCTCGTAGGAGCCGGTCTCGTTCAGGAGCTTCACCGCGGATTTCACGGCGGAGCGAAACTCCTTGTCCCGGAATTCGCGTTCCTTGCCGAGTCCGATCAGCAGCACCCGGTCGGCGAGCGTGCCGCGGACATTGTGCAGCAGCAGCGTGCTGCCCAGTTTCCCCTCCATGTCGCCGCGGCGGATGATTTCGCTCACATAGCCGTTCGAGGCGCGATCGATCAATTCCGCCGACAGCGATGGCTTCCGGTTGTCGAAGACCCCGACGACCACGCACGCGCTCCGCTGCTTCTCGGGACTCCCGCTTTTTATGGTAAATTCCATTTCCCCCTCCCACCTTCGACATTGGCTTTCTTTGCCGTTTCCCGGCCGCATCGGCATTATTGGCAAATTGGCGCAATAAAGTCAAAATTCTCCCCGTGTCATGATTTTTCGCCGCAGCCTGGTGCGCGAACTCACCGCGACCGCGATCGGCCTGTTTCTGGTCCTGCTGGCGATACTGTTCACCAATCTCGTGCTGCGCCTTCTGGCCCGGGCCGCGGGCGGCGCCGTCGCGCCCGAGGGAATCCTGGCCTTGCTCGGGTTCAATGCGCTGTTTTACCTAAATATCCTGCTATCGGTCACGGTTTTCCTGACCGTCCTCCTGACCCTTTCGCGCTGGTATCGCGACAGCGAGATGGTGGTCTGGTTCACCTCCGGCCAGAGCCTCGCGGCGTGCCTCAAACCGATCCTGTTGTTCGCCGCGCCGTTTTTCGTCGCGATCGTCGTGCTGTCGCTGTTCCTGTCGCCTTGGGCCGAGCAGCGCCGGCTGGAGTTCGAGCGGCAACTGGAGTCGCGCGACGAGATCGCGCTCCTCACGCCCGGGCCTGTTCAAGGAGTTCCGCCGCGCGAACCTCGTCGTCTACCTCGAGAGCATCAACACGTTCGACGGCACGATCCGCAACATCTTCCTGCACTCGGTCGACGAAGGTAAGGACGTCACCACGGTCGCCCGCTCGGGCTCGCTGGAGGAGGCGAAGAACGGGGACCGCTTCATCGTGCTCGACGACGGCCGCCGCTACGAGGGCAAGCCGGGCAGCACCGATTACCGCATCGTCGAGTTCGAGAAGCTGGGGCGCCGCATCGAGCCGGCCGAGCTTCGGGCGCTGCCGATCTCCGCCAAGGCGATCCCGACGCCGGCGCTTGTGGTTCTCGAGGGCAGGATCGAGCGCGCCGAGCTGTTCTGGCGGCTGTCGGTGCCCATCTCGGCGCTGTTGCTGACGTTGCTCGCCATCCCGCTGTCGTACGTCAATCCGCGGATGGGCCGGTCGTTCAACCTGATCGCCGCCGCGTTCATGTACCTCGTCTACAGCAACTGCCTCAACATCGTGCAGAGCTTCATCGCCCAGGGCAAGATCGGATTCTGGTTCGGCCTCGCGGTGCCGCACCTGATCGCGGGCGCGGTCGTGCTGCTGCTCTTCAGCCACCAGCTCGCGCTCTTCGGACAGCTTCGCGGGCCGCGCCCGGTGCCCGCCGCCGCATGACCACGCTGACCCGCTACATCGGCCGCGAGGTGCTGGCGGCGATCATGCTGATCTTCGGCGCGCTGGTGATGCTGTTCGCGTTCTTCGACCTCATTCACGAGCTGGGCGATGTGGGCAAGTCCAATTACACGATCACCTCGGCATCCCTGTTCGTGGTGCTGCAAATGCCGTCGCGGATGTACGAGCTCTTCCCGGTGGCGGCGCTGATCGGCACGCTGTTCGCGATGGCGCAGCTCGTCGCCAACTCCGAATACACGGTGATGCGCGCGTCGGGCGCGTCGCTGCTGCAGGTCACCTGGGCCCTCGTCCGCGTCGGCGTTCCCATCGCCGTCGTCACCTTCCTCGCCGGCGAATTCGTGGCCCCGCCGGCCGAGCGGCTCGCGCAGCAGGTTCGCGGCCAGGCGATGGGCGACACCCGGCGGATCGTCGCCCAGCAGTTCCAGTCGGGGTTCTGGTTCAAGCAGGACCAGACGTTCGTCAACATCCGCAGCGTGCTCGCCGACATGACGCTCGTCGGCGTGCGCATCTACGAATTCGATGCCAACCTCGCGATGAAGCGGGCGCGGGTCGCGGAGTCCGGCAAGTTCACCGGCAACGGCCAATGGCAGCTCACCGACGTCGCGACGACGGACTTCACGCCCGAGGGCACGAGGGTGTCGACACTCCCCACGTTGGCGTGGGACACGGTGCTGCGGCCGTCGTTGCTCAACGTCTTCCAGGTCGCCCCGGAGCGGCTCGAGCTCAACACGCTCTACGACAATATCCGGGTGCTCGGCAGCCAGAAGACCTCCCGCTTCGAGATCGCGTTCTGGAACAAGATCTTCTATCCGGCGGCGGTCGTGGTGATGATGATCCTCGCGCTGCCGTTTTCGTATTTCCAGCGCCGTACCGGCGGTATCGGCTTCCGGATCTTCGCGGGCACGATGCTCGGGCTCCTCTTCTTCCTCGTCGGCCGGCTTTTTTCCAACCTGGGCGTGCTGAACGACTGGCCGCCACTCTTCTCCGCCACGTTCCCGCTCGCGATGTTCGTCAGCGCCGCCGTGGCGATGCTGTGGTTTCTGGAACGGCGGTAGGCCTCGCGACGCCCAGCCACGAGGGTCTCGAGCTGCGGGATGGTCTGTGCCCATTGCGGCACGGCGTGAGCCGCTGGGCGCGGGCTTCGGGTGCCGCCAAGCGTGTCGGGCGAGCGCGTGGTACAGGCAACACGGCATCGCGACAGCCGGCTCAGCGCCACGCTGGCACGCCGATGCCGGTACAAGCACGGGAGTCCAGTTCCTTTCGCATCGGCACCACGTCTCGCGGCAGCGGTCAGGGCCGCGTGTGGGCGCCCGTGGGTCGCGCCGTCCGTCATGGGTGGCGCGGACGCGGTCGGCGTGTGTTGCCGGCCGCGTCCGCGCCGGGACCCATAGGAGGGCACGTTTGCGACCCTCGGGCGCCCACACGCGGCCCTGACCGCTGCCGGGCACTCTGCACACACGAATTCCGCGCACATCAGCAAAAAAATCCCGGCACATCGGCCGGGATTCTTGGTGCAGTTGGTGCGGCGAAGGCGCTGTCAGCCCGCCGCCGGAATCACGCTCACGAACTTGCGCTTTTCCTTGCCCTTGGTCCGGAACTCGACCTTGCCGTCGACCAGCGCGAACAACGTGTGGTCCTTGCCGATGCCGACGTTGGTGCCCGGGTGGATCGGCGTGCCGCGCTGGCGCACAATGATGCTGCCCGCGCTGATCACCTCGCCGCCGTAGGACTTGACGCCGAGGCGCTTCGATTCCGAGTCGCGGCCGTTCCGGGAACTGCCGCCTGCCTTTTTGTGTGCCATGGTGGTTGTCTCTCCGTCAGCCGACGATGCTTTCGATCCGCAGTTCGGTGTAGTTCTGGCGATGGCCCTGGTGCTTCTGGTAATGCTTGCGCCGGCGCATCTTGAAAATGGTCACTTTCTCGCCGCGCCCGTGCGCGACGACCGTGGCCTTGACCGTGGCACCGGCAACAACCGGTTGGCCCAGACGGACGCTTTCGCCGTCACCGACCATCAACACCTGATCGATGATCACCTCTGCGCCCACGTCCGCCGGTATCTGTTCTACTTTAAGTTTTTCGCCGGGGGCAACCTTGTACTGCTTGCCGCCGGTTTTTATGACCGCGTACATGAGGGGGAACTCCGTGATGATCTCCGCGACTATCGCGGAAAAGCTCGTGATTATAAGGCCTTAGACCTTCCCTTGTCAAAAGCGGTGACGGCCGCCGGCGACGGGCGGCCGGACGCCGCGATTCGAATCGGCGCCCGGTTGACGCAGCACAACCGGCGGGCCGGGGTTCCTCGGGTACAATGCCCGCCGATTCCGCCCGGTTTCCCTATCGATCAGTGGCAATCGCACGGCCACTGCGCCACACTTGTGCCCGCTCCGATCCACCCCGCCCGACATTTCGCGTGACTTCGCGTGACAACTGAATTGCTGAAACCGCTGATCGCCGCCGACATGGCCGAGGTGGACCGCGTGCTGCGCGAAAGCCTCGATTCCGACGTGGCGCTGATCCGTCAGGTCGCCGAGCACATCATTTGCGGCGGCGGGAAGCGGCTGCGGCCCGCCCTGCTGCTGCTGTCGGCCCGCGCCTGCGGTTACGGGGGCACGCGTCACCACACGCTGGCGGCGGTGGTCGAGATGATACACACGGCGACGCTGCTCCATGACGACGTCGTCGACGACTCGAAACTGCGGCGCGGGCACGCCACCGCCAACACGACCTTCGGCAACTCGGCGAGCGTGCTGGTCGGCGACTTTCTCTATTCCCGCGCGTTCCAGCAGATGGTGGGACAGGGATCGCTCCGCGTCCTCGAGATCCTGTCGAGCGCGACCAATGTCATCGCCCAGGGCGAGGTGCTGCAGCTCATCAACTCCGGGGATCCCAATCTCGACGAGGATGCCTACCTCGGGGTCATCCGCCGCAAGACGGCGAAGCTGTTCGAGGCGGCCGCCCAGCTCGGCGCCGTCGTGGGCGACGCGCCGCCCGAGCTCGAGGCAGCCCTCGGGCGCTACGGGATGCACCTCGGGACCGCGTTCCAGCTGGTCGATGACGTCCTCGATTATTCGGGCGACCTCGATGCCATCGGCAAGAACCTCGGCGACGACCTGGCGGAAGGCAAGATGACGCTGCCCCTGATCCAGGCCCGGACCGTCGGCAGCGCCGACGACAGCGCGCTGATCCGCGCCGCGATCACGGGCGGCCGGCTGACGGAATTCGCGCCGGTCGTGGGCGTGCTCGTGCGCACCGGCGCGCTCGATTACACGCGGGCGCGCGCCGAGCGCGAAAGCGCCGCCGCCGCCGAATGTGTCGACGGCCTGCCCGATACTCCGTACCGGAAAAGTCTGCTAGAATTAGCGTCCTTCGCGGCCCGGCGGACGTACTGAAAAACGCGCCTGCCGTAATCCAGGAAGCGTCGATCCGAACGATCGACTCGACCGGGCCGATTCGAAGCCGCAAACCCGCGGAATCGTCACCTTCCCGTCGCGGGTGTTGCCAAGCAATGCTGCCGGCAACGGCACTCGGGGTGTAGCTTAGCCTGGTAGAGCGCTACGTTCGGGACGTAGAGGCCGGAGGTTCGAATCCTCTCACCCCGACCAACATAACAAATACTTGCCGCACAGTCTCCGCTGCAGGCTCGCGCGCCTTCATTTCGGCGATTCTTGATGCCAGTCAATTCGCGAGCGCCCGCAGCGGCGCCAAATATATTCAGGCAAGCTCCTCGAATCAGCCGCGAGTCGGCAGGGCTGGCCCGGCAGTTCGGACATCTGACCGCTATGGAGGCATCCAATGAGTGGGCGATTGTTTTCGGCGTTGGTCATTGGCGCTGCGCTGAGCGCCGCCGCTATGCCCGTGTCCGCAATCACATGCTACGAAGTCATCGATCGGAACAATGTCGTGATTCTCCGCGACACCAACACACCCGTCGACCTGAGCAATGCCGGAGCGCCCGCTCGCGAGGCGATGCGCAGTCGCGGCGAGCTCCTCGTCATCTACGATGTCGAGACCTGTAGGCTGGTCGGTCGGGCCTCCTCGACTGGTAGCAGGACGCTCACCACCGACGAGATCGTCGCCGGGTGGAGGTCATTCGGCAACAGCGGTTTCGGTGGCACGTACGGGAGCACGGTGGCGACGGATGCGGGCGCCGGCATCTCCGCCCCGCGCGCCCAACGTCGGACGGACACCCGCGGCCCAGGGCGCGGCGGCCGGGCGGGGCGGCCGCTACTAGCCGCCCATCGTTCGCTCCAGCAGGCGCCACAAACGAAAACCTGCCCGCATGCCGGCATCGTGCAGAACAGCGGGCCGTTTCAGGACTCCTGAGCGCGCGCTTCGTAGCGAGACGTGGCACTGGTCCAGACACGTGCACTCGATTCGCGAGTATCGCATCCATCGGTCTCGAATCATCTCCGGCGTCAAGTTCGCAGAGCGGAGAAATCTTCGTTATAGGTGAGTGCGATTCTGCACACCTTGCGCACTGCCGCGTGCCCACTCATCCGCGCCACCTTGACGGGAAGTAGTCCTTGCCATTAGTCGGCACCAACGGCCTGTCCCTTGAAGCAGAGGTTCTGTTCCCGCCCGCCGGCGCGACCTCGGTCGCGGTGTCCCAGGTACCGGTGCTGTTGATCATGGGCCTCGGGATGCAGCTCACGGCCTGGCCAGACGCCTTCGTCGACGGCTTGCTCGCGCGCGGCCATCCGGTGCTGCGCTTCGACAATCGCGATATCGGACTATCGACCAAGCTCGCGGCGTGGGGACGGCCACGATTGGTGCTGGCAACCCTGCGCCATGCCCTTGGGTTGCGCGTGCGCGCGCCCTACACTCTCGATGACATGGCGGCCGACACCGCCGGCATGCTCGATACGCTGGCGATACCGTGCGTGCACGTCGTCGGGGTGTCGATGGGGGGCATGATCGGCCAGATCCTCGCTGCCCGGTTCCCGGAACGCGTCACGAGCTTCACCTGCATCATGTCGTCGAGCGGCGCCCGCGATCTGCCGGGGCCGACCCGGGCGGCACGCCGCGCGCTCATGTCCCGTCCGCGCGATCCGCACGATGTGGATTCGATCATCGACCATTACGTGAAGGTATTCGGCATCATCGGCAGCCCCGGATTTCCATCCTCCGCGCCCATGCTGCGCGAGCAATACGGCCGTGCTGTTCGCCGCTCGCACCACCCGCTGGGTTCGCTGCGGCAGCTCGTGGCGATTATCGCCTCCGGTGATCGGACGAGGCTGCTGGCGCGCATCAACGCGCCGGTGACGATCATTCACGGCAGCGCCGACCCGCTGGTGCCG
Organism: uncultured beta proteobacterium; assembly: GCA_963810845.1. GTDB lineage: Bacteria > Pseudomonadota > Gammaproteobacteria > Burkholderiales > Casimicrobiaceae > CAIWHR01. The sequence continues at coordinate 2,591 of CAWEOX010000002.1, read as the reverse complement.
GTGGCGGCCGCGCACGACCTCGCGCGCAAGATCGCGCATGCGCACTTGCACGTCGTCGACGGCATGGGACACGATCTGCCCCGCGGCGTGCTGCCGATGCTGCTCGAGTCGATCGAGCAGACGATCGCGCGCGCCGCGGCAGCTGCGGAGTCCGGTCCCCGCGTCTAGACGAGTGCAATCTTGCCGGTGGCGAGGTCATATACGCCGCCGACGATGTCGATCTTCTTGCCCGCGTAAAGTTTCTGGACGACCGGCGGCGAGCTCTTGAGGCGAGCCACCTGCCGTCGCACGTTCTCGGCGCCTGCGTTGTCGAGCAGATTGCCGGACTGCGTCTTCTCGGCGACGATCACCGCCGGCTTGATCGCGCCTGACGAGCTCCGGCAGATGACCCGGCAGGACAGCCTTGGTCTTCAGCACCTTGATGGCGGCGTCGACGGCGCCGCATCCGGTATGGCCAAGCACCATGACCAGCGGCACACCCAGGAACTGGACGCCGTATTCGATCGACGCCAGCAGGTCTGGCGTCACGATGTTGCCCGCGACGCGCATGACGAAGAGTTCGCCAGGCCCTTGGTCGAACGCGAGCTCCGGCGCCACGCGCGAGTCGGAACAGCTCAGGATCGCGGCGATCGGATGCTGCCCTTGCACGCGAGCGGCGCGGCCCGACGAGAAGTCGCGCTCGTTCGGGGTGTTGGCCGCGTAGCGCGCGTTGCCATCCAGCAGCCGCTTCAACGCATCGGCCGGCGCGATCGCGTTCGGTGCCGGCGGGGCGCCTGGCGCCGGCGGGTCGGCCGCGAGGGCGACGCCCATGCTCACGGTGCCAGCGCCGCGAGGGCGCCGGTTCTCAGGAAATCCCGGCGCGATACTTGAGGTTCGTGCTGTGCATCGCCACACGCATCACACATTTCCATTCCTCCGGTATTGTTCGGTGCATCCAGTCGCCAACAGACGCCTTGCCGAACCGAGTCTATACCGCCGCCGGGCGCAGTACCAAGCAAAGTCAGCCGCGCTGGTGCAGCTCGATCACGTTGCGATCAGGATCGCGTACGAAGATCCCCTGCGCTCCGGGGCCGAAGCGGACGGGACCGCCACTCAACGGGATGCCGGCCGCCTCGAACCGTTCCTTCGCCGCCGCGATGTCCGGACACAAGAGGGCGAAGTGCGTGATTCCCGGGTGCTTCTCCGCGACATCCATGAGGACGTTCGGCTCGCTCGCATTCGGCGCATTGAGCACGAGATTCACTTCAACACCCGATGGATGATCGAGAATCGCCACGGGCTCCGGACCGATCGGCCCGGCGGTCTTCGTGAAGCCGAGCAGTTCGTAGAAGCGCATCGAACGCTCGAGGTCGTGCACGCGGATGCCGATGTGGGCAAGGCCCAGGATGGGGATGGGGGCGATCGTTGTCTTCTGCATGGCCATGCTGCCTCCCGATACTCGGGTTGCCTTTTGGGGCGCGTCTGGCGAGTAGAGCTCAGGTTCCCCCCTCAACCTCGATGTAGATCTCGATGGGATCGGTGACGGTGTGCTTGGCCTTCCGGGCGGCGGTGTCGGGAGCGTTCATCCTGACCCGCATCTTTTCAAGATCCACATCGTTCCGAACGGGGCACACCTGGTCCTTGGTGGCATGCTTGAAAATGCGGTAGCTGGAACAAAAGCCCTTGAACAGGGCCTTCCGCTCCTCCCCGCCTTCAAGCCACGTCTTCATATCGCCGACGGCGTGCGCAGCAACCACGTTTGTCCGTGACCGTTCTCCTCAGAAGACACTCCGATCCGATGCGCCGGTCATCCACCATCGCGCCGGCGCTTTTCATCGCGGCATTCAATCCCTGGACTCAGCGTGCGAGCAAGCTAGCCAATGTATTTCCAGGTTTTCGCGCCGTCAAGCAGGCGAATCTTGACTCCTGCAAATGCCGGAGGCTCGAAGGTCCGCGCATTGACGCCGGTGTTGGTGCTTTCGCCGACGTTGAGCTTATTCCATTGCATGACACAACCGCACTTCTTGCAACGAATTAACCGGCACGTTTCCCCCGTCACTGCTTCGGCGGGCGCAGGGCATTCGCGGCCGCCGACGCCCCGATCTTCTTGCCCAGCGCGGTTCCGACTTCCGTGGAGTTCCGGTAGTGAACGCCGTCGTAGATGCGCGCGACGGCCACTTCGGCCATGAAGTCGTCGACGTTGCTCCAACTGCGCTCCATGCCGGGCGCGGTCGGGCTCCTCGTGCGAAGCGTCGGGGATGGCCGTTGCCGATCTCGACCGCCAGCACCGCGCCCACGGCGCCGGACGCGACGCAGTGCGCGCACGGATATTCCGGGTGCATCGGTGTGTCGATCAGCGGCAGCCAGCCGGCATCGCGTTCGGTGGCATCATTGCCATCCGTTTCGCCATTGCGGATCGCGGTGACCGGGCGCCAGAACGCATAGTGATATTTGGCTTCGAAGACTGCGATCAGCGCATCGTCGATCGCTTCACCGGCGACGGCGAACAGACGCGCGTTTGCGTCACGTCCCTGCCTGGCGCGTGGCAACCGACCGCACCGGGGGATAATGATCGTCGGGCGGTCGCTTCCAGAAACGCGCGATGTCGGTCT
>CAWEOX010000001.1:0-89411 GCA_963810845.1 uncultured beta proteobacterium | reverse complement strand
TCGGACTTTCGTTTCCGGAATTATTGACTACACTGGATTGCATTGATGTCCTTCGGTGAGTGAATTCATGGCGCGCTTTGTTCCGGTTGATCGCGATACGCAATTTCTGTTTCCGCCGAGTGTGCAGGAGTGGCTGCCGAAGGATCATCTAGCGCGGTTCGTGGTCGATGTGGTCGAGCAGCTGGATTTGTCGGAGCTCGAGGGTAGCTATGCCGGGCGCGGCAGCGATGCGCACCACCCGGCGATGCTGGTGGCGTTGCTGCTCTATGGCTACGCCACCGGCACCTTCTCCAGCCGCGCCTTGGAGCGGGCGAGCTATGACTCGATCGCCTTTCGCTACATCACGGCGAACACCCATCCGGATCACGACACCATCAACAGTTTCCGCAAGCGCTTTCTGAAGCAGATCGAAGCGATCTTCGTGCAAGTGCTGGGCTACGCGCGCGAGGTCGGCATGTTGAAGCTGGGCACGGTCAGTCTGGACGGGACCAAGGTGCATGCCAACGCCTCGCGCCACAGCGCGATGAGTTACGGCCACGCCAGGAAGCTGGAGGCCAAGCTCAAGGTTGAAGTGGCGGAGTTGATGAAGCGGGCGGAAGCGGCCAACGCCCGGGACTTGCCGGAGGGCATGAACCTGCCCGCAGAGTTGAGCCGCAGAGAAGAGCGGTTGGCGGCAATTGCCACGGCCAAGGCGAAGATCGAAGCGCGAGTCAAGGCTGAAGCGGAAGCCGCCTACGCGGCCAAGCTGGCGGCGCGCGAGCAACGGGCGAAGAAGAATGGCAAGCGACCCGGCGGTCGACCGCCGGCGCCGCCCAGTGGCACGCCCAAGGACACCGATCAAGTCAACTTCACCGACGAGGACTCGCGCATCATGCCGGTGCCCGGAGGTGGCTTCGAGCAAGCCTACAACGCCCAGGCTGCAGTCGATACTGACAGCCTGTTGGTGGTGGCAACCGCGCTGACGCAGGCGACCAACGACAAGCAGCAAGTGGTGCCGATGCTCGACCAACTGCAAGCCTTGCCGAAGGATCTGGGCCGGGTCAAGCGGCTGCTGGCCGATACCGGGTATGCCAGCGAGGACAACGTCAACGCCTGTGCCAAGGCCAAGATCCAGCCGTTGATCGCGCTCGGCCGCGAAGCCCATCATGGCTCGCCATTCGATCGCTTCGCGGAGCCGGCGCCACTGCAAGGCAAGCCGACGCCGATGGCGGCTATGCGGCATCGATTGCAAACCCGACGTGGGCGCAAGCTGTATGCGTTGCGCAAATGCACGGTGGAGCCGGTGTTCGGATTGATCAAGCACGTCATGAAATTCCGGCAATTCCTGTTGCGCGGAATCAACCGTGCGCGTGGCGAATGGAGTTTGGTGTGTCTGGCATGGAACATGAAACGAATGAACGCTCTCGGCGCTTGAAGCGCGGGTAATTTCCCTCGTTGAAACCAGACTGGAACGCATCACACCGCTCTCTTTCGCACCTCGTAACGCACTTTCTACCGTTTCATCCCAACGCTGCTGCAAAATGAGTCGTCACCGGCCAATCAAACGAAAACCGCGGACTTCAAGTCCGACAGGCTGCTAGGGGAAAACTCCCGAAATCGGCCGAAAATATTACCGGCGACTTTGGCCAAGATCGTTATCTGGCGCGGCGTTCCGGGCGATGACCGGACGGACTGTTGATCCGCAGGTCCTGGTCGGGGAGCCAATAATCAATAGCTTAGTTCATCTCAGTCCGACGGACTTTGTTCCGCGTTCCGCAATCGCGCGAGCGATTCTGCCTGCCAACTCGTTTGCGCTGCGCCTCGCAACAACGACGCGTTGAGTGCGCTTCGCCAACTTTTAGGTCGCATCATTGCGGGAACGGAGGGCCGAAGGTCTGGATCACGATGGTCGACTTGCCACGCGCCATCGACGCGTAGTGCCCTTCTGCAGTGCCGCCAACTCCGCCGACGCTGAAGGTTCCCGTGACGTCAGCGGGGCGGAACCACTCGCTGTCCTGGCTGACGGAGGCAAAGCCATCGCCGTAGAAGATCCCTTGGTTGTGGTTATGCTGCATGTCGCCGGTCGCCGTGAACGTGAGATCGACGCTGATCGCGACCACGCCGTGGGAGACCTGCTCGATTGCGGACGTGGTGAACCGCGCCATCCCGTACTTCAGATCGCCATTGACCGAAAGTCCGCCCGACTCGACGGAGAACGATTGGTTGATGCCGGCGAGGTGCTGCCCGGTGCACTCATCGTAGCGAGTGTAAAAGATGCTCCCGCCTGCAGTTGGTGGCTGGCCCTGGTTCGGACTCATGCTGAGCCCGACATAAAGGAAGAGGTTCGACTCGACACAGGCATCAGTGCTCGACACTATGGCATTGACCGTGTCGGACGTGCTAACGATCGTTTGCGATGAAGCCACTCTGGCCAGGGCTGGCACAGCCGCTACGGCGACGACCACTGCGAAGGCAGCTCTTACGGCGGACTTGAAGGTGAGGTGCATGTGATCCTCCGGTTTACGATGGGGGCTGTCTGGCGTCAACTACTTTTTCCGGTGACGACATTTAAAATTGCCGCCCTTTACACCGCCGCCGGTTCGGCGGCGACGCGTGTTTTCGACTTCGCTCCGGCCGCCTTGGCGCGGTAACTCTCAACCGCCATCAGATCGAGCACGACGCTGTGATGGACGACGCGGTCGATGGCCGCCAACGTGGTCATCGGGTCCTTGAAGATGCGATCCCACTCCGAGAACACCAGGTTGGTCGTGATCGCGACGCTTTTTCGCTCATAGCGTTCGGCGAGCAACGTGAACAGGACCTCCATCTCGTCGCGGTCGTGCTGGACGTAGCCGATGTCGTCCAGGATCAGGCACTCGAATCGATCAAGCTTGGCGAGTTCCTGCGGTAGGCGCAGATCGCGCTTGGCTGCCAGGAGCCGCTGCATCAGCGCGCTGGTGGTCGCAAACAGCACCGGATGTCCCTGCTCGACCAGCGCATGGCCGAGCGCGCTGACGAGGTGGCTCTTCCCGGCGCCGGGTCGACCAATGGCGACGACGTTGATCGCCTCGGTGAGGAAGCTGCCATCGCGCAAGCGCTCGATTTGCATCCGGGTGGCCGGAGCGAAGCGGTTGAGATCGAGCGTGCGGAAGTTCTTGCCGGGCAGCAAACCTGAATGGTGGCGCAGGCGCTCGACCCGTCGCGCCGACTTGGCGGCCCGTTCGGTGCGGGCCAGTTCGAGCAGGAACGCCTCGTGGCTGAGCCCCTCTTTGGCGGCGCGCAGGGCGGTGTCTTCGACCGCGCTCGCCATCGCGCCCAAGTTGAGCCCGCGCAGCAGCACCAACAACTCCTCGCGCGGGCTAGCCATGCTTGCCACCCGCGGTGAGCAGCGTGTCGTAGTCGCTGAGGTCGATGGTCGTCTTGGCGATCGCCGGCGCCGTGGCGGGCTTGCTGCTGCCGGCGAGTTCGCGCACCGCCTCGAAGGTCGGCGTGCGGCCGGCTTCGAGCAGCAGCGTTGATCGCCAACTCGACTTCGGCTTCCGAGGTGCTGGCCGCCAGGTGCAGCAGCCGCAAGTACTGGGCATCGGCCTTGGTCGGCGTCGCCGCGAGCAGCTCGTCGTAGGCGCGGCGGAAGGCAGTGGTCGGAAACAGTTCCTCGCGGTAGCAGTAGTTCGCGAACGCGCCCGGCTTGCGCACCAGCGACCAGATCAGGTGCCGGTAATCGATCCGGTGCCGATTGCGCCCGGACAATCGCGGCAGCGTCAGCACCAGCACCGGGCCGTGATAGAGCTCGAGGGTCTCCGAGCGCACCCGTACCTTGAGGCTGGCGCCGATCAGACGCGAGGGCACCGAGTAGTGATTGAGCAGCACCCGGATCAGGCTGAAGCGCGACACCCGAACCGTGATCTCGCGGGTGAAGTCCAGCGGCGCTGCCGGCAGCGGGCGCAGGGCCGCCCAGTCGGCTTCAAAGCGCACCGAGCGCGTGAGATTGCGTTGCCGGACCAGCTCGGCCAGAAAGCGCTCGTAGGCAGCGCGGTCGGCAAAGTCGCGGCTGCCACGCACCCGCAGCGCCTGATCAACGGCCTGCTTGAAGCGAAAGTGCGACTGTTCGACATCGCCGTTCTGATGCGCCTGACCGGCGGTGTTGGCCGACGGCTGCATGTCGTAATGGGCCAGCAGCGCCCGGTAGTTCTGGGTGAATTCATGCATCCCGTCGCGGTCGAGGTCACGCACCGCGGCGGTGAGGTTGTCGGTGCGGTGCCATTCCGGCACGCCACCGATTTGCCACAGACAGTGCTCCAGCCCTTCGGACAGCGCCTCGAAGCTCTCCGAGAAGCACACCCGCGCCGCCTCGACATTCGAGTAGGTCAGCACCAAGTGGTAGACCAGGTGCGGAAACGGCGTGCCGGCGAGACTCACGCCGAGCGCGTTCATGGACGTGAAGTCGGACTGCGCCATGCGCCCCGGCACGTGCTGCTGCGGAAACATGATCTCCTGTCCCGGGCCGTGGCGAACCCGCCACGCCTGCACATGCCGTTGCAACGTGCGCAGCTGCCCCTCCTGGTAACGCCCCGGGAACGCGGCGCACAGCAGCGCGAACAAGGTCTTCGTCTGCAGCGCCGGATCGTCGCGGATCTGCGCCTCGACCCACGGCCAATCGTCCGACGAATGGGTCGTCCCGCGTCCGATGCGTGCGCGGTTTCTTCATCTGGCTCGGCAACTTCCCGGCCTGCTCGTACTTGCGCGCGGTGCGCTCGCTCACGCCGGCCCGCGCCGCCGCCAGCTTCTGACTCGCTCCCTTGCCACGTTCATTCAGCAACAATTTGATTTCTCCGTCTTTCTTCATGCCAGCTCCCAGGGGAGCGGCATGATAACGAGGGCGCCGAGGACACCGCCTCAGGCCCTCTCAACCGGCAAATCTAATTGTCGCCACCGGCAAATCTAATTGTCGCTGGACACCGGTAGGGTGACTGGCGGAGTGCCGCCAGTAAGAATCCTTGACGAGAATCCTCCACGCCGCGCTTTTCGCCATCGTTGAACAGCGCGGCGTTCTTTTGCGGGAATGTTGGACCGGGCTGCGCGCAATCGTCGGTGCAATAGCTGGTCTCCGGGTCAGTTGCGCTTGGCGGCGGATCGTTGGAGCGATTGCTAGAGGACTCCGGGTCGCGCGCAACAGAAGATCGCATGGTCCCCCACGTCCGAGAAATTCGCGACGCCTCTGTGGGCCTGCAATTTTTCGAGCAGCTCTGGAAAAGGAGTTTTTCAAATGTAAGGGACTTCCCCGTCCCGAAGCGACGTTGAAGTCGCACGGCATCGAGTGCCAAGATTGAGATGCTGAGTCGTCAATCTGAACAGGAGGGGAAGTCATGGAACAGCTTACTACCGTCGGCCTTGATCTCGCAAAGGATGTGATTGCGGCGTGCGTGCTGGATGTGCACGGTGCGGTCATTGAACGTCGCGTTCTCCGACGCGGCGCGTTCGAGCGATGGGCGGAACAACTGCCGTCATGCAAGGTGGCGATGGAGGCGTGCGGATCAGCACATCACTGGGGCCGCTGGTTTGCCGCGCGAGGCCACACCGCACTGCTGATCGCTGCCGAATTTGTCGTGCCGTTCCGCAAAGGCGGCAAGAATGACACCGCGGACGCGGAGGCCATCGCCATCGCCGCGCGGCAACCGACGATGCGCTTCGTTCCGATCAAGACCGTCGATCAGCAAGCCATTCTGGCTTGGCACAGTGTGCGCGAGGGCTGGAAGGAAGAACGTACGGCGCTGCTCAACCGGGTGCGTGGGCTGCTTGCCGAATTCGGTATCGTCATCGGGCGCTCTTCGGATCGGCTCCTGACGGCACTGCCTGAACTGACCGAAGACGCCAGGCTTCCCGACGCAATGCGTGCCCTGCTGCTGGAGGCCCGCGAGCAATTCGCCGCGCTGCACGCCCGTCTGGCGCGCTGTGACGCGCAGATCGCAGCTCATGCCAGAAACAGCCCAGCGGCACAGCGCGCGAGTGAACTGCTTGGCGTTGGCCCGATCACCGCAAGCGCACTGGCGGCGACGGTTCCCGACGCCAGAGTCTTCAAGAGCGGCCGCCAGTTTGGCGCCTGGCTCGGCCTCACGCCGCGGCAGCACAGCTCCGGCGGCAAGACCCGACTCGGACGGATCAGCTTGCGCGGCAATGTCTATCTGCGCACGCTGCTGATTCAAGGTGCCCGCAGTACGCTGCAGGCAGCGATGAACAGGGAGCCAGCACGGGCCAGTCGATTGCAACGCTGGATCATCGAGCTCTATGGCCGCAAGGGCTACTACAAGACGTTGATCGCCATCGCCAACAAGCATGCCCGCATCCTCTGGGCCATGCTCGCCAAGGACGAACGCTACGATGCGTCGGCATGGCAACGGCACCCCATGAACCAGCTACTGCTCGCCGGCAACGCTTGAGACCGATCAACGACCGATGAAGGGCTGCTCCACGCGATAGCAAGACGAGGTCAGACCGAACGAGAGACGAGCCCGGCTATTCTGTTGGCGAGCACCACTTGGCACCGGCGATCACCGGTGTCGCGCTACGCCGAAGTTCAAATTGGGTTCTCTCGGGCGGCTTATATCGTGGCCCGCGCACGCCGTCGCTGCGCAACAAGGCCGTTTGCAAAGACGCAGTCTGTTCCTTCGTCTACCGTCGCGCCCGAAGCCATCAACTGACCAACGCCATGCCATCATCGACCGGACCGCCGCAACCAATACAGCTTGACTCGCTGGGGAAGTCCTTGCAAACAGAATAGGCGGCGGCCGAAGTAGGCTTCCCCACAGTCAATGACCGCAACCGCTGCATTGCTGCCGCTGGAAATCCGAAGCTCGATGACCGCAAGAGGCGCCGGCCGGCGCCTCGGTTCAGACGGGCGTGAAGGACCTGAAGCGGCCGGTCGAGTTTTCCCAACCAGACGTTCAACGCGCTCGAAGCGTCACTCGATCAGTTCGTCGGTCTTGGATCACCACGGAACGCGGGACCGTTATGCCTTAGCGGTGTTGACGGTAATGCCCAGGCGCAAAGCGTCCGAGCCGGCAATGTCGGCTTCCGCGGCGGAGCCGCCATTCATCACCGTGAAGCGGCTGACCTGGCCCGACCCGAAGACGACTTCGAGCGTGCTCCGCAGCGGTCATCGAGATCTAGAAAAGAGCCGTTCGGACGTGACATTGCCCAGTACTGACGCGATCAAGTCATCTAGCGATTGCTGCTTCGATTTCGGCGAAGGTCTTCGCCGCACCGCGTCCAACCTGGGGCGGCAGCCCCAGCTGCTTCGCAATTTGCGACAACGAGAAGATTCCTCGCACCGTGCGAGCTGTCGAAGCGTGTTCGACCGTGCCGCCGTCGATCACCAGCGCGTGCTGGCGGCCTGAACGCTTCAAGGTCTCGACAATGTCGCCAACGCGAGCCCGCCGCACATCCCGTAGCTCAACCGCTTCCAGCTGGGCTGCGGGCGTCATCACCTGTTGCACGAGCACTTCCGCATGCCCCAAACCACGTTCCTGCGAAACCTGGATCGGCTTTTCACCCAAGATGTCGATCGAAGTAACGATTCCAAGAATGGCTTCGGCCTCGCCGATAACGAACAACGAACGCACTCCGTGCCTGATCATCGCCTGGTTGGCTTCATCGACGCTCGCGACAGGAGGAATGGTCACCGCCTTCACCTGAGTCAGGTCGGTCATCACTTCTGTGGCAGGCGAGAGTGCGTGCACTCGCAATGTCGTGGATGGGCTTGGCAGCCGATAGCTTGCACCCGCCGGCGCTGCCGATTGATGCAACGCGCGGTACGGCTCCTCGGCTGTGGGCTGCGGCGGGCTGGGTCGAAACTCACTCTCGTGGCCGAATCCGGAAAACATCTTCCCCACGAAGTGGGTACCGTGCTTCGGCTCAGGGGTATTCGCGGCCGACTTTTCGTTTGAAAGGGGGTTCTTGGTCGGCATTTGTCGCTCCTCGTGAATGTCTCCGTAGATGCCCTGGTACCCTTCAGAGTACGCGCGTAGCTGGCGTTAGCCAAACCGGAACTGGGTCCGTGGACCCACGGGGAGGCGTGCAACCCAAGCGCAAAGCGACCCTCCGACATCGTTCTCAGTAAATGAACCCGCCCCGCATTGGGCCTGGAAAGGCATGCCGACACGAAATGGGAACGCCGGTGCAATTCAAGCCTACACCTGTCCGATGATGATCTCGACGCCCTCCTTTCCGACGAACAGTCGCGGTTCGAGCGACGTGGGGCAACATCGTCTGGCTCGACGTAAGTGGAAAGATTGTTTCGCCTGGCGTATCGGAGACTACCGCTTCCGGTAGAGCTGCGCCGGCCGGAACGCCCCTGTGCGCATCTCGCCCGGGACCGGCTCGAGGAGCTTCCGCTCGTCGAGCCGCCGGCGAAAGCTCGATTTGTCGAGGTGCCGGCCAAGGATCGCCTCGCAGCCGGCCTGCAGCTCGCCCAGCGTGAAGTGATTCGGGAAGGAAGCCGTAGGGCAGGTCGAGGCGATCGATCTCCGCGCGCGTGGTCTCGACTGCGACGCGGATAAGGTCGGCGTGATCGAATGCGAGATCCGGATCAGTCGCTGCCGCGTCGGCCGGCCTCCACTGCAGGGCCTCAAGACGCTTGCCCGGAGAGGGCGCGAACGATTCGAACGGCAGCAGCGCGCGGTAGGCGATCGAGAGTGCCCACGCTGCACGCGGATCCCGCTGCGGCCCGCCGGCTGCGCGTAGCTGGCTCAGGAACGGGAGCGCGACGTGCAGTCGCTCCATGGCCACGCGCTGCGCGGCGGCCTCCAGGTCGCGGTCGAGATCGATGCGCAGGACTCCCCCGGGGAGGGCCCACTGGCCCTTCTGCGGGGCCTCTGCGCGCCGTCCCGAGCAGCACCGCAAGGCGCCCGTCCGTCACGGTCATGACGGCGAGCTCGATGCGCGTGAACGGCATCGCATGCCGTTTTGGACGAGGTGGTCGTGGCGATAGGTGATATTGGTAGCAGTCATGTTAGTTGCATTATAGCAACGAAGGAGGGTATAGTTAGTAGTGTAATGCAACGAACGGACGGAGGGAAGCGATGGACACCAAGACGATCAATCCGGATTCGCCGATAGCGAACGCAGCGGCTCAAGTCCCTGATCGACGCCGTCGCCTTTGCCGCGGACGAAGCACCGCGACCAGCGCCGCAAGGATCACCATTCCAGCCCCTACATCAACCACCCGATCGCGCTGGCGCACGTTCTGGCCTTCGAGGCGGACGTGACCGACGAAGTGGTGCTGATTGCCGCCGTGCTGCACGACACGATCGAGGACACGGGCGCGACCGCCGCCGAGCTTGCGCGGCGCTTCGGCTCCGAGGTCGCGGAGATCGTCAAGGAGGTCACCGACGACAAGTCGCTGTCAACGGAGCGCCGCAAGCAGCTGCAGATCGAGCACGCGCCGCACCTGTCGAGCCGGGCGCGACTGGTGAAGCTGGCGGACAAGATCTGCAACCTGCGCGACGTGGCGCACAACCCGCCGAAGGATTGGAACCTGGAGCGCCGCGCAAGTATTTCGACTGGGCCAAGGCGGTGATCGACGGTCTGCGTGGACCGCATCGGGAGATGGAGGCGCTGTTCGATGCCGCTTACACGGCTCGGCCATAATACGGAGTAGATGCAATGACTGACAACAGAAGGAACGATGCAAGGACGGGGCGCCGCAGGGCTTCGCCCAAGAGATCCTCGGGCAACGGTCAAGCGGCCAGCGCAATCGTGGGAGGAAATGACGCCCCTTCGGCGGCGCTGTTTCTCGCCGATGCGCCTCGCCAGGCGCGCGTCGTTGAGGCGTGGAAGCGTTTCGCCTTCGAGCTTGCGAGCGCATTGCGCGGACTGGAGGAGGACGAGTGGGTGATCCTGTCGCTGAAGCACCGCAACCGTTTCGTGCAGTTCATGAACCAAGGCGGTGCCGGTTTTCGTGCTGAGGCCGTCTCGGACTTCTATCTTGAGGACGGGGACCACCTGAGCGAGCGCGACCGCGTCGCGCTGCTCGAACTGGGTTGGGACGCTCCGACCAATCTTCCCGACGAATTTGGGCACCGCCCGGACGGGTCGCCGAACTATTTCCTCGATCTCGCGAACCCCGTGCCGCTGGACGACCTGGCGCTGCTCGCAGTGAACACGCTGGTGCACGTGCACGGAGCCGAGCACCCCAACGTGCTTGAATACTCGACCGGAAGCGAGGACAAGGCGTCCATCCGCTTCCCCAACCTCGGGATTCGGCGTGCCCGCCAAAGTTGAAGTGACTCGTTCACCAGCTCGGTTGCGACGGAGAGCCCAGATTGCTTGATCGTGCAACAGAGTGAAGTGGCCGATCTTCCAGTCCAGGGTTTGTGAGACAGATTGAGTTTACTGCATCGGGACAGGTTGCTCGGTTGTGAAGTGGCTACGGTCACGGGCAAGCGGGGCCGGTGGTCGATAGCCCAACGATGAGTGGGGCCGTTTCGAGTTGTAGTGTCGGCGCCATGCTTCGATGACGACGCGCGCTTCATTCAGGCTGCAGAAGATTTCGCCGCTCAGAAGCTCATCGCGCAGCTTGCCGTTGAACGATTCGCAGAAGCCATTCTCGCAATGGCTGCCCGGCTCGATGTAGAGGGTGTTGGCGCCGACGCGGGGCAGCCAGTCGCTTTCCCAAGGCAGTCCAATCCCCGGCCAACATGATGCGGCGCCTGCGCACGCCAGGCCTGCGCCGCGCCCGGTGTACGTAAGCGCCATACGCATCGCCTGAGCGCCGGATCGTGGAGGCTCGGTCTAGACGAAGGTCTAGAGGAAGCGCGACCTGCCGCAGCCACAGGGCTGACGGACATTCGTAATCCTGTTCCGTCCGCGGGCGAGCGTGACCGCCCGGGGTCGGACGGGATCCGCACCACCGCCTCCCATTTTCGATTGATGCAATGCCCTTGCGCTCACGGCGTATCGACGTCGAGCCCTTGCTATGCGGCGTTAGGAGGTTTATGAAATAGGAAACGGCGCGCGGAGCGCGAGGGAAGACCGTGGCGCTTGGCACTGCCCGGAAGGCCATGAAGTCATGGAATTTGTCGCAATCGGTCGGCGCGGAGTGGCGCTGGCGCGCAGGCGCCAGCGATTGGCGGCAACATTATCTGCAGGAGGCATTGCGCCCGCAAATCAGGAAGTGCAGGCTTCTACTGGGGGCGGATGGTTTTTGGCGAACCAGGTGAGCGCGAACACTAACGAGGTTAAGAGGATGAACTCGGAACAGATTCGGACGGCCCGCCAGCGGGTCAAAGTGACCGGCAAGGTGCGTGCCTCAATTTCCAGGGTCGCCGTCGCGCCGATCCGGCGCCATGGGCTCATGCGTGATGCCCCATCGGGCAACGCCCACTTTTCGGACTCAGCTGAGAAGGCGCCCCAGTCACTCGGCGTCGAATTCATGGGTACGCCGGAGAAGGGGCCCGGCGTCCGTCTGCGGCGTCCGTACTTCTGGGATGGGGAGGTTCTATGGTGATAATCAAGCGCTCGGGCGGGCCCAGGACCGCTGCCGGCAAAGCGATCACGTCGCGCAATGCGATACAGACCGGCGCCTACAGCACTACTGTAATTCTGCCCGATGAGAGCGAGGAGGAGTTCAAGGAGCTTGAGGCGCAACTCGCCCGCAGCTATCCATCGCGGGACGCCGCCGTGATCGCCATGGTTCATGACTTGGCGGTCATTATCTGGAAGCAGTCGCGGCTGCAGCGCCTGGAACACGCCGCGGTAACGCGAGTGCTCAACAAACCGATCACGGTATTTGAGTTGGCGAGTGAAGGCGTCACCCTTCCCGAGGATTGTGAGTGGCTCATCGCCGACCGCTCGTTGCTCACCCCGGATCTTGTGTCCGAGCAAATACAGATCCGCAACTCGATTCTCAAGTTGCAGTCCGATTTCCTCACTGACGAGGTTATCAAGCAAATTCCGTCCAAGCACGCCAAGTTGTATAGCGCACTGTGTTCACTGGCCACTGGGGTCTTGGACCTTCGCGTGGAGGATCTCAAGATGCCGGCACTCGCGAATCGGCGCATCTGTCAAGGAGAGCCAAAGGAAGAGCGCTTCCTCAACTTCGCGCTGAGGACACTCTTGAACCACGCAAAAGTGATCGCCTTAGTTCAGAGGGAGTCCGACGCAATCGACCAGGCCATCCCCAGGATCAAGGAGCGGCGTATCTTAAGCTTGCATGGAATGGGAAGGCCCCGCCCGCGTCCGTGACGATCTTCGTCGCGACTTCTTCCGCACGCTCGCCGAACTGCGCCGTCATCAGGAATGGTGCTTGAAGTACGGCTTTTTCGACGTCACCCCCAACGCCAAGGAACCAATCACTGTCTAGGCATAGCAAGTCTACAAAACGGACTGATTCTCAACGGGGTGGCGGCCCGCTAGTGGGATTTCGCATGCCCCGCCAGGACGGCAGCGTGAGGTTGTGGTCCCAACGAAACTGATAGGCCCCGTGCCGACGCGGCCACGGCGGGCCCCAAGAATCACGGCTTATTCGGGTCGACGACGGTCGATAGGGGATCAAGCGCAAGGGCAAAGATATGATTCTTGCCCGGTGACCGACCATGTCAAGGTGGTGCTCTAACCAGCTGAGCTACGCGCCTGCAAAGAACGCCGCATTTTAGCCGAAGGGGCCGGACGCGACAACTCCGATGTTCGCAGCCGAGCGATGCCTGATCGAGTCGGTGGCATGGCCCATGGTCCAGAGACCGGTCATTTCGGACCGCGGGACGCGTGGGGTGTTGCCGAGGCGGATTCGGTCCCGGCGCCTTTCTCTTTCGGCGGCCGCAGCAGCAGCGACGGATTTTCCTTGATCTTGTTGGTCACGCCAGCGACGTCGGATACGACATTCGCGGCCTTGTCCTCGAGCGCCGAAAGCTTCGCGATCACCCGCGGCAATTGCTCGACGACGGTGGCGATCTTGCTCTTCTCGTAGGGAATCTCCGGGACGTTGCCTTCCAGCGTCGCGGCCACGAGCGGCTTCGCGTTCGGGCTGCCGCCGGTGAGATCGATGTAGACGACGCCGGTGATGCCCTTGAGCGCCAGTGTGGCCCGGGTGTCGGTCTTGACCGGGGTGTTCTGGCGCAGCGCGACCTCCACCCGCACGAGACGCGGATTGTCCGGTTCGAGTTCAATGGCCTTGACGGTGCCGACGTCGACGCCATGGAATTTCACCGGGTCGCCGACGACGAGTCCGCTCACCGATTCGCCGAAGTGAATACGGTAGACCACGTCGTCGCGCTGGCCGGTGTTCATGAGCCAGACCGCAAACAACGCGGCGGCGATGGCAAAGCCGATGATGAACAGCCCTTCGACGAAGTAGCGCTTATCCGTTTCCATGACGTTCTCTCCTCGCGGTCATCGCGCCGCGCGCCCGCGGCCCATGGAGGAAATCGTGAATCCACGGCTGCTCCGACCGCAGCAACCGATCGAGCGTATCGACAGTGACCTTGCCCTCGACCAGCATCGCCACCCGGTCGCAAAGCGTGAAGAGGGTCGTGAGATCGTGGGTAACCAAGGCGACCGTGACGCCCAGGCTTTGATTGAGCTCGAGGATCATCGCGTCGATGCCGCTCGCGGTCAGGGGGTCGAGATCGCCGGTGGGCTCGTCCAGAAAGAGAATGTGCGGGTCCAGCGCGAGCGCGCGCGCGAAGGCGGCACGCTTGACCATCCCGCCCGAAAGCTCGGCCGGAAACTTGACCCCGGTGTCGGCGGACATGCCCGCGAGCTCGAGCTTCATCGCGGCGATGATTTCCTGCTCGCGGGGAGGCAGATGGGTATGCTCGCGGATCGGCAACATGATGTTCTGGGCCACCGACAGCGAGGAAAACAGGGCGCCTCGTTGGAACAATACGCCGATGAGCGACGCCCGTTCCGCACGTCCGACCGACCCGATCGGCTTGCCATTGAGCAGGACCGCGCCCGCATCCGGCTGATGCAGGCCGACGAGCGTCCGGAGCAGCACCGACTTGCCGGACCCCGATCCGCCGGCGATTCCCAGGATCTCGCCGCGCTTGATGTCGAGGCTGATCTTGTCGTGCACGCGCTGCTCGCCGAAGCGGTTGACGATGCCGCGCGCGGAAACGATCACGTCGGCAGGCGGGGGGTGCCCGGCGCGTCGGGTGTTCACAGGCCGAGTCTCTCGAACAGGATCGAGAACAGCGCGTCCAGCACGATCACCAGGAAGATCGCCTTGACGACGGCACGCGTGGTCTCGCGGCCGACGCTTTCGGCCGAGCCTTTGACCCGCAGCCCGTGCATGCAGCCGACGACGCCGATCACGAAGGCGAAGACCGGCGCCTTGAACAATCCGACGAACAGATCACTCCCGTCCACCGCCCGCCGCACGTGCTCGAGGTATTGCATCGGGGTGGCATCGAGCAGGATGTTGGCCATCGCGGCGCCGCCGGCCAACCCCATGATGTCGGCGTAGAACGTCAGCAACGGCAACGTGATGACAATGGCGATGAGACGCGGTACGACCAGCATCTCCATCGGCGCGAGCCCCATCACCTGCAGCGCGTCGATTTCCTCGCGCGCCTTCATGACGCCAATTTCGGCGGTGAAGGCAGCGCCGGAGCGCCCGGCAACCATGATGGCGGTGATCAGCACCCCCATCTCGCGCAAAACCGACACCGCCACCAGATCGATGGTCAGGTCCTCGCCGCCGTAAGCGCGCAACTGGGCGACCCCCTGGTAGGCGATAACCACGCTGATCATCACCGCCAACAGGCCGACAATCGGGAGCGCATCGACGCCGGTTTCGGCGACCTGCCGCGAAATCGACGGCAGCCGCAACTCGCGCGGGTGCCCGATCGCATGGCCGATGGCGTTTGCCGCGCGGCCGACGAACGCCACGACGTCGAACATGTCGTGCCACGCCTCGTCGGCGGCCCGTCCCAACTGGATCACGGCCTGGCGCCAGCGGGCCATGGCGCTGGGTCTCGGCAGCGGCGCCAAATCGAGTCGGCACACAAGATCGAGCAAAGCCCGATGCCGGGGCTTGACGCCAATCAACTTCGCATGGTCTTTCTCGAGTGCGCGCAGGACCAGCGCGCCCGGCGTATCGAGATGGTCAAGCCCGCGGAGATCGATGGTGCGCGCCTGCCGCGTCGCCCGCCCCGTCTGCAGCGTCGCCGCTGCCTGGACGAGGGTGCTTACGTCGAGCGTTCCCCGTAGCGCCAGCCGATCGCCGCGTTCATCGACCGCGAACGCGGGAACGGAGCGCTTGGTCGATCCGCTCATCATCGAGTCCGTCGCCGGTACCGGCGCCATGCGGTACGCGCCATGTCTCCTCGGTGCGGATGCGGCCATCTTTCATGTGCTCTCGAGTCCGCGTTCAGGACTGCACGCCGCCCGCGGACGCCTTGCACTCCGGGTGGCCGCAGGTGCACGCGCCTTCGGCCTCGTCGGTGTCGGCATTGGCCGCCGTCGCACAATAATCGCTGCAATATTGTTCATCCGCGCCAACGGTGCAGGTGCACATGGCATGCGCGCATTTGGCGAGCGGGGCAAGCTCGAGCGAAGGGTCGGCCTTTTCTTCCATGAACGCATTCCTTTTTTTTCGTGCGGACGGCAGCCCGGACCACATGCCCTGGCGGCCCGACACGATAATGCGAAGACGATAGTGTCGACGCGCTCACGGCGCCCATCGGTGGCCGTCCGAAAGGGTTGTAGGCGCGGGACTACGGAGCTGACTCGCTCCTTCCCGTATCTCCCGCGCCGGTATTCCGCTGCGTCCGATACGCCAATCATCGTTGCTCCGACCGGATTTCAAGCCGGATCCCCGCATCGCCGATGCTTTCCGGCTGTCAAGCTTTCGTCGTCGGACCGAACGGAGTTGACGATGAGAGACGTCCTCACTATCGCTTTCGAGCTCACCCTGGTTACGTTCACGTTTGTCCTGCTGGCCATGCTGCTGAACGGCTATGCCGGACTGATCTAGGGTGAGATTACTTTCCGCAGCGTAGCCAAGGTCCGGCACGAACGCCTCTTGGCGAACGGGGGGGCAAGAACGAACCGCATCAATCTCCGCGTTGCGGGCCGTCGCCAGGATCCCTGAGGCGCTCAATTCAGCTTGCCGTTTTCGCCTCCCGCGCTTAGGCCGCCCGCACCTAGCAACGCGATCGCCAAGGCGATGAAGAAGTAAAAGGCTTGCAGCTCCAGCGCCCAGCCGCCGCCTTCGTTGAGGCGGGCAAGATCTCCGGTATGGACGAGCAGGACGGCCACGACCATGTTGATGGCCACCACCATGGCGGCGAGGCGGGTCCACAGTCCGATGATCAGCAGGACCGGCGCCACCACCTCGCCCAGGTAGACGAGATACGCGAACGCCGGCGGCAGGGAAACGGCACTGACGAGCCCCTCGATCGGACCGGGGCCCGCAATGATCTTGCCTACACCATGAAACAGGATGAGTATGCCCAGCGTGAGCCGCAGAACCAGCTTGCCGAGATCCGACGCATTTCCCATCGCTTCATCCCATCGGGCGCTGGCCCTATTGTAGCGACGGCCGCCGCCCGCCACCAACGGGGCGACGCCGCTGCGCAATGCAACGCCGATTATTGCCGCCTGGCGTGGGCACCAGCGGAGTGGGCGCACTCAACGTGGCCGCAGTTACACGCCTGGGCAGCGCCGTGCGTTCCGGCGTCCGCCCACTCCGCACAGTAGTCGCTGCAGTACACCTCGCCCGACGTGGTCATGCAAGTGCATCCATCGTGGGCGCATTTTGCCCGGACCAGAAGCTTCGGCTGTTCCTGGGTCCGAATGGCGGTTTCCATCGGATATTCCATTGCGGTTTCTCGTGAATTAAAAAAAAGCAGCGGTTGCCACTGGTAACGACGATAGCCCTGCGGGCAACGCATGGCGACCCATGAAGACCTGATTGCGGTGTCGGAGACGGCCTACAGGATAGCCGCGGCGAGGCCCTTGCGTTTTCGTCTTGGTCCTACAGGCGAATGAGATGCGGGGCGGCATCACGAATCGACCGCCAGCGACCAGACTAGTTCACGTTGCCGGAACCGCGCGCAGCGGCGAAGGATGTCATGAACCGTGAATGAGAATCGAGGTGCACCATGATCAGGAAATTGAGATCCGGCGAATACCGTCTGTTCTCCATCGCCAAGGACGCCCGGACCGGCCGGCGCCGGAACCTTGGCACGTTCAGGACGCTCGAGGCGGCCAAGCAGCATGAGCGGGAAATTCAATATTTCAAGCATCATCGGAGCTAACGCGCGCGCCGTCGCTGACGGGCGAGGTCTGACGCGCGGATGCGGCGACTCGTATCTGCAGCGGAAGTACCTGGAAATCTCGCTGATCAACGGCTGCCTGGCCGCGCCTCTTGATCTGCGGTTTCCGACGTCGGCGGCGGATGGCATCGATCAGAAGTTCAAGGTCGCGGCCGCGTTGCGGGCAGAACGGTCGCTGCAAAGTTGGGCAGTAACCGAGACGGCGCGTCCCGACATGAAGCGCTGCGCGTCGGGCCCGTTCCAATTCAACTTCGGGTATCAACGCGCCGACCTGACTGTTCACGGTCCCGCGGTCTATGAGTCCCTTCGCGGATTACCGCGCTCGTCGCTGTTTCAGAAAACGATCTATACCGGTTCCGGGATGAGTGCCATCGCCGGGCTCTTTACGTCGCTCCTGCGCCTGCACGAAAGAATCGACGTGTTGACGCCGCGGGGATGCTATGGCGAAACCCGCGAATTGATGAAGAGCTTCGGCGCGCGGGTCGGCATCATTCCCGGAGAACGCTGGCGCGCCGCGCCGGCCGGGAGCTCCGACCGCGTCCTGCGCGTCCTGCTTCTCGATTCGTGCGTCAATGCGCGCTTCGGCACGTTTGTCGACGCGCCGCCGCAGGACTTCGATCTCGTGATCTTCGACACGACATGCTTCTGGCGAGGATCGTCCCGGATTGCGTTGGCGCTGAAATGGGCGGTGCGGGCGGGCTTGCCGATGGCGCTCGTGCGCAGTCACGCCAAGCTCGATTGCCTGGGCATCGAATACGGAAGGCTGGGTTCGATCGTCCTGGTGGCCGGCTACGACGACGCTGACCGCGCGAACGCCCGATGGATGAGCGAGGTGGCCCACGAGATACGCGATTCGATCCGCCTATTCGGCGCGGCGCCGATCCCGTCCCACTTTCCGCCTTTTACCGGGACGGCCGACTATCACCTATGCAGTGTGGCGCGTACGGCGGCGATCATGCGCAACACGCGGCGACTGGGCCACCTGCTCGGCCAGGGTTCGGCGGCTCATCGGGTCGTCACGGCGTTCCAGCACGGGCTGTACCTCACGCTGTCGCCCGGCGGCAATTTGCGCATGAAAGAGGTCAAGCACGCGGCCGCCAGTCTGTGCGACGCACTGGCGACACGTGGACTTCCGGTCCGCCATGCGGGCTCGTTCGGGTTCGATTTTGTGGCGATCGAGTGGTTTCCCGACCCCATCTCGCGTCGCAACGTCATTCGCGTTGCGCCGGGCGATCTTCCGATGGCGATGATGGACGAGATTGCGGCGGGCGTCGATCATTGGTGGTCGGCTCGAAGAACACCCATTTCGCCTGCGGAAACGCGGACTGGATCGCAGCCTTGCCGTCGGCCATCGATTTCACCAGGTCGCTTGCGGTGGCCGGAAGCTTCATGCCCCAGGGGATGATGCGGGGAAGGGGCGTTCCTCGCCCGCTTGCGTCCCAGAAAGAGGAAGCCTTCGTTCGCCGAATCGGCGAGCGACAACCGTACACTTTGCCTGCCCGCGCTGCGGCCAGGCGCTTGGTGCGTCGAGTCACCGGTGTAAACGTGGTACTCTTTTCTTGCAGGCAATAAGACCGCGGCAGGACCGAGTTCCCCGGTCCCGCGGTCAATTCCTCGAGCGACCGGCGAAATGGCCCCCAAATCCTCTCCCACGGGCATCATCCTGGTCGTCGACGACGACCGCGATGGTGCCGATACCACCGCCGCACTTCTGGAAGCGATTGGTTTCACGGCCTTGGCCGCGTATTCGGCGCGCGACGGACTCAACCGTCTCGACGAATCCCCGGCAATAAGCCTTGTCATTTCCGACATCCGGATGCCCGACGTCGACGGGTTCGATTTTGTGCGGGTGGTCAAGCACCGGTTCCCGGAGCTGCCGACATTACTGACGACCGGGCTGCCGGTCACCGACGACGATGTCGTGCCGCGCGGGGCGGTGATCCTGCAGAAGCCTTTCGCCGTCGAGGCGCTCGAGCGTGCCGTCACCGAACTGCTGCGGATTCAATCCGACGCTGGCTCGGATGCTGCGTAGATAAGCGGGTCGGTGGTTCTCCCTTGCGTGTCATGCGCGCCGCTCGACCGAGCGCGCGTCGGGCACTCTACGCAAGCGTACGTCTCGCTGGCCGCCTGATCGATCGCTCCGGGTTTTACGGCATTTCGCGTCGCGATGCGCGGAAATGCATCTTGTCCTACATCTGAATCATCCCGGTGCTGACCGAATCCGTACGACCGCCCGGACACACTTGCCTTGCCGCCGAGCCGCGCCGGAGAGACGTCACAGAGCGCGATTTCGGTTAACCTTCGACGGAGAATGTCATGGGCAAATACGTGATTGCATGGTTGCTGGGTGTACCGGCTTTCGTCCTCGTGCTCGTCTACTTCTTCGCGCACTAGCGTGAATCATGAGCATTGCCACTATTCTGCTGATTGTCCTGATACTGCTGCTGATCGGCGCCTTGCCTGCGTGGCCGTATAGCGGGAGCTGGGGTTATGGACCGAGCGGAGTCGCCGGCGTCGCGGTGATCGTCTTGATCCTGTTGCTGGTCATGGGACGAATCTAGGCTCGTTGCCGATCCCGAGACCGCGGGAAACCATTCTCCCAAGAACACGCCACCTGATCGAGCCCCTGGTGCGGCGGTCCTGCTTCTGTAGGACTTTGGCTGTTCCGCTAGGGGGAAACAGTGTAGGACGAGTCCGACAGCACTATCGGCGGCGCGCCGATGTCGTCGGGCATCGGCGGTGCCTACGATGGGCGCCATTCACCACGCCGCGGGAGGGCGCGCGATGTTCCAGAACGATTCGGCTACCGACAAGGTCATCACGCTGCCGTTCGCCACGGCGACGCGAAATGCCTCTGCGCCGGCACTCGGCCACTTCGGCGACCTCTTTGGCGGATCCCCGCCCATGCAGGAGATCTACCGCCAAATCGCCAAGGTCGCGCCCACGATGGCCACCGTTCTCATCAGCGGGGAATCGGGAAGCGGCAAGGAAGTGGTCGCGCACACGATCCATGGTCACAGCGAACGGGCCAGGTTTCCGTTCGTGGCCGTGAATTGCGGTGCCATTCCGGGCAACCTGATCGAAGCGGAGCTGTTCGGCTACGAAAAAGGCGCCTTCACCGGGGCGACACGC
The DNA here is from genome assembly GCA_963810845.1 of uncultured beta proteobacterium. Taxonomy (GTDB): domain Bacteria; phylum Pseudomonadota; class Gammaproteobacteria; order Burkholderiales; family Casimicrobiaceae; genus CAIWHR01. Next base: position 69,027 of record CAWEOX010000001.1, on the reverse strand, counting down.
ACTCACCGGGGGTGCTTCGAGCGCGCAGAAGGCGGCACGCTCTTTCTGGACGAAATCACGGAGATGGCGCCGGAAATGCAGGTCCGGCTGCTGCGCGTGCTCGAAACGGGCCTCTATACCCGCGTGGGCGGCGAACAGGAATTGCGTGCGACGGTGCGCGTGATTGCCGCGACCAACAAGGACGCCCGGCAAGCGGTTCGCGACGGGCCATCTGCGCGAAGACCTGATGTATCGGCTCGCCGTCTTTCCCATCGCGCTGCCCGCGTTGCGCGACCGCGCCGGCGACGCCGAGCTCCTGGCCGAGAATTTCCTGCGGCAATTGAACGAGGCGGAGGGCACGCGCAAGGCATTTTCGCGCCGGGCGGTGGCCGCGCTTCGCTTGTACCATTGGCCGGGCAATGTGCGGGAGCTTAAAAACGCCGTGCAACGGGCGTTCATCATGTCCGACGATCTGGTCGAGCTCGATTTTGCCGGGCTGGCCTGCCCGGAGCCCGTAGGCGATTGCCTGCGCGTGCCGGTCGGTACGCCGCTGGCTGAAATAGAGCGCCAGGTCATCTTTGCGACGCTCGATCTCTGCTCGGGCAACAAGCGCCGTTGCGCCGAGATGCTGGGCGTCAGCCTCAAGACGCTTTACAACCGCCTGGCCGAATATCAATCGGCGCATGCGGGACTGATTACAATGTAGCCGGTGACGAGGTTCCCTTCAAAATAATATCGCGACCCGCCAAACGCCATGATCCGCATACTGATTGCAGATGACCACGCCATCGTGCGTGCCGGGCTCAAGCAATTCATCGTGGATCAGCCCGACATGCAAATCGCCGGTGAAGCCGCGACCGGCAGCGAGACGATCGCGCTGGTGCGCGGCTCGCAATTCGACGTCGTGCTGCTCGATATCTCGATGCCGGACAAGAACGGCATCGATACGCTGAAGACACTGAAACACATGCATCCGGAACTGCCGATCCTGATGCTGTCGGGCTTTTCGGAGGACAAGTATGCGGTGAATCTTCTCCGCGCCGGGGCCGCCGGGTACCTCAACAAGGAAGCAGCGTCCACTCAGCTCGTCGGGGCCATCCGTACGGTCGTGCTGGGCCGGAAATTCGTCAGCCCCGCTCTGGCGCAGATTCTCGCCCAGGGCGTGACCGGCGAGGCGGATCATCCGTTGCACGGCGAGCTCTCACAGCGGGAATTCCAGATTTTTTGCAAGCTGGCCGCGGGCGCCGCGGTGTCGAAAATCGCCGACGAATTGCATCTATCGGTCAAGACCGTCAGCACTTACCGCAGCCGCGTGCTGGAAAAGATGGGCATGAAATCCAATGCCGACCTCACCTACTATGCGATCAAGAATGGACTGATTAACTGAATCGTCATCGCGCGGCGATGTCCTGGGACCGCCGGTTGGCTTTGTCGGACAAACACCGATAACCGCGCTCGCGATTTGCTGATATCGTTTTCATAGGTTCGGGTCGGAACCGGCGCGCGCGGATCGACTCGGAGTAATTATGACTCCGCCCAAGGCCGCTATGCTTCGCACCCACGGTTCACAGGGGGAGAACTTGAGCGCAGCGCGGTTCCGGGTGGTGATCGTCGAGGATTCCGCGATCATTCGGGCGCGTCTCGCCGAAACCCTTGCCGAAATCCCGAACGTGAAGATCGTCGGCGAAGCGGAAACGGAATCGGATGCCCTGGCGCTGTTGGGCGGCGGCGGATGGGATGCCGCGATCCTCGACCTGCAGTTGCGGCAGGGCACCGGCCTCGGGGTGTTGAAGCACTTGCGCCAGGAAGGTCGCCCGACGAAGACCAAGGTGATTGTCTTCACCAACTACGCCTTCCCCCAGTACCGCGACCGGAGCCTGTTTTTCGGCGCCGACTTCTTCTTCGACAAGTCGCGCGAGTTCCATCGCGTCCGCGAAGTGCTTTCCGATTTGGCGTCGGCGGCGTCGCCGCCGTCGGCGTTGAGCTGACGTCACCGGTCCGGCTATCGCATGCCGGAGAAATCAGCGGCTGCGCCGGCGTGTTCTCGTGGCAACGCCGGTGATAGCCGACGCGCGGGTGTAGTTGTCGGTGTCGACCAGGCCGGCGGCCAGATCCCGGCCGGCTTGTCCGATGACCCGATGCTTCACGCCGGCCGCTTCCGTGCTCTCGTCGCGCTCGTGCGGCAGCTTGAGCGTCCGCCGGCGCCGGCGGTGAAGGTTGCTCTTCATCATCAGGTCATTTGACCGAAGCGAAGCCACGCGGTCTATCGGTGTTCGTCCGCAGTAGCGTGTCGTCTCCGTTCCTACAGCGGTGCTCGGGTTTACATCGCACCCTCCCGGTGAATGCTCCGCCATGGCGACTGAGCATTCTCTAACCCATTGTTTCGACGGTAGATTGCTGTTGGCATGGCGGTTGCATACCGTCTTCCCGTAATCGGGCGATTGGCGTCCGATCGTTGAGGAGTCATCTATGAACTGGGACCGTATTGAAGGCAATTGGAAGCAGGTGAAGGGCAAGGTCAAGGAGCAATGGGGCAAGCTCACCGACGACGACATCGATGTCATCGCCGGCAAGCGCGACCAGCTCGTCGGCAAGATCCAGGAGCAATACGGCATCTCCAAGGACGAAGCCGAAAAGCAGGTCGAGCGTTTCGGCGCCGGCTTTCGCTCCGATGACCTGGGCAAATTCCAGTAAGGAGGACCATCCGATGAAACCGTCTCAACTCCTGTTGGCGCTGGTGGCCGCGGCCGGGCTCTGCCTCGCGGGCGCGGCGCCGGCGCAGACGATGAACAAGGAAGCGCGCGATCTCGCCTACAAGAACGCCGCGTCCCAGTACAAGATGGACAAGGCGGCCTGCGACAGCTTGTCGAAGAACGCCAAGGACATCTGCATCGAAGAGGCCAAGGGCAAGGAAAAAGTCGCCAAGGCTGACGCCGACGCGACCTACGAAGGCACGCCCAAGGCGCGTGAAGCGGCGCGCAATGCGCGTGCCGACGCCGCCTACGACGTCGCCAAGGAGAAGTGCGACGATCTCTCCGGCAACGCGAAGGACGTGTGCGTGAAGGAAGCGAAGGCGGCCCAGACCAGGGCCAAGGCTGACGCCAAGGTCGATCGCGTCGCAACCGACACGCGCAGTGCCGCGTCGGAAAAGACCGCCGAAGCACGTCGCGACGCCACCGAAGAGAAACGCGACGCCGACTACAAGGTCGCGATCGAGAAATGCGACACGTTGAGCGGCGCGCCGAAGGACGCCTGCGTGCGTGACGCGAAAATGCGCTACGGGAAGAGCTAGCAGGCCCGGTCGATCCGCGAACGTATCGCTGACCGTCGGATCAGACTGGACCACGAGGGCCGGAGCGCACGCTCCGGCCCCTTCCTTACCGTTCCATTCCTTCCAGAGAGGTCAATCATGTTGTACTACGCCGCAGTCTTTCTCGTCATCGCGCTCGTTGCCGCCCTGTTCGGCTTCGGCGGCATTGCCGTCGGCGCGGTCGAAATCGCCAAGGTCCTTTTCTTCATCTTCCTGCTGCTGTTTGTCGTCTCGTTGGTGGTCGGACTCATCAGGCGCGGCTCGTAACGAAACGCCGTCTACGATCCGGCGATCGCGGACGCCGCTGGCGTGTCGGCTTGCACGAGTTGCTCCAGCGGAATAGTGACCTCGATCAGGGTGCCGCCCTCCGGACCGCGCCCGATCGAAAAATCGCCGTGCAGAGCCTTTACGCGCTGGCGCATGCCCGCGATGCCGTGCGATAGCCGATCGGTCGGCGCCTTGTCGGCAATTCCGATGCCGTCATCCGCGATCGTCAGCGTGACACTGTCCGGCGTCAGACCCAGGTTGACGTCGACATTCTTGGCGCGTGCATACTTGACGATGTTGGTGAGAGCTTCCTGCAGGATCCGGTAGAGCGCAATGGAAACAGGCGGCGGGATCGCCTGATCGTCTTCAGGGGTGCAGATCGTGCAGGTCAACTTCGCCGCATTGCATATTTCGTGCACCTGCCAGTCGAGCGCGGCGGAAAGACCCAGATTGTCGAGCAGCGTGGGCCGCAGTTCTTCGATGATCCGGCGCTTGATCTGCACGCCGTCGTCGAGGGCCTGCTGGGCGCGCTCCAGCTTGGCTGCCGCTGCCGGGTCGCGCTCCTTCAAACGCTGTTCCACGTAGTCGACGTCCATTTTCGCGCTCACCAGGATGCCCCCCAACTCGTCGTGCAGGTCGCGGGCGAGCTTCGATTTCTCCTCCTCGCGAACGTAGTGCAGGTAATTGGACAATTCCGACAGGGCCGCCGTACGTTCCTCCACCAGCGCTTCGAGCCGCTCCTTGTCTTGCACGGCGGTGCGGCGGCGCTCCTCGCGCTGCGTCGCATCGCGTCGGGAAAGCAGCCAGACGATCATCAGGAGCGCGACCGTGAATGTCGTCATGATCTGCATGCCGAGGCGGGCGAACGCGACGTCGCCGGACCACCGTCTCGTGGCGGCGTCGAACTGCCGGCGATGGGTGTCCGTCATCGCCTGAACGGCGCCGCGAATCTCGTCCATCGTCTGCCGGCCGACGTCCGTGTCCATCAGCGCCTGCGCCATCGCGGTGTCGCCTTTTCGGTACAGGCTGATGGTCATTTCGAGCTCGGACACCTTCTTGCCCACCAGCGTGTTGATGCGGCCCAGGGCGTTGCGCTGGTCCGCCGTGCCGTGCTTTACCAGCAGCTCTCGCAGCCGGTTGAATGCGCCCATCGATCTGGGGAATCGCCGCGGTGTAGGGCCGCAGATACTCTTCCTTGCCGGTCAACAGGTAGCCGCGCTGGCCGGTCTCGGCGTCGACAATGAGGGCGAGGGTCTCGTGCAGCGTGGCATCCATTTCGAGCGCGGCCGCCATCTCGCTGTTGGCCACTTCGAGCCGGCGGAAGCCGAACTCCGCATAGACCGCGATGGCCAGCGAGGCAACGATGCCCAGAACCAGCGGCACGGCGATCTTGAAGGGCAGGACCGATTTCACTGGATCGACGCGATGCGCGAACCCCGGAAGGTCAGTCGCCAGACTATACCCAACGGGCCTGCGACATTCAATGCGCCGCCGGCGTCGGTTCGCGGCATGGCCGACGCCGGACTTTCGAACGGGCAGAAATGCGCTGCGCGAGCGCTAGCGCGGAACCTGGGAAGTCTCCAGACCCGCCGGGTTCGGCGCCAGCGCGCCGCCCTCGTTTTCCCAGGACTCGGTCGGATGCAGCCGTCGCCTGCGCCGCGCGGCGGCGACCACGGTCAAGCCACCGCTGAAGACCCCAGAATGCGGCGGCGAGTGCCGCCGCGAAGACGATGCGTTTCATGGGCATGTTCTCCTTGCTCGAGCTCAAAGCCGTTCGCCGACAAGTCGGGCGAAGGCAACCTTGACGCAACGATGACACGAGGTTGCCTTCCGAACCGCGGGGCATTCAGCGGCGGGAGTCGGAATTCCCTGTAGGACCGCGCCGACGACAGTCGACCAAAGTACACGGTGGTCGCGGAGAAACGTTGTCGCGCTGCGCCGAATGCCGTGATCGCGCGCGCCGCAACTCGCTGAATCGCGTGTGCAAAGGTGCTGCTGCCACGCTGGCACGATGTATGCACCAATGGCCGCGACGGCGTCTGCAGCAACCGGCACGTATCCTCGCGTTTTCCGATCGCAGGCAATCCGCAGCATCCATCTCAATCGACCAGGAGCATGCACCATGGACAGCAAGCAAGCGACCGCCCGATCCGTCGAAACCCCGTTCCTCTCCGATGTCCAGACCTTGCGCAAGCGCGCCCGGGAACACATCGAGTCCGGTGCGGTAACGTCGAATTACGGCGTCGACTCGAAAAAGCTGTGCCTGGTGTTGAATCAGGCGCTGGCGACGGAAATCGTGTGCGTGCTGCGCTACAAGCGGCACTATTTCATGGCCGATGGCCTGTCGGCCGAGGCGGTGAAGACCGAGTTCCTGGCGCACGCCAACGAGGAGCAGGCGCACGCCGACGAGATCGCGAGCCGCATCGTCCAGCTCGGCGGCGAGCCCGATCTCAATCCCGACGGGCTCTCGCGGCGCAGCCATTCGGAATATGTCGAAGGCACCACGCTGCGCGACATGATCAAGGAAGATCTGGTCGCCGAGCGTGTCGCGATCGAGAGCTACCGCGAGATCATTGCCTGGCTCGACGGCAAGGACCCGACCACGCGCAAGATGCTGGAAGGCATCCTGGCGATCGAGGAAGAGCATGCCGAGGACATGTCGTCGCTACTCGCCGGTCTCAAGGAGTAAATCGCCACAGGAGAAATGCTCATGTCTTCGTTTCGCACTGCTTTGGCCGCCCTTCCCGGCACGCTGGTCGCCGGTTCGGCGCTGGCCGCGCCCGCCGTGACCACCGCGTTTGCCGCGATGTTCGACCCGCCTTTCCCGATGCGCGAGGTGATTCTGCTGGGGTCATTGCTGCTGCTCAGCGCGGCGCTGGCGCTGCGCATCGGACAGCGCCGCCAAAATCGGACGACGCAGGGCACGTATCCCGATCTGCGGTGGTGGAAAAATCCGGACTAGCGGCCTTGTAACAGAGGCCACTAGAGCAGGTTGTCGAGTGGCAGCACCGACAGCATGCGAATCAGCGCGAGCTTGCCGGCGTCGACATCGGGATCGGCATTGAAGCGAATCGTCCGGCCGTCCACCTCGGTGACCCATTGGAGGGCCGGACCGCCGGCGGTGGTCGGATCGAGGGTCAGCCGGTAGCTGTTGGCGGGCTGGGCGATCGCCTCGAAGCGCGCGGCGATGGCCTGCGCGATCTGCGGACTGTCGATGATGATGCCGATCTCGGTGTTGATGTCGAGCGAGCGCTGGTCGAAATTCATGGAGCCGATGAACGCGCGCTGACCGTCGATCACGAACACCTTGGCGTGCAGGCCGAATTGCCCGGAGCTGCCCGACTTGATGAGACCGTGGGCGGTCTCCGGTTTTCCGAGCAACTGCCGGACCTCGTAGAGCTCGCACCCCGCTTCCAGCAACGGGATGCGCGAGCGCATGTATCCGACGTGGACGATCGGCATGTCGGTCGAAGCCAGCGAATTGGTCAGTATCCGGACCCGGACGCCGCGCGCGCGCAAGCGCCGGATCAGCGCCATCTCGGTTTCCCCCGGGACGAGATAAGGCGAGACGAGGATCAGCTCACGCTGCGTGCCCTCGACGGCTTCGGCGACCCGTTGCCACATGAGCCGCCGCGGCTGGTTCCCCTGGTCCGCGTCGGCCTTGTCCGGCGTGTCGTAGGCGAGCGCGGCCTTGGCCCAGAGCAGGGGGACTTTGCCGGTCAGCATTCCGGCGAGGAGGTCGTCCTTGGGCAGCGAACGAACGTAGTCCGACGTGCCCATCTTGTCGCGATGGGCCGCCAGGTCCGCGCGACACCGTTCGAGATCCGCCGCGGACGGTTTGCCCAGCGGGAGTGTCTCGGCCGGGACCGCGAGGCGATCGTTCCAGTAGACGTCGAAGCTCTGCGACAGCGCCCGCACCATGGGTCCGACGACCGCGAGGTCGAAGTCGCCCAACTCGAGGTCCGTGCTCGCCTGGAAATAGGCGTCGCCGACGTTGCGGCCGCCGGTCACCGCGACCGCGTTGTCGCCGATGAACAGCTTGTTGTGCATCCGATAATTGAGGCGGCGGCTGCCGACGGCGAACTCCGCCCAGCGAAAGGCGGTGAATTCGCGCCGCACGACAAACGGGTTGAAGATGCGGATCTGGATGTTCGGGTGGGCCGCGAGCGGCCGAATGGCGGAGCCTCTATCGAAGGCCTCCGCGTCGTCCAGCAACAACCGCACCTTTACGCCGCGATCGGCGGCATCCAGCAGCGCCTGCAGCAGGAGCTTCCCCGTATCGTCCTGCTGCAGGAGGAAGTACTGCACGTCGAGCGTGCGCTCGGCCTTGGCGGCGATCTCCTCGCGCAGGACGAAACTGTTGGTCCCGTCGACGAGCAGCCGAAAACCCGATTGGCCCGGATGTTGGCGGGATTGGGCCTCGAACCGCTTGCCGAGCGACGTCGTTTCCGGATGGGCCAGCGCCGTCGATTCGGTTTTGGGCGCGTCCAGCCCGGGCGGCAGCGTCGCACAGCCCGCGAGCAGCAGCGCGCTTGCCAGCGCGGCTGCGCACCATCGCGCGAGTGAGGCAGGCATCATGACTTGACCACGAGCTTGTCGACGACCTGGCTCACGCCGCTCAATGAACCGGCAATCTGTACCGCGCGCTGGTGGAGGACCTCCGAGTCGACGCTGCCGGCCAGCGTCACCACGGCGTCGCGAGTCGCGACGTCGATTTGCAGCGTCTTGAGGCCGGGCTCGGCGAAGAGCGCTGCCTTCACCTTGGCCGTCAGCGCGGCATCGTCGACAACGTTCGCCGTCTTCGCGGCGACGTCCCGGGTTGCCGCGCTCGCCTCGGCACTGGCACGGTCGATCTTCTTGCCGGCCGTATCGGCCGCGCGATCGATCGCCTGGCCTGCGCTTTGCTGCCGGATGCTTTTGATCGCATCCGGCTGCCATCAGGACCAGCCCGGCGCAAATCGCGGCGCCGAGCGATGTCTGCCGAATATTGATCATCGAGTACCTCCTTTCGGGAAACGGGGCATTCCGACCCGCGCCGGGCAGGGCACAGCCCTAGGGCGGTTTCGGATCCAGTCGATTTTGCGACAGGGACGCCGGTCGAGGCGTCATTGTGCTCATTGAGTGGGCTGCGCGAGGGCGGCGCGGCAAACCCAATGGCCGAGCGCCCGCTGCGTCGCAGAATCTCCGCGCGGAACTCGCCATATTGCTTGCGCGTTTCGGCCTCGATCAGCGCCGGTCCGAGGAGCGGCGGGACCCAGACGTTCGGCGTGTAGCGGCCGCTATGGATGATGTGCACGACGGCTCCGCCATCGACGATGCGGGTCGTGAACGTCGACGCCTTCAGGGTGCCGCTGATGAGTTGCGAGCGGATCTCGGTATACGGGAGAAGTTCGACCGCCCGCACGTTGTCGAAGGCGAAACCGAACGGGCCGCGCGTTGCCTTGCCCTTCTGTCGGATGACGAGCGCGTTGTCGACGCGGCTCTGCACGCCGCTGTACTGCAGATTCGAGATGTACGCCGTCATGTTGTCGTAGTCAGTCAGCACGTTCCAGACCACCGCCACTGGCGCCTGCACCGGGCAATCGACCTCGACGACGATCTCGGATCCGTTCTTCTCGACGTGCACGGCGATGTCCTGATCCGGGTCCGGCGCCGCCGCAGACGCCGACAAGGCTATCGCGGCGAGCGACAAGAAGCCACACCAGCGGCGCACCCTCGGCACGGTCAGGACCTGGGTCAAATCTGGACTCCTCGATCGCGGGCGGGCATGCCAATCCAAACGTTGCGCGAACGGCGCCGACGACGATGCAGGTGGAACGCGCATTCGCGTGTCGGCAGGCGGCCGACAGTCGGGGGACGTTCACGGTGAGCCCGAAACTTTAGCCGGCGTAAGACAAAGGCGGACGCCGCGGCTCGTTCGCACCTACGCCGGATTCAGCACCCGCTGCGCTGTTCTCGCCGTCGATTCCGGCTACCGTTTTTGGCACGACAGCAGAGGGGAACCGACATGGCGCGCGCATTGTGGAAAGGGGCAATTTCGTTCGGACTCGTCAACATTCCGGTGGAGCTCTATCCGGCGGAGGAACGCAAGGGGTTCGAGTTCGCGATGCTCGACAAGCGCGATCTTTCCCCGGTCGGGTACAAGCGCTACAGCAAGACCTCCGGGAAAGAGGTCGAGTGGGCGAATGTCGTGAAAGGCTACGAATACGAGAAGGACCAGTACGTCGTGCTGTCCGACGAGGACTTCCGCCGCGCCAATGTCAAGGCCACGCAGACGATCGACATTCGCGCCTTCGTCGACGCCGGCGAAATTCCGACGGAATATTTCGAAACGCCCTATTACCTCGCGCCGGCCGGCAAAGGCGAGAAGGTGTACGCGTTGCTGCGCGAGACATTGAAAAGCACCCAACGGGTCGCCGTCGCGCAGGTGGTCATCCGCACCACGCAGCACCTCGCCGCCGTGGTGGCCCACGGTCGCGCGCTGATGCTGATGACGCTGCGCTACCCGGACGAGCTCCGCGGGCAGAGCGGGCTCGACCTGCCGCCGGAAAGCCTCAAGTCGGCGGGCGTGAGCGCCAAGGAGATCGCCCTCGCCAAACGCCTGGTGGACGACATGACGGAACCCTGGAATCCGGCCGAGTTCAAGGATACCTACCATGAGGATCTGATGGCGCGGATACGGCAAAAGATCAAGGAGGGCCAGACCAAGGAGATCACCAAGCCTGACGCGCACGAGGAGGGCGCCCGGCGCTCGGCGCAGGTGATCGACCTCGCGCAACTCCTGAAGCAGAGCCTGGGCAAGGGCGCGGGCGAGCGCAAACCGCCGGCGCGCGGCCACGCGCCCGCGACGCGAGGCAAGACGGCGCTGCGCCTTGTCGCCGGAGGGGCGGGGACGAAGCGCGCGGCGAAGGCCGCGGCCAAGCCCGCGGCCAAGCCCGCCGCCCGCCGCAAGCGCGCCTGACGCGATCGGCAGCGCGCCATGGCGCTCGATGCCTATCGCGCACGACGCGATTTTCGGCGTAGTCCCGAACCCCGCGGCAGCAAGCGTGCCGCACGCAAGGCCGGCCACACGTTCGTCGTGCAGAAGCATGCGGCGAGCCATCTCCACTACGACTTCCGTCTCGAGCAGGACGGCGTGCTGTTGAGCTGGGCGGTGCCCAAGGGACCGAGCCTCGATCCGGCCGACAAGCGGCTCGCCATGCAGGTCGAGGATCACCCGCTGGAATACGGTGGGTTCGAGGGCGTGATTCCTGCCGGTGAGTACGGAGGCGGAACGGTGATGGTGTGGGACCGCGGCACCTGGGTCCCCGAGGGCGATCCTGCCGAAGGCTATGCGCAGGGGCACCTCAAGTTCACGCTCCAGGGCGAGAAGCTCAAGGGCGGCTGGGCACTGGTGCGCACGCGCGGCAGCAAGTACGGAGGAAAGAAGTCGGGCAGGGAGGCATGGCTCCTCATCAAGGAGAAGGACGCGTACGCCCGGCCCGGCAACGGCGCGGTCGTGGACACCGCGCCCGACAGCGTCGTGACGGGCAGGAGCGTCGCGGAGATCGCGCAGGCGCGCGAACACGTCTGGCGATCCGGGCTCTCGGTCAAGGCCAATGTGGAGGCCGGCGCGGTGGCGCCGCCGCCGGCAGCGCGCAAGGTGTCCGCGCGAGCGGGCGGCGCGCCGGCCACCGGGGCCCGGAAGGGGCGCCTGCCGGAACGGATGGCGCCGATGCTGGCGACCCTGGTCGCGCGCGCACCGGATAACACGGGCTGGGTTTCCGAGATCAAGTACGACGGCTACCGGATGGTCTGCCGCATCGACGGCGGCCACGCCCGGCTTTACTCGCGCAATGGCAAGGAGTGGACGAAGGTGTTTTCCGCCGTCGCCCGGGATCTTGCTTCGCTGCCCGTGAAGAGCGCCTGGATCGACGGCGAAGTGGTGGTCGTCGATGCGCAGGGCCGAACGAGCTTTCAGGCGCTGCAAAACGCGCTGACGGCCGCGTCTTCCGTGAACGGCCTCGCATTCTTTGCCTTCGACCTCATGTACCGTGACGGCTATGATCTTCGCGGCGCGCCGCTGACCGAGCGCAAGCGGCTGTTGCACGAGGTGATCGGCCGCGGAGCGGGAACGGTCAAGCCCGGTCCGGAAGTGGCGGACGGAGGCGAGACGTTCTTCCGTCAGGCTTGCGCCATGCGTCTCGAGGGCGCGATCTACAAGAAGGCCGATTCGCTCTACGCCGCCGGGCGGAGAACGCGCGAATGGATCAAGGTGAAATGCGTGCAGCGCCAGGAGATGGTCATCGGCGGTTATACCGATCCGCAAGGGTCGCGCCAGGGCTTTGGCGCGCTGCTGCTCGGCTACTACGACGGCGGCAAGCTTCGCTACGCGGGCAAGGTGGGCACCGGCTTCGACGACAAGCTGCTGCGCATGCTCGGGCCGCAACTGAAGGCGCGCGAGCAGAGCACGCCGGGGTTCGTCGATCCGCCGCGGGGCTTCGCGGCGAAGGGCGCGCACTGGATCCGGCCGGATCTCGTCGCCGAGGTGGCCTTCACCGAGTGGAGCAAGGACGGTGCGCTGCGCCATCCCTCGTTTCAGGGATTGCGGCTGGACAAGAAGGCGACCGAGGTCGTGCGCGAACGGCCGGCACCCGCGGAGCCGGCACCGCACCGGCGGCGCCCAAGAACCCGCGCGCCACGCGCGCGCCAACGTCGGCAAGAAAGCGTGCCGATCCCCCGGACGAGGTCGCCGGCGTCGCGCTGTCGCATCCGGACAAGGTCTATTTTCCGGAAGCCGCGATCACCAAGCGCGAGCTTGCGCAATACTGCGCGAGCGTGGCGCCGTGGCTGTTGCCGCATCTTGCCGGGCGGCCGCTCAGCCTGGTGCGCTGTCCCGACGGCTGGGCGCGGCAATGCTTCTATCAGAAACACGCCGACCGCAGCGTCCATGACGCCGTGACCCGGGTCGACGTCCCCGAAGGGAAGGGCACCGCGACGTACTTCAGCGCCCGTTCCGCCGCGGCCCTCGTGGGTCTCGTGCAATGGGGCGTGATCGAGTTGCATCCGTGGGGCGCGCGCACGCCGCGGCTCGATCGGCCGGATCGCCTCGTCTTCGATTTCGACCCCGACGAAGGGCTTTCGTGGCGGGAGCTTGCGACCGCGGCGCTGCTGCTGCGCACGCTGCTCGACGAAATGAAGCTCACCGGTTTCCTGAAGACCACCGGCGGCAAAGGGCTCCATGTCGTGCTGCCGATCCGGCCGACGTTGACCTGGGACGACGCCAAGTCGTTCACCAAGGCGGTCGCGGATTTTCTCGTGCGCACGTTTCCCGACCGGTTCACGGCAACGCTCACCAAGGATCGGCGCAAAGGGAAGATCTTCATCGATTATCTGCGCAATGCGCAAGGCGCCACGGCGATTGTGCCGTACGGCGTCCGGGCCAGGGCCAACGCGCCGGTGGCCACGCCGATCGGATGGAACGAGCTCGAGCGCGATGTTCGCTTCGAGCACTTCAGCATCCGCAATGTGCCGCAGCGACTGGCGCGCTTCGATGCCCGTCCGCAAACGGATCCGTGGGCGAAATTCTTCGAGACGCGGCAGGCCATCACGGCGGCGATGCGCAAGCGCCTCGCCTGAGGGCGCCGCGCTAGGTCTCGTCGCCTTGTCCTACATTCCAATCAGCTGATTTCCGATAGGGCCAACCGGGTCGCCGCGATACGTTCGCGCTACCGTGTTCGGATACCGTTTTCGAAGCGGCCGACAATCAGCAAACCCGATAACGAAAGGAGTGCATGCCATGCTGTATACGCTCGCTGTCGTCTTGCTCGTGTTGTGGCTTCTGGGACTCGTCACTTCGTACACGATGGGCGGCTTCATCCACATCCTTCTGGTCGTCGCCATCGTCATGGTCCTGGTCAACGTCATCAGCGGTCGACGCTCGCTTTAGCTAGCCCCGCCCCCCGCCCCGCGCCGGCGCCTGGAGGTGCCGGCGCGGGCGTGGATCGCAACCGGCCATCCTTGGCCAATGAAAGGAGAAGAGCCATGGCGTTGCGGAAAAATCAGCAACGGACGCAATCGTCTTCGCTGCGCACTCCGCCGGCGAGCGGCCGGCCGAAAAGCGGCGACGGGGAATCGGCGCAGCCGAACCAAGCGCTGCAAGGCGAGGGCAACTACGACGCGGCGCGAAAATTCGACGAGGCCGAACGGCAATTCGTCGCGTCCGGAAAGGTAGCCGCCGCCGCTCGGGCCGCCGCGCCCACGTCGGATGCCGAGCAGCGAGAGATGCTGGCGGCGGAAGCGGAGGGTAGGCGGCGAGCAAAGGAAGAAGACCCCGCGCTGTTCAAAGGACGGGGCGCGTCCGGAAAGCCCGGCAAAGCGCCCCGGAACAGCCGTTCTCGTTAACGCGCGGATCGGCCCGCAGATCGGGGCCGCCCGCACGCTCCAACCGCTATTTCTTCTCGCTGGCGTCGCTCGCCTTGTTGGCGGAATCCTTCGCGTCGACTGCGGCGTCCTTGCTGCTGGCGGCCGCGCGCGAAGCGTCATTCGCCGCGGCGGTGGCCTGATTGGCCGCGGCCTGCGCATTATCGGCGGCCGACGGAGCGGGAGCTGGCGTGGACGGAGCGGGAGCCGGCGTGACCACCGTCGTTGGCGGCGCGGGGGATTGTGGCTGCACGACGACGGACGAAGGCCTGTCGCAGCCGGCCAGGACGGCGCTGAGTATACCCACGAGGATTACGGAGCGGTTCATTTCGGGTCTCCTATGATTAATCGACAGATCGGTTCGCCGCAACGAGCGGCCCAAGGATGCAATTCGGTTTCCTCACCGACGGGAGAAGGATGCGCGCCGGCGCCCCGGCTCCGCTGTCGGTGTGCAGATGATCTACCCGTAGGACAGCGCGCGTTTTCGGCGCCGGTTGTTCGTGGGTTGGGCTGCGTCGTCATTGCCTTGACGGCGGGTCTCGTTGCGTGCGCGCAGCCGCAGACCCTGGCGAGCGACCCGGGCGTCGGCGCAGAACCGCGGCTCCCGCCGCCGGAGCAGGCGTTGTTGCCGACGGTGAACATCGCGCCCGCGAACGGCTGGGCGGCGGGTGCCAAGCCGGCCGCGGCCGACGGCCTCGCCGTGGCCGCATTGGCGCGAGACCTCGAGCATCCCCGCTGGCTGTACGTGCTGCCCAACGGCGACGTGCTCGTCGCCGAAACCAACGCTCCGGCCAGGCCCGACGATGGCAAAGGCATCCGTGCGTTTTTCATGAAGGCATTGATGCGGCGCGCCGGCGCGGGGGTGCCGAGCGCGAATCGGATCACGCTGCTGCGCGACACCGATGGCGATGGCGTCGCCGAGACTCGCTCCACGTTCATCAGCGGCCTCAACTCGCCGTTCGGCATGGCGGTCGTCGGTGCGTATCTGTACGTGGCCAACACCGACGCGGTCTTGCGCTTTCGTTATCGCGACGGGATGACCGAAATCGCCACCCCGGGCGAGAAGATCGCCGACCTGCCTGCGGGAACCATCAATCATCATTGGACGAAGAATCTGATCGCGAGCCCCGATGGCCGACGTCTCTTCGTCACGGTAGGGTCGAACAGCAACGTCGGCGAAAACGGGCTCGACCGGGAGACCGACCGCGCCGCCATCCTCGAGATCGATCTGTCGACCCGCCGGACGCGGGTCTACGCGTCGGGGCTGCGCAATCCCAATGGCCTCGGCTGGGAGCCGCAGCACGGTGCGCTGTGGACGGTCGTGAACGAGCGCGACGAGCTCGGCGACAACCTCGTTCCGGACTATCTCACGTCGGTGCGCGACGGCGCCTTCTACGGCTGGCCCTACAGCTACTACGGGAGCCATCCCGATCCGCGCGTCAATTCCTCGCGCGCGGATCTCGTCGCCGCGGCGATTCCGCCCGACTACGCGCTCGGCTCGCACGTGGCCCCGCTGGGGCTGGCATTCTACGAAGGCAAGCTGCTGCCGGAGCACTATCGGGGCGGCGCGTTCATCGGCGAGCACGGGTCGTGGAACCGCAAGGCGCGCGCCGGCTACAAGGTCGTCTTCGTTCCGTTCGAAGGCGGACGGCCGTCGGGGATGCCCGAAGACGTCCTCACCGGCTTCGTCAACGCCAACGGGGAAGCACTCGGAAGGCCGGTCGGCGTTGCCGTCGATCGTGCGGGGGCGGTGCTGGTGGCCGACGACGTCGGCAATGTCGTGTGGCGCGTGACGCCCGCCACGGGCCCCTGCCTAGCCCGAACCGATCGAGAAACGAGGTCGAGCGGCGGCTGTCGGTGTCGCGGGTGACACGGGATTTGTCCTACATCGAGATCGGCAATTGTCCGCTACATCGCGTCCGGACGAGCCGCCAGACTTCGATCGCGCGGCGGTTATTGCCCCGCATTTTGCAGCGTTCACATCCCCAACGAGGTGATCACGATGTTGAAAAAACTCATGCTGATGATGGTTGCCGTGACGATCGGGTCACCGCTCCTGCTGACCGGTTGCAACACGATGCAGGGGGCGGGCAGAGACGTCGAGAAGGCGGGGCAGAAGGTGCAGGAGGAAGCGGTCGAGCACAAGAAGTACTGATCGGCTCCCCGGGCTAGGCCCGGCGGGCGACGGGATCCCGGCCGCTTGCATCCTGTGCGGTCGCGGCCGGCGTTTCCGTGACGCCGGCCGCCCCGCTGGCGCGCGCCCCGAATACCATCTCGGTGAGCCACGTCACCAGCACCGTCGTATAGGCCCGCTGCCAGGCGTCTTCGGACAACGCATGGTCCGCGCCGGGGATCAGCCGAAACGTCGATGAGCGAGCGCTGACGAAGGCGTCGCGATAATTGACGATCACCTGGTGCGGCACGACCGTGTCGAACTCGGATTCCACCACCAGGACATCGCCGGTGTAGGCAGTGCACGCCCGCAACGCGCGGCTTTCTTCGGGCCGCACGGCCTGGAGCCGGTACTGCTCGAGGCCCTGCTCGCGTTTCAATCGCTGCTTCGGGAGCGCCCAGTCCGAGTCCTTGTAGAGCGCCGGGACCCGCAGCGCGAGCCATTTCACGGGACGCAGTGCGGTCAGCAGCGCCGCAAGATAGCCGCCATAGCTGCTGCCGACGACGGCGATGGAATCGGAATCCACATTGTGCTGGAAGGCGAGGAAATCGTAGGCGGCGAGAATATCGCGCAGGCTCTCTTCGCGCGAAACGGTTTCGTATTGCGCCTTGGTTTGCGCATGGCCGCGCAGGTCGAAGGTCAGGCAAACGCAACCGAGCCCCGCGAGCTCGCGCGCCCGGGCGACGTATTGCTGCTGGTCGCCTCCCCAGCCGTGGACGAACAGCACGCCCGGGATAAGCGTTCCGGGTGTAATCAGCGTGCCGAGGATGTGCTCATCCTCGACCCGGATATAGACAGGTTCATCGCGGGTCGGCATGAGGCTCGATCAGTGCGTACTTGGTCACGGTCCCGACGTGTGGGTCGATGCCGCGAAAGTACACGGTGGAATTGTCCGGCAACGGTGGGTACTCGCCGTAGACCTCCCGCGCCGCCGCGCGCACGCTGCGCAACGACGGATCGGCGTGGAACGCCTCCAACGCAGCGATCTCCGCGCCGCTCGCGCCACCCACTCGCCACGATTGCTCGAGCACCCCCGAGCGGCGGCGTCCACGCGCGTCGACGCCCTGGGCCACGTCATAGTTGCGTCGCGACGCGAAAAATCCGGGGAAGCATGTCTGCGCGGCGTCGTCGTACGCGCGGGCCTGGGCGATGGCGAGCCGCACGTCCTCGGTCGGGTCGAGCGCCAGCAGCGCGTCGAACCCGCCGCGCGCCATGCGCAATCGCGTCCCGCCGTACACCTCCTGGCCGCGATTGTTCCTGGTCAGGTGCTGCGTGCCGTAGTAAGTGGCCGTCACGTCGGCGACGCAGACGTGACCTACGCTGTGGGTCACCACCTCGCTCAGGTTCTCTTCGATGACGACGCCGGCTTTCACAAATTGATCGTCGCCGATCGCGGCGACGATTCGCTCCAAGGTCTCGGCATCGCCGGCGACCCACTGCCCGATACCGGCGATGCCGGTGGCCAGCTTGACCCGCACCTCGCCATGATCGAGGAGACGGCGCCCGGCGCGCAGCGCATCCTCCCGGCAGAAGGTGCTGTAACCCTGCAGAACGGCGTCCGCTACCCGCCGCGGAAACTCGGCGGACCAGCCGGACGGGGCGCGTGCCTCGTCGGCTACCAATGGATGCGTGATCGTCTTCGTGGCGACGAACGCGACGGGGACCACGCCACCGAACAGATCCTGCGCACTGTCGATGCCCAGACGGGCGGCGGCGGCACGGGTCAGCGTGGCACTCGGCACAAAGTATGGCGGCGCCGCATAGCATGTGTCGGGATCATACTCGCCCACGTATTCGAACCCGGTCAGGCCGACCAGGCGCCGCGCGATTTCCGCCCGTGTCACCGCTTCGTGCCCGTTCGGCAACGACGTGGGGTCGACGTTGTAGGTGACGACCGCGCGGCAGCGGCGCGCGTCGCGGTGCCGATGCGCGGTGTCGGTGTCCTGCTCTTCGCGAAGAGGCGGAATCATGTTGCCCTGCGGTTGCTGTCGTCGCCCACGAGGCTGCCGCGAAACGGACCCATTGCCTATCGCAATAACGGCGCATTGTGGTGTCGTCCCTTTCCGACACGAGGCAGGTTACGCCGAATTGGCGCCCGTCTCTAGTGCACGCTGGCGAGAAACGCGTCGAGCACCTGGTTGAATTCGTCAGGCTCGTCCATCTGCATCCAGTGGCTCGTATCCGCGAAGGACTGGTGCGGCACGTCGGGCATCAAATGCTGGAGGTCGTTCGGCGTGTCGCCACTCGGGGTGTACAGAATGAGCTTCGGGCCGGGATAGCGTTGCAGCGCGGGGCACGGATCGAACTCGAACAGCGCGCGGATGATGCGCAGCGACGATTCCTTGGGCACGCTCGCCATGTCGCGCTCGACCTGCGCGCGCACGTCGCGTTTCGCGCCGGCCAGGAGCTTGTCCCAGTATTGCCGCATCACCTTTTCATAATCGCTCTCGATGGCCGTCATGATCTGCTCGCGCCTGCTCGGCGGGGACCTTGCCCGGCGCGCCGACCAGTACCAGACCCGCGACCCGGTCAGGATGCGCGCCGGCATAGGCGATGGCCGCGGCCCCGCCCATGCTGTGCCCCACGAGCACGAAACGCTTGAGCAGAAGCCGGTCGACAACCGCGGCGACGTCGGCGGCGAGCGAGTCGACCGCGTAATCGCCGTCCCGTGGCGGCGCCGAGCCGCCATGCCCGCGCAGGTCGAGCGCCACGGCGCGGCGGTTGCGGCGCAGGTGGGCAAGCTGCGCCGCCCAGTGCGCGGAGCTGCCGGCAAACGAGTGGACGAACACGACGGGCATCCCGCCCACGCCGCCGTCATCGACGTGCAGCGCAGCGACCGGACCTTCTACGGAATCGAGTGGCATAAATCCTCCGTCAAAAAAATTGATTGCTTTTGTACAGAGGACAATCGCAGCCACGTAAGTTCCGCTGCGGCACGCCGGGACGAGCTGAAGGTTGGTTGCTGATTCTTTCCTACGGGGTGAATGCGCTGCGTCCTACAGACGCGCGCGCAAGGCTGGCGTAGCTTCACGTTCGGGCGGAGCTAGGCGGGGAGGTCCAGTTCCGTGGAAGGCGGGGAATTCAGACCGGCCGGCGATCTGGGACAGCGTGAATTCGATTCGCGAAGACTATTTCGCAGGAGGACGACGATGGCTGACGCAAATACGGGCGGTTGGAGAATCTGCAGCCGTGGCCACAAGTACCGCGGGGCCGGTCCGTGTCCGATCTGCTGGCCGGGCGCGCGCCAGACGCGGGAGCGCGCTTCGCCCCGCCCGTTTCGCGCCGGCGACCCACGAGCGTGAAGGTCAACCCGCCCTGCCCGACGCCGCGGGCGATTGGCCGCGAATTCCTAGCAGGATGGTCCCGCGCCGTGCGCGGCGGCAGGCAAGACCCCTGAAGTCTCCGCACCCTCGGGTGCCGTCAGCGTGTGCAGGATCGTGGAATACCAGGCGCAGTTCAAACCGAGCGATTCGTCCTGTTCCTGGTCGCGAGGAACCATGTCGAGTCGCGCCGAGTGGACCCCGAGGAGCTTCCACGGCAAGCCTTCGCGGGCGGCGCCAGGATCGCGCCAGCGCATCACCACCGGCGCGCCGCTCATGCCGCGATGGGTTCGGGCATCGGTGAGGAAGTAGCCCTGACCCTGAAACGGCACACCGAACGATGAAGCAATCACCGCATGGCGGGCCACGGGAAGATGGTGCAGCGTATCCTGCATGCCCAGCGGAATCCCCACGATCAACAACGGCGAACCCACCTCGACGTCGTCGAACGAGGTTTGCACGTGTTCCGGCGTGAAGGCGCGCAGGACCGTCGGGTCGGGCAGCGCCGCGCGATCGATCTCGAGAGCGGCCACATCGAATGCCTCTCCGTCATTCCCCGTCTGCCGCCACACCCTGTTGCCGCTTTCGTACAGCAGCATCGAGAACGCCGTCGAGCGTGTGAGGTCCGTTTCATCGACATGGAGCTCTATCTCGATCCGGTCCGGAGCGTGCCCGCTCGGCTCGTCGCGCAGCACATGCCGGCTCGTCACCAGAAAGAGCTTGCGGTCGCGCGCGAAAAAAAAGCCACTGGCTTTCGTCAGCAATTGCGCGCCGGCGAAGGTGGAAACCTGGGTTACCGACAGCAATATCGGTTCAATCATCGCCTCGTCTCGTGACGCCAGGGCGCGGGCGGGCTGGCTGGCGGTGTCACGCACCGATGGGAAGTCAGTCACTCATCAACACCGCGATCGGCTTCAGCCGTTCGATCTGGCTGAAGACGATCTTGGCGCTGGCCATGATCGGAAACGCCAACAGCAGCCCCCAGCCGCCCCATAGCATTCCCCAGAACAGCAGCGCGACGAAAACGACGACGGCGTTCATGCCGACCGCGCGGCCCATCAGGGCCGTTTGCAGCCAGACGCCGATCAGCAGGGCGGCGGCCACGGGAACGCTGGCCACAAGCAGGGCCGCGCCGACACTTTCGAACTGGAGGTAGGCGGTAAGGCCGACCGCGCCGGTCACGGCCGCCGCGCCGAGATACGGAATCGTGTGCAGGATCGCCATCGCGATGCCCCAGAACACGGGATGGCGGACGTCGAGCAGGTACATGCCGACGCCCGTCACCAAACCGGCGGCAACGTTCATCACCAGCACCAGGGCAAAATAGCGCTGGCTGACCTCGTTCACGTCATCCAGGATCTGCAAGGCCTTCTTGCGTGTGGACAGCGACGGTCCCAGCGTCTGGATCAGCTTCTGCCGAAAAAGATTGCCGGCCGCGAGCAGAAAGTAGGTGAGAAACAGCACCGACACGAGTTGAACCACGAACAGCGCCATGTTGACGGTGCCGATCGCGAACAGGTTGGTCGCCGCGGAAGGAGGCGCCGGGACGGATGGCGGCCGGCCGCGTGGCCTCGATCGCCGCGGCGGCACCGGCGAGCTTCTGCAGTTCGTCCGCCGTCTTGCGGACCTGCTTCAGCGGTCCGCGGCCATCGCGATCCCACGACATCACCGTGTAGCGCAGCTTCTGCACCGCGCGGGGCAGGTCCTCGAGCACATCGGTGGCGCTGTTGATCGTACGCTCGACGCCGAGAGCCAGCGCGGCGATGACCAGAAGCATCGTCAGCGCGGCGCCGAGCGCGCGCGGCACCCGCCATCGCTCCAGTCGATTGACGATGGGCGCCAGCGCATAGCTGGAGAACACGCTGACGAGGAGCGGTATGAAGAAGGCCGCGCCAAGATGCAATGCGAACAGGACGACCACGAGGCCCGATGCCACCATCGCGACGGTACGCGCTTCGAGTGGCGCGACCGTTAGCTCCTCGCTCGGATTCCCCGCGCGCGCCGGCACCGCGGCGACGACCGTGCCCGGATCCCTGGCTTCTGTGGCGACCGTCGAGGCAGCGCCGGCGATCTGCATGGGATCGTCTCCCTGGCTATCCCGGCCCGTACGGACCTGCCGCAGGCGGGACAATATTTGTTTGGCTGCGTTTGGCACACCGAGGTCGCCGTCACCAAAACCGGCGTCCGCTGCGATAAACCGGCAACTATTTCACCCGTTCAGCGCTTAGCTGCCGTGATCGCGGTCGCGATAGCTGTAACTCGGGAAATAGCCGTCGCCGTGATAGAAATGGTCGCGTTCGCGATACCCGTCGCGATAGGTGGTAATAGTCGCGGTCGCGGTAGCCGTAGCGGTGATAATAGTCGTCGCGGTCGCGGTATCCGTAGGGGGTAACCACGCATCCGCCCAACAGCGCGGCCAACAGCGACAGCAGCAACATGCGTTTCATGGCCATTTCCTCCTTCCTTCCGGATGGACCCAATCGATGCGATGGCGGCACGGCTCGCATGTTGCGCCGGAGGACGGCGCCGACGCTGTAGTCCGACGCACGAAAAGCTTGTAGTCATCTCGAACGTGGCGGCCCCACCAAGGCCTCGGCGCGAGAACCTTTCGACGGGGTGCGCGGGGTCGCGCACGGCGCGCGCACCGACACCGCGCGGGCACTGCGTGAAGTCCTACAGGCAAATCGGCGACACGCCGATCGCTCCCGGCACCCTTGATGGGTTTAAGTCTCTGCGCGGTCGCGTTCCGGTTTCTCGGCAAACGCGCGAACGTCTCGATGGATTCAATGGCAAAGGAGTCGACTCATGGCCCAATACGGAAAGACGGCGCAGGCGAAGGTGAAAAAGACCATGGACGAGTTGAAGCACGGCACGTTGAAGAGCGGCTCGGGGAAGAAGGTGAGGAGCCGCAAGCAGGCCATCGCGATCGGCCTGTCCGAGGCCCGCAGGGCCGGCGGCAAGGTGCCGAAGAAGCCTTAGCGAATCCGTCGCGCCGGCGGAATCCGCGCACGCCCGCTGGGCGAAGCGCGGCTGGCGGTGCGCGGGCCCCGCCGTTCTTCGGGGCGTCAGTTCGGCAAGGTCACGATCCAGGCTTCGGTCTGCCCCTGCGGATTCGTGCCATAACCGGCGATCGTGCGCGCGTCGTCGGAAATGGCGGTCGCCCGCGAGAGCTTCCAGCCCGGGATCGAGGTCGCGTAGTCGGTCAGCAGCGCGGCATCGAGCAGCCGCAAGCCGTGGGCGGCGTCCCAGATCAGGGCAACGTCACCGGTCGCGGCGGGGCCCCATCCGACAATCGTGCGGCCGTCGCCCGAAACCGCGGTGGCGAAGCTCCCGAGGAGTCCTTCGATGCCATTGCCAAGCTCGGTCATGCCCGTTTGCTGCGTCCACCGAAACGCGCGCGAGGTCCGGGCCGTGTTCATCGACGAACCGACGATCACCGTGCCGTCTCTGGACACCGCCGTAGCGGTGGCCTCGGCATCGCCCGCGAGCTTGCCCAGCACGGTCGCGTTGCCGTTCGCCGTCCACATCACGGCCCCCGTCAGCACCGGATGGCCTGCGCCGACGATGACCGTGCCGTCGACGGAAACGCCATTGGCGGAACTTTGCTGGTCGCTGCCGCCGCCGAATCGACTGAAGGCGACGGCGCCCGTGCTTGCCAGCCAGCGGTACGCCGTGTTGTTGAACTGCAGGCAGGTGCCCACGACCGCCGTGCCGTCGCCGGAGACGCCCGCGGCGGTACAGAGATAGGAGCCCGGCAGTGACTCGAGGCGCCGCGGCCCTGTCTCGGCGGTCCAGCGGAAGCCCGCGGTGGGTGTCGGCGAATCGATGGTGTTCGCGTCGCCACTGCCGACGATGACGGCGCCATTGGCGGAAACGGCGCTCGCCGTGCTGGCGGTGCCGCCCGGCATGAAGCCGAGGCCGATGACGCCCTGCCGCGTGTCCCAGCGAAAGGCCTGGCGATTGCCGGCGGTCGTGGTGGCGGTTCCCGCGACGACGGACCCATCCGCCGAGACGGCCGCGGCCTGGCTGGCGGCATAGCCCGGCAGGAATCCGAGATTGCGGAACGTCGCCTGCGGTACGGCCGGGGGGTTACCGCCGTCGCCGCCGCCGAGGCAGGCGGCCAACGGCAGAACGCCGCCGATCAGCCATGCCAGCGCCCAGCGCGTGTGCAACAGGGTGCCGCAAGGGATGCTCATGATGTTCTCCGTCGTGGATCGTCCGCGTCAGCGGTGTCCGGCGATCGCGTCGGCCATCGCCAGCAGCCGTTCGGCTTCCTGGACGTGGAGATTTTCGACCAGCTTGCCGTTGACCACGACCACGCCTTTGCCGGTCGAGCGTGCCGCTTGCCATGCGGCCACGATCCGGCGGGCGGCATCGAGTTCGTCTGCCGACGGCCCGAAGGCCGCATTCGCGGCGGCGATCTGGCTGGGGTGGATCAGCGTCTTGCCGTCGAAGCCCATGCTGCGTCCCTGCTCGCACGCGTAACGCAATCCGGCGTCGTCGTCGAGGTCGAGATGCACGCCGTCGAGCACGCCGAGCCCGTAGGCCCGTGCGGCGAGGATCGCCATCGACAGCGCGGTCACGGTCTCGGTGCGCTCGCGGGAGTGGCGGGCATGGAGATCCTTGACGAGGTCCGAGGTCCCCGCCACGATCACTTGCAGTTGCGGATGCGCACCGGCGATCGAGTCGAGCCGCAGAAAGGCGAGCGGTGTTTCCACCATCGCCCACACGGGCAGACCGGGCGGCGCCCCGGCCTCCTGCAGCGCCAGAACGATGCCCAGCACATCATCGCGCGACTGCACCTTCGGGAGCAGCACCGCGTCGGCGCCGGACGCGGCGATCGCCGCGATATCGTCGCGACCCCAGGGCGTGACCAGCGCGTTGATGCGCACGATCAGCTCGCGATGGCCATATCCGCCTTGCCGCAGGACCGCGACGACCTGCTGCCGCGCGAGGTCCTTCGCGTCCGGGGCGACCGAGTCCTCGAGATCCAGAATCAAGGCATCGGCGGGCAACGTGCGCGCCTTTTCCAGCGCGCGGGCATTGGCGCCGGGCATGTACAGCACCGAGCGGCGGGGGCGAATGGGGTCTCTCATCGATGGCGCTGCGCTTCGTGCCAGCCGTCATGCCCGGCACCGTGAACATTCTGGCATCCTCATTCTAGATCAACCGGCGCGCCGATCGCGCGAGGAGACCCGTGCCGACGATTCCGCGGTTCGTGCCGACGATGGCGTTGGCGGTGCTCGTGCTGGTCACGAGCGGTCCCGGCGCATTCGCTGCCGAACTCACCGGGCGCATCGTCGGCGTGCGGGACGGCGACACGGTCGACCTGCTGACGCCGGCCGACGTCTCCGTGCGCGTCCGCCTGGCCGGCATCGACGCGCCCGAGATGGGGCAGGCGTTCGGCAGGGCAGCGAAGCAGGCGCTCTCGAGCCTCGCTTATCGCCGGGACGCGCGCGTGGTGTGGTCGAAAAGGGACAGCTATGGCCGGGTGGTCGGCAAGGTGCTGGTCGAGGGCGCCGATGTCAACCTGCAGCTGATCGAACGCGGGCTCGCCTGGCATTACACGGCGTACGCGGCCGAGCAGAGCGCGGCCGACCGCAAGCGTTACGCGGCGGCCGAGGCGGCGGCGCGCGCACGGCGCGTCGGTCTGTGGCGGGATGGGAAAGCGGTTCCGCCGTGGGTGTTTCGGCATCCGAACCGGACGCCCGCGGCCCCCGGGTCGACCGCCGGTGGATCCGGCGGCGGCGGGCGGGCAACCGATCGAGCCGGGCTACGCGATCGAGGAAAGCTTGCCGCACATCAAGTTTCGCGCGGCTTCGGGCGGTTAGGCTGTTGCCGGCCGGCCGCTGACCGCCCGTTTCGGGTGTCGGGGCGCGGCGTTCGAAAAACCGTGAGATCGCCGGCCGGAACTTTGGGCCGTGGTCATGAGGATGCCATGTCGCACGAAATACTGCTGGGAGACGAGGCCGTTGCGCGAGGGGCGATCGACGCCGGCATCAGCGCCGCCTACGCCTATCCGGGAACGCCGTCGACGGAGATCTTCCAGACCGTCCAGGCCCACGCGAAGCGGGCGGGCCTCTCCATCCGCGGCCTGTGGTCGACCAACGAGAAGGTCGCGCTGGAGGAGGGCGTAGGCGTCTCCTACGCCGGCAAGCGCGCACTGGTCGCGATGAAGCACGTCGGGCTCAACGTCGCCGCCGACCCGTTCATGAATGTCGCGGTCGCGGGCGCGCACGGCGGGCTCGTCATCGCCGTCGCCGACGACCCGTCGATGCACAGCTCGCAGAACGAGCAGGACTCGCGCTATTTCGCGGACTTCGCGCAGATTCCCTGCCTCGAGCCGGCCGACCAGCAGCAATGCTACGACTTCACCCGCGAGGCCTTCGAGCTGTCCGAACGGCTGCAGGTCCCGGTGCTGCTGCGCCTCGTCACCCGTCTCGCGCACAGCCGCGCCAGCGTCACGCTCGCGCCAGGACGGGCGCAGAACGAGGCCGCATACGTCGCCGATCACAGCCGGTACACGCTGATTCCGTCGAACGCGCGGCGCGCCTACGCCAAGCTCCTCGACAAGCAGGCCGCCTTCAACGACTACTCCGAGGCGCACGCGGCCAACGTGCTCACGCTCGCCGGCGAGGGCCGCCCGGGCATCCTCGCCAGCGGCGTGGCGTGGAATTATCTGCAGGAAGCGCTCGGGCCCGCGCTCGACGCGTACAACGTGCTGCGCATCGGCGTGTATCCGCTGCCGGTGGCGAAGATCCGGCGCCTGCTCGATGCGTCCTGCGAACTGTGGATCGTGGAGGAGGGTTACCCCTTCATCGAGCGCTACGTGAGCGCGCTCGGCCTCATGCGCGAGCGGCCGATCAAGGGCAAGCTCACCGGACACCTGCCGCGCAGCGGCGAGCTCGCCCCGGACGCGCTCAAGACGAGCTTCGGCGTTGCCGTCAACCCGTCGCTGCAGATTCCCGGACTCGACGGCGTCCTGGTCGGGCGCCCGCCGCGCCTGTGCGACGCGTGTCCGCACACCGACGCCTACGCCGCGATCAAGGAAGCGATCGCGGGCGAAGGCGACGGGATCCGCGTCATGGGCGACATCGGCTGCTACGCGCTCGGCTATCTCAAGCCGCACGAGGCGATCCATTCCTGCCTGTGCATGGGCGCGTCGATCGGCATGGCCATCGGCGCCGCGCACGCCGGCATGCGGCCGTCGCTGTGCGTGATCGGCGACGGCACCTTCACGCATTCCGGCATGGCGCCGCTGCTCGACGCCGCGCGCGAGAACACCGACATCACCGTCTTCATCCTCGACAACAGCATCGTCGCGATGACCGGCGGGCAGCCGACGATGGCGACCGACGAAGAGGTCGTCGACCTGGTGGCGGGGCTCGGCGTGCCGCGCGAGCACATCCTCGTCGATCTCGCCGGTGCCGAAAGCGAACGACGACAACGTGCGCGTCATCCGCGACGAAATCGCGTATCGCGGGCTGTCGGTGATCATCGCCCGGCGCGCCTGCGTGACCTACGCCAGGACGATCAAGGAATACCAAGCGCGAACGGAAGGCCGCGCACGCATGAACTTCGACCTCGTGCTGTGCGGCGTCGGCGGCCAGGGCGTGCTGTCGATGGCCTGGGTGATCGACCACGCCGCCGTCGCGGCGGGCTTTCACCTGAAGCAGCCCGAGGTGCACGGCATGGCGCAACGCGGCGGCGCCGTCTCGGCGTTCGTTCGCATCTCCGACATGCCGATCGCCAGCGACCTCATTCCGGACGGATCGGCGGCGATCGTGCTGTCGGTCGAGCCGATGGAAAGTCTGCGCTATGCGAAATTGCTGCGTCCCGATGGCTGGATCGTCACCGACGTGACGCCGCTCGTGAACGTCGCCGACTATCCGGCGCCGGAGGCGCTGCTGGACGTGCTCTTCGCCGTTCCCCACGTCGTCGCCGTCGACGCGGTGCGTCTCGCGCACAAGGCGGGGACGGTCAAGGCGCAGAACATGGTCATGGTCGGCGCCGCGGCGCGGTTGCTGCCGGTGCCGGAGGCGCTGCTCGAGCAGCAGGTGCGCGCGCTGTTCGCGGACAAGGGTTCGCGGATCGTCGAAGCGAACGTCAAGGCCTTCCGGATAGGGAATGCGGCGAGCCGGTTCGGCGCGGCGCTGGTCGCGGGCGGCGTTGCCCCGGACGTGGCGGCGCGTGCGGCAGCCAGCCTCGAATTCGCGCCGGAGCCCATGACGGACGACGTGGTCGCGGGGTGGGTCGAGCGGCTGCGCGGGCCCGACGGCAGGAAGACCGCGGTACGCATGTTCGCGGCGAGGGCTGATGTGGCGCTGCCTGCCGGCGAGACCCAAACATGAGCGGGCACGCGTCGTTGCTGCCCGCAATCCATTCTTCGCCGCGCGTTGGGTCGTAACAGCGCACGTCGAACGGAAACGACGTCTCTTTCCGAGCCCGCCCGACAAGTCACTCGTACCATGGGCAAGGCGGACATTCCCGTGACCCCGGCCATTCGCGCGCTGCGCGCGGCCAAGGCCCTGTTCACGCCGCATCTTTACGGCTACGTCGATCGTGGCGGCACCGCGCAGGCGGCGCTGTCTCTCGGCGTCGATCACCACGCGGTCGTCAAGACGCTCGTCATGGAGGCGCAGGACGATGGACCGAGGCGCCAGCCGTTGCTCATCGTCATGCACGGGGACCTCGAAGTTTCGACCAAGCAGCTCGCGCGCCATCTCCGGGTGAAGGCGGTCTCGCCGGCGACGGAGGCGGGCGTCGAGAAATACACCGGGTACTTGCCGGGTGGCGTCAGCCCGTTCGGCACGCGCACCGCGCTTCCCGTCTACGTCGAGGAAACCGTCCTCGACCTGGACCGCGCCTACATCAACGGCGGCAAGCGCGGATTTCTCGTCGCCATCGAGCCCGCGGTCCTGACGTCGCTCCTGTCCGCGGTGCCGGTGCGGGTGGGCATTCGCGAGACACAGGACTAAAGCCGCAGGGCCTTACTGCGCCGTGGTCGATGCGGGCGGCGCCACGGCGGGCGGCACCGCTGCCGGAGCGGGCGCCGGCGACGGCACGACGATGCCCGGCGCGAGCGGAATCTCGTCGACGGCGACGACGCTCGTCACGTAGTGTCGCGTCTCGCCGAAGCACGTGGTCGGCAAGCCCACCTTCTCCTCGTAGTGCACCGAAACCCGCTTGCCCATCACCTTGTTGATCTGCGCGGCGACATCGTCGCTGTGCACCGTGAACAGGAATTTTTCCTGGGCCGTGCCGGGCATGGTGACCATCGCCATTTCGCCTTCCCAGGTCTTGCAGATCCAGCCCTTCTTCGAGAGCTTCTGCACCCAGCCGGCGCGCTCGCCGGTCGAATAGCTCCAGGTCATGAAGATAGCGAACCACGCGGCCGTGAGCGCCGCGGCGAGCACGATGACCCCGAGCGCCACCATCGGGATGGCGCCCGCTTGCTTCCGGTTCCGGATCCTCATGCGCAAGTTCTCCCGTCATTGCGTGGCGCCGGCAGGGCGGTGTCGCGCGCATCGCCGGCGCCTGTTGGACGCGTGCCCGCGCACGTACGGGCACTCCGTCGACCGCGACTCGCGCGGTCATTTCTTGCTATGCTGATAGCTGACTCGCAGGCGTTGATTGTAAACGAGCGGCGATGGCTGGCGGGCCAAACGGCCGACAGCGGATCGCAAGTTGATCCAACCAGACAGGGGTTTTGAAAATGAGCGCAGAAAAAGGCTTTTGGACCAAGGTCGGCGACGCCGTCGATGCGGCCAAGGAAAAGGCGCAGGAAGCGGGCGCAGCGCTCGCGAACACGGCGGAAGGCATGACCGCGGACGCCAAGCGCGGAGTCGAAAAGGCGACGACCGTGGTCGGGAAAAAGGCGCGCGCCGCCAAGGCGACCGTCAAACGCCAGGCGAAGGCCGCCGAAGCGGGTGCGGAAAAGGCGTATGGCAAGGCCAAGCGCACCGTGACGCGCAAGGCGAAGGCCGCGAAGGCAGGGGCGGGAAAGACACTCGGCAAGGCCAAGCGCGCGGTGACGAGCAAGGCCAGGTCCGCCAAGGCGGGCACGGCGAGCGCGCTGGGCAAGGCCGAGCGCGCCGTGAAGCGAAAAGTGAAGGGAGCGGCGGCCGGCGCGAGAAAGGCCGCGGGAAAGGTCGAGCGCGCGATGAGCCCGAAGAAAACCACGGCCAGGCGCAAGGCCGGTGCCGCGAAGAAGACCGCGGGACGCAAGACCTCCACGGCCAGGTCCGCCCTGAAGAAAGGCGTGGGCAAGGTAGCGAAGGCGGTCAGGAAAGCGGGCACGACCGTGCGCAAGGCCACGAAGGCGCCGGCGAAGAAGACCGCGAAGAAAGCGGTGAAGCGGGCGCCGAGGAAAGCGGCGAAGAGGGCGGCGAAGCAATAGCGTCGTCGGCTGGTAGCGTTCTCTGACCCGATGGCGTGCCGGACGTCACCGGGTCAGATCGCGGCGAGCCGCGCTCGCCAAGGGCTAGCGCACCGCGCACTCGGCGCGGGCGTCGTCCAAGCGTGCCACCAGCCCCGAATAGCGGCGCGTCGGCGAAAGGATCGCCTTCTCCAGCACCTCGGCGCCACCCACGATCGTCACCCCGGATCGCGATCGCGTAACCGCCGTGTAGAGGAGCTCGCGCGTCACGACGCGCGTGGGCTTGGCCGGCAGCATCAGCAGCACGTGGTCGAATTCCGACCCTTGCGCCTTGTGCACGGTCGTGGCGAATGCCGTTTCGTGCTCCGGCAGACGCAGGGGCGTCACCGCCCGGAAGCCGCCGTCGCTCGCCGGGAAATACGCGAGCAGCGTGTCCGACGCATCGGGTAACACGATGCCGATGTCGCCATTGAACAGCTTCAGCACGTAGTCGTTGCGCAACACCATCACCGGCCGTCCCGGATACCACTCGGAGCGCGTGCCGGGATCGAGGGGATGGTCGATCCGCTTCCGGAAATCACGTCCGACGAAGTCGTTGATCTCGACGACACCGCGCGGGCCCTCGCGCTCCGCGCACAGGACGCGGAAACGCGCGAGCGCCTCGAACAGCGCGGCCTTGTCGTCGAGGCCGGCGCGCACCGCGTCCACGTAGCCGGCCATCCCCTCGGCGATCCGCTGCCGCGACGCCGCTTCCGGCGCCCAATGCGCGTCCGCGATCCACGCAAGCGCCGGATCGGTGCCCGAGCGCAGCAGCTCGATCGCGGCATCGGCTTCGCCGGCATTGACGTGGGCGGCGAGACGGCCGATCCCGGAATCGCGCGCGAAGCGGAAGTTTTCGGTCAGCCAGACGACGCTGTCGGCGAGGGGCGTCGGCTTGATCGGTGCCGCGCACGCGATGCGCGCGGCGGGAATGCCGGTGACGGCGGAAAGCGCTTCGACGCACGCCTTGCCGAGCGTCGGATCGGCGCTCAATTCCGAGAACACGGCACCGGATTCGACGGCGGCCAGCTGGTCCTTGTCGCCGAGGAGGATGATGTGCGCCGCGGTCGGCACCGCTTCGAAGAGCTTCGTCGCCAGGGCGAGGTCCAGCATCGACGCCTCGTCGACGACGAGGAGGTCGATCGGCAGCGGGTTGCCGGCGTGGTGGCGAAACGCTTCGGCGGTTGGCAGCCACCCCAGCAGCCGATGCACGGTGAACGACTCGGTGGGCAGACGCTGGCGCAGGTCGGCAGGCAGGACGGCGGCCGCGTCGCGGATCGCGTCCTGCATCCGCGCGGCGGCCTTCCCGGTGGGTGCCGCCAGGCGAATCCGGCAATCCGGGTTGCCGGCGAGAACGCAGGCGAGCACGTTGACGACGGTCGTCGTCTTGCCCGTGCCGGGTCCGCCGCTGATGATCGTCAAAGGCCGCAGGAGTGCCAGGGCGGTCGCGATCTTTTGCCAGTCCGGGCGCTCGCCCAGCCGCTTGGCGTTGGCGGCGAACAGACCGTCGAGCAGCGCTTGCGCCTCGCTGCCGATGATGCCCGGTATGGCGGATGAAGGCTGCAGCAGCCGCCGCGCCAGGCGGCGCTCGTAATCGAAGTAGCGATGCAGGTAGACGCGGCCCTCGGCGTCGAGAATCAGCGGGCACGTGTCGGGCGCGTCCGGCGTGCCGACCATGCCGGATGCGAGCAACGCCTCGCGCAACGCGTGCAGATCGAGGTTGCCGGCGGACGCGGCGATGTCGGCGAGATAGGTGCAGACGTGGCCCGCGGCGGTGGCGAGGCAGGTCACCCGCGCCGCGGCGCGCAATGCGTCGTGCGTGTGGTCCGGAGCGTGGCGCTCGCGCGCCCAGCGCACGACGTGGTGGGCGAACCCATCGGCGAGCGCCTGGTCGGGCATCGTCACGGACGTACCGGTCACGGTGCCACCTTCGCCGGCGCGGGAGCGAACAGCGCGTCGAGCCGCGCGAGGGTGGCTGCCGACGGACGATGGTGGAACACGCCCGCCGGGGTGCCGTCGGCATTCACCCAGTCCGGCCGCATGCCGCGCACGAAGAGATAGAACACGCCGCCAAAATGCGCGTCGTGGCGGTAGCCCGGGAGACGATGCTTCAGGTAGCGGTCGACCGCCAGCGCGTAGAGCAGGTATTGCAAGTGGTAGCCGTGTTCGGCCATCGCTCTGCGCAACGCGGCGGGGCCGTAGTCGGCCGGCGTGAAGCCCAGATGGTTGGATTTCCAGTCGAGCACGTAGTAGCGGCGGTCCTGCTCGAAGACGACGTCGATGTAGCCCTTGAGGTAGCCTTCGAGATCGCGGAACGCGAGGCGCGGTACGTCGTAGCCCGCGTCCTCGAGCAGCGCGTTGAGCGCGCGGGCCGACACGCGCGGCGAGGGCAGGCTGAATGCGAGCTCGTTCAAGCGCCGGTCCTTGGGGATGGACCCCAGCACGATGTCATCGGCGAGCCGGGTAGCCATCACGTTCGCCAGCATGTGCGCGGCCATCCCCGCGAGCAGCGGCGCCTGCCCGGCCGCGCGCACGCCCGGGAGAAACTGCGGATGCGCGAACAGCCCGCGATCGATGCCGACATTCCAGCCGGCCGGGTCGGTGAAATCGATGTGCTCGAAAATGGCATGCAGGCATTCGCCGGCGCTCGGGCCGCGCGGAAAGCGCAGGATGTCGTCCGGTGCGACGACCGGTGGCAACGCGGCGACCGGTTGCGCGGCTTCCGCGATGCGCGCGTCGTGGTCGTTGGCGGCGGCCTCGCGCGTCGCGTCGCTCACGAGCCCGCTGAAACTGCTGTAACGCCACGCGGGCGCGATCGACTTCGGCGGCGCAAGCGCGATGAGCGTATCCGGCGCGGGCCCGCTCGACACCATCGGCGTGCCGGGCCCATCGGGCAGCGGCGCCAGCGCGAGAGAGGGCCCGAGCCCTTGGGCCAGGATCTCCCATGCGGCGGCGATCGCGGCTGGCGAGCGCTTGCCGTCGAACCACGCCTCCGGCGAATCCCCGGCGCCGGCGACGAGCCAGTTGAGCAGGCTTTTCGTGCTCTCGGACGCGGTGAAATGGGCGAAGCTCCTGATCGTATACGTGCCGGCGATCAGGTAGCAGCGATACACCGCGCGCGTCAGCGCCACGTAGATGAGGCGCAGTGACTCCGCCGCGGCCTCCCGCTTCATCGCCGCGTCGAGGCGGGCCTTTTCGGGGGCGATCTCGTCATCCTGGCGAAAATCGATGACCGCGGTGCCGTCGGCATCGTGATACTCGCGGCCTTCGGGTTTCGGCCCGCCGAACCGGGCATTGCCGTCCCACAGGAACGGGCAGAACACGATCGGGAATTCAAGGCCCTTCGCCTTGTGGATGGTGATGATCTGGACCAGATTGCGGTCCGACTCGAGCCGCAGCTGCGCGACGTCGTCGGCGGAGCCTTCGCGTCGCTGCGTGGCCAGCCAGCGCAACAGCGCCTCCGGCGAGGCGTGCGTCGCGGCCGCGTCGCGGATCAACTCGCCGAGATGCAGCAGATTGGTCAGCCGTCGCTCGCCGTCGTAGCGGCGAAGCATGCGCGCGCTGACCTGCTCGTCGGTGAGGAAGCGGCGGTACATGACGCCCACGCCCTGGCGCAGCCAGAGATCCCGGTAGTCCGCGAAGCGCTCGAGGTAGGCGATGAGCTCGTTCTCGTTGCTCGAGATTGCCGCGATCCTGGCCGCGTCGCAGCCCATCAATTCGGTCGCCAGCGCGCCGCGCAGCAGCGCATCCCGCGACGGCTGGCTGATGGCGAGCAGCACGCGCTCGACCTCCTCGGCGTCGCGCGACCGGTAGACGCTCGCCTGCGACAGCTCGACGCTGCCGATGCCGAGGCGGTCGAGGTCGCGCTTGACCTCGCTGCCCTGCGCGTGGGTGCGGACCAGCACCGCGATGTCGCCCGCGCGCAGCGCGCGGCCGCAGACGACGATATGGCCGCTGCCCGCTTCGCGGAGCAGGCGCGCGATTTCCGCCGCGGTCGCGCGTACGCTGGCCGCCTTGGCCACATCCTTGGCGATGGGTTGGCCATCGGGCGCCTGCGGGAGCGTCCACACCTGCAGGTCGGCGCGCGCGAGCGAGCGGTCGTCGAACGGCTTGCGCTCCTTGTCTCCCAGCGCCACCGGGTAATAGGCGAGGCCCGGCAGCATGAAGGCGTCCGGGTTGGCCAGGAAGAGTCCATTGAGCGCCTCGATCAAGCCTTTGGTCGAGCGCTGGTTGTCGGCGAGCGTGTACAGGGTCGAAGCGCTCCGGCGTGCCCTCAGGTACGCGTGCAGGTCCGCGTTGCGGAAGCTGTAGATGGCCTGCTTCGGATCGCCGACGAAGAACGCCGGCATCCCGCCCTGGGCGTAGATGCGCTCGAAGATCGCGAACTGCAGCGGATCGGTATCCTGGAATTCGTCGATCAGCGCGACCGGGAACCTGCCGCGCAGCTCGTCGACGAGCGTCGGGTGCTGGCCACCTTCGAGTGCGGCATGGAGGTTGTAGAGCATGTCGTCGAACGCGATCACGCGCCGGTCGCGCTTGCGCTCCCGCAACTCGGGACCGACGGTGGCGATCAGATCGCGCAGCAGGCGCTTGCGCGCCCGCTCCAGTTGCCCGGCGACCGTCTGCCGCGCGGCGAGGAGGGCGTCGGCAGCCTCGAAGAACGGATGGCTGGGCGTGACCTGGCCCTTGTTGGTGCGCTTCTTCAGGACGGAAGCCGACAACAGCTCGGGTTTCGCGTCGGCGTCGAGCGCGGCCAGCGGTGCCGCCTCCCGGAAATAGGCGTCCCAGGCGGCCGCGGCGCAATCGAGCGGCGCTGCCTTGTAGGAACCCTTGTTCAATCCCGGCACCGCGTCCGCCACCCGCGCGATGATCTCGTCGCGGTCGGCGGTCCAGCATCGTCGTGCCGCGTCGCAGGCCGCGATCACCGCCGCGGTGTCCACCGCCGTCGAGAGATCGAGGTCCGCCGGCCACCGGGTCGTCGCCAGCGGCTTCCCGAGGCTGCGGGCGAGCAGTCGCGCGTACTTTTCCGGCGTATCGCGCTTCTCGAGCAGGTAGGCCGCGAGCACCGGCGGGCAGCTGTCGTCGGCGACCCGACGGCGCCAGAAATCGTGGACGGCCTCCAGTATCAGCTCGCGGTCGTCGGTCACGAGC
Organism: uncultured beta proteobacterium; assembly: GCA_963810845.1. GTDB lineage: Bacteria > Pseudomonadota > Gammaproteobacteria > Burkholderiales > Casimicrobiaceae > CAIWHR01. The sequence goes on along the minus strand of CAWEOX010000001.1, from coordinate 34,009 downwards.
GTGAGTGAGAAGGGCAGGCCCGCGCTGAACGACGCGTCGGCGAGCGCGCGCTGGCAGAACCCGTGAATCGTGAAGATCGCGGCCTCGTCGAAATATTGCAGCGCGCGGTCGAGCGTCAGCGCGAGCTGCCGGCGGGTGGCACCCGTACGCTGCAGGACCGCGGTGACGAGCCGTGGGACGAACGGGTCGCCGGGCGGCGCCGCCTCGTCCGCGTGGTTGAGCCAGGCGAGCGTTTCGACGATCCGCGAGCGGACGCGCTCGCGCAGCTCCGCCGTGGCGGCGTTGGTGAAGGTCACCACCAGGATCTCTTGCACCTCGAGATCACGCTCCAGCAGCAGCCGCAGGTACAGCCCGCAGATGTTCCACGTCTTGCCCGTGCCGGCGGAAGCCTCGATCAGGTTGATGCCGTCGAGGCCGCAGTGGAAGACGTCGAATTCGCTCGGCACCTTCACCGGGGCACCTGCAAGCGCTCGTCCTCGATGACCGCGAAGAGCGGCGCGAACACGGCCGTCGCGCAGGCGACGAATTCGTCGTCGAGCGGCAGGTCGATGCCGCGCAGCGCCAGGCGGTACGCCGGGTCGCGGTCTTCGCCGTAGGGACGGAAGCTCGTGCTCTGCCAGGTGCCGGCAGCCATGGCGAGGTTCTTGTCGTTGACGACGTAGGTCCACGCGCTCTTGGGGAAGAAGTGCAGCGGGCGGTGCAGACCGTCGCGATAGAGCCGCAGCAGCATCTGGAGCCGCGCAGGGGCATCCGCGAGCGGCGGCAGGACGTAGCGGCCGTCGCGCGAGTGCCATGTGGTCCGCAGCGTGACGCCGGACGGCGCGATCGCGTTCAAGAACACGTGCGCGATCCAGCCGTTGAGATAATCGTAGGCGCGCGCGTCGTCATAGCGGTAGCGGATGAGCCCGGCGCTGCGCAGGTCGCCGAACCCGCCGGTGAGGCGCCACCGCTCCCCGTCCAAGGTGAAATCGAGGGTCGCGCTGACCGCTTCGAGGCGCGCCTCGGTCAGCGCGGGCGCGAGCTCGCCGGCAAAATGCGCGAGCCGCTGCAGCTCCTGCTCCCGTTCGAGATCACCGAGGCGCCCCGGCGGATACTCGATCCCGGCGTGCGCGCCGGCGCGGAGGTCGGCGAGCGATTCGCCGGCAAGGAGACGTGGCAGCATGCGCGCCGCAAGCGCCTTGCGTGCCGGGACGTCGGGTACGAACGGCTCGTCGTCCTCCAGCTCCTCGACGCCCTCCGGGAGCGCGATGCCGAGCCGCGCGTTGAGGAGGTAACGGCAGGGATTGCCGAAAAAGCGGGCAAGGTTGTCGAGCGTGACCTCGTGGAACTCGGGGCCCGCCGGGGCGAGCGGAACGTGGAAGAACTTCTCCGCGACCTCCCACGCGTCATCCTCGTCGTCGGACTCGGCCGCCGCGTCGGGTTCGCCGGCGCGTGCGAGCGCGGCAAGGGGCGTGGGTGCGGGTACCGGCGGTGCCGATGGCTGGGTCAGCCGCTGCTTCAGTGCTGCACAGTATTCGTCGTTGAAGCTGCGGCGACGCGGATCGGCATCGGGTTCGAAGTAGTCGAGCGAAAAGGGTTGCAGCGGATGCAGGACGATCAGGCGGTCGCGTGCGGTCGCGAGCGACGCCGGCGAGAACGGTGCCTTCTCGATGGCCGCGGTGGCGTAGTCGAGCAGTTCCGCGACCAGGACCGATGGCGGCAGCGGCGAGTTGTCGCGCACGCTGCGCCCGGTGTAGCTGAGGTACAGCCGCTCGCGGGCGGCGAGGAGCAGGTCGAGGAACACGTTGCGCTCGTCGACACGCCGCTGCCGGTCGCCGCGGCGCGGGGCGCGCGCGATCAGGTCGAATTCGGCGGGACGCTGTGGCGAGGGAAACGCGCCGTCGCAGAGCCCGAGCACGCACACGAAGCGGTACGGCAGATGGCGCAGGCTGGTCATCGCGGCGAAGGTCACGGCGCCGCTCGGGACGCCGCCGTGCGCCGGGTCGTCGAGCACCGCCTGCAACGCGACGCGGACGACGTCCACGGCGAGCGGATCGCGCCGTCCGCCATGCGTCATGTTGGCGTGCAGCACCTGGATACCGGCGGCCGTTTCGCGCGCGTCGTCGATTTCGTCGCCGGCGGGCGCGAGGAACCCCTCGAGGACGGCGAGCAGCGTTTGCCGCCAGTCGGCGGGCGTTTTCGGCTGGGCCAGCTCGTCGTGCAGACGCTCGAGCTGGCGGACGAATTCGCGGAAGCTGCCGAGCGCCAGCGCCGCGGAGCCTTCCGGATTGCCGGCGGGTAGGCGCTCCGTTCAACGGGGTGCTCGCGGAGGCGGGCAGCGCATAGCCCAGGAACAGCCGGTCGAGCCCGTCGCTGAAGCTGTGGCGGTCGACCGCGGGCAGGTGAAACTCGGCGCGATGCCGGCCGTCGACGCCCCAGCGGATGCCGGCATCGCGTATCCAGGCGTGGATCGTGTCGAGCAGCGCCTCGCCGATGCCGAAACGGCGGGCGATCACCGGCTGCTGCAGCAACGCGAACACGGCGCTTGCCGCGAAGCGCGAGGTGGCCACGGCGAGCACGGCCAGGAGTGCCTGCGCGCACGGATTGCGCGCGCTCGCCGGCCGGCCGGTGATCGTGTACGGGATCTGGCGCGCGTGCGGGGCGTTGCCGAACACGGCGTCGATCAGCGGCGCGGCGGCCTCGAGGTCCGGGAGCACGACCACGATGTCGGACGGGTGCGGCGGATGCGGACCGGCGAACAGCGCCAGCAGCTGGTCCTGCAGCACTTCGAGCTCGCGGGTGAGCGAGTGGCAGACGTGAACCTCGATGCTGCGGTCACCGTCGGCCAGGGTGACGCTTCCCCGCGCGAGGTCGGTCATGTCGAGGATGGCGTTTTGCACCCGGGCGAGGAGCGCGTCGCCATCACTCGGAGAGAAATCGGCGTCGTCGACCACTGCCATGCTGTCGTCCTGCAGCAGCAAATCGATGTGCGCCTGCGTCTGCTGGCCCCACGCCGCCAGCAGCCGGTTGCCGACTTCGTGGTGGTCGGCACGGGACTGCGCGGCGAGGGAGGAGAGGCGGCGCGCGTCGACGGCCTCGAGCCAGTACTCGCGGCACGGATTGGCCACGTAGAGCGTCAGATCGATCCATTGGGCGAGGCGCCGCAGGATGTCGAGGTACAGCGGTGGCATCGTCGGCAGGCAGAACACGTGTGCCGCGGCCGGCAGCCCTGCGCGCACCGGGGCGTCGGCGCCCATCCTTTGCATCGCCTCGAAAAACGCGACCGAGGGGTGACGCGCGTCGGCGCCGAGATCGCGGGCGATGCGCCGCCACAGCGCGCCCTGCCAGCGCTCGTCCTGCTGCCCGCGCGCCGTCCAGGTTGTCGATCTTCGCCGGCTTGCCGGCAAGCCACGCGGCGAGCCAGTCGGGCCGGTAGGTGAGGTATTGCTCGAGCAGCGCCGCGGTGCGCGCCGCGAGCTCGTGGCGCATGACGTCGTCCGCCTGCCGCAGGTAAGCCGCGATCGGCGGATGCGCGGCGACGAATGCGCGGTCGTCGAAGATGCCGAGCACGCGCCAGGTCAGCACCGGCGTCGTGAACGGCGACACCTCTCCCACCTGCGGCACGACGTGTCCGATCTGGCGCCACAGCCACTGCGCGAGGAACGAAAAGCGCACGTTCGCGCAGATGCCGAAACGATCGGCGGCCGCCAGCTCGATCCGGCGTCGTATTGCCGCGCTGGGCACGATGATCTCCTCGCCGATGAACGCCGATTCCGGCGGCACGGCCATCGCCGCGAGGAGCGCCTCCTGCAGGTGCTCGAAACGGTTGGCGAAGCGGATTTCTAGCATGCGTGCGTTTTCGTTGGGGCGGCGCCGGAATGGCCCCTATCATAGAGGTCGACGGGTACGATTACGCCTTCGCCATCACTTGCCGGGACCCGCCATGGACAACGCCGCCCACTCCCGTACCGTCGTCGTGACCGGCGCCGCGGGCGCGCTCGGCCAGGCGGTGGCGCAGTATTTTCGTGATGAAGGCGCGCGCCTCGCGCTGATCGACCGCGACGACACGCATCTCCGCGCGGCGTTTCCCGGCCTCGCCGATGACGAGCGCCACGGCCTCTTCGCCGCCGATGTGACGTCGGAGGCGAGCATGCAGGCGGCCGTGGCGCGCATCATCGCCCGCTTCCAGCGTGTCGAGGTGCTGGTCCACGTGGCCGGCGGGTTCGAAATGGGCGAGCCGGTGCACGGCCTCACGCGCGCCTCGTGGGAAAGGATGATGGACCTCAATGCGTGGTCCTTTGTCACGGCGACGCACGATCTCATCCCGCACATGCTGCAGCACGGCCAGGGCCGCGTGATCGCGGTATCCGCACGCGCGGCCGAACGCGGACAGGCGACGATGGCGGCGTACGGCGCCTCCAAGAGCGCGCTCCAGCGACTGGTGGAGGCCCTGTCCAACGAGGTCGCCGCGCGCGGCATCAGCGTCAACAGCATCGCGCCCACGATCATGGACACGCCGGCGAACCGGCACGCGATGCCGCAGGCCGACCGTTCGACGTGGGTGCCGACGGCGATGGCCGCGCGAGCGATCGGCTTTCTCGCCTCGGAGCAGGGCGGCTGGGTGCACGGACAGCATCTCGTCGTCGGGGCGTAGGGGCGTAGCCCGGGTTGAACGCAGTGAAACCCGGGTGCTTGGAACGATTTCGCCTCCCGGGTTTCGCGTTGCTCAACCCGGGCTACGTTTCTCTCTGCGCGTCACTCACCGCCAGAGAACGAGCCCGAGCAAGCCGAGCAGAATCGGCTGATGGACCATGTAGACCACGAGGCTGTGCCGGCCCAGCCAGCGCAGCCATGCGGGCGCGGCGGCCAGCGGTGCGAGCGCGCGAAACCCGGTATTGACGAGGACGTGCCCCATGGCGACGCCGATCAGCACCACGCCGGTCCACGGCGCGAGCGGGACGTAGTCCTCGGTGGCCGGTTTCAGCGTCGTGAAGCCGAGCCACGACAGCCAACGCTGATCGAACGCGGGATATGACAGCGTGAGTCCCGCCACGACTATCGCGAGGCCGACCACGAACGCGGTGCGCGGCCGTCGTACGAGCGGCCACGCGAGCACCGAAGCGACGGCGATGCAATGCAGGATTCCGAAATAGATGTACGTCCGGGGAAAGACGAGATAGCTGCCGATGCTCGCCGCCAGCGCGCACGCCACGATCAGCCCGATGCGCCTCCAGAACTTCGCCGGCGAGGTTCCGGCGATGTCGGCCAGCACGAGGCTCACGCCGACGAGGGTCATGAAACTGGCGACGATCAGCGCGCGAAATCCCAGCCAGAACGCCGCGTGCTCGAAGTCGGCGTCGAGCGCGTGAAAGTAGCGGAGATCGAACGCGAAGTGATAGACGATCATCAGGCAGATCGCCGCACCGCGCAGCGTGTCGATGCCGATCCGGCGCGGCGTCGCCGCCTTGGCCGTCCCGGCGTGGCGGCGGGTCGCGGCCCCGGCGCCGGCCAGCGCGCCCGCCGGATCGCCCGTGGCGGCGCGCCGGCGCGCGAGGCTGCGCTCGCGTTGCCGCTGCTGGCTCACCGCGGTGTCCTCACGGCGGGGCCGTTCGCCAGCGAACGCGCCAGCCGTTGCCGTCAGGCGTGCCGATCGCGGCCAGCGCGCGCGCGAGCGCCTCGTCGTCGGTCCGGCGCGGGGTGAGCAGCAGCGATATCGTCGCGCTGCCACTCGTGTCGATCGCGACGTCGCCGCGGAGGTCGAGGTTGCCGCCGCTATTGGTCACCGGACCGGCGAGCCGATCGCCCTCCGCCGCGAGCGCCACGGTCGCCTCGCCGAAATCGGCGACCAGCACCGGGACCACCGTGATGCGGGCGTTGCGCCAGGCAACGCGCAGGTCGCCGGTATAAGCCGCAGGTGTCCATTCCAGCCGGGAGGTGGTGGCGGCGATCTCGCCATCGGCGAACCATCCGCCGCGACCCGGTGCATTGCGGGTCAGCGCCTGCTGCAGAATGCCAGCCGGCACCACCACCGCGACATCGGCGAAGACGAGCCGTCGCTCGGCGGCCAGGATGTCGGCGCGCGGGCCCGGCGCCGTGCCGTCGACCGGCGAGAGCTGGATATGCGCTTCGCCGGTCAAGAGCGGCGCCGGATCGAGCTTCCACGCAACCGGCAGGCGCGCCGGGCCGGCGGCCAGCACGGCCCGCCCACGCCAGAGCGTGCCGTCGACGTCGTCCGCGACGACCCGCCCGCGCGTCGCGCGCTCGAGCGACGGCGCGACCAGCGATGCCGGCGCCAGCGCAGCGACGGCCACCGCCAGCAGCAGGGCGGCGACAACGACGATGCCCAGGGCGCGCATCATGGCGTGGCGAAGACGATCGCGCATTCAGCGCGCGACGACCATTTCGGCGCGCACCATGCCCGGGTCGACGCGGGCGGTGAGCGTGGCTTCGACGATCCGCAGCCGCGCGTCGCGCTGCAAGGCCTCGAGCGCCGCGACCAAGGTGTCGAAGCGCACGGCGTCGATCGCGATTCGCGCCCGCTCGTCCCGCCATTCCACCTGCGCGCCGGCGCCGCGCAGGCCGTGTTCGCTCACGATGCGCTCGAGCGCGGCCTGCGCTTCGGGCGCCGGCGGCAGCGGCGTCGCCCGCGCGAGCCCGGCGATTTCGGCGGCCATGCGCACGCCTTCCGCCAGCGCCGCGCGCTCGCCTGGCGCCGCGGCGCGCAGCGTCGCCAGATCCTGCTGTAGCGGTTGCCAGACGGCGAGCCAGCCGATCGTGACGACGACGACCAGTGCGATCGCGGCGACCACCCGCCGCTCGTTCGGCGTTTTCGCCGCCCACCAGCGCGCGAGGCGCGGCGACACCGCGTGACGCAGCGAGAGGGCGGCCATCACGGCGCTCCGATGCGCAGCCGCGTGCCGGCCGGCGTGGTAGCGATGAGCGCGGGCGCCCCGGCGGCTTTGAGACGCCCATCGAGGTCATGGATGAGCGCGGGGTCCGCGCGTTGCAGGTCGAGGGTCCAGTGGCCGTCGGCATAGGTCGCACCCTTGAGGACTCCCGCGGGCAACGCCGCCAATCCGGGCGCCGCGCGCGCGAGGAGCGGCAACGCGTCGTCCGGCGCCGGCAAGCCGCGCGCATGCAGGGCTTCGGCGTACCGATGGGCAAGTGCCGAGCGCGCCGCCGCTGGCGTCGATGCCGCGGCGGCCGGAATGCCGGCCGCGGTGGCGATCGACGTCCATGCCCGCGCCGCGCGCCAGGCCTCGATGCGCCACCACGTCCAATCCCCGAGCGTCGCCGTGACGTGCAGCGCCAGTGCCGCCGCGGCGATCCACAGTGCCGGCGCGAACGTGCGTGCGCGCGCCCCGGGTCGCGCCGCCGGAGTGGGCGCCATTTCGCCCTGGAGCAGATTGGTCGCGCCGGCGAAGGCGGTGACGCCCGCCCCATGCCATTGCCACGGTGTGCCGCGAACGAAGGGCACGCCCGTCTCCTGCCGCCAACGAGCGAGCGTCGTATCGGCGACGCTGGCGTCGACGCGCACCTGGGCGAGCGTCGCGCCGTCGCGGCGCGCTTTGGCGAGTGCCAGGGTCAGTTCGGGCGGCAGCGCGCCGTCGGGCGGGATGCGGTCGACCGGAAAGGCGCTGCCATCGGGAAGGCGGACAAAGCCGCCGCCGGCATCACCCTCGGCGGGTATGCACCAGCACGCGCCCGCGCCTGGCGCCGCGAGCTCGGGTTCGGCCACCGCCCGCGTGAGCCCCGCGGGCATGCCCGCGCCCGCGGCGCGGGCACGCAAGCCGGCGACGAGCGCACGCGCCACGATGACGACCACGACGCGGCCGTCCGGGCGCTGCGCGGAGGCGGCGAGCCAGTGCTCGTCGGTCGGCCCGGCAAGCTGGTCCTCGAGCGCGAACGCCGAGGCGGCGGCAACGCGCGCCGCCGGAATCGGGGGAAGGGCCACGGACGCGAGCCGCACCTGATTCGCGGCGACCACCGCCTCCAGCGTCTCGGCCCGCGGCCAACGCTGCGGCGGATCCCGTCCGGTGGAAATGCACGCGCCGGCGTTGTCGTACAGTGCCCACGACACCGGCGCGCCGACCTCATCCGGTGCGGCCAGAAGGATGCGCAGCGTGGTCATACGTATCGGCGGTCACGCGGCGCATGCATGGCGACTAGTTTACTCGATGCTTCACCGGTGCCGTCGTCACTCGACCACCTGCCAGACCACCGTGGGCAGCGCCTTGCCGGGGCCGCTTCGGTGCAAAAGCGCGCGGGCCCGCGCCACCGTCGAACCCTGCCGTGCTTCGACGCTGACGTAGAAATAGTCGCTCCTGACGGCGAGCCACGCGTCATTCGCCAGCGTCACACCCTGCGGCAAACGTGCGCGGAAATCGGCGACGTCGTTGAACGGCCGCTCCGCGCGCTTGCCGATCAGCGCCGCCACCGCGTCGCCGCGCGCGTCCCTGAGGATCGCCGCCAGCACTTCGGGCGGCGCCGTATTCACGTTGAGGGGCGTGCTCGCGGGCAGCGCGGTCAGAAACGGGGATGCCGCGGCCAGCGACGGCAGCGACACACCGCGCACGGCCGCGAGCTCGGCGACGCGGACGACGGGGCCGTTCGCGGGGAGCAAGGCGACGCCCTGTCCCGCATAGAACGCATCCTCGGCGCCGTTCGGCCGGACGACGCCATCGGCATCGATCCAGTCGGCGATCGCGTCGATCGCGCCGGCCGGCCCGCCGCACTGCGCAAACAGCCGCTCGATGCTGTCGCGCTGCGCCTCGGCGGCGATGCCCGTGCCGTCGAGCGCGTTCACGTTGAGACGACCGGTGGCGTCGGCGATCGTGCCGCGGATTTCACCATTCTCGAGCGGAATCGGCGGCAGCGCGGCCGCCCACGGCTCGCCCAGGTGGTCGATCCGCTTTTGACGACCGTCGCCATGCAGGATCTGCCGTGCCCATTGCACGCCGGCCATCACCAGCGCCTGCGCCTGGACCTGGTCGCGCCGCTGCAGCACCGCGCGGGTCCAGCGCTGCTGATCGGCAAACAGCGTCGCGGCAATCGTCGCCGCGAGGGCGGCCAGCAGCATCGCCAGGATCACCGCGGCACCGCGCGCCGCAGCGGGCGTGGTCATTGCAGCGCGAGCCATCGTTCTACGGTCTCGCCGTCCGCGAGTGTCAGTTCGACCCGCACCGCACGCGGCAGCGGCGGCTCGCCCGCGACGGGCCAGCGCTCCCGCCACGCGCCGCGGCTGTCGAGATAGTCGACGCGGAAGCGGCGGATGCCTTCGGCGAGCACAAACGGCTCGGGGAGCGACCCGGGGGCAACGTCGAGGTACGGCCAATACAGGACCTCGATCGCGTTGTCGCGCAGACGATAGCCGAGCCGCTGTCCCGCGCTGCCGGGTTCGAGCGTGAACTCCGATCCGGCGCGGGAAAAGCGCAGATCGGCGTTGCCCTCGACGTCGGCGTCGCCGAGCCAGGCGGGTTCGAGGCCGGCGGCGACCCGCGCGGTCCGGGGCTGCGCCTGGCGCAAGTCCGCTTCGAGGCGCATGAAGAAGGCATCGAGCGAGCGCCAGCGCGTGGTCTCCGCGGACAGGCGCACTTCGCTGTCGGTGAGCGAAGCGACCGCCCGGTACCCGAGCACCGAGAGCAGGGCGAGGATCGCGAGGGCGACCAGCAATTCGAGCAGCGTGAATCCGCGCGGGCCCGCGCCGCGCCGGCGGCGTGCGCGGCATGCGCGCCTGGGCATCGTCATGGCTCCGCGGTCTGACCGAGGTAACCGACCAGTCGGGCGAGGACGTAGTCCGGTGTGGCCGGGTCGGCGACGATGATCTCGATCTTGCGAAACGCCGGGTTCGGTGTCTCGTTCACGGTCTCGCGCCAGACGAATCGGGTGCGTGCCTGTTCCGCGTCGCCGGCACGCATGCCCGGGGCCGGCCACGGCGCGGTGAGCTGAGCGGCCGCCAGACGATTCTGCGCGACCCAGAGTGCCAGCGTGCGATGCTTGAGCAGGGTGGCGGCATCGCTCGACTGGGCGACCGAACGCATGCCCGCCGCGAGTGCCACCGCCAGAATCGCGAGGGCGACGAGGATTTCGATCAGCGTGAAGGCGCGAGCCTGCGCGCGCGGCCGGGGCGGATGCGCCGCAAGGCGCGCCGGTCCGCGGCACGCTCCCGGATTTGCGCATCAGTTCTGCGGCGCGGGCAGGCCGCGGTCCGTTGCGACGACGTCGAACCGGACGCGGCCGATCGGATCGCCCGCGACCACGACGATGCCGGCGGCCGAGGCGAGCGCAAACGCATACGGCTCGTTGCGTCCGCCGGGACGAAACGGCAGGATCGCGTCCGGTGCCACCGGGGCGCCGGCATAGCTTTGCGACGCGAGGGTCATTCCGGCGGCGAGCGTACGGGGCGCGAGCACATCGTCCCCGGTGAAGGCGGTCCACAGGTCGGCGCCATCGCGGCGCCAGAAACGATAGCTGCGTCCGTCGGCCGACACGCCCAGCGTCTCGCTCTGCCATTGCGCGAGCGCCTGCGCGTGCTCGAGGGCGCCGGCGAGCCGCTTCGCTTCGCGCGACAGATCGCGCACGCTGTCGCCGCCAAGATTGACGGTGGCGAGCGTCGCGACGATGCCGATCACGACCACCACGACCATCATTTCCACGAGGGTGAAGCCGGCGCCCGGGGAGGCGCGTCTCGCGTCGCGAACGGCGATCAGAGGTCCCACGACCCGACGTCGGTATCGATGCCGGTACCGCCGGGCTGGCCGTCGGCGCCGAGGCTGAAGACGTCGACCTCGCTGCGCAATCCGGGGCTCAAATACTGGTAATTGTGGCCCCACGGATCCTTCGGCAGACGCTCGAGGTAGCCATTGGCCTTCCAGTTCGGCGGCACCGGCGGTTGCGTCGGCCGCGTCACCAGCGCCGCCAGACCCTGTTCGGTCGTCGGGTAACGCTGGTTGTCGAGGCGGTAGAACTTGAGCGCCTGCATGATCGCGGCAATGTCGCTCTTCGCCGCCACGACACGCGCTTCGTCCGGCCGCTCGAGCACCCGCGGCACGACCAGCGCGGCGAGGATGCCGAGAATCACGATGACCACCATGATCTCGATCAGCGTGAACCCGCGTGGACGGCGATCGTGGCATCGCAGCCGCGAGGGCCGCGAGGTGCGAGGGACAAACGGGGAACGTGGGAAAATCATGCGGCGATTATAATCCGGCAGCCCGCGCGCACCGTGCGCTGCCTGGCTGCCTCCCTCCCAGACCCATGTCGCGCAGGTTTCGCCTTGTCGTCCGCATCGGTGCGCTCCTGGTCCTCGCCGGTGCCGGCGCCGTGGCCGCCGCATGGTGGTGGCTCGCGCAGCCATTGCCGCTGCCGGCCTCGCCGTTCACGTTCGAGGTGCGCACGGGTGCCACCCTTCGCCACGTCGCGCGCGACCTCGCCGCCGCCGGCGTTGTTCCGGGCGAGTGGCCGCTGGTCGCGCTGTCGCGGCTGCATGGGGTCGACCGCGCGATCAAGGCGGGCAATTACGAGATCGCGAGCGGAATCACGCTGCCGCAACTCCTCGACCGGCTCACGCAGGGCGATGCGCAGCAGAAGGCATTGACGGTGATCGAAGGCGCGACGTTCGCGGACGTCAAGCGCGCACTGCGGGCGGATCCCGGTGTGGCCAACACGCTGCTCGACCTGTCGGACGCGGAGCTGATGCAGCGCATCGGCGCAACGGGGGAAAGCGCGGAGGGCTGGTTTTTTCCCGACACCTATTTCTTCGTCGCCGGGTCGACGGACGCCGCGCTGCTCGCCCGCGCGTACCGGCTGATGCGCGCGCGTCTCGATGCGGCGTGGGAGAAGCGCGCGCCCGACCTCCCGCTCAAGGATCCGTACGACGCGCTGATCCTGGCGTCGATCGTGGAGAAGGAAACGGGCGCCGCGGCCGACCGGCCGCTGATCGCGTCGGTGTATCTCAACCGCCTGCGCCTGCGGATGCGGCTGCAAGCCGATCCGACGGTGATCTACGGGATCGGCGCCGGCTTCGACGGCAACGTGCGCAAGCGCGATCTCGAGATCGACACGCCGTACAACACGTATCTGCGCGACGGCCTCCCGCCGACGCCGATCGCGCTGCCCGGGCAGGCCTCGCTCGAAGCCGCGACCAATCCGCCGAAAACGCAGTATCTCTATTTTGTCGCCCGCGGCGACGGCACGTCCGAGTTCTCGACCAACCTCGCCGACCACAATCGCGCCGTGGCAAAATACCAGCGCGGCGCACGGTGACGTTCCGCCACCACGACCACGACTTCCTCCCTTCGATGCCTTCCGTCCCCGGCCGCTTCATCACCCTCGAAGGCATCGACGGCGCCGGGAAGAGCACGCATGTTCCGTGGCTCGCCGCGGCGATCTCGGCGCGCGGTCACGAGGTGGTGACCACGCGCGAGCCGGGCGGCACGCGGCTCGGCGAGACGCTGCGCGAGCTCGTGTTGCGCGAGCCCATGACGCACGACGCCGAGACGCTGCTCATGTTCGCGGCGCGGCGCGAGCACCTCGAACGCGTGATCCGTCCGGCGCTCGCGCGTGGCACCTGGGTGCTGTGCGATCGTTTCACCGATGCGACGTTCGCCTACCAGGGCGGCGGCCACGGTGTGCCGCTCGCGCGGATCCGCGAGCTGGAGCAATGGACGCACGGCGACTGCCAGCCTGATCTTACGTACCTGTTCGACGTGCCGCCGGCGGTATCGCATGCGCGCCTCAAGCTCGCGCAGTCGGAGGGACGCGAGCTCGACAAATTCGAGAACGAGGCGAGCGCATTCTTCGAGCGGGTCCGGGCTGCCTACCACGTCCGCGCCGCCGACGATCCGCGGCGCTTCCGCCTGATCGACAGCACGCGGCCGTTGCGGGACGTGCGTGCGGAGCTCGGCGCCCATCTCGCCGCGCTCGGCGAAGCAAGCGATTGATGGCGGACCTTCCCGCGGCCGAAGCCGCTGCCACCGCGCTGCCGTGGCTGCCGCTGCCGCCCTGGCAGCTCGCGACGGCGCAAGCCGCGCTGGCGCAGCGGTCCACGTGGCCGCACGCGCTGCTGATCCACGGGCCGCGCGGGCTGGGGAAGCACGCGCTCGCGCTCCATCTCGCGCAGGCGTTGCTGTGCGAGTCGCCGCGGGCCGACGGCCTCGGCTGCGGCCGGTGTCCGGGTTGCCGCTATGCCGTTGCCGGCCAGCACCCGGACCTCATGCGCATCGAGCTCCTCGAAATCGACGAGGAGACCGAGGAGCTGAAGCCGGTCGAGACGATCGCGATCAAGCGCGTGCGCGCGCTGATCGAGTTCGTCGCGCTCACGAGCCATCGCCAGCGGGCAAAGGTCGCCGTGATCGCGCCGGCGGAGCGGATGCAGATCGCGGCCGTCAATGCCCTCCTGAAGACGCTCGAAGAGCCCCCGCCCGGCACCTACATCGTTCTGGTCGCCGAGCTCATCGGCCGGCTGCCGGCGACGATCCTCAGCCGCTGCCGCAGGCTCAAGGTGCGCGAGCCCGACCCCGACGCGGCGGCGGCGTGGCTCGCGGAACAGGGCGTGGCGGAGCCGCGGCTCGCGCTGGCGCAGGCCGCCGGCGCACCGCTCGCGGCGCTGGAGCTCGCCGATCCGGAGTGGGCAGAGCGAGCGACGGTTATGGCTCGCCGCGCTCGGCGAGCCGCGACGGCTGCCGGCGATAGCGCTCGCCGCGCGCATCGATGCCGGCGCGAGAGATGGGCGCCGCGCGCGGCTCGCGCGCGCGATCGACTGGCTGCTCGCCTGGACCGCCGATCTCGCGCGCGTCGCCGCCGGTGGCGGCGCGCGCCGGAATCCCGACTTTGCCGACGAGATCGCCCAACTGGCGGCACGGGTGGCGCCGATCGCGGCATTTCGCTATCATGAAACGCTATTGCGGCAGCGCGCGTTGCTCGCGCATCCGTTGCAGCCGCGGCTGGTCGCCGAGGCGATGCTGATCGATTATCGGGCCCTGTTCAGGTAAAACGACGATGGCAGACAAGAATCCGGGCCGCCTGGTCACCGACGTCTCGGTCGGCGGCGCCGGCGCGGTGCGCCCGGGCGTGCTCTCGCTCAATATCCGCGAGCGCGCGGCGCTGTACGCCGCCTACATGCCGTTTCTCAAGGGCGGCGGCATTTTCATTCCCACGCCGCGCCAGTACCAGCTCGGCGAGGAAGTCTTCATGCTGCTGTCGTTGATGGATGATCCGAATCGCATCGCGGTCCAGGGCACGATCGTCTGGATTACGCCGGAAGGCGTGCAGGGCAACCGCACGCAGGGGATCGGCGTGCAGTTTTCGCAGGACGAAACCGGCGCCGCCGCCAAGGCGACGATCGAAAAGCTGCTCGGCCAGACGATGGCGTCGTCGCGCCCCACGCACACGATGTAGCCAGGCGTAGCCCCGGTTGAGCGCCAGCGAAACCCGGGGCGGTCGCTCCTCGAGCCGCGCTGTGCCCGCGTTTCACTGTGCCGCCGTGCGCGCGCACCGATGGCAATCCTCATGTTCGTCGATTCCCACTGCCACCTCGACTTCCCCGACTTCGCCGCCGACATGCCGGCCGTGCTCGCTGCGATGGCCGCGGCGCGGGTCACCCACGCGCTCTGCATTTCCGTCAACCTCCCGGACTGGCCGGCGGTGCGCGCGCTGGCCGAGGCGCATGCCCATCTCTACGCGACCGTGGGTGTGCATCCCGACTACGAGGACACGCCGGAGCCGAGCGTCGACGACCTGGTCGCCCTGGCCGGCGCGTCCAGGATCGTGGCCATCGGCGAGACCGGCCTCGACTACTACCGGCTGACCGGCGATCTCGCGTGGCAGCGCGAGCGTTTTCGCACGCACATCAGGGCGGCGCGCGCGGCGGCGAAACCGCTCGTCATCCACACGCGCGCCGCGGCCGTTGACACGCTCTCGATCATGCGCGACGAATCCGCGGGCGATCGCCGGTGGCGTCATGCATTGCTTCACCGAGACCTGGGAGGTGGCGGCCGCCGCGCTCGAGCTGGGGTTTCACATCTCGCTGTCCGGAATCGTCACCTTCAAGAATGCGCACGCGGTCAAGGAAGTCGCGCGGCGCGTTCCGCTCGAGCGCCTGCTGATCGAGACCGATTCGCCCTACCTCGCGCCGGCGCCGCACCGCGGACGGCGCAACGAACCCGCCTACGTGCCGCTCGTCGCCGCGGAAATCGCGCGCCTGCGCGGGGAATCGGTGGAGACGATCGCGCGCGCCACGACCGACAATTTCTTTCGCTTGTTCCGCATCCCTTCCCCTTCCCCTGCCCATGCTGACGACCACTGACCGCCGCCGTTTACTGTTGACCCTCGCCGTCGGGATCGCGTCCCTCGTCCCGGCGGCGCTGCCGTTGCCGGCGCGCGCCCAGCAGGCGTACGAGGATTTTGTCTTTGCCGTCGCCAACGATCGCGTGGACGTGGTCAAAAGCCTGCTCGCGCGCGGCATCGACCCCGGCACCGTTGACCGCAACGGCGACCCGATGCTCGTGGTCGCGGCCCGCGCCGGCTACTTGCCGACCGTCGACGCGTTGCTCGCCGCGCGGGCGAAGACCGACCAGCGCAACGCGTACGGCGATACCGCGCTGATGGTCGCGGCGCTGAAGGGTCATATGGCGGTGGTTAAGGCGTTGCGCGCGCGCGGCGCGGAAATCAACATGGCCGGCTGGACGCCGCTCGCCTATGCCGCCACCGGTGGCCACGACGACATCGTCCGCTACCTGCTCGCCGAGGGCGCCAATGTCGACGCGGTGTCGCCCAATGGCACGACGGCGCTGATGATGGCGGTGCGCGAGGGCCGCGGATCCACCGCCGAGCTGCTGCTCGCGCGTGGCGCCAACCCGAACCTGCGCAACCAGAACGGCGCCAGCGCGCTCGACTGGGCGAAGCGCAACGATGACAAGCCGCTGGTCGCGGCGTTGAAACGCGCCGGAGCGCGCGAGTAGAGCCTCGGTCTCCCGGCCCGCGAGCCGACGACTGCCGTGCCCTACGGCTCGGTATCCGGTGCCGAGGGCGGGAAATCGAGCGGCGCGGCCATCGCCTCGCTGACGAGCGACGGCACGAGCCCGGGCACCGCGCCCGCCATCCGGCGGGCGCCGTTGAACCGTTTTTGCCAGAAGCTCTTGTCGAAGGTGGCGACTTCGACCTCCCGGCCCGCGGGCGGGGGCGTGGATGAAGCGGTTGTCGCCGAGATAGATGCCGACGTGCGAGAACGCGAAACGCCGGGTGTTGAAGAACACGAGGTCCCCCGGCTTCAGGTCGTCCAGCGCGATCTTGTCGCCGACCCGGCTCATCTCCTTCGCCGTCCGCGGCAGCGTGATCCCCGTCACCTGCTGGAAGACGTAGCGGACGAGGCCGCTGCAGTCGAGACCGGATTCGGGCGTGTTGCCGCCGTACTTGTAGTCGACACCGATCAGCCCGAGCGCGAAGACCGTGAGGTCCTGGGCGGAATTCCAGGCCGAAGCCGCGACGTCTTTCACCGTCGCCGTGGCCGCTTCGGTGAGCGAGCGCCCCAAGGCGTCCTGCGCCGCCGCCATGGGGGCAGTCGCGAAAAGCCCTGCGGTCAGCAGGGCGAGTTGAAGCTGTCGGCGGTAAAGCTTGGGCGACTGCACCCGGCAATTGTCGCCGAATTGCGACGTTTACGCAAACGGAAGGTCATTTGCCCGGCGGACGCTCCGTCCGGGCCCGTTCCCGGACGTCGGCGCGCAGCCGACGCGCCGCCTTCGGGTCGATGACGAGCGGCCGGCAGATCTCGACCCGATCGCCGTCGCGCAGCGCCGTATCGTCGCGCACCAGCCGGCCGTGGAGACCGGCACCGATCGTTTGCGGATCGATCCGGTGGACGTCGAGGAGTCCCGACCGCGCAATGGCAGTCGCGACCGTCGTCCCGGCGGGAAGCGTCAGCGCGACGACGTCCTGGACGTGCGGCGTGGCCCAGACCACGGTCACGTTCACGGTCGCGGCGCTCACTCAATGACCCTCACGCTGGCGGCTATCGCCGCGGCGCTCATTGGGCTGGCCTGTGGATGGA
The DNA here is from genome assembly GCA_963810845.1 of uncultured beta proteobacterium. GTDB lineage: Bacteria > Pseudomonadota > Gammaproteobacteria > Burkholderiales > Casimicrobiaceae > CAIWHR01. The sequence continues at coordinate 16,986 of CAWEOX010000001.1, read as the reverse complement.
TTCGGCGCGACGGACGAAGGAGTCGATGAACGTGCTGGCGATATGCGCGAACACGGGCCCGACGACCTTTTCCAGCACGTGCGTCGAAAATTCGTAGGCGAGCTCGAATTCGACCTTGCACGCGTCCGGGGCGAGCGCGTGAAAGCGCCATTCGCCGTGCAGATGGCGGAACGGCCCGCTGCGGAGCGTGACGACGATCGACTCCGGCGGCCGGTTGGCGTTGTCGGTGGTGAAATGGGCGTGCACGCCGTGGTAGTTGATGTCGATGCGCGCGGTCTTGCCGCCGGCGTGCGTCTCGAGGATCGCCACGCCGCCGCACCAGGGCAGAAACTGGGGGTACTGGTCGACGCGATCGACGAGATCGAACATGTCCGCGGCGCTGTGGGGCACCAGCACCGACTTCTTCACGCTCTGCATGGGGGGATGGTTACAATACTCTGCGCCATGCCGGGCGCCGGCACGCGGCGGGGAAGGGCGACGACGGCCGCGGCGCCGGTGCCGCGCCGCGGACAAGGTCGCGATCGAGCGTTGAAATGAGCATCGTCGAAAACAAAAAAGCGTATCACGACTATTTCATCGAGGAGAAATTCGAGGGGGGCCTGGCACTCGAAGGCTGGGAGGTGAAGGCTATCCGCGCCGGCCGCGTGCAGCTGAAGGAGGCCTACGTGATCGTCAAGGGCGGCGCGATCATGCTGATCGGCGCCCACATCACGCCGCTGTCGACTGCCTCCACGCACGTCCACCCCGATCCGACACGGTCGCGGACGCTGCTGCTCCATCGCCATGAGATCAATCGGCTGGTCGGGCAGGTCGAGCGCGCCGGTTACACGCTCGTGCCGCTCAATCTCCACTACAGCAAGGGACGGGTCAAGCTCGACATCGGCCTCGCCAAGGGCAAGAAGCAGCACGACAAGCGCGAATCCGAGAAGCTGCGCGACTGGAACCGCGAAAAGCAGCGCATCATGCGCAGCCGCACTCGTAGCCCGGGTTGAGCGATAGCGAAACCCGAGCTACATCCACCCTACACGACGACGCAACGCCGGCCGCACCACACGAGCCGCTCACCCAGGAGGGTGCTGCGCGGCGCCAAGGTCGGCGGCGACGGCGCGGGCCGCCGTCACGCCGCTGCGGGTCGCGGCTTCGAGCGTAGGCGGCAGTATCGCGTCGGTGTAGTCCCCCGCAAGGTACAGGCCCGGCGCGACCCGCCCAGCGGCGGGGCGCGCGAGCGCCGGGGTGCACGCATGCGTCGCGCGCCGCTCGGCGATCACCCGTGACCACAGCGGCGGCGGCAGCGCCGGCGCGAGGCGACGCAGCTGAGCGTCGATCCGCGCGGCGAGGATGGCGTGGTCCTCGCCATCATGCGGGCCGCTCGCGCTGATCACGACGGCGAGCAAGGCACGCGCCGCGTCCGACGGGAGGGCTCCCAGCACGGCGCTGCGATCGAACACCCACTGACCGGGCGCGTCATCGAGCCGCGCGATCGGCGCGGGCAGCGCGACCGCGGACGGGTAGGCGAGATACGCGGTGGTGATCGATTCATAGGCGAACGCCGCGACCTGCGCCAGTGACGCCGTGCCAGGGACCGCCGGCGTCGCCGGGCTCGTCCGCGTCGTCGACGGTGGCGGCAAGCTGGTGCGGACCGACGGCGACGATGGCGGCGGCAAAGCGCTCCTCGCCGGCGGCGGTGCGAACGGCGACCTGCGTCGCGCGGGCCATCACGCCGCGCACGGCCACGCCGCTGCGAACCTCGCCGTGGTGCGCCGCGACGTAGCGTGCCGCGGCATCCGGAAAGAGCGCCGACAGGTCGCAGGCAGGCACGAGGAAGTCACTGTCGCCGGCACGCGCGCCGAAGGTTTCCCGCAGCACCGTGGCGAACACCTCGGCCGACGCTCGTGCGGGCGGCGTATTGAGCGCGGCGATGCACAGTGGCGCCCAGACCTCGTCCAGCGCATGGCGCGGCGTGGCCGCGAAGCACTCGGTCACCGTTTGCGCGGCGGGACAGCGATACCCGGCCCGCGCGACGGCGCGAAAACCCTGGGCAAGTGCCAGGCGTTCCCGCCATGACAGGCCGCGCGCGGCCACGATGCCGGCCGCAAGATGCAGCGGCGCGGGCAGGCGCCAGGCGCGCAGCGAGACGGCGCCGCCGCGAGCGGTGCCGAACGGTGCGAGCGTGAGCGGCAGGCGATGAAAAAGCGCGCGCACGCGATCGGACCCGTGGACCGTTGCGATGAGGTCCTGCGTCTGCCGATAGGCGCCGATGACGAGATGCTGGCCATTGTCGAGGGCGACACCATCGATCACGACGCGACGGGCGCGGCCGCCAAGGGTTTTTCCCTGCTCGAACAGCGTGACCGGATACCCGGCCTGCGACAGCGTCACCGCGGCGGCGAGGCCCGCCCAGCCGGCACCGATGATTGCGATCCGGCCTACGAGGCCGCGCGAGCGGTCGTCCACGCGATCCAGAACTTGCGCAAGGGCGTGAGCGCGATGCGCTGATCGAGCACGCGAAACTCGCTCGCCTCGATTTCGTCGAGCAGCCGGTGGTAGATCGCCGCCATGACGAGGCCCGAACGCTGCGCCTTGCGGTCCTGCGGCGGCAGAACGTCGAGCGCGCGCCGATACCATTCGCGCGCCCGCGTCACCTGATACGTCATCAACGCGCGAAAGCCGTCGCTGTCCTGATGGCGCAGCAGCGTCGATGCCGGAACGCCGTAGCGCGCGAGCTCGTCCTGCGGCAGGTAGATGCGACCGCGCCGCGCGTCCTCGCCGACGTCGCGAATGATGTTGGTGAGCTGGAAAGCGATTCCGAGGTCGTGGGCGTAGTCGCGCGTGGCGGGGGCGGTAGCGCCGAAGATTTCCGCGGACATGAGGCCGACGACCCCGGCCACGCGGTGGCAGTAGACGAGAAGCTCGGCGAAGTCGAGGTAACGGCTGCGCTCGAGATCCATCGCCATCCCGTCGATCACAGTCTGGAAATGGTCCTGCGGCAACGGGAAGGCGGCGATCACCGGTTGCAGCGCCCGCGCCACCGGATGCTGCGGCGTGCCGGCGAACGCCGCAGCGATCTCCTGCCGCCACCAGGCGAGCTTGGTGCGGGCTACGTCGGGATTCTCGACTTCATCGACGACGTCGTCGACTTCGCGGCAGAACGCGTAGAGCGCCGTGATCGCGCGCCGGCGTTCGGGTGGCAGGAACAGGAAGCTGTAATAGAAGCTCGAGCCGCTCTGGACGGCTTTCTGCTGGCAGTATTCGTCCGGCGTCATGCGGGCAATGCGGCGCCGCGATGCCGGCGCGGCGGAAACAGCGCGTGCGCGGCGACGACGCCCCAGTCGCGTGCGCGAAGCCGCGGGCGGTGGCGGAAGACGTCGCCGTGCACGGCGTCGATGGCATCCAGAATCCGGTGACCGCCGGCGAGCACGCCGCGCAGTTCGAGCGCGAGCCGCCATGGAAGGGCGCGCGGAAGCGGTTGCCCCGCCACGAGCAGCGCGCGGGCGCGCGCCGTTTCGAAGGCCAAGAGCGCGCGCCAGCGTTCGTCGCAGCAGGCGTCGGCAATGTGGGCCTCGGACACCGCGAAGCGGGCCAGGTCCTCCTGCGGCAGATAGACCCGCTGCTTGCGCCAGTCGATCGCGATGTCCTGCCAGAAGTTCACGAGTTGCAGGCCCGTGCAGATCGAGTCGGAATGCGCGAGATTGGCGGGTGTGACCGCGTCGTAGAGGTGCAGGAGGAGCCGGCCGATCGGATTGGCGGAGCGCCGGCAGTAGTCGAGGACGTCCCCATACGCAGGATAGCGCAGCGTCGTGACGTCCTGCCGGAATGCCGACAGGAGGTCATCGAACAGCTCGCGGGGCAGTGCATGCCGCGCGATGACGGCCGCGAGGCCGGGAAACGGGTCGTCCGGTGCCGGCGCGCCCGCCACCGCCCGGTCGAGGGCGCGGCCGATGCGGTCGAGCGCGACCAGGCGCTCGGCCGCCGGCGCCGTGCCCTCGTCGGCGACGTCGTCGGCGGCGCGCGCAAAGCGGTAGATCGCGAGGACCGCCCGCCGCAGGCGTCGCGGAACGAGGAACGAGGCGACGGGAAAGTTTTCGTAATGGGCGGCCGACACGGGCAACGGCACATAACTTGCCGAAAGGATACGTTTGCCTGCGGGCCACGACGCTGCCCGCCGGCCTGTCCTGCTGGCAGGTGCCGCCCATTTTCGGCTATACTAGCCCGTTCGGCGAAAGCGGCTGCGAAAGTGGCGGAATTGGTAGACGCACTGGATTTAGGATCCAGCGGGGCAGCCCATGGGGGTTCGAGTCCCCCCTTTCGCACCATGAAAGCAATCTAGCAAGGATTCGACGCACATGCAAACGAGCCTGGAAACACTCGGCCAGCTGGAACGGCGCCTCAACGTCGCCGTTCCGCTCACCGCGATCGAAAGCGAGGTCGCGAAGCGACTCGCGCGGCTCGCGAAGAACGTCAAGGTCCCCGGATTCCGGCCGGGCAAGGTGCCGATGAAGATGGTCGCGCAGCAGTACGGGCCGCAGGTTCGCTCGGACGTCATTTCGGACACCGTCCAGGCGACGTTCAACGACGCCGTTCGCGACCAGAACCTGCGCGTCGCCGGCTATCCGCGCATCGAGCCGAAGGCGGCGCCCTCTGCGGGCAACGATCAGCTCGAGTTCTCGGCGGTGTTCGAGGTCTATCCCGAGATCCGTCTCGGCGACCTGTCCACGGTGACGATCACGCGGCCGGTCGCCGAAGTGGGGCCCGCCGACGTCACCGACACGATCGAGGTATTGCGCAGGCAGCGGGCGACCTTCGAACCGGCCGGGCGGCCGGCGACGCACGGCGATCACGTCAAGGTCGATTTCAGCGGCCGCATCGACGGCGAGGAATTCCCGGGCGGCCAGGCGAAGGACTTCACCATCATCCTCGGCGAGGGCCGGATGCTGCCGGAGTTCGAAGCCGCCGTCACCGGCATGCAGGCCGGCGAAACGAAGGTCTTCCGGCTCACGTTCCCCGCCGATTACCACGGCAAGGACGTCGCCGGCAAGGAAGCCGAATTCACGCTGCAGGTGCACGCGGTGTCGGTGCCCGTGCTGCCCGAAGTCGATGCCGAGTTCGCGCGCGCGTTCGGCGTGGCGAGCGGCGACATCGACGAGCTGAAAGCCGAGATCGCGGCCAACCTCCGGCTCGAGTTGAAGCGCAAGATCGAGGCCAAGGTCAAGGAGCAGGCGCTCGGTGCGCTGCGAAAGAATGCGCTGTTCGCGGTCCCGCGCTCGCTGGTCGAGGCGGAGGCGCAGAACATGGCGCGGCGCATGGCCGCCGAAATGCAGCAACAGGGAATGAAGCCCGAAGACATCAAGCTCGGCGCCGAGATGTTCCGCGCCAATGCCGAGGACCGCGTCGCGCTCGGCCTGGCACTCGGCGAAGTCGTGCGCCTGCATGGGCTGGAGGCGAAGCCCGAGCAGGTGAAGGCGCTGGTGCAGGAGGCCGCGCAGACCTACGAACAGCCCGACGCCGTCGTCCGCTGGCACTACGAGAAGGCGGAGCGCCTGAACGAATTCGAGGCGCTGGCAGTCGAACGCAATGTCGTCGACTGGGTGCTTGCCCAGGCCAAGGTCGAAGATACCCCCACGACGTTCGCGGAGTTGATGGGCCCGGCGCGCGGCTGAGCGCGCGGCGCACCGCTCCGGCCCCCGTCGCGCGGTCACCCGCCGGCCGGGACCGACGGGATTCCTTGCGAAAACGTACCGTCTTTCCACCCTGCCAATTTGCCCACCTGAACCCATGACCCCTACGCCCGCAACCTTTGATCGGCCGCTGCACGAACCGCAGGCGCTCGGCCTCGTCCCGATGGTGATCGAGCAGAGCGGACGCGGCGAGCGCGCGTACGACATCTACTCGCGCCTGCTGAAGGAGCGCGTCGTATTCCTCGTGGGGCCGGTCAACGACTCGACGGCCAACCTGATCGTCGCGCAAATGCTGTTCCTCGAATCCGAGAACCCGGACAAGGACATCCATTTCTACATCAACTCGCCGGGCGGATCGGTCTCGGCGGGCATGGCGATCTTCGACACGATGCAGTTCATCAAGCCCGACGTGTCGACGCTGTGCGTCGGCATGGCGGCGTCCATGGGCGCGTTCCTGCTCGCGGCCGGCGCCAAGGGCAAGCGGTTCGCGCTGCCCAACTCCACGATCCTCATCCACCAGCCGTCCGGCGGATTCTCGGGCCAGGTCTCGGACATCGAGCGCCACGCCCAGTACGTGATCGACTTGAAGCGCCGGTTCATCACGCTGATGGCGAAATTCACCGGCCGCTCCGTCGAGCAGGTCGAGCAGGACCACGACCGCGACAATTTCCTGTGGGCCGAGGCGGCGCAGGAGTACGGCATCGTGGACAAGGTCTTGCAGAAACGGGGCGAGAGCGCGTAGAGTTTCCCCACGGGTTTCACCCTGCGAGTCGTTGCATGGCCGAAAAATCTTCCGGCGACAAACTGCTTTACTGCTCCTTCTGCGGCAAGAGCCAGCACGAGGTGCGCAAGCTGATCGCCGGCCCGTCGGTGTTCATCTGCGACGAGTGCATCGAGCTTTGCAACGACATCATCCGCGAGGAAGGCGCTACGGCGGAGTCGGCGCGCACCGACAAGAGCAAGCTGCCGACACCGCACGAGATCCGGCAGATCCTCGACCAGTACGTGATCGGCCAGGACCTCGCCAAGAAAATTCTGTCGGTTGCAGTCTACAACCACTACAAGCGGCTGGAATCATCGGGCGGCAAGGACGACGAGGTCGAGCTCGCCAAGAGCAACATCCTGCTGATCGGCCCTACGGGATCGGGCAAGACGCTGCTTGCGCAGACGCTCGCGCGGCTGCTCGATGTCCCGTTCGTGATCGCCGACGCGACGACGCTGACCGAGGCGGGCTACGTCGGCGAGGACGTCGAGAACATCATCCAGAAGCTCCTGCAGAAGTGCGACTACGACATCGAGAAGGCGCAGCGCGGGATCGTCTACATCGACGAGATCGACAAGATCTCGCGCAAGTCCGACAACCCGTCGATCACCCGCGACGTCTCCGGCGAGGGCGTGCAGCAGGCGCTGCTCAAGCTGATCGAGGGCACGATCGCGTCGGTGCCGCCGCAGGGCGGGCGCAAGCACCCGAACCAGGAGTTCGTGCAGGTCGACACGACCAACATCCTGTTCGTCTGCGGCGGCGCGTTCGACGGCCTCGAGAAGATCATCCGGCAGCGCACCGCCAAGACGGGCATCGGCTTCGGCGCCGAGGTGCTCTCGCCCCGACGACCGCAAGAACGTGAGCGCGCTGCTGCGCGAGGCGGAACCCGAGGACCTGATCAAGTTCGGCCTCATCCCCGAATTCGTCGGCCGCCTGCCGGTGGTCGCGACGCTCGAGGAGCTCGACGAGGGCGCGCTGATCGAGATCCTGGTCGAGCCGAAGAATGCGCTGTTGAAGCAATACCAGAAGATGTTCCGGATGGAGGGCGTCGAGCTCGAGATCCGCGAACCCGCGCTGCGCGCGATCGCCAGCAAGGCGCTCGCCCGCAAGACCGGCGCGCGGGGCCTGCGTTCGATTCTCGAGCAGGTTCTGCTCGACGTGATGTACGACCTCCCTTCGCACAATGACCTTGTCCGCGTCGTGGTCGACGAGGCCACGATCACCAACGACGGCAAGCCGCTGCTGATGTTCGCCGACGCGCCGAAGGTGGCGTCGGCGCACTCCTGACCGCTCGCCGGAGCGCGGGCACTTCGCGGCGCTCGGCCGGCCGCTTGTTTTCGTCTCCCGACGGCCGCATGTACGATTCGAACCCATTCTGCAAAGGGCTGCCCCATGGCCACTGATTCCGCACTTCCCGTCGAAACCTCGTCGCTGCCGCTCCTGCCGCTGCGCGACGTCGTCGTATTCCCGCACATGGTCATCCCGCTGTTCGTCGGGCGGCCCAAGTCGATCAAGGCGCTCGACGTCGCGATGGACGCGGGCAAGAACATCCTGCTCGTCGCCCAGAAATCGGCGGCGAAGGATGATCCCGCGGCCGAGGATCTCTACCCGATCGGCAGCGTCGCGACGGTGCTGCAGATGCTGAAGCTGCCCGACGGCACGGTGAAGGTGCTAGTCGAGGGCACGCAGCGCGCGCAGATCGTGCGCATCGACGACGAAGGCGAGTACCTGTCGGCCGAGGCGATGACGCTCGCCGGCGAGCCCGGGCCCGCGCACGAGGTCGAGGCGATGCGCCGGGCGCTGCTCGCGCAGTTCGACCAGTACGTCAAGCTCAACAAGAAGATCCCGCCCGAGATCCTGACCTCGATGTCCGGGATCGACGACGGCGGCCGCCTCGCCGACGCGATCGCGGCGCATCTGCCGCTCAAGCTCGAGCAGAAGCAGGAAATCCTCGAAATGGGCGACGTCGCCAAGCGGCTCGAGCACCTGCTCGGACTGCTGGAAGGCGAGGTCGACATCCTGCAGGTCGAGAAGCGCATCCGCGGCCGCGTGAAGCGGCAGATGGAGAAGAGCCAGCGCGAGTACTACCTGAACGAGCAGGTGAAGGCGATCCAGAAGGAGCTGGGCGAGGGCGACGAGAACGCCGACCTCGACGAGGTCGAGAAGAAGATCAAGGCCGCCCGGATGTCGAAGGAGGCCGAGGGCAAGGCGATCGCCGAGCTGAAGAAGCTCAAGATGATGTCGCCGATGTCGGCCGAGGCGACGGTCGTGCGCAACTTCATCGACACGCTGGTCGCGCTGCCGTGGAAGAAGAAGAGCAAGATCAGCAAGGACCTCGCGGCGGCGGTGAAGGTCCTCGACGCCGACCATTACGGCCTCGAGAAGGTCAAGGAGCGCATCGTCGAGTACCTCGCGGTGCAGCAGCGCGTCGACAAGCTGAAGGCGCCGATTCTCTGCCTCGTCGGCCCGCCCGGCGTGGGCAAGACCTCGCTCGGCCAGTCGATCGCCAAGGCCACCGACCGCAAGTTCGTGCGGATGAGCCTGGGCGGCGTGCGCGACGAGGCCGAGATCCGCGGCCATCGGCGCACGTACATCGGCTCGATGCCCGGCAAGATCCTGCAGAACATGTCGAAGGTCGGCGTGCGCAATCCGCTGTTCCTGCTGGACGAAGTGGACAAGATGGGGCAGGACTTCCGCGGCGACCCGTCGTCGGCGCTGCTCGAGGTGCTCGATCCCGAGCAGAACAACACGTTCGTCGACCACTACGTCGAGGTCGAGTTCGATCTGTCCGACGTGATGTTCGTCGCCACCGCCAACACGCTCAACATCCCGGCGCCGCTGCTCGACCGGATGGAGGTCATCCGCCTCGCCGGCTACACCGAGGACGAGAAGGTCGCGATCGCCCGGCAGTACCTGCTGCCCAAGCAGATGAAGAACAACGGTCTGAAGCAGGCCGAGCTGCACATGGCCGAGTCGGCGCTGCGCGACATCGCGCGCTATTACACGCGCGAAGCCGGCGTGCGCAGCTTCGAGCGCGAGGTGAGCAAGATCTGCCGCAAGGTGGTCAAGGGCCTGCTGCTGAAGGAAAGCGAAGGCAAGGCGCGCAGGGCCAAGGGTCCGGTCGAGATCACCGCGAAGAATCTCGACAAGTACCTGGGCGTGCGCCGCTTCACCTACGGCATGGCGGAGAAGAAGAACCAGGTCGGGCAGGTCACCGGCCTCGCCTGGACCGAGGTCGGCGGCGACCTGCTGACGATCGAGGCCGTCGCGCTGCCGGGCAAGGGCAAGACCACGACGACCGGCAAGCTGGGCGAGGTCATGAACGAGTCGATCGCCGCGGCGCTCTCGGTGGTGCGCCATCGTTCCATGGCGCTCGGCATCGCGCAGGATTTCTACCAGAAGACCGACCTCCATATTCACCTGCCGGAGGGCGCGACGCCGAAGGACGGACCCTCGGCCGGGGTGGCGATCGCCACCGCGATCGTGTCGATCCTGACCGGCGTGCCGGTGCGCGCCGACGTCGCGATGACGGGCGAGATCACGCTGCGCGGCGAGGTGCTGCCGATCGGCGGTCTCAAGGAGAAACTGCTGGCGGCCGGCCGCGGCGGGATCAAGATCGTGCTGATACCCGAGGAAAACGTCAAGGATCTCGCGGAGATTCCCGACGAGATCAAGAACCGGCTCGAGATCCGCCCGGTGCGGTGGATCGAGCAGGTGCTCGAAGCCGCGCTCGAGCGGCTGCCCACGCCGCTGCTCGAAGGCGTGAGTGACGTCGCCGCCGCGGTACCGGCCACCGCGCCGACCGAAGAGCCCACCGACAACGTCGTCGTGATCAAGCACTGACGCCGCCGCTGCGTCGGCGATTTCGCAATCGGCGCAGCCTGTTGCCGCGATGTGTTCGCGCATCGCGGCAGCACGCAAAACCCGCGCCAGTGTGCGCTCCCGATGAACAATCCTTGCGCGCGCGCAATGCGACGCGCATTGCCGGTTGACACCGTGAAATGGCGATTGTTATAACACCCTGTCGGCCGGCACGATCGGACGTTACCTAATCAACGACGCGCAACACAGGGGGCCTCGTGAACAAATCCGGAATGATCGACGCGATCGCCAAGCACGCGGATATTTCCAAAGCGGCCGCCGGACGCGCGCTCGATGCGGCGGTGAGCGCGATCAAGACATCGCTGCGCAAAGGCGATGTCGTGACCCTGGTGGGGTTCGGTTCGTTCTACGTCGGCAAACGCACGGCGCGCCAGGGCCGGAATCCGCGCACCGGCGACACGATCCGGATCCGCGCGGCCAAGGTGCCGAAGTTCCGCGCTGGCAAAGCCTTGAAGGATGCGGTAAACTAATCGACTTGTTTGTCTGCGCTTGCAGGGAACTGCGGGGGTGTGCCGCGATCCCGGCGCCGGCGGGGTGCTTAGCTCAGTTGGTAGAGCGTCGCCCTTACAAGGCGAATGTCGGGAGTTCGAGCCTCTCAGCACCCACCATTCGCGCTGCGCGGACCGGTCTTCGAGGAGTGGTAGTTCAGTTGGTTAGAATACCGGCCTGTCACGCCGGGGGTCGCGGGTTCGAGTCCCGTCCACTCCGCCAATAACGAAGGGCGAACGCGAGTTCGCCCTTTTTGATATCCGCCGCCGCGGGCCCCGGACCGCGGATTCCGGTTCCGCGGGTGCGGACCCAATGGCGTCGCGGCGCCGACTCACGAGCACACGCGCATGTTCGATTTCATCGGCAAGCACAAGCGAATGGTCCAGGTCATCCTGGCGCTGATCACGCTGCCGTTCGCGTTCTTCGGCGTCGACTACTACTTCCGCCAGGGCGGCGCGACGCCGGACGTCGCACGGTCGCCGGCGAGAAGATCACGCAGGCCGAGTTCAACGCCGCGATCGCCGAGCAGCAGGAGCGCATGCGGGCGCAGCTCGGCGCCAACTACGACCCGACGATGTTCGACAATCCCGAGGTCCGCTTCTCGGTGCTGGAGCAGCTCATCAACCGGCAGCTGATGCAGGACAAGGCGCGGCGCGGAGTCGTTCCGCGTCTCCGACGGGCAGCTCCAGCAGTTCATCGCCGAGCTGCCGGCGTTCCAGGACAACGGGCAAGTTCTCGCTGGAGCGCTACCGGCAGGCGCTCGCCGCCCAGAACATGACGCCGGCGGGATTCGAGGACCGGCTGCGCCAGGACCTGCTGCTCGCGCCGCTGCAGGAGCCGGTCGCGGTCGGCAACATCGTCGCGCGCGCGAGCGGCGAGCGCTACCTCGGCCTGCTCGAGCAGCAGCGCGAAGTCGCAGGCCGCCGCGATCGATCCCGAGCCGTTCATGGACGGCGTCAAGATCGACGACGCCGCGGTCAAGGCCTATCTACGACGCCAATGCCGCGGCGTTCCAGACGCCCGAGCAGGCGAAGATCGAGTACCTGGTGCTGACGCCGGATGCGCTCGCCGGCCAGGTCGGCACGTCGACCCCGCCGAAGTCAAGGCGCAGTACGAGAACAACATCAAGCCGTACACGAAGGCCGAGGAGCGCGATGCCTCGCACATCCTGATCGCGGTCAAGCCCGACGCCAGCCCGACGACAAGGCGGCGGCGAAGAAAAAGGCCGAGGACCTGATCGCGCAGGCGAAGGCCAATCCGGCGAAGTTCGGCGAGCTCGCCAAGCAGTATTCGCAGGATCCGGGCTCGGCGGCGCAGGGCGGCGACCTCGGCGCGTTCGGCCGCGGCAACATGGTGAAGCCGTTCGACGACGCGGTGTTCGCGATGAAGGTCGGCGACATCGTCGGTCCCGTCGAGACCGATTTCGGCTATCACGTGATCAAGCTCAACGCGATCAAGCCGGCGAAGGTGCGGCCGTTCGAGGAAGTGAAGGCGCAGATCGAGGCCGACCTGCAAGCGGCAGAAGGCCGCGCAGAAGTTCGCGACCGCCGCCGACCAGTTCCAGAACCTCGTCTACGAGCAGGCCGATTCGCTGCAGGGCGCGGCCAAGGCGCTCGGCCTCACGGTGCAGACCACGCCGCTCATCACGCGCACGCAGGCGCAGGCGCTGGCCCAGGGCAACGCGAAATTCGTGCAGGCGCTGTTTTCAGCCCGGAATCGATGCAGGGCAAGCGCAACACCGAGGCGATCGAGGTCGGGCCGAACACGCTGATGGCGGGCCGCGATCGTCGAGTACAAGCCGGCCGCGCGTGCGGCCGTTCGCCGACGTCGCAGGAGGAGATCCGCCGCAGCTCGCGCGCAAGGCGGCGAGCGAGCTGGCGCAGAAGGCGGGCCGCGAAAAGCTCGCGCTGCTGGAGCAGGGCAAGAGCGACAAGGAGGCGGGCGTGACTTTCGCGCCGCAGGTGACGCTCTCGCGCAACGAGGTGCAGCCGGGATTCTCGCCGGACGCGCTGAACCGCATCTTCCAGCTCGATCCGGCCAAGCTGCCGCAGTACGCCGGCGCGCCGAACGAGCGCGGCGGCTTCTCGATCTACAAGCTCGCGAAGGTGATCGATCCGCCGGCGGCGGACCCCGCCAAGCTGACCGCCGCCAGCACGCAGATCGGCGACCAGGTCGGCCGCGAGCTGCTCAACGCGTATCTCGCGACGCTCAAGGCCAAGGCCGACGTCAAGATCAACCAGGCCAACCTGGAGAAGAAGTAACGCCGGGGTACGCTGCGACGCCGGCGATCGCGCGGCTGCGCGTCAGCTCCGTGGGCAGTTCTCGCGCACCGCCTGCTGCTGCCGCTCGATCGCCTCGCGCCGCGCGTCTCGTCGAGGTAGATGCCTTCTCGCCCTTTTCGTTGTAGCGGACGACGCTTCGCCCTTCTGCTGCAGCGCCTGGAGCTGCCCGCGCGCCTGCACGCAGTTCTCGCGCCGCCGCTCGGCGTCCGCCCGCGCCTTTTCGGCGGCCTGCGCTTCCTCGGCGCGCTTCTTGTCGCGCTGCTTGATCTCGAGCTCCTTGTCGGCGAGCTCCTTCGCGGCGTTGGGATTGGCCGGCGGCGGCGGCGGCTTGACGATCTCCGATTTGACGTTGGCGGGCGGCGGCTGGTCCGAATAGACGACGCGGCCGTTCTCGTCGACCCACTTGTACATCGTCGCGCCCGCCGGCGCGGCCAGCCGCGAGCGCCGCGATCGCCGCCAGCGCGACGGCGAGCGCGATGCGCGATCGAACGCGCGCGTTGCCGCGCGCAGGCAGCGGCATTGCAGGGCGCGGTGTGGTCCGTCCGAAAGCGCGTCACGGGTGATCCTCGACAGTTATGACAATGGCAAAGTAATCCAAGACGCCGGAACGTCAACCGCGCGGTGCCGTCGCGCGCGGTGCCGACGATGCGCAGCGTGCGGCCCAGACGCGCGGCACGCGCAGGCGCGTTGGTCGCGCTGCTCGATGCGGGTATAATCCGTTTTTGCGCGCAGGAGAAATTGCTTATGCGTGTCGTCCGGAAAGCGCTCACCTTCGATGATGTCCTGCTGGTCCCCGCGCATTCCCTCGTCGTTCCCCGCGACGTCAGCCTCCAGACCCGCCTCACCCGCAGCATCACGCTCAACATCCCGCTGCTGTCGGCGGCGATGGACACGGTGACCGACGCCCGCCTCGCGATCGCCATCGCGCAGGAAGGCGGGCTCGGCGTCGTGCACAAGAACATGTCGCCGGCGAAGCAGGCGGCCGAAGTCGCCAAGGTCAAGCGCTTCGAGAGCGGCGTGGTCAAGGACCCGATCACGATCCCGCCGACGATGTCGGTGCGCGAAGTGCTGGCGCTGAAGCGCCAGCATCGCTTCTCCGGGCCTGCCGGTGGTCGAGGGCAAGCGGGTCGTCGGCATCGTCACCAATCGCGACACGCGCTTCGAGACGAACCTCGACCAGCCGGTCGCCAACATCATGACCAAGGGCGATCGCCTGGTCACGGTGCCGCGAAGGCACCGACCTCGAGCAGGCGAAGGCGCTGATGCACCAGCACCGGCTCGAGCGCGTGCTGGTCGTCAACGGCGACATGGAGCTGCGCGGCCTCATCACCGTCAAGGACATCCTCAAGTCGACCGAGCATCCGCTCGCGTGCAAGGACGACCTCGGCCGGCTGCGCGCCGGCGCCGCGGTCGGCACCGGCGGCGACACCGAAGAGCGCGTCGAGGCGCTGGCCGCCGCCGGCGTCGACGTGATCGTCGTCGACACGTCGCACGGCCATTCGCAGGGCGTGCTCGACCGCGTCGCAGTGGGTGAAGAAGCGCTATCCCGCAGGTGCAGGTCGATCGGCGGCAACGTCGCGACGGCCGCCGGCGCGCAGGCGCTCGCCGATCACGGCGCCGACGCGCGTCAAGGTCGGCATCGGCCCCGGATCGATCTGCACGACGCGCATCGTCGCCGGCGTCGGCATGCCGCAGATCTCGGCGATCCAGGCCGCGCTCGACGGCGTGGCCGGGCATCGGCGTGCCGGTCGATCGCCGACGGCGGCATCCGCTATTCCGGCGACATCGCCAAGGCGCATCGCCGCCGGCGCCAACTGCGTGATGCTGGGCAGCCTGTTCGCCGGCACCGAGGAATCCCCCGGCGAGATCGAGCTCTACCAGGGCCGCTCGTACAAGAGCTACCGCGGCATGGGCTCGCTCGGCGCGATGCAGCAGGGCAGCTCCGACCGCTACTTCCAGGACGCCGAAGGCGAGGGCGCCGCGGAGAAGCTGGTCCCCGAGGGCATCGAGGGCCGCGTGCCGTACAAGGGCGCGCTGTCCGCGGTGATCCACCAGCTGATGGGCGGGCTGCGCGCGGCGATGGGCTACTGCGGCTGCCCGACGATCGACGAGCTGCGCACGCGCGCCGAGTTCGTCGAGATCACCTCGGCCGGCGTCCGCGAGTCGCACGTGCACGACGTGCAGATCGTCAAGGAAGCGCCGAACTATCGTGTCGACTGAGCGCGCGGGAAGCCGCCGAAGGGCGCGTCGCCGTGCGATGGAGCGGGCTGAGACGCAGCTCGCCACTGGCCGCCGCTGACCGCGATGGCCGCGCTTCGCCACTCGAAGATCCTGATCCTCGACTTCGGCGCGCAGTACACGCAGCTGATCGCGCGCCGGCTGCGCGAGATGCACGTGTACTGCGAGATCCATCCGTTCGACGCCGGCGACGCCTTCGTGCGCGCCTTCGCGCCGCGGGGCATCATCCTGTCCGGCGGCCCGAACAGCGTCACCGACGGCGATTCGCCGCGCGCGCCGGACGCCGTGTGGACGCAGGGCGTGCCGGTGCTCGGCATCTGCTACGGGATGCAGACGATGGCCGCGCAGCTCGGCGGCGAGGTCGAGGCCGGCAACGTGCGCGAGTTCGGTTACGCCGAGGTCCGCGCGCGCGGGCACTCGGCGCTGTTCCGCGGCATCCAGGACCGCGCCAACGCCGCCGGCCACGGCCTGCTCGACGTCTGGATGAGCCACGGCGACAAGGTCACCGCGATGCCGCCGGGATTCAAGCTGATCGGCGAGAGCGACGCCTGCGCCGATCGCGGCGATGGCGGACGAAGTCGCGGCGTTTCTACGCGGTGCAGTTCCACCCCGAGGTCACGCACACCCGCCAGGGCGCCGCGATCCTCGCCCGCTTCGCGCACGAGATCTGCGGCTGCGGCGAAGACTGGAACATGACCGACTACGTCGCCGAGGCGGTCGGCGCGATCCGCGCGCAGGTCGGCACCGACGACGTGATCCTCGGCCTGTCCGGCGGCGTCGATTCGTCGGTCGCCGCGGCGCTGATCCACCGCGCGATCGGCGACCAGCTCACCTGCGTGTTCGTCGATCACGGCCTGCTGCGCCTGAACGAGGCCGAGCAGGTGATGGACACCTTCGCGCGCAACCTCGGCGTGCGCGTGATCCACGTCGATGCCGGCGCCGAGCTCCTCGCGGCGCTCGCCGGCGTCGACCGACCCCGAGCAGAAGCGCCGCATCATCGGCAAGCTGTTCGTCGACGTCTTCCAGCGCGAGGCGGCGAAGCTCGCACGAGGTGCCGCGCTGGCTCGCGCAGGGCACGATCTACCCCGACGTGATCGAGTCGGCGGGCGCCAAGACCAAGAAGGCGCACACCATCAAGTCGCACCACAACGTCGGCGGGCTGCCCGAGACGCTGCATCTGAAGCTGCTGGAGCCGCTGCGCGAGCTCTTCAAGGACGAGGTGCGCGAGCTCGGCCTCGCGCTGGGGCTGCCGCGCGAGATGGTGTTCCGCCACCCGTTCCCCGGCCCGGGGCTCGGCGTGCGCATCCTGGGCGAAGTGAAGCGCGAGCACGCCGATCTGCTGCGCCGCGCCGATGCGATCTTCATCGACGAGCTGCGGCTCGCCCGCGACGCCGACGGCCGCAGCTGGTACGACGCCACCGCGCAGGCGTTCGCGGTGTTCCTGCCGGTGCGCTCGGTCGGCGTGATGGGCGACGGCCGGACCTACGAGCACGTCGTCGCGCTGCGCGCGGTGCAGACCACCGACTTCATGACCGCCACTGGGCGCCGCTGCCGTACGACCTGCTCGCGAAGGTCTCGAGCCGGATCATCAACGAGGTGCGCGGCATCAACCGCGTCGTCTACGACATCTCGAGCAAGCCGCCGGCGACGATCGAGT